>JADLFH010000046.1 GCA_020845705.1 Microthrixaceae bacterium | reverse complement strand
GCAGGTTCCGCATGTGACGAGCGTTGATCACCCACACCTCCGGCACCGACGCCTCCAGCACCCAGTGCACCGGCTTCCAGTACACCCCGGTCGCTTCCATCCCCACCAAGGTCACCTTGCGCTCTGCCAGCCAGTCGGCCAGCAACAACAACTGCGAGGTCGTGGTCCCGAACTCGGTCACGTCCTCGCTGCGGCCGCCGCGACCGTCGGGTGTTCGAGCACACGCCATCACAGTGTCGCGGTGCACGTCCAAGAACGCGCACCGCTCCACGATCACTTCCATCTCCATCACCGGTGGGCGCATAGTGGTCGAAATCCGCCCAGCCGGTTCACCAGGGCCGCCTGACTCCGATGTGCAAGGGTTCATGCCAATGCGCCGAACACTCCTGCTGACCTGCCTCGCCGCCCTCACTCTCGGAACCCCCGGATGCAGTGGCGACGACGGCGACGCCTCGAAATCCGACGCCACCACCTCAGCCACCACGGCCGGCCCTTCGGGCGAGTTCGTGATGCTGTCCTACAACGTGGCAGGCCTTCCCGAGGCACTGTCGGGTTCTGAGCCGGCAATCAACACCCCGATCATCGGGCCCAAGCTCAACGCCTTTGACCTTGTGCTCCTCCAGGAGTCGTGGAAGACCCCCGAGCCCAACCCGTTGGCTCCGTTGCGCGTCTACCACGAGGACCTGGAGGCCGCCGCCGACTTCCCCCATCGCTCCACCCCCGCGACCCAGCCCCTCGGATCCAACCCCCACCGTCCGGAAGCACTGCTCGCGGATGGGCTCAACCGGTTCTCGCGCCTGTCCTTCGACGAGGTCACCCGTGTGGCGTGGACCGGCTGCTTCGGCGGCATGGACCGCTCCGACCACGGCGCGGGCGACTGCCTCGCCACCAAGGGCTTCAGCGTCGCCACCACCGAGTTGGCCGACGGCGTGGAGCTCGACGTGTACAACCTCCACGGCGAAGCGGGTAGCTCGGCACGTGACCAGGAGCTCCAGGCCGCCGACTACGAACAGCTGGCGAAGTTCATCCTGGAGCACTCCGCCGACAAGGCGATCCTCCTTGCCGGGGACACCAACCTGCATACCGATGTCGATGCCGACCCCGAGCATCCCGAAGGTGCCGGCGACCTGGCGATCTGGGAGCGGTTCCTCGAACAGACAGGACTGGTCGATGTGTGCGAGCCGCTCGACTGCCGCGATCCCGACCGGATCGACAAGGCCGCGTTCCGCAACAACGACTCAGTGACCTTGAAGCCACTGAGCCGAACCTGGGAGACCGACAACTTCAAGCGCGACGACGGCCGGCCTCTCAGCGACCACGAACCGCTGGCGGTGCGCTTCCGCTGGTCCTCCAAGCCGCGAGGTTGACCAGATCCCGATTTCGTTCAGGTTCGTGGATGGGACCGGCCCTATGCGCCTCATACCCGTTCTTGAGGCAGTGTGGACCGGTTCACGGCCCTCGCCGCCTCAAGGCCGACTTTGAGGCAGGAGGGTTCGCCGATCCGGAAACGGCTGTGTTGTCACCTCGCGGTCCCCTCGTAACCGCTCACCCAGTCGCAATGGTGACGACACGTTACTTACGGCCGGCATGGGACGCAGGGGGGACTTGCCGCAGTCATCGTCGCGAGCGTTGCTGTTGGTCTGGTGGGCGCGTCGTGGTGCCGGCCCGTCGGGGGGTGGGCTGGGTCGCATCGGCTCCCATTGCCAGAGTCCCCGGTCATCGGCCCCGATGCGAGCACTTGCAACTGCTCGCTGAGTGGGCTCGACCTCAGCGGAGTCGACCTGTCCGGCGCCGAGACGGCGGCGCGTCCTCTCCGGCGAGATGTTCAGCCTGCGTGGCCTGTCGCTCACCAAAGCCGACTTCACCAACGCCACGATCCAGGGCGCATTCATCGGCTGCCGGCCGGCCGGTGCAACACGCCTGAACGGCGCGACGTCGTCGACACGGATTCGCCGATGTCAGGATGCCCTTCACCCAGGCAACCGGCATGACCTTTCAAGACATCGGGATGTGCGCTGTGGATATCTCGGACTCGACGCTCGATGGTGCCTGGTTCCCGGGTGAGACCGGCTCCACGTGCACCGACCTGCTGTTGGCGGTCCCGAGTCGATTCAGCGCGATGGACATGTTCAACCGTTCGAGCCTGGTTGGGGCTCACTTCGGCGACCCGGCACTGCTCAGCGACGACCCCGCCTCCGGACGCGACGCTCCCGGGATTCACCTCCCAGGCCCAGGGCCGGCCCGGGAAATACGCGGGGATCGACTTCACCTCCGCCGACTGGTCGGGTGCCACGTTCTCGGGCCCTCACGACTACACCGGTTCCACCTGCACCAACGGCAGCGTGGCCGGCAGCGGCGACTCCTGCTGCTGGGCGCCGACCCTGTTCCCAGCAGCGCCGGGCCGGGATCTCAGCCTCAGACTGCTGAGAATGGGCCGGGTGGTGTTGCGCGCTCAGCTCACAGGTACTTGATGGCTTCCCGGCGAGTAACAGACGACATTCGGCCGAGTTGGGCCTCGACCCAGGGCCGGGCCGTGTCGGGGCGCCGCTTCGCCACCTCCCGCGTGACCCAGCCGATGGCTTTGCGGACGAAGAACTCACGCTCGTCCATCAGCGCCTCCGCATAGCGGCAGAACTGGCCCCAGCGGTCGTCGGAGACCCGCAGCGAAGGCAACAGCGCCAGCATCGACGCCCGACGCACCCAGAACGACTCGTCGACCGCCCAGCAGTCGAGAACCACCTCGGCGCCGAGCGGATCACGGGAGACCAGATCACCCGCCGCTGCGGTGGATAGCCGGTCGACCAACGCCCAGGTCTCACCAGCGGCGATCCATCGACGTAGCCACCGCAGGTCATCGCGCCCCAACAGAGCGAGGCGTAGCACCAACATCTCAATGGCCACCATGCGGTTCTCGAAAGGCTCGCCCGCCCACAGCGCTTCCACCACGGGCTCCAGCGCGTCCCTTGTCCCGATGCCGAACTCTGCGATCGCCGACTTCGCCACACGCCGGACCGCAGGAACTCCACATCCGTAGAAGGGCCGCGACGACTTCAGGTATCGCTGCTCCTGTACCGCGCGCGCCGGATCGCCGGCCGCTCGCAGCCGTGCCTCGATCCAGGCAACGACTCCCTCAGGTGTCTCCATGGGATTGTCTCATCAGTCCGGAGGAACCGTTCCCGCGGCGAGCACACCGCCATTGAAGGCGTGGGTCGGTCATTGGGAGGCGCGAGCGGCCCGACCTGCTGCCCGGCGTTCACGGAGACGTTTACCCCGGCACCACTCGATCGGGTCGAAGCCGGCTGGATCCGCCGGCACCACCGCCGGATCCACCAGGGCGTGACCCAGGATCATCTCCACCAGCAGCGGCCGCTCGAGTATCTGGCCGGCGCAGTTGACACCGCCGACCATCGCTCCAGCTACGCCGTGACCTGACACCGTGTTTGCCCCGACCAACCAGAACCCGTCTATCTCGCTGCGGTGCGCGGGCCGGCACATTCCCGACTGCTCGGGTGAGTGCATGTACCCGTAGCTGGTCCCGCCTGTGGAGCGCGTGTAGCGCTGCTGGGACAGCGGGGTCGCGGTCTCCACGAACACCACGTGGTCCCTCAACGACGCGCCACCGAGTTGGTCGGCCAAGACACGCTCGGCGGCACTGAGCAACGCGTCGGTGATCTCCGCCTTGCGTTCCAGATAGGCGGGGCTCCGCCGATAGCGGCCGCCATCACCGGGCGACGAGTCCAAGCCCCACCACTGCGTTCCCCGCGGCGCCAGGGTCATGATCTGGAGGTTGGTCTGGCCGGTGGGGCACAGGTGCGGGTTGTCGGGGTCCTTCCTCGATGCCATCGCCAGGTACACGAACACGCCGGCGTCGGTGTCGAGACGGCCCTCGTCGAGGCCGGCGTACAGCCCCTCGGTCTCATAGGTCGGGAAGACGAAGTAGTTGGTGTTCGGCCCGCTCGTCAGGTCGATGTCCACGACCAAGTAGACACAGACCAGACCAAGGGTCATCGCCGCATCCCGGGTCCAGCGCAGCGTCGCCGGCTCCCAGTGGGCTTCACCCACGAGTTGGAACACGGTGCGTGCGTGGTCCGCGTTCGACACCACCAGATTCGCCGTGATGATCGAGCCGTCCTCCATCTCGACGCCTCTCGCCCGACACTCCTCGACGATGATCCGCCGCACGGGGCTCAGGGTCCGCACCTCACCACCGTGTGCCTCGATGACCTGCACGAGTCGGGCCGGGATCATCTGGCCTCCGCCTTCGGGGTAGTAGGCGCCCCGCATGTAGTGGTCGATGATCCCGGCATGCATGGCCACGGCAGTCTGTGAGGGAGCACCCGCGTACAGGCCCGACCAGTGGTCCAACACCGCCTGCGAGCGCTGGGAGAGCTCACCCTCCGCGAACAACTCGGAGAGCGGACGGAACGCCCACTGGTCGAAGGTCGGGGTCTCGACGCCGGGGATCACGCGAGCGCGGCCCTCCTCTGCGACCGACTGGAGCGTCGTGACCACGCGATCTATCCCGGCCCGCTCCTGGGGGAACGCGTCGATGAGACGCTCCCGGTAGCGGTCCCAACCCGCGGGGACCACGAAGGTCAGGTCGGGGAAGCTCAGCGTGTCGAAGCCGTCGGGATCCAGCGGCAGGAACCGCATCCGCTCACCCACGCCGAGGCTCGCGAAGATCGACGGGAACAGCCCGCCCGCGCCGCAGTCACCGATGTAGTGGACACCCACGTCGAACTCGTACTCGTCGCGGACTCCGTCGGCCTTCATGTGGTGACGACGGAACACCTGCGTGTTCCCGCCCGCGACATCGTGCGCCTCCACCACCAACACCCGACGGCCCGCCGCTGCGAGACACGCCGCTGCTGCGAGGCCACCCGGCCCTGAGCCCACCACGACGATGTCCCAGTTCTCAGACGTGCTCGCATCCACCGAAACCTCCCCGGGCTGTTGGGATTCTGCCAGGCGGTTGCGGCGCACCCCGCGCGCGAACAGGATTCAGGGGGATGGGCTGGAGGAATTGGTGACCGCGGATCGCGTTTCGGCCGAGTGGCCGCCACCTGCTCCAAGCTCCGCGCTTCCGGCGGGTTTCGGGTTGATCGGGGTGAGATGTCCCCGCTGTCACCTCGGCGGCGACATTCCCAACACGATCCAACGAACCGTTTGTCCCGGTTGCGACACCGTCTTCACCGTTGCCACCGCTCAAGTCGAGCGCCCGGGCGAGATCCCGACACCGACGCATTTGGATCCAGCCAACGAGTCGCAGGGCCCCGAACCCGCCATCGACCCCGAGCGCCGCGTCGTCGAGCGCCGAACCGTACCGGATCGACGCGCCCATTCCGCTCCGCACATCCCAGTACCTGTCACCAACAACGGCGGGTCCCCTCAATCGATTTCGGCACCACGCTCACCCCGTCAGGGTGAGATCCCCTTGATACCGCCGACTCCGACAAATCCTCCGTTGTGGCCCAAGCTCGTCATCGGTGGACTCCTCATCTTCGTTGCAGGGCTGTTCCTCGGGTGGGCATTGACCAGGGGATCCCACAAAGGCGCCGCGCCAACACCCAGTTCCTCTGCGTCGGATCTTGCGGCCGATCGCCCTTCAGGTGAACGCAGCGTCGCCACCCCCGGGCCCCACACCGGCGGCGCGACCCCGGTTCAACCCCACCCAAGGCCGTCGCGGACACCCACCACGTCAGCCGATGGGCCGCCATCAACCCGGCACGAGACCGTTGCGCCCGAGCCACCAGCTGTAACCCCCGATTCGGCCGCCGTCGTCACCTCGGTTCTCCCAGACGAATCGGCCGAGTCGTCGTCGAAGACGGCGGTGTCGTCCACCACCACGTCGAGTGTCGTCGGCAAGGTCGCCACAGCAGGAGGGGCCTCCACGTGCGCGGGTCTGGGTTGTCGGATGACGCTCGGCTCCCCGGTCCGAGGCGTCCCACTTCCCAACGATGCGACAGAGCTCCTCGCTCCCAACGGTTTGAACGGGTGGACCACCACGGCGGCGACGGTTGAGGAACTCACCGCCTGGTACCGCGGCCACCTCACCCACAACGGGTGGCGCCTGGTCACCGAATACAGCGTGCTCGATCCCCTCGACGGAGAGGCGCGAGGCCTGGGCCATGCCACGAGCGCGATCTACTGCTCCGGCGACGATCTTCCGACGATCGCGGTCAACATCGGCCGGTCCCTCAACGAGGACGCCGCGTCGACCGTCGTGCTCGCCATCACCGTTGCGCCACAGTCACTGGACTGCGCATGACCACGCTGGAGCATCAGATGAACGATCGGCCGTCCACGCCCGACGGGCTCTTCGACGTCACCGCCAAACATGTTGTCGTCACCGGCGGGTCGCGGGGGATAGGACTCATGATCGCCCGCGGATTCCTACGCGCGGGTGCAGATGTGCTGATCTCAGCCCGGAAGTCAGACCAGCTCGCGGCCGCGGCAGCCGACCTGTCCACGGACGGCGAAGTACACACCGTGGTCGCCGATGTCTCCACCGCTGCCGGCGCGCAGGCACTGGCCGAGGCTGTCCGGCTGTGGTCAGACCGACTCCACGTTCTCGTCAACAACGCCGGTGCTACGTGGGGTGCGCCGATCGAGGCCTTCCCCGAAGACGGCTTCGACAAGGTGATGGATACGAACGTCAAGGGTCCCTTCTACCTCACCTCCGCGTTGTTGCCCGAGCTCCGCGCCGCCGGCTCACCTGAGGACCCCGCTCGGGTGATCAACATCGGGTCCGTCGATGGCATGCGTCCACCCTTGCTCGAGAGCTACCCCTACAGCGCCTCCAAGGCGGCGATCCACCAACTCACACATCACCTTGCTCTCCGCCTCGCGAGCGAGCACATCGCGGTCAACGCCATCGCACCGGGTCCGTTCGAATCGAAGATGATGGCCTTCGCTCTGAGCGACCCCTCGACACGGTCCGCCGTCGAACGCACCGTTCCCCTGGGTCGGATCGGTCGTCCCGATGACATGGCCGGCACCGCGATCTTCCTATCGTCCCGCGCCGGCGCTTACCTCACCGGAGCCGTCATCCCCGTCGATGGAGGCATCACGGGTGCCTGAGCGGCGCCCGTCGAAGATCGGCGACGCAGTCGTGCTCCCCGATCATCCGACCCCTCGCCCAAACGGGCGCCGCTTCGTCAGCGGCGTGTTCGACTGGCTCACGTTGATGGTCATCGCCTCGACGATCACCTGGGCGTGGCACGACACGATCAAGGTTCGGCGGGATGGCAGGATCGTCGAACAGATGCAGCCCAGCGGCGGCGCCCAGCTTCTCACTCTGGGATTCGTGGCCCTGTTCTGGGTCGGCTGCTACAGCAGATGGGGCCGCACCCCGGGCAAGGCGCTGGTCGGCCTGCGCCTGGAAGCCGCCGACGGCACTCCTGCGGGCTTCCGACGGTCGCTGGTCCGATGGTTGGTCACAGACGTGGGATGGGTGATCGCGTGGCTCGCTCCGCGCTCGTGGGAGTCGATGACCGCCTATCTCCCCTCCGTGTGGCCCCTGTTCATCTACGTACCCGTACTGTTGGATCCCTTCGGACGCGGAATCCACGACCGGGTCGCCGGCACTGTCGTACGAGTTGCCCCTCTGGAACGTCCACCCTGGAAGCAGCAACGGGGGATTGACGGGAGTTCTTGACCAACATGGTCCTCCTGTAGTGGGCTGGGCGGTGGACGGATCCTCGGGGAAGCCGGTGAGATTCCGGCGCTGTCCCGCAACCGTGTGAACACCAGCCATCGTGGTGGTGTTCGAGCCGGATCACCGAGCCCGCCCGCTCCAACCAACCGTCGTGGGATACGGATTCGGGGCACGCCTTCGAGGCTGTTTCGTTCAGGTCCTGCGGCTCGAACGAAGGGACCTCCCGATGCGAGTCGCCGCCAAGTCACTGTTCAGCGCAGCCGCCTGTGCTGCGATTGCACTCTTCGCCGCTTGCACGCCACCCACCGGGGGCGGTGGATCGGCAACCACCACCACGACACCCCCGACGAACTGGGCAACCTGCCCGGCGAAAGGACCAGGCCAGGTTCGTGTGGCCGTGGTCATCGACTCCCAGGAGCTCCCGGGTGGCTCGTCGAGCCCGTCGGTGGTTTGCGTCGTGGTCGCGCAGGGCTCCAGCGGGGTGACCGCGCTCTCGGCACGCGCGACTCGGATCGGAGCCGCACAGCCCCGCTACAACGCGAGCGGGCTCCTCTGCGCGATCGACGGCGCTCCTGCCGCCCCGGCATGTGGAACTCCGTCTGGCGGCGGCTTCCTCTACTGGTCGTACTGGATCGGAGGGTCCAACTGGACCTACGCGAACGTCGGCCCCGCCGGCAGGGCCATGGCCGACGGAGCCGTCGAGGGTTGGCGCTTCATCAGCGGGGGCAGCCCAACGGCTCCCACGGCCTCCCCATCGTTTTCCGCATTGACGAACTGAGCGATTCTCCCGAAGGACTCTCGGAGCATTTGACGCCGGCCCGGCCGCTGTGGTCGGCTCCCCGACGGGAAGGACTTCGGAGAAGCCGGTGAGATTCCGGCGCTGTCCCGCAACCGTGTGAACACCATCCACCCCGGGTGGTGTTCGAGCCGGATCGCCGAACCCTGACCGCTCCAACCACCGTCGTGGGATGCGGAACCGGAGCACGTCGCCCCCCAGGGCGGCTGCCTCGTTCGGATCCTGCGGCTCGAACGAAGGGAGTCCCGATGCGGACCTCATCAAGAGCCGCAGTCGCCGTCATGGTGATTGCTGCTACGTCACTACTCGCGGCATGCGTACCGCCACCTACCCTCAGCCCCACAGCGGAGGCCCGCCAGAGCGCGGTGAGTTGGCTGCTGCGTCAGTTCAACCCGACCACTCACGTCATCGAGTCGACCTTCACGCCGGGCCAACCCGATGTCGGCGGCACCGCATACGCGATCACCAGCCTGCGCATCTCCAACACCTCGGCGAACATCCAGCAGGCCGCCGTCGATGCCCTCGTCCCGTCGGTCGACTCCTTCGTCATGGATGCCCAAGGCGTCGACCAGCCAGGGCAACTGGCACGTCTCATCCTCGCGGTCGTCGCCACCGGCGGCGACCCCCGTGCCTACGGTCCCCATGACCTCGTCGCCAGGCTGGAGGCCACGATTGCAACCACCGG
Source organism: Microthrixaceae bacterium (assembly GCA_020845705.1). Classification (GTDB taxonomy): domain Bacteria; phylum Actinomycetota; class Acidimicrobiia; order Acidimicrobiales; family Microtrichaceae; genus JADLFH01. The sequence goes on along the minus strand of JADLFH010000046.1, from coordinate 118,700 downwards.
CCCCGACGCCGGTCGATTCGGGACGCAGGACGCGACCTATGACGGTGCCTTCCGCCAGGGGATCTCACTCGCTGCCCTGTCCCTCGTCACCCCCACCCCGGCGACGATCAACCCCGGCGGCGGCAGCATCGACGACGTTCCCGCTGTCGCGTGGCTACGTGGACAGCAGTGCACCGACGGCAGTTGGATGCCGTACCGCTCGGATCTGACAGCCGCCTGCGCCTTCGACCCGGTCACCTTCTCGGGCCCCGATTCGAACTCGACGGCGATGGCAGTCCTCGGGCTGGAAGCAGTAGGTGCATCGACCGCTACCGACCCCAACGGCTGGTTCGAGGCGGCGCGCACCTCCTCAGGCGGATGGGGCTACGACGCGTCGAGCACCGCCGATCCCGATTCGACCGGGCTCGTGATGGCTGCACGCCGGGCACTTGGCATTGCCCCCGACAGCGCGGCGATCACCGCGCTCCGGTCGTTCCAGTTCGGCGGTTCTGCTCCCGCAACCGACAGGGGGGCGTTCTTCTACCCGCCTTGGTCTGGCCCCGCACTGCCGAACCTGTTGGCCACCAACGACGCCATGTTGGGTCTCGCGCCGGCGGTCTGGCCTGGCATTCTCGTGTCCTGAGCACTCAAGAACGCACGCCACGGCTGCCGATGCTTCCGTGGCGTGCGTTCTCGGTATTGCTTCCTCCTGCTCGTAACCGCCGCGGTCACCGCCTCTTGCAAGGTCCCTCCGCCAGCGGGTCCACCGTTGCGAGCCATCACCTTCCCTGTCGCGGGCTTCGTCCACTACACCGACTCGTTCGGCGCGCCTCGCTCGGGCGGGCGCACCCATGCCGGCCAGGACCTCATGGGCGCCAAGGGCACCCCTTTGGTTGCAGCTGTCGACGGCACGGTGACCTCGGTTCGATTCGGAGGATCGGGGCTGTCGGGCAACTCGCTGACGATCACCGATGCCGAGGGTTGGCGGTATCTCTACATCCACCTCAACAACGACCGGCCGGGCACCGACGATGGCGCCGGCACCTACGAGCAGGCCTTTGCAGACGGCATCCGTGAGGGGCAGAAGGTCCGCGCCGGTGAACCTGTCGGATTCCTGGGCGATTCGGGCAATGCCGAGAACACCGGAGCCCACCTGCACTTCGAGCTCCACTCGCCCGACGGCGCAGCGCAGAACGCCTACTCCACGCTCCGCGCCGGCGTGACCGGCGCCTGGAGCGCCGAGCAACTCGCTTCGAGCCGACCATACGGGCTCGTCGACTCGGTCGAGATGGCGGACGGAGCGATCCACGCGCGCGGCTGGGCCATCGACCGGGCGACGGACGACCCGGTTGAGGTCAGCGTGTACGTGGACGGGAACCCAGCCACCACTGGCACGGCCGACCAGGATCGTGCGGATCTTCCGGTGGCCTTCCCCGGAGTGGGGCCCAACCACGGCTTCCACGTCACCACCCCGGCTCCGCCGGCGGGAGTCCACCGCATTTGTCTCGTGGCACACAACGCCGGCGCAGGTGGTGGATCCTCACGCATCGGTTGTACCGACACCACCGTCTGAATTCCGCCATCCCCTTGCCCAGTCCATTCCCCAGTCCATTCCCCAGTCATGCAGGAGCGGCCGGGGATTGAGGCAGGAGAGGCCGGGCCGCTGTGCCTCAAACTCATTCATGAGGCAGCAAGGACCGAAAACCGTACCGCCATGCCTCAAGAATCGGATTGAGGCAGGAGGGGCCGAATCGGATTGAGGCAGGAGGGGCCGGGGGATTGAGGCAGCAGGGGCCGTCTGCCCAGGCTGAACGATCTCCCGTCAGCCCTCGGCTCAAACTCGCTGTACCGTTCGGGCGCGTCCGGCACCTCGCCGGTCGGTATCACCATGGCGACCCGGCGTCTGATCCTCCTCGGCCTCACCACACTCCTAGGTGTGGCAGCCTTCCTGCTGGCGACCTCCGACGTACATGCCGGGCAGACCAACTGCGGCTCCGCTCTGCTCCCCCGGGACACGAAGTCCTTGAGCCTCGATACCGGGGACGTGGCCAGGGACGACTTCTCCGTGGAAGAGGTGGCCGCCGATTGCGGGCGGAACATCCTTCGTCAGCGGTACCTGCTGATGCTGTCCATTGTCGCAGCGGCAATATCGGGTGCGGCAGCAAGCAGGTCACTCCCGCCGGTCGAGGAACTTCCGGGTGACCCGATCGTCTGACCGACCCTGGAAGTCGTGTCATTGCGCGCTCAAGCCTGGGGAGCGTCGATCGCCTGCTGGACCATTGTCGGATCCAACGCGTAGGTGCCGACGACCGAACGTCGGCGATCCAGCGGATCGACTCCGATGACCTGGATTGCCGCGTTGGTGCAGGTGGGCACCGGGTACAGGTCCGCGCTCTCCTTCCGAGGAAAGCCCACGATCACCTGCCCCTCGTTCACCTCGCCGCCAGGAAGAATTCCATTCGACTCCCAGGTGGACCCCTTGTACCACTCACCCCGATCATCGGACTCGTCACAGCGAACCCGCACCTCGGGATTCACCCATGGCGCCGAACGGTTGCTCTCCGACCGCATCGTGACCCGAAACCTCGGAAAGGCGTCGCCGGACTGATCAAAGGACTCGATGGCCAGAACCGAGGCCACCACTCCGAAGTAGTCCACCGGCTCTCCCAGTACGCCCCCTACTTCGCGAACTGCATCCGGCACCGGATCGCGGACCTGTTCAGCACGACACCCAGCGGCCCCGGACACCGCGACGAACGCGAGCAGGAGCGCTCCAGATCTCCGACACGCCGACACGATCACCTGACGATACCGAAACGGCTCTGCTCAGGCGCGTCGCCGGACCACCTCGTAGCACCCGAGCGCGCCTGAAACCGACACGTTCAGAGATCCGAGATGGCCCCGCATGGGAATGGACACCACGAGGTCACAGCGCTGTCGAACCAGCCGCGACAAACCCCGCCCCTCAGCGCCGAGCACCAGGCAGACTGCCTCTCCCGCCAGCGGGAGATCGAAGAGCGATCGATCGGCCTCGCTGTCGAGGCCCACGACCCAGATCCCGGCATCACGAAGCTGGCTGATAGACGAAGCCAACCCTCCCACGAGTGCCATGGGGACGTGTTCGACCGCCCCGGCAGCGGCCTTCGTAACAGTGGGGGTGACATGCACCGACCGGTGTCTGGGCAGCAGCACTCCGCTGACTCCGGCGCAATACGCGGTCCGCAGGAGGGCACCGAGATTGCCTGGGTCGGTCACGCCGTCGAGCGCAAGCAGGAATGGTGCGGTTCCGTCCGGATCCGGACGGAGCAGCGCAGCCAAGTCGGCTTCAGGGATCTCCGCGGCGCGACCGAGTACGCCCTGGGCAGCCTCGGTGGTGCTCGCATCATCGAGTCGGCGTCGCGACACCTTTCTGATCGGGACCCTGAGCTCGGTCGCGAGGTTCACGATGTCGTCGATGATCTCGGAGGGATCGAGATCTTCCGCGATCCACACCTCATGGGTACGGCGTACTCCGGCCAACAGGAGCTCCCTCACCGCCTGGCGGCCCTCCACCTGGATCCCGCCAAGTCCCTTCGGCGTCGTGGGTCGCTTCGGTGCCCCGACCCGGGCACCTCCTGAACCCGGCCCGCCACCTCGACGGGCGCCGCCCCCACGTCCGCTCCTGGCCGAAGAACCGGCGCCCGACGCGCCTCGCTGGGACGAACTCCCACGCCCTGAGCCGCCCTTTCCAGGTCGTCCACCGGCTGGTCGCCGTGCCGGCATCACTCACCTCCGCGATCGGAAAGCAGCGCCGTTGCGAAACACGCGATGCCCTCGGCTCGGCCCAGCGCTCCCAGCGATTCGGCGCGGCGGCCCTTCACCGTCACGGGAGCACCGACAACCTCGGAAAGTCGCCGTTGCATCTCAACACGCGCCGGAGCCAGCTTCGGCCGCTCCGCTACCACCGAACAGTCGATGTTCACCGGAACCCACCCGGCTTCATGCACCATCGCCACGACTCGACCCAACAACGTCATGCTCTCGGCATCCGCCCATTCCGCGTCGGTGTCGGGGAAATGAGACCCGAGATCACCGAGCCCGGCGGCACCGAGAAGCGCTTCGGCGCAGGCGTGCGCGACAACGTCCGCGTCGCTGTGGCCGAGCAGGGGTCGCTCCGCGGGGAAGGCAACTCCACCCAACACGAGCGTCCGCGTGGCGTCATCGACGAACGCATGCACGTCGAATCCGTTGCCGACACGCAGGCCGACACTCACGATCGCGTCGCAAGCAGGGCCGCTGCCACTGCCAAGTCTTCTGGATCGGTGATCTTCAAGTTCCACCTCTCGCCCGGCACCAATCTGATCGTTCCCCCCGCCGCTTCAACCAGCGCCGAGTCGTCGGTGGCGTCGGGTTCGGAGACGTGGGCGCTGCGCAGCACCTCGGCTCGAAAGGCCTGGGGTGTCTGGACGGCAACCAGCCCATCACGGTCCACCGGGCCACCTCCCCTCCGACGGAGGCTGTCGGTGATCGCGACCGCCGGAACGGCGCCGTCTGCGCCGTCACGCACCGCGGCGATGGTCCGCTCGAACAGGTTCGTGGTGGCCAGCGGTCGCGCCGCGTCGTGGACCACCACCACGGCCGCCTCAGCAGGTACGACCGCGAGTCCGCTTCGCACCGACGCCGATCGGGTGTCGCCTCCCGCCACCACATGGCGGGCACCCTCTGCATGGGTGCCCGGTGGCGCCACCAGCACCACGCCCGCGCTCACCACGGCTGCGGCAGCAAGGGAATGATCAACCACACGGCATGACCCCAAGGGCTCGAACTGCTTGGGGCCACCAAAGCGACGACCCGAACCTCCGGCCACGACGATCGTCCACACCTCGCCTTCAAGTCGCCTTGGCACCGGGGCAATCTAGCGGGGATAGCATCTCGCCCCGATGGTCGATCGCGAACTCCTCCGCAGCATCGAACTGTTCGAGGATCTCGACGACGAGAAGCTCGACCAGATCATCCAAGCGTCCGACGCTCGCGACCTTGTGCGCGGCGATGTGGTCTTCGCGGAGGGCTCCGATGCGGACGCGCTCTACATCGTGCGCACCGGCCGCATCGCGATCTCCAACAAGAGCTTCGACGGCCGGGAGTCGATGGTCGCGCTCATGGAGCGCGGCGACCTCTTCGGAGAGATGAGTCTCTTCGACGGCCTCGGACGCTCGGCGGAGGCCAGGGCCCTCGAACCCTCCACCGTCGTCGCCATCCCCTACGCGCCGCTCCAGGTGCTGTGGGAAGACCACCCGAGGCTGCTGTGGCGCGTCATAGCGATGCTGTCACGTCGCCTACGAGCGATGGACGAGGCCCTTGCGGACTCGTTCTTCCTAGACGTTACCGGTCGCACCGCCAAGCACCTCCTCGAGTTGGCGGGTGAACTGGACGAGTTCGAGATCCCGATCACACAGGAGGAGCTGGCCGGCCTCGTCGGCGCCAGCCGCGAGCGGGTCAACAAGGCCATCTCGAACTTCCAACGCCTCGGTTGGATCGAGCAGCAGGACCGCACCTACCGCATCCTCAAGCGTCGCGAACTCGAGATCCGCTCCAAGTAGCCCGCTACGCCAGAAACGAGGCGAACCGACTCCAGGCGTCGGCCGCGTAGTCGGCCCTGTGAGTTGGCCGGGATGGATCGTGGATGAAGCCGTGTTCGGCCCCCTCGTAACGCAGGACCGTCGCCCCTGCCGCCTCCAGCTCGTCGAGATGAGGGGTTGGGCAGTACGGGTCGTCGGTGCCGAAGACGCCCAGTACCGGTACCGCCGCCTGCCGGACGAACTCGATTGCGTCGGTCTGGGCCGGCCCATCCCACCCCTCGGGCAGGCGCACCATCCCGTAGAACCCAACGGCCCGATCGAAGCGGCCAGTGGCCGCGCACTTGAGGGCGTACATGCCCCCCATGCAGAACCCCGCGACCGCCACCGGCTCGACGCCGCACGCGTCGGCGGCCGCAACGGCATCCGCGATGCGTGCCTGCTCATCGACGCCCGGCACCTCGGCGAAGCGCTCTTCCAATGCCAGCGACGCCTGTCCGGGGAAGATCTCCGGTTCACAGACCACCCAACCGTGGTCGTCGGCCAATCTCCTCGCAATATCGTCGAACAGCGGCCGAAGGCCCATGATGTCGGGCCACAGCACGAGGCCCCTTGTGGGCCGGCCCGTGGGCCGAACCAGCTCCGCAGGGGTCCCGCTGGGCAAGACGATGCGCATCTGTCGCCTCAGTTGTAGCGATCGAGGATGGATGTCTCAGCGATGTGGCTGAGCGCTTCTTTTATCGTGACCGCCCAATGGTCGCCCACGCCATCAACGGCCGCTAGATCATCGACCGATGCCCGCATCAGCTTGTCGAGGGTGTGGAACTCATCGACAAGGCGGTAGACGAGCTCGGTGGGCAGGCGCGGCACCCTGGTCAGGATCCGGTAGCCACGCGGCTGGAGGTTGCCGTCGAGATCGCTGGTGCCACCCGAGAGGTGCAGTGCGTCGGCCACGACCTCGGCGTCGAGGAGCTGATCGGTCTCGAGGTCCGACAAGGTGGCCATGGCCTGTTCCAGGTTCCAAGAGGCGTCGGGCTGGAAGTAGTCCAGCACCACCTGTCGTCTGTCGTCCTCCACGCCCGCCATGAGCTCACGGAGCTGGAGGCCCACCAGCCTTCCATCGGTGCCCAACTCGACGAGATAGCGCTCGATCTCGTCGGCTATGCGCATGACCACCTCGGTGCGCTGCAACACGCTCACCACGTCGCGGACGGTGACCAGGTCTTCGATCTCCAACGCGGTTAGTGACACCGCCGCCTCGCTCAGCCGCACCTTGTATCGCTCGAGGGTCTGGAGTGCCTGGTTGCAACGGTTGAGGATGGCGGGGATCGTGTCGAGCTGGTGCTTGACGTCGTGCATGTAGACGGTCAGCACCGCCATGTCCTCCGACACCGAGATGACCGGCACGCCGATGGAGCGGGCGACGCGCTCCGCGGTGCGATGGCGGGTACCGGTCTCGGTGGTGGGCACGTTCGGGTTCGGCACGAGATGCACGTTCGCGCGGGCGATGCGGCTGACATCGGGGGCGAGGATGATCGCGCCGTCGGTCTTGGCCAACTCGGAAAGGCGCTGGGGGGAAAACGCCGCGTCGAGGAGGAAGCCTCCCGAACAGATGTTGAGCACCTCGGGGCCGTCACCCACCACGATGAGCGCGCCCATCGAAGCCTTGATGATGCGGTCCAGCCCCTCCCGTAGAGGAGTTCCTGGCGCGACGGTCGCCAGAGCCTCGAGGAGAGCCTTCGAACGCCGGGGTGCCATCGGTTCACACTATCGGCCGACAGGTGTCTCGCGGTCGAGGAACAGGAGCGCTTCGTGGAGTGAATCGACCCGGCAGAGCCGGATCGAGGCGTCGACCGCAGGGGTGGACGTCGGAACGATGGCGCGGCTGAAGCCCATCCGTGCCGCTTCGGAGAGGCGGCGATCGAAACCCGTCACCGCCCGTAGCTCACCGCCTAGGCCCACCTCGCCACAGGCCACCATGTCGAAGGGCAACGCCTGGTTCGTCACCGACGACGCCACCGCGAGAGCGATCGGCAGATCAGCGCCGGGTTCCACAACCTTCGCCCCGCCGACCGCCATCACGTAGACATCGGAGCCGAGCACGGGAACTTCGAGTCGGCGACCGAGCACCGCCAGCAACAAACTCACCCTCGCGGCGTCCACCCCATGGGAGCTGCGGTGGGGGTGTGTGGCGCTGGTGCTCGCGACCAAGGCCTGCAACTCCACAAGCAATGGACGACGGCCTTCCAGTGTGGGGACGACAACCGAGCCTGGTTCGCCGCTACGACGATCGGCGAGGAAGACCCCCGACGGGTCCGCAACGGGATCGAGCCCCGCCTCGCCGAGTGAGAAGAGACCGACCTCCTGTGTGGACCCGAAGCGATGCTTGGTGGCCCTCACAAGCCGGAGGCTGTGGTGGCGGTCACCCTCGAAGGAGACGACCGTGTCGACGATGTGCTCCAGAACCCTCGGGCCGGCCAGAGCTCCGTCCTTGGTGACGTGACCCACCAACAGGACCGTCACGTCCGCCTCCTTCGCCAACCTCACGAGCGCCGAGGTGACCCCGCGCACCTGGGCAACGGATCCCGCCGCGGATGGCGTCGAGGGATCGTGAACGGTCTGCACCGAATCGACGATCACCACCGACGGTTCGACCGCATCGATGTGGCCCAACAGGTGCGGCAGCGAAGTCTCGGCTGCCAGGTAGAGTTGATCGGACACGGCGCCGAGCCGCTCGGCACGCCCGCGAACCTGCTGCGCGCTCTCCTCGGCGGTGACGTACAGAACCCTCAGACCCGCTTCGGCCAGCGAACCGGCCACTTGCAACAACAGTGTGCTCTTGCCGACGCCCGGTTCACCTCCCATCAGGGTGACCGATCCTCGGACCAGCCCACCGCAGAGCACCCGGTCGAGCTCCGCTATCCCCGTGGGAACGGGTTCGGCCGCCTCCACCGGCACCTCGCAGATGGGTCTCGCCGGGCTCGCCGGCGCCAAGGCCGTGGCCCTGGCGGAGTCGCAGCCCACAGTGGCCGAGTCGGCTTCGAGCGTGTTCCACTCACCGCAGCCTCCGCAGCGGCCCGCCCATTTGAGCGACACGTCGCCGCAGGCGAGACAGCGAAACCGGGAACGGGATCTTGATGTGATTGCAGCCGTAGTCATCGACGCCGACGGTAGCGACGGCGTGTGACAGCGAAGTGGGCCACCCCGCCCAGAGTCGCCGCCCCGGCCATCAGGACCCCACCCAAGGCGAACCAGCGGGTCGGGGCACCGGAGAAGCGTTCGGAGGTGACCGAGACCCGTTGTTGGGGGGAGTCGGCAGCGACATCGACCAAGAACCTGGTGCGGTCGTCGGTAGACCCGGGGAGATGGACCGAGACATCCACTCCCAGCGGCCCGTGTTCCTCCAACCGCCGTTGAACCTCTTCAGGTGTCATCCCCAGCGACAATCCGTCCAGCGCCGCCGCGAGCTGGTCGTCGGAGAACTGCTCGATGCCGCTTCGTGCATCGATTCGGCCCGTCACCTTCCACGTGGTGGAGCCGAAGCCGTCCTCGACCGACAGCTTCCACCGGCTGAACAGACCAACTTCGTCCATCACGTTGCCAAGATCTGCTGCGGAGCGGAAGGGCTTGGAGGCACGGATCCAGGTTCGATTCGAGCGTCGCTCGGGGGGGCTCACGCTCCAGCCCGCCTCGGTGAGATCCTCGGTGCGAACGACCTTCTCCGGATCGCCGAGCTGCGCCAGCGCGGCGTCGTCGAGACCGACGGCGACGCTCACCGTGCCGGAACCGTCATCGTGCACGCTGACATCGACGCGACCTGCCACGTTGCATCCCGCCAGAATGGCCACCCCCACCACCAACGCCGCAACGAGCACCGCGCACGGTCGCCACCGTGGTTGGGGGTGAAGCCGCGAGTTCAGCTGCGCGGTCAGCTTTCGGTGATGTCGGATGGCGCGGGACCGGTGACGGTGCCCGTGCCGGCAAGCTCGGCCTCGGGTGTTGCCGGCGGGGTGAAACCTTCCGTTGCCGAGAACACGATCTGCTGCTCACCCGGCTTCTCGGGATCGTCGCCCACGTCGACCAGGACGATCTGCCCGGCGCGGAACTCCTTCCACAAGAGGCGTTCCGACAGCGGGTCCTCAACCAGACGTTGGATGGCACGACGCAGCGGCCGGGCGCCCAACGTAGGGTCGTAGCCCCGATCGGCGAGGAGCACCTTGGCGGCCTCGGTGACCTCGAGGCCCATTCCCTGGCCCGCCATCTGATCTGCGACCCGCTTGATCATCAGGTCGACGATCTGGGTGACCTCGGGCTTGGACAACTCGGAGAAGACGATGGTCTCGTCGATGCGGTTGAGGAACTCGGGGCGGAAGTGCGTCTTGAGTGCCTCCTGCACCTTCTCCTTCATCTTCTCGTAGGTGACGGCCTCGTCACGCTTGGAGAAGCCGACCACGGCCTTGCGGAGATCCGCCGTGCCGAGGTTCGAGGTCATGATGAGCACCGTGTTGCGGAAGTCGACCGAGCGGCCCTGGCTGTCGGTCAGGCGACCTTCCTCGAGGATCTGGAGCAACGTGTTGAACACGTCGGGGTGCGCCTTTTCGATCTCGTCGAAGAGCACGACCGAGAACGGCTTGCGGCGCACGGCCTCGGTGAGCTGACCGCCCTCCTCGTAGCCGACGTAGCCGGGGGGAGAGCCGACGAGACGACTCACCGTGTGCTTCTCCATGTACTCGGACATGTCGAGCGTGATCATCGCCGAGTCGTCGCCGAAGAGGAACTCGGCGAGCGTCTTGGCAAGCTCGGTCTTGCCCACACCGGAGGGGCCCAGGAAAATGAAAGAGCCCGATGGGCGCTTGGGGTCCTTCAGGCCGGCGCGGGTGCGGCGAATTGCCTGGCTGACCGCCTTGATGGCCTCGTTCTGGCCGATCACCCGGTGGTGCAGCTCGTCCTCCATGCGGAGCAGCTTCGCCGTCTCCTCCTCGGTGAGCTTGTAGACGGGGATGCCGGTCCACAGCGACAGGACCTCGGCGATCGCCTCCTCGTCGACCTCGTCGAAGAGATCGACGCCGGCGGCCTTCATGTCGGCGTCGCGGTGCTCCTTCTGGCCCAACAGCTCCTTCTCACGGTCGCGCAGACGGCCGGCTTCCTCGAAGTCCTGCTTCTCGACCGCTTCCTTCTTCTTGCGGGTGACCTCGGCGATCTCGTTCTCGAGCTCGCGGTAGTCGGGTGGCACCTGCATGCGGCGGATCCGCAGCCGCGACCCGGCCTCGTCGATGAGGTCGATGGCCTTGTCCGGCAGGTGGCGGTCGGAGATGTAGCGGTCGGCGAGGTTCGCCGCGGCCACGAGAGCCTGGTCGGTGATGGTGACGCGGTGGTGCTGCTCGTAACGCTCGCGCAGGCCTTTGAGGATCTCGATGGTGTGGGCGACGGTGGGCTCCTCCACCACGACCTTCTGGAAGCGACGCTCCAACGCCGCGTCCTTCTCCAGGTGCTTGCGGTACTCGTCGAGGGTGGTGGCACCAATGGTCTGGAGCTCTCCGCGGGCCAGCATCGGCTTGAGGATCGACGCCGCGTCGATGGCGCCCTCGGCCGCGCCGGCGCCGACGAGGGTGTGGATCTCGTCGATGAACAGGATGATGTCGCCGCGGGTCTTGATCTCCTTGAGCACCTTCTTCAGGCGCTCCTCGAAATCTCCGCGGTAACGGGAGCCCGCCACCAGCGCGCCCAGGTCGAGCGTGTAGAGCTGCTTGTTCTGGAGGGTCTCCGGGACGTTGCCCTCGGCGATGGACTGGGCGAGCCCCTCGACGATGGCGGTCTTGCCGACGCCGGGTTCGCCGACGAGCACGGGGTTGTTCTTGGTGCGCCGCGACAGGACCTGCATCATGCGCTCGGTCTCGCGGGCACGGCCGATCACGGGGTCGAGCTTCTTCTCGCGGGCGAGTTGGGTGAAGTTGCGGCCGAACTGGTCCAACACGAGCGAACCCGATGCCGCATCGCCCGAACCACCGCCGGTGGTGGTCTTCTCGCCACCGGGAGCCGGCTGGCCCGAGCCCGCGGGGCCCGGATAGCCCGACAGGAGCTGGATGACCTGCTGGCGGACGCGGGAGAGGTCCGCGCCGAGCTTCACCAGCACCTGAGCAGCGACGCCTTCACCCTCACGGATGAGTCCCAACAGGATGTGCTCGGTGCCGATGTAGTTGTGGCCGAGCTGTAGAGCCTCACGCAACGACAGCTCGAGCACCTTCTTGGCGCGGGGAGTGAAGGGGATGTGGCCCGAGGGTGACGATCCACCCTGGCCGATGATCTCCTCGACCTGCTGGCGCACCGCTTCGAGTGAGATGCCGAGCGACTCGAGCGCCTTGGCCGCGACGCCTTCGCCCTCGTGGATCAGCCCGAGCAGGATGTGCTCGGTGCCGATGTAGTTGTGGTTGAGCAACCGGGCTTCTTCCTGCGCGAGGACGACAACCCGCCGAGCACGATCTGTGAAACGTTCGAACACGTGAGACCCTCCTGGGAACTCGTGGAGCCAGTCTATCCGTGGCCTTGCAGAACCGACGCCCGGCCTTCACCGGCCGCGATGTTGACAACATCGCGCTCAGCTTTGAGCTTCCCGTGTCCATCGAGACGCCCGTCACAGCAGCGCAGCGGGGACCGTTCCCATTGGGGACCGCACAGTGGGGGCAGGTATCGTCGGGCGATGACGCGTGGCCGCAACCCCCTCGACATCCTGCCCTCGATGGCGGGGGACCTGGGCCGAGTCGACACCGAGTTGGCAGCATCGGTCGACTCCCGCATCCCGTTCCTCACAGAGATCGCCTCCCACCTGATCACCGCAGGCGGAAAGCGCATCCGGCCCGGGTTCTGCATAGCCGCGGCCGCCACGGGCTTGGCCACCGATCAGCCCGCAAAGCTCGACGTGATCCGAGGCGGAGCGGCCGTCGAGCTGGTGCACCTCGGCTCGCTCTACCACGACGACGTGATGGACGCAGCTCCCAGCCGACACTTCGTGGCGAGCGTCAACGAGCTGTGGGGCAACCACCGGGCGATCCTGGCAGGTGATTTCCTCCTGGCCCGCTCATCGGAGATCGCTGCATCTCTCGGCGTCGAGGTCGCCGCTCTCCTTGGCGCGACCATCAGTCGACTCGTGGAGGGCCAGACGCTCGAGATGCAGCACCTTCACGATCTCGAGCGGAGCGAGGCCGCCTACTGGGCGAGCATCGACGGCAAGACCGCCGCACTGTTGGCCACCTCCTGCCGAGTGGGCGGCATCGTGGCCGGGCTTCCGCGTGAGCACATCGAGTTGGTGACCGCGTTCGGACGTGCCTACGGAACGGCGTTCCAGGTGGTCGACGACGTGTTGGACCTCGTGTCGAACGACTCGGACATGGGAAAGCCCACCGGCCACGACATGTCCGAAGGCGTCTACACCCTCCCGGTCCTCCGACACCTCGCCGCCGATCCAGGCGGTGAGCTGTCCTCGCTGCTCAACGCATCGATGACCGACTCCGACTGCGCCCGCGCCGCGGCGTTGGTGCGCGGATCCGGCGCGCTCGACGATGCCATCGGCGAGGCACGCCGTCTGGCCGGTGAGGCTGCGGTCGCTCTGGGGGATCTACCGCCGAGCCCCGGGGTGACGGCCTTGTTGGCCGCATCGGAGCACCTGGTGCGTTCAGTGGAAGCGGCTGCCGCCCACCCCACAGCCGCCCGCTGACGGCCGCCCGCTGAGGCTCCGAGCCCCACCCCCGAACCGGGCCGCAACCACCACCGATTCGGGCTTCCTTCTCGCCCAGTTCAGGGGTGGGTCGATGGTGTCGCCGGCTTGGCTACTGGTTCTTGATCCAGATGAGGCGCAGGCCGTGGAGGGTCAGCCACGGCTCAACGTGCTCGATCGACTCCGACACGTCGGCGATGAGATCCGCAAGCCCACCCGTTGCGATCACGGTTGCGTCACCGGTGTACTCCTCGATGCGTTCGCACATCCCGTCAATGAGCGACGAGTACCCGTAGATGGTGCCGGACTGGATCGACTCGACCGTCGTCTTGCCGATGACCGAGCGGGGTTCGATCAACTCCACCTGCCGCAACGCCGCGGCACGACCGAAGAGTGCGTCGAGGCTGATCTCGATACCCGGAACGATCGCGCCGCCGAGGTACTCGCCCTTCGCCGATATCACGTCGAAGGTCGTCGCCGTGCCGAAGTCCACGACGATCGTCGGGCCGCCGTAGAGGTCGAACGCCCCCACAGCGTTGGCGATGCGGTCGGCGCCCACCTCCTTGGGGTTGTCGTAGAGGACGGCCATGCCGGTCTTGACCCCCGCTCCGAGCACCACCGGCTCCATGCTGAGGTAGTGCTCGCACATGCGACGTAGCTCGTAGGTGACGGTCGGTACCCCTGAGGAGATCGCAACACCACCGATCGCCGTCTTCCAGTTGTGGCCCGCGAACGCGAGGAACTCCTGGATCAACAGCGCGTGCTCGTCGCTGGTTCGTTCGGCCTTGGTCGCGACCCGCCAGTGGTCGGTCAGCTCGTGGCTCTGCGCTCCGTTCCCGTACAAGCCGATGACCGTCTGCGTGTTGCCGACATCAATGACCAACAACACCTCAGCACCTCCCGCGAAGTCGACGACCCGGCGTCGAGTACTTGACGATGCATACGAAGGCACGCACTCCGTCGCGCCATCCGATCTTCTTGCCCTCCGCGTAGGTGCGACCCGAGTACGAGATGCCCACCTCGTAGACCCGGAAGCCTCCCGCTGCCACCTTGGCGGTGATCTCGGGCTCGAAGCCGAACCGGGACTCCTCGATCTCGATGCTCTGGATGACCTCTCGTCGGAACGCCTTGTAGCAGGTCTCCATGTCGGTGAGGTTCAGGTTGGTGAACATGTTCGACACCGTCGTAAGCAGGCGGTTGCCCAGCGAGTGCCAGAAGTAGAGGACCCGGTGCGGTCTTCCGCTGACGAAGCGGGAGCCGAAGACGACCTCGGCACGGCCGTCGAGGATCGGCTGGAGGATCTGGCCGTACTCCGCGGGGTCGTACTCCAGGTCCGCGTCCTGAACTATGACCACCTCCGCCCTCGCCTCCACGAAGCCACGACGCAGTGCGGCGCCCTTACCCTGGTTGTGCGGCTGGCGAACCAGCCGGACACGGTCATCGGTCGCTGTGAACTTCGAGACGATCTCGACCGTGTCATCGGTCGAGCCGTCATCGATGACGACCACCTCGGCAGTCCAAGGCGACGCCAGCACCCGTTCGAGGATCTCGGCGATGGTGGCCTGCTCGTTGAATGCAGGCATCACCACGCTGAGGCACTGCACCGGCTCGATGGTCATGGCCCGTCATCTTGTCAGGGCTGTGGAGCAGGGGTCAGATGTCGAGTCCGACATCGAGCACCGGCGCCGAGTTCGTGATGCGACCCACCGAGATGAGATCTATCCCGGTGGCCGAGTAGGAGGCGATCGTCTCGAGGGTCACCCCTCCGGAAACCTCCAGCAGGCAACGGCCGCGCACCGCCGCGACACACTCGGCAACCTGCTCGGGCGTCATGTTGTCCAACAGCACCGCGGAGGCGCCTGCGTCGACGGCTTCGAGGGCCTGCTCCAGGCGATCGCACTCGATGTGAACGGTCCGGGCAGGCCACAGATCCTTCGCTCGGCGCACGGCTTCGGCTATCCCGATTCCCGCGATGTGGTTGTCCTTCAGGAGGATCCACTCCGAGAGATTTCCTCGGTGGTTGCGCCCCCCACCGGCTCGCACCGCAGCTTTCTCGAGCGTGCGTAGCCCTGGTGTGGTCTTGCGGGTGTCCCACACCTGCGCCCGGCCGCCCTCCTTTGCCGCGGCCACATAGCGCGCGGTGAGCGTGGCGATGCCCGAGAGGTGGCCGAGGAAGTTCAACGCCGTGCGCTCGGCGGTGAGGATCGACCGCAGCGGTCCAGACACGTTCGCGAGCACGTCGCCCGGTTCGACACGGTCCCCGTCGCGGTGCTGCAACGTCACCTCGACGGCAGGATCGATCTGAGCGAACGCCTCGACCGCACACGCCGTGCCCGCGACCGACCCGGCCTCACGGGCGACGACCCGGCACTCAGCGACAACCGTCGGGTCCAACAACGCGGAGGTGACGTCGCCGATGGGGGCCAGGTCTTCGGCGATCGCCCGCGCGACCGCCTCGCGAACGACATGGACAGGTGGCTCCACGTACATCCACGGCACGCTAGCGACGGTGCCTCCCCCTATCGCACGACGCGGTCGCGGAGAGCCGGCACTCCCTCGCCCTCGAGGTGGTCGAGACCGGCGGGTCGACCCGTCAACGCCAACGCCAACGCCCACCCCGGGCCCGACACCTCCTGCCCCTCACCGTGGGTCCAGCCGAGGTCGGTGGCCACGAGGCGCAACCGCCGAACGCGGTCCCGTGGGAGGAATCCACGGGTGGCCACAGGACTCACCAAGAAGTCCAACACAACCTGCAGTGCGTCCGGGCCGGACACGACGGGCCGCTCCAGCGGCACCGTGATGTCGAGCGTATGCACGACGATGTCGGTGAGCGGGGCCTCATGTGGGAGCCCCGGCGGCTTGAACCGATGCTCGGCATTCTCACGCAGAGTGGCCACCAACTCCGCCCTCGGTCTACGACCGAGGTCCCGCGCAAGCTCACGCATCGCGGCGTTCGGCCCGCGATGGCGGATCGAGAGCAAGAGGATTCTGGGGACGGACACAACAAATGGCGAGATCAGATGGCCGGCCACTTCCCGAACGCTCCAGGCGTCGCAGAGGCTGGGGGCCGACCACTCGTCGTCGCCCAGACCATCGAGCAGATCCGCAGTCGCTCGACGGTGGACTGCGATCAACTCGAGCGTGGAGGCCACCGACGCACTATAGGCATCGCGTGGTTCGTCAGCCCCCGAGAACCAGCCGGCACCGGAAGTCCTCGGACAGATCAGGGAAGTCGGTTCTGGTGTGCGAGCCACGGCTCTCGGTCCGGGCCAACCCCGCCGCCAGCAGCACGTGTCCGACCCGTACCAGGTTCACCAGCTCGCAGGTCCGTGGGTCGTCGGATTGGTCCGGCAGGCGTGCCGCTATCGACTCCACCACGTCGATCGCGGCACCGAGGCTCTCCGCGCTCCGAAGCACACCGGCCATGGTGGTCATGGTTCGTTGAAGCCGCTCGCGCTGTGCCGCCACCTCGGGTCGAGAGATCCGGGCGTCGCGTCCCCAGGGAAGCGGCCCCACATGGAGGCGCCGCCCCCCGATGACGAGATCCTCCTCCCCCGCGGCGAGTGCAGCTCGCATCGCGCCGGTCGGATCCGGACCGTCGGAACCCGCGGCGATTGCCTCGACCACACGGGCGCCGAAAACCATTCCCTCCAACAGGGAGTTGCTTGCCAAGCGGTTGGCGCCGTGTACACCGGTACAGCTCGTCTCGCCGCACGCCCACAGACCCGGCAACGTCGTGGCGCCGTTGAGGTCCGTAACGATCCCACCGCACTGGTGATGAGCCGCGGGAGCGACCGGCAGCCACTCGGTCGCGGGATCCAACCCGACTCGAGCCAGGTCGGCGGCGATGGTCGGGAACCGGGTGGCGAAGTGGTCGAGACCTGTCGCGTCGAGCCACACGTGGTCAACCCGCTGATCAAGCAGAACCGAGGTGATGGCTCGCGAGACCACGTCACGAGGAAGCAACTCGTCCACGAAGCGCTCGCCGGAACTGTCTCGAAGGAGCGCGCCGTGCCCCCGGAGAGCTTCGGACAACAGCGGCCGGGGCATCGACTGGTGAGCAAGCGCGGTGGGGTGGAACTGGAAGAACTCGAGATCCGCCACGGCAACGCCCGCAGCGATCGCCATCGCCACACCGTCGCCGGTGGCAACCGGCGGGTTCGTGGTCACCGCGAAGAGCTGACCCGCACCGCCGGTGGCCAACACGGTGTGTCGAGCACGCGCCTCGAAGCTCGCGCCGGTCGCGTCCAGCGCTCGGACGCCACGACAGCGGCCGTCCTCGACCAACAGATCGAGGGCGAACGCCCGCTCGTGGAGCACCGCCGCCGTACTGCGAACCGCCTCGACCAACGCACGCTCGATCTCGAGTCCGGTCGCGGCGCCCCCGGCGTGGAGAACCCGCGCCACCGAGTGTCCTCCCTCACGCGCCAGCTCCAGGCGGCCTTCCGAATCGTGGTCGAACTGCGCTCCCATTGCGATGAGGTCCTCAACCCGAGTCGGTCCCTCGTCGACCAGAACTCGCACCGCATCGACATCGCAGAGACCAGCTCCCGCCGCGAGCGTGTCGGCCAGGTGCAGATCGATCTCTTCGGGGTCGCCTGACAGCGCTGCCGCCACCCCGCCCTGTGCCCACCGGGTGGTGGCCTGGTCCAGCTCGGCTTTCGATAGAACACCCGTGCGGAGCCCGAGGGTGCGCGCCGCCCGCACCGCGGCCGAAAGCCCGGCTACTCCCGAACCGACGACCAACAGGTCGAGTACTTCTGAGTCTGCAACCACTCCGCTCACCAAGAGGCCCCGACGGCAACGTTGTCGATCAGCCGAGCCCGGCCGAAGCGAACTGCTCCGAACAGCCGCGCTCGCGAATCGCAGTTCTCCAACGGCGCCAGAGTCTCGGGGTCCGCCACCTCGACGTAGTCGAGACGGGCCAGGGGTTCCGCTTCGATCACAGAACGCATCCCGGCTCGGACCACCGCAGCGTCGCTCTCGCCTGCCTCGATCGCCGCGGCACCGCTTCGCAGCGCCCGATTCAGCACCGGCGCCGCCTTCCGTTCGTCCGGGCCGAGGTACACGTTGCGGCTCGACAAGGCCAAGCCATCGTGCTCACGCACCGTCGGGCAGCCCACCACGTCGGCCGGAAGGGACAGATCCGCGGTCATCCGCCGGACGATCGCGAGTTGCTGGAAGTCCTTCTCACCGAAATAGGCGCGACAGCGCCCCACGATCGAGAACAGCTTCGTCACCACGGTTGTCACACCGTCGAAGTGCGTGGGCCGTGAGGCTCCCTCCATCACCTTCGACAGCTCGGCCACAGACACCGTCGTGATCATCGGGCGCGGGTACATCTCGTCTCGGCTGGGCCGGAACACGACATGGCCACCGGCGGAGGCGACCACCGATTCGTCACGCTCGGGATCGCTGGGGTAGCTGTCGAGGTCCTCTCCGGCGGCGAACTGGAGGGGGTTGACGAAGCTGGTGACCACCACCAGATCGGTGTCCGCGGCCGCTGCTGCGATGAGCGACGCGTGGCCCGCGTGCAGATATCCCATTGTGGGAACCAGCCCCACCGACGCTCCGGCACCGCGTGCAGCAGCAAGTCGGTCTTGCAGTACCGAGACCCTCCCGATCACTTCCACCGTCATCGCCTCGCCGCCAGGGCTCTGCACAGCTCTGCCATGGCGTTGTACGCGGCCACGTCGGAGTCCGAAAGCAACGCCCGATGTCGATCGAGGGTCGCAACGTCGCCCCGTGCGGCCGGACCCGTCAAGGCCGCGGGAGCGCCGAGTCGTTCGACGTTGTCGAGCGTCTGGTGCACCAGAGGCAGGTACATCTCCCCCCCCAGGCCCACTTCCCCAGCAACCCGATCGACCTGATCCATCAACGCCACCAGATGGTTCGAAGCGATGGTGGCCGCCGCGTGGTACGCCGCCCTTTGGGCGTCACCCACCTCGATCGGCGTCCCACCGAGTGCTTCGGCGACCTCCCGCGCAACGGGGTCGCCGGAGACCGCGAAGGTGATGCCGCTCCGCAGGCGGGCGGCCCCCACCTCAGGGTCGGGCAGTGACGCGAGCGGGTGCAGCACGGCTCGTCGTGGATGGTCACCGAGCACGTCGATGCCCAGCGAGCCGGCCGTGTGCGCGACGACGGCGGCGGTCGAGCCGACCACCCGCGCCGCAACGTGGGAAACCACCGAGTCGGGAACGCACAGCAACACGAGATCCACGTCCTCCGCCGAGATGGTCTCGCTGTGACCCGCGACGTGGTCCACCTGCCGGCCGAACGCCGAGAGCGCTGCCGCGAAGGATCCCCCGGCGCGACCCCTGCCGACCACCCGCACACGGGGTGGAGTGGAGGGCGTCATTCGAGTGGCTCCACCGGCCAGACGCGCCCCTCGGCCAGGTCGACGTCTTGGGCCGTCACCAGATCCGGAGCCAGCTCGCGCAGCGGCGTCAGCACGAAACGACGCTCCTTCCAGCGGCGATGGGGAATCGTGAGCTGCTCGCCGTCGAGCTCCACTCCATCCATCCAGATGATGTCCACGTCGAGTGTGCGTGGCCCCCAGCGCTCGCCCCTGGCCCGGTTTGCCGCCGCTTCGATCCGGTGGCAAAGACCCAGCAGCTGATGGGGCGTGAGCGACGTCTCGAGCTGCACCACGAGGTTGAGGTAGGCGCCCTGGTGGGGGCCGCCCACTGGATCGGTTTCATACAGCGAGGAGACACCTACCACGTCCGGCAGCGAATCGAGCGCGTCACGCAGCAGCGCTCGTCGATCTCCCAGATTGGAGCCGAGACTCAGAAAGGTCCGGGTCACGGCCCCTCGCCGGCAAAGCTGCCACCCCGGTTGACGCGGACACCCGCCGTGGAGAGGTCGTGGCCGACGGGCGGTCGCAGCTTCATGAGCAGAACCGAAACCCCTTCCACACCGTCGAGCGCCAGGATTGATTCCGCTGCCACCTCGGCGAGACGTTCCATCAGCGAGTATCGGCCCTCGACGGCGACTCGGACGATGCGATCGCAAACCTCGGCGTAGTCGATCGTGTCGGCCAAGTCGTCGGTGCGACCGGCGGGCCCGAGGTCGCATTCGAGATCGATGTCGAAGGCGAAGGGTTGGGGGCGCGACCGCTCTTCGGCCAACACGCCACAGATCGCCATCACCCGCAGCCCGCGGAGCTCGATTCGATCACCCACGTTCAGCCCGCCGAGCCCGACAGCTTCCTCGCGACCGACACCAGCTCGCGCCCCGTCGGACCGAGTTGGCGAGACGTGATGTGTTCGACGAGGAACACCGCCTTGGGCTCCTCCACCACCAGACCGGCCCACACCAGATACGCCGCCATCAGGCCCACGGTGCGGTCACCCAGTTCCTCGTGATGAACCAACACCTTGTGGCCCGAGGCCATCAGCTCACGCAACTCGGTGAAGTGCTCGGTCAGATACCGCGGGTAGTCCTCGGCCACCGGGAAGGGCCAATGCCGCCAGGTGACGTTCAGCTCGTCGTAGTTGTGAAGGTTGTGTGGGGCCGGGATGAGGCTCACCACCGGCGCGAAACCCTGTTCGCGCACCCAGATGATCTCCTCCTGACGACGCACCCGACGGTGGTTGGCTCCGTAGCCACCCGGTCGCTCGCACACCGCGAGTTGGTCCTGTATCACCCAGTTGAAATGCCGGGGCTTGATGCCCTGTGCCCATTTGCCTTTCGGCGGCATGACGTCTTCTTCCTCTCGTAGGCCTATGCGGCCCCGGTCATGGCGTTTTGCTGTATCGACCCCGCGACCACCCGAGCGGCATGGACATGGGCTCGGACATCGTGTGCACGGACCATCGACACGCCCATCTCCATCGCCCAGGTCGCCGCTGCGAGCGACGCCTCCAGACGATCGGCAGGCTCGATGCTCTCGACAGCCTGGTTGACCCGCCGGTCGCTACTCAACGTGAGTTGGCCCATCGTCTGCTTGCGGCTGAGCCCGACCAGCACCGGCAGGCCGGTGGACACGAATCGATCGAGCGCGGCCAACAACGTCAAGTTGTGGTCAACCGTCTTGCCGAATCCGAACCCCGGGTCGATCCAGACACGGGCAACGCCCGCCAACCTCGCCGCTTCAGCCCTCTCCAGCACGAAGTCGAGCACCTCGGAGACCACGTCCTGGTATTGCGGCGCATCCTGCATCGTCGCCGGCAGGCCCGCCATGTGCATGGCGACCCACCCGACTCCCAGATCTGCCGCAACCTCCCCCAGGGACGAGCTGACGTCGTTGATGACGGTCGCTCCCGCCGCCACGGCAGCCCTGGCGACTACCTCGTGACGGGTATCGATCGAGACAGGACCGCAGCCGACAAGGGCCTCTACCACCGGAAGGACCCGTCGGAGCTCCTCGTCAGGGGGCACCGGGGCGGCACCGGGGCGGGTCGACTCACCACCCACGTCGACGAACGCGGCACCGTCGTTGAACATCTGCCGGCCGCACGCGACGGCGTCGGCGGCGCTGCTGAAGCGCCCGCCGTCACTGAAGGAGTCGGGGGTGACGTTGAGCACACCCATGATCGAGGGCCGGATCACGCCGGCAGCGTACAGGGGACCGTCAAATCCGGACCTCGGCCCCCGTTGCCCGCCGGGAGCTACCATCGCCCCGGTGAACGCCGCGAGCAGGGGGTCGGCACCACCCGCGGACCACTCAACCGCGGACCGGACGCGAACGGGCGCCACCGCTCGCACGCTCACCGATCTCGCCAGGCCATGGGTCGAACGGGCTCCCCGCCTGGTGGAGGCAGCGGTGTACCTGTTGGCGCTGGGATTGGGTTGGAACTTCCGCTTCATCCAAGACGACGCCTTCATCACCTACCGCTACGCGCAGAACCTGGCCAACGGTCACGGGCTTGTGCTGAACCCGGGTGAACGCGTCGAGGGCTACACGAACTTCCTGTGGACCGCACTTCACGCCGTCCCCGAGAGACTCGACTGGAACACGCCCCGATTCGGAGAGCTGGTGGGCCTTGCCATCTTCGTGGTCACCATCGCTGTGGTGTTGCGACTGTTCCGAGCGATGCTTGGAGACCTGACTCTGGCCACCTTTGCCGTGTTGGTGCTGCTGGGGAACCTGAGCTTCCTCGGGTACGCCACCAGCGGCATGGAGACGATGCTGCAAACCCTCCTGGCGACGGCGGTGGGCTTCCTGCTGATGCCGGGCCTCGACCATCCGCGCCTGGGTCTTTCCGCTCGCCGAGTCCTCGCGGGGTTCCTCGGCGGTGTGGCGTTGTTGGTTCGACTCGACACCACCGTCCTCGTGGCCGCCTGGTTCCTCATCAGCCTGTTGTGGGAGTGGCGCGCCGTCTCGGCCGACGATCCCAACTCCGGTCCGCTCCCTGAAGGCGACGGTGCCCGACGACTCTCCACAGCCGTGCGAGGCGCGCTTCAGATGGGCGTCCCGGTTCTGGCCCTGGTTGTTCCCTGGCTGGCGTGGAAGATCGACTTCTACGGATCGCTGCTACCGAACACGCTCACAGCCAAGACCGGAGCGTCCCTTTGGCAGCCGTACGCGTACGGCCTGTTCTACCTCGCCGGGTTCGCCCTCTGGTACGGAGCGTTCCTGCTTATCGGGCGGTGGCGGCGCCATCGTCGCTCGCTGTTCGCCATCCCCGGCACGGTTCCCGCGGCGATCGTCGTGGGTGTGTGGTGCCTCTACATCGTCTACGTGGGGGCCGACTTCATGGAGTTCCGCTTCATGGTGCCGATCCTCCCGTTCCTCGCCCTGGCCGCCGCCCATCTGATCGACCGCTTCACGAGCACTTGGCGTCAGGTGGTGCTGGTCGGTGTGTTGGGGGTGTTCTCGCTCAGCCACTCGGTGATCGATCGGTGGGCTTTCCCCGTGTTCACCTTCAAGCAACTCAGCCACTGGCCGGCGAACTACACAGGGTCGTGGCGACAGATGGGCGAGATCCTCGGAGCAGCATTTCCAGGTGGTGTCACCCGCAAGGACCAGCCACTCATCGCAGTCATACCTCTCGGGGTGATCCCGTACTACTCCGAGCTGCCCGCGCTCGACATGTTGGGGTTGGCCGACCCGGTCGTCGCCAAGGAGGGCCTGCTCAGCCCCATCTACTACCCGGGGCACGTTCGGATGGCGTCGATCGACTACCTGAAGGAACGCAGCGCCAACCTGGTGATCGGTGAACCTCAGATCTTCCAGTCAATCGCCGACGCCGACCACGCGGAGCAGGAGGCGAATGATCGGGTGCAGCTCAAGACCACCTGGCCCGGCCGCACTGAGTACCGCACCGGTGAGTTGATCTCGATCTTTCCCGTCGTCGACCTCGGAGACCTCCCGAGGGGGACCTCCGTCATCGAGATCCCCCTCGACCACGACAGCTACTGGCCGGTCATATACATGACACCCAGCGATCGAGTTGACGATGCCATCTCCGCCAACGGTTGGCGCAGGTTCCCCCTCGTCGATGCCTGCCGCGACAGCGACATCGACTTCGCCGCGAAGCTCGTCGGCCAGGACACCTGCTGAGCGTCACTGAACTGGGACGCCAGAGGCTTCCTTCTGCGCGAAGCGGTGCTTCATCCTCAGCACCGGCTGCTCGACACCCCGGTGGATCAGCTCCGAGATGACGACGAACAGCGGCACGTAGAGCAACAGGCGGGCACCTTCGCTCAGCGAATCCCGGAACCCGATGTCGATCAGGACCGCCAACGGGACGTGCACGATGTAGAGCACGTAGCTACGGCGACCCAACGCCCGCAGCCATCCCGCCGAGAGCCACCGCGCGATGGGTTGGTCGGGAACGCGGACCAGCGACCACACGATCACCGCGAAGCACGCGCTCGAGATGCTGAACCCGAAACGTCCCCAATAGAGCCCCTCGTGGAGGTACTCCCCGTTGGGAGGAAGGAACGGCACGAAGATCCCCAACTTGCGAGCGAACCCGGTGCCGACGAACACGGTGGCTGCTACCACCACCCAAGCCACATACCCGGCGTGCAGGAGCCGTCTCGTGGCACGGGTCGACCACTCCGGAGGCGACATGGCGTTGAGGAACGCGAGCGCCACACCCAACAGGAGCGCGTCGGGTCGCTGGTACCACATCTCCCTGAACCCAACATGGCCAAGGGCCCTGGAGACACCGATGGCCGCCCACAACACGACGAACAGGACGATCAGGGGTGTCGCCAGGCGCCGTCGAACAACGAAGACGGTCAGGACGGCCGCGACGAGATAGAAGTGCTCCTCGACCGACAACGACCACAGCTGGATGAGGGGGCGGTGTTCAGGCGCCCCCAACGATGACCCTTCCGGGAGCTCAGGTGCTCGACCGGCAACCATCTCGTGATGGACGGGGTGAACCACGTGGTACATGTACAGGCCCGCCGAGGCGACATCGTTGAGGGTCTTGTCGACGAGGCCGACCTCCTCCACGCCTTTGATCTTCTCGTCGGCGGGGTCGGCCTTGTTCCCTATCACCAGCGCGCCGAGCAGGGTGAGGGCCAAGACGAGATAGAGCACCGGGAACAGACGCAACGCACGCCGCGTGTAGAACTTCCGGAAATCCAGTCGGCCCGTACTGCGGTCTTCTTCGAGGATCAGCGTGGTGATGAGGAATCCGCTGATCACGAAGAACATGTCCACGGCGATGGCGAAGGACGCGAAGTCGAAATACGCCGCGTGGGCGACCAGTACCGCCACCAACCCGCCGCCTCGCATCCCGTCAAAGGGCCCCGCGTAGCCCAACTTGGGTGCCTTGCTCACGAACCGGCCGGCCTCACCCACCGATCCCGAACCCCCCGGCCCAGCCATCACTTCCCTCCGATCAACCGCATCGCCTCCGCCCGGGCGGCCGGATCGGTCCTGAACAGGCCTCGGACCGCGGAAGTCACCGTGGATGCGCCTGGTTTGCGCACTCCACGCATCGACATGCACAGATGTTCCGCCTCGATCACCACCAGCACCCCTCGCGGTGACAATACGTCATCGAGAGCGTCGGCCACCTGTGTGGTCAACCGCTCCTGCACCTGGGGCCTGCGGGCATATCCATCGACGAGCCGGGCCAACTTCGACAACCCCGTGATGCGGCCGTCCTCATTCGGGATGTAGGCGACGTGCGCGACACCGATGAAGGGGATCAGGTGGTGCTCGCACTGCGAGTACATCGGAATGTCCCGCACCATGATCATCTCGTCGTGCTGTTCGTCGAAGGTGATCTTCAGGTGGACACGAGGATCGACATGTATGCCCGAGCAGGTCTCCGCGAACAGCCGAGCCACCCGCGCTGGGGTGTCACGAAGGCCATCGCGATCCGGATCCTCCCCGATGGCCAGCAACACCTCGCGTACAGCAGCCTCGATACGGGCCAGATCCACCGACCCGCCTCCCTCGGCGAGCGGGTCGGCAGTGTTCAGGTCTGTTGGTCGTGCGTCAGCGGGATCCACGCAACTCCTCAGGGCTTGTGGCGGAGAATCTCACCGAGCTCGTCCTCGTCGATCGTCTCCACGTCGATCAGGCGAGCGGCGAGCCTTTCGAGCGACTCCCGATTCCCCTCGATGAGCGCCCTTGCCGTTTCGTGTGCCTCGTCCAGTAGGCGCTTGACCTCCGAATCGACGATCGAGGCGACTTCGGTGGACTGCGGGCCGGTGCGCCGCTCACGCCCGGCCATCGGATCGGCTTCGGTGACCGACAGACGCTGTGGGCCCAGCCGGTCGCTCATCCCGAACTCGGTCACCATCGCTCTGGCGAGCTTGGTGGCACCATCTATGTCATCCGCGGCGCCGGTGCTCTGTTGCCCGAAGACCAGTTCCTCGGCCGAAAGCCCTCCCATGTAGACGGCCAGCCGCGCCCGTAGCTCGTCTGCGGTGTGCGTGTAGCGGTCCTCAGTCGGCAACGACAGGGTCCAGCCCAGTGCTCGTCCTCTCGCCACGATCGACACCTTGTGCACCGGATCGGCGGCAGGCAGCAGGTGACCAACCAGAGCGTGGCCGGCCTCGTGATGGGCGGTCACCGACTTCTCGTGCTCCGACATCACCCGGCTGCGGCGTTCCGGCCCTGCCATCACCCGATCGACCGCCTCGGACATGTCGCCCATCGTTATCGACTCCCGGTGCTGACGGCCCGCCAGCAGCGCTGCCTCGTTGACGATGTTCGCGAGGTCGGCGCCGGTGAATCCCGGCGTGCGACGCGCCAGCACCGATAGCGACACCGTCGATTCCAGCGGCTTGTTCCGCGAGTGCACCTCCAGGATCGCCTGGCGGCCGGTGCGGTCGGGTGCATCGACGGCTATGTGGCGGTCGAAACGTCCGGGCCGCAGCAACGCCGCGTCGAGGATGTCGGGACGGTTCGTGGCCGCCATGAGGATCACGTCATCTCGCTCGTCGAAGCCGTCGAGCTCCACGAGCAACTGGTTCAGCGTCTGCTCCCGTTCGTCGTGGCCGCCGCCGACGCCTGTTCCACGATGCCTCCCTACGGCATCTATCTCATCGACGAAGACGATCGCTGGAGCCTCGTCTTTGGCCTGCTTGAACAGGTCACGAACTCGGGCCGCTCCGACACCGACGAACATCTCCACGAAGTCCGACCCCGAGATCGTGAGGAAGGGGACGCCCGCCTCGCCCGCCACAGCACGAGCCAGCAAGGTCTTGCCGGTTCCGGGCGGGCCGTAGAGAAGGACGCCCTTGGGGATCTTGGCCCCCAGGCGCCGGAAGCGGTCCGGATCGGAGAGGAAGTCCTTGATCTCCTGAAGCTCCGCCACCGCCTCATCCGCGCCCGCGACGTCCTCGAAGGTCACATCGCCACGGTCGCGCCCTCGCTTTCGAGCACGCGCCTTACCGAATCGATTGGCCCGACCTCCCCCTTGCATCTGCAACATGAACCAGAGGAACACGCCGACGACGATGAGGGTGGGCAGCAGGTCTGTGAGGAACACCTCGAGGAGGCTCGTGGCCTGGGTGTCGCTGGAGGTGCCGACATCGGCGGCCAACAACCGCTCGGTCAGCTCGTCCGCGTACTCGGCTGGGAACTCGACTCGGTAACGGCGGCCGGCGATCGTCTCGCCCTCCACGGCACTTGCCTTGTTCATCAGGACTGCGGTTCGGATGTCGCCGTCGTCTATCGCCGAAAGGAACTGATCCAACCGCAGCGTCTCGCGATCCTCGCCGGAGTTCAACGCGATGAACAGCAGGGTTGCGATCAGGATCGCCAGGGCGAAGATCGCCCATCTACTTCGGGGGACCTTCCTCACTGCGCCGACGTGAACGGATCCCCCGCCGGGTCGTAGCAGGCGATCATGGCCAGGTTGCGGTAGCGCTGGTCGAGATCGAGTCCGTAGCCGATGACGAAGTCGGATCCGATCTCGAACCCCACGTACTTCACGCGGAGCCTCTCCACGTCCGCTGTGTCGCGTGCCAGCAGCGTTGCCACTTCGAGGCTGGCAGGTCGGCGCGCCTCGAGGCTGCGACGCAGGTACCGCAACGTGAGCCCCGTATCGATGATGTCCTCGACGAGGATGACATCACGGCCTTCGATGTCCTGGTCCAGGTCCTTCACCAGCCGCACGGTGCCCGAAGTGCGAGATGAGCTCCCGTAGGACGAGACGGCCATGAAGTCGATCTCGACGGGTAGGTCGATGGCTCGGGCAAGGTCGGTGAGAAAGACATACGCCCCTCGGAGGATGCAGACCAGCAAGGGGGCACGCCCGGAGTAGTCGGCGGTGATCGTCGTTCCCAGCTCCACGACACGGGCTTCGAGTTGTTCACGCGTCACGAGGATCTTGCCGATCCCGCCGTCGCCGGCGCGGAAGGAACTCATCACCCGCTCACGCTACCGGGGACATGGAGGCGGAGCCGACCCTGGTGTCGCGAGAGCCGCCATCCGCCTGGTAGCTCACAGGCCCGGTGCCGCCCGGTGGCGACAGCCAGCACGCGGTCGATGACGGCGGAGTCCGGGGGATGCGAGGTGCCGGTCTCGGACATGACCCAGGTGCGGATCGCGTGCGCGGCCACAGGCCGTGGAGCAATCGCGAGTTCGGCAGCACATCGTGGATCGACGGCCGACGCCAACTCGTCGAGCACCCCCGCCACCTCGCCGAACAGCGCGGCGGACCTCGCGAGGACTCCCGCTACATCGCGCTCTGCGATGTCGTCGAGCAGAGGAAGCAGTTCGTGTCGTATCCGGTTTCGACGGAACGCCGGATCGCGGTTCGACGGGTCGTCGACCACCTCGATCCCTTCGGCACGACAGAGCTCATGGGTCTCGGCTCGTCGCAGAGCCAGGATCGGCCGACACGATGGGTCGGCACCCGCGAGACCTGCCGGTCCGGCACCGCGCAGCAACGCCAACAGAAGAGTCTCGGCCTGGTCGTCTGCGGTGTGGCCGACGAGGGCTCCATGACCGAGCACCCCCGCGCGCGCCACGCGGGCTCTCGCTTCGAGATTCGGCCCCGGTTCCACCTTCACGCGATGGGCTTCGAAACCTGCGCCGAATCGGGCCGCTGTCCTTGCCACTACCTCCGACTCCCTGTCCGAACCGGGCCGCAGTCCGTGATCCACGTGGACCGCGGTCACCTCACAGCCGGCCGCAACCGCCAGGATCAGAAGCGCAGAGGAATCCGCTCCTCCCGACACGCCGCAACGGACCGGGGTGCCCGCTGGTGGAAAGGTGCATCGATCGAGCAGGGAGGACCGCTCGACGGTCACGACCCTGCGGCGACCCAGCGCGGCTCAACCCGCGCCATCCACAACGACGGGTCACGGATCTCCGCAAGCGTGGGGAGTTGCTCCGCCGACTCGAAGGCACGGTTGAGATATCCCGCGCCGCCTTCGCGCTCCACGGTCTCGATGAAGCGCTC
Organism: Microthrixaceae bacterium; assembly: GCA_020845705.1. Classification (GTDB taxonomy): domain Bacteria; phylum Actinomycetota; class Acidimicrobiia; order Acidimicrobiales; family Microtrichaceae; genus JADLFH01. The sequence continues at coordinate 89,625 of JADLFH010000046.1, read as the reverse complement.
ACCCTGCTCGTACTGTGCCAGCTTCGCCTCCAGGCCGATCAGCCGTTGAAGAATCCTGGCTGGTCCGGACTGCTGCCGGCGTCGCTCACGCAGCACACGTCCAAATCGCTCGGCCGAAGGCAACGCCGCACCACCCGCACGGTCCATGGTCACGTCTCCGTGACCTTCGAGCAGGCTCATCAGGCCACCTATCCGTTCCATCGTCGCCCGCTGCTCGGGCGTTGCGAAGAGCGTGACCACCCCACCGTCAGCGAGGGGGCTGCGGCCGGTTCGCAGTGCCTCGGCCACCCGTCCGATGGCGCGGAAGAACTGCGCGGGATCGGGATCGACGTTGCCGAGCATCCCGTTGACCTGATCGAGGAAGTACTCCCGCAGCCAGGACACGCCGGTGAACTGCGTGCGGTGGGTTACCTCGTGCAGTGCGATCCAAAGACGGAACTCCCGGGGCGGGAAGCCGAAGCGCTTCTCCAGGGACAGGATGTTCGGTCCCACGTAGTAGACGATGTCCTGATCGTCGTCGCTCTCCTCTTCGAGGATGAGCATGTCGTACTGGCCCAGAACCCGGGTGGCCATCCACCCCAGCACCGCGCCCATCTCGGCCCCTGCGAGCCGACCGGTTATCGGAGACAACACACCGGCCGCGAGCTTGTCCTCGATCTTCGCGGTGAGGGGTCGCAGCATGCGCTGGAACGAGACGATGTTGGCCTGGATCCAATCGCGCCGGGACGCAACCCGCGACCTGGCATCGCCTCGGAGACTCCCCCAGCCGAGGTGCTCCTCCACCAGTTCCTGGGCCTGAGCCGTCAGCTCTTCGAAGTCCGGCGCCAACGACTGATAGTGGTACGAGTTCGCGAACGGCTCGTCACCCGCGATGAGCGACGCGACGCGTTCTGCGACCTTCCAGTCGATCGCGCCGCTCACTCAGCTCACCGCTGGGGGTATCGGGTCCGCGTGACCTTGAAGAAGTAGAGGGCGATGGTTCCCAGCACGGCAGCCACCACCAATCCTGTCAACGGCACCGCAAGCCAGAAGTGCCACACGTGATCGACCTTGGCGAGCATCGGCGCCAGTGTAGGAGCCGTTCGGGCCGGGGTGTCTACTCCGGCGACGCAACATCCTCATCCCGCTCCACCTCCCCCGCGCAGGCTTCGAGTGCTTCGAGTATCCGGGCCCGCAGCTCCTCCGACGCTCGCTCGCGGCATCCGCGTGCGACGACGCGGCGGAGCTCCGCCTCGAAATCGAAGGCCTCCAGACACGGTGAGCAGCGCCTGAGGTGCATTTCCACGCGTGCCAAATCGATTTCGCCCATCTCCCGGTCCAGGTAGAGGTTCAACTCTGCAAGCACGTCGGAACAGTCGTGGTCGGTCATGGTTCAGCGTTCACTTGATCATCGGCGGCCACCAGCCCTCGGTTCGCCGCGAACTCCCCCAACAGGCGTTGCAGGCCCTTTCTTCCCCGGTGCAGTCGACTCATCACGGTACCGATCGGGACATCGAGGATCTCGGACATCTCCCTGTAGGAGAACCCCTCGACATCCGCCAACAGCACCGCGACCCGGAACTGCTCGGGTAGCGCGTCGAGAGCGGCCTTGACCTCTTCGTCGGTCACGAGGTCCATCAACTCGTCCTCGGCACTGCGGCCACGCTCGGATGCCTCCAATCCGCCCAGGCGCCGGTACAGGTAGAGGTTCTCCACCTCACCCAGGTCGGTCTCGGCAGGGCGCCGCTGCTTGGAGCGGTAGGCGTTGATGTAGGTGTTTGTGAGGATGCGGTACAACCAGGCGCGCAGATTGGTCCCCGCCTCGAATCGCGGGTAGCCGCGATACGCGCGGAGATAGGTCTCCTGAACGAGATCCTCGGCATCCGCACTGTTGTGCGTCATCCGTACGGCGGCCGTGTAGAGCGCGTCCATGAACGGCATCGCGTCCTCTGCGAAGCGCTGTTGGTCTGCCACGCGCGAAATCTACGGGTACCGCATCGACCCGGTCACCTCGATTGACGAAGTGACCGAATGGGTCTCGCTCAGCGACGGTTCGTGTTGGTCACCTCATAGCTGGTGCGTCGCAACCAGCGTCTGCAGTGATGGCAGCGGTACGCCGTGCCGGCGACCAGCCCTTGGCAGTGACGACACCCCGTTGTGTCATGCATGCCCGACCTCCGTCGTATGGAATTGTGCACCACCAGTGGAACACGGGATCTTTGCCCCCCGCAATATGACCTTTGGCCCATCTTGGCGACGTGAAGATTACGGTCTCGTGACGATATTGGGGGCTGACATGTCACGCATCGCGGTTCTCATCGCGCGGATCGGGAGCGTGGTTCGCCGTGAAGACCCGCGGATATCCACCACCTGAGGCCTCAACTCTGCCAGCCTCGATCCGACTGGTGATGCGACAGATGAATGACGCCTTGCAATCCGATCGTAATGAGGTACTAGGATGCCCACCCGACGGCGACAGCCGGCTGGCGGACGACTTGACGGGGTCACATGGCGACGGGCGGAGCGACCTCGGTTTCGACGGGTTCTTGCGTCATTCGGATTGTCAACATCCACAAGCAAGGGCCGACCGGAGCTAGCGATACCCAGCTCCTGGCCGGGGAGGAACCCACAATGCGTACCAACCGCTCAACAATGACACGAGGGATTACCGGCCTTCTCGCCGTTCTCCTGATAACGGCTGCCGCGTGCAGTCCTTCGGATCGGTCGGCTCAGGAGAAGGCCATCAAGGACTGGCAGGCCAAGCTCGACGCACAGTGGAAGCGGCTGATCGCACAGACCGCAACACCCACCGGCAGCGGCCGCAACCCCTCGGTCCCAGTCGCGGGACGGCCGGCAGCCCCTCCCGCAGGTGGTGGGTCGGCCCAAGGCGGCGGGTCGGTCGTATCGCCGCCCAAGCCCGCGAACCTCACGTGGTCAGACGAGTTCGACGGCTCCACGCTGGATACCTCGGTCTGGACCCCGTACTTCAACACCTACGGTGACGGGAACAACGAGATGGCGTGTCTCACACCGAACAACGTGGCCATCTCGGGGGGCACTCTGAAGATCACAGCCCGCCGCGAGAACATCACCTGCCCAAAGGGTTCGGTGCGGAAGTTCACCTCGGGCTTCATCGGTACCCGTGAGACCGGGAAGTACTTCGCTCGGTACGGTCATTTCGAGATGCGCGCCAGGCTGCCCCACGGCTTCGGTCTGTGGCCCGCGTTCTGGCTCCGTCATCGCAACGGTGCCGGCGTCGCCGAGGTCGACATCATGGAGTACTTCCATGCGAGCGACCCCGGAGAGACCAAGGCCACGCTCCACCTCGACGGCCGCTCCAACCTCTCCAAGAGGGCGATCGCATTCGAGGCGCCGACCGCAACACCGGGATGGCACATATGGGCGGTCGACATCCTCCCCGACCCGGCCGGCGTGAAGTTCACGTTCTCGATGGACGGCCAGGCGTACCACTCCTATGTCGACACTCAGCATCGTTGGACCTCGGCCGACCAGAACGCCACATGGGACATCGCGGTGAATCTCGCGGTGGGAGGCAACTGGACCGGTGACCCCGACGATCCACTGGGCTACCTCGCCGAGCTGAACCGCTGTGCTCAGGGTGGAACCCCGCCCAACGGTTGCCGCACCGACGGCATCATGAGGGCAAGCTTCCCCGCCACCTACGAGGTCGACTACGTGCGCTACACAGCCGCCTGACCTTCGGGAAAAACGACGACAGTGGCCGCAGCATGCTGCGGCCACTGTCGCGTGGCGGGTCGTCTGAACTGGCCCGACACACCGGTACGATTGACGTTTCGCGCGACTCCCGACTGTCGCCCAGAGTTCCCCTCCAGGCGGTTAGCCCGTGCACACCCCTCCACTACCGCGGACTCTCGCGATGCTGGCGTTGGCGATCGTGTTGGTGGTCGCGGCAGCACGATGGGTGGAGCGCGGCAGCGACGAGAAGGTCACCGCGGTGACCACCACGATTCCCGATGTTCAGCGTGCCTCAACCGAGTGGCGCCTCGCCTGGTCCGACGACTTCGACGGACCAGCCCTTGACCCGCAGAAGTGGCGCGTCGAGAACTCGCGATTCGGTCACGGAAACGACGAGTTGCAGTGCTACACCCCGAACAACGTGCGGCTCGGCGACGGGCAACTCATCCTCGAAGCCCGGCGCGAAACCGTCCGTTGTCCCCAACAGGACCAACCCTTCACGTCGGGAATGATCCGCGGCAACATCGCCGTCCGACAGGGCGCCGTGGAGATTCGAGCGAAGATGCCCTCGGGCGCCGGCCTTCTCCCTGCCCTGTGGATGCTTCCCGTGGAGCGGGTGTACGGCCCCGATGGCAAGTCCGGCGAGATCGACATCCTCGAGGTCAACACCACCAAGCCGGACGTCGCCCACGGCACGGTGCACTGGCACTACCCCGACTGCGGATGGGGTTGCTCCCGCTACGGGGGCCAGTACGCAGTGGGCGAACCCGGCCTGGACGAGGAGTTCCACACCTACCGACTCGAGTGGAGCCCCGGTCGAATCGCCTGGTTCGTCGACAACATCGGCTACTACGAACTGGGCGACACGGCGCCTCGTCAGTGGGCGAGCCGAGGAGTCAACGCAGTCGCGGGGTCTGTGGAGTACCCCAAACCGTTCGACGAACTGAACCCGATGTACCTGATCCTCAACGTCGCAGTCGGCGGCAAGTGGCCCGGCACCCCTCCAGCCGGGACGCGCTTTCCCACAGCGATGGCGGTCGACTGGGTGAAGGTGTACGAGCCGGGCTGATCAGGACCAGGGCATGGGTCGGCCCAGGATGCTTTCCACTGCTGCGATCTCCGGCGCCATCCGCTCGGCGAGCTGCGCCCGCACGGATGGGTCCATGTCAGCGGATGGCTCGGAGTTGAACGGCTCGACCGACTCGAGCCGGCGCCGCGGGATGCCGACCTTGTCGCAGAGGTCGTCGAGCAGCGCCTGAGGATTCGCGTAGAACTCCTCCGCTGCGAGCACGGTGACCTGATCCCGTGGAAACGCCGCGTACCAACGCTCGAGCATCGGGGCATAACAGCCCTGGGCCACGTAGGTCTGGTGACGATGCGGGAACGAGACATAGCCGGGGTCGGCGAGGATCCTCGCCTCCTCGCCTGCCGTCCGCTCCTCCTCCAACTCGAGCGCGTCGCTGAAGGGAAGGTCCTCGGTGTGGTTGCGCCGCTCCTTCCAGTGCGAGAAGGCCCGCTCGATCGGGTTGCGGAGCACTGCCACCACCTGCGTGTCGGGCAGCAGATCGCGCGCACGCTGCGGCGCAAGCGGATGGAACAGGTAGTAGGGGCTGGCCTCCATGGTCACCGGCGCGTAACCCAGCTGACGCTCGAGCTCACGTCGGCGCCGCAGCGTCGGGAAGTGCGACAGATACCACTGCTCGCCCTTCGCGAAGTTCTCGTCGAAGAAATAGGTGCCCTTGATCTTCTCCGCCCGGGGGAAGGTGGGCAGAACCCCCGGATGTTCGATCAGATAGCGCCACAGTGAGGTGGTCCCACCCCGCTTCGCCCCGACGATCAGCAACTCGGGGCCTGGACGCGTCGAGGCCGTGGCCATCCCGATCCTGCGCAACACGAACTTGGCGGCATCCGTCACGGCCACCCCGGCCGAGGACCGACGAACACGTTCGACTGTTGAGCGCGTCTCTGTTGGTCTAGTGGTCGTGGTCATGGTCATGCGGGAGCGGCCTCCTGTTGGACCTGATCTATGTCGGCACCACTGAGCGCCGACTGAGATCGTGCAACGTTGCGCCTCGCGAGACCCGCGGCGATGCCGATGAGGATTATCTGAGGGAGCAGCCCGTAGAAGACGATCTGGATCCCTGCGATCACCAGGCTCAGATGGGCCCACCAGTCGTCGGGCGCTCGAATCCGCGCCGAGCGGACGACTTCGCCGCCGAGCCACATCAGGAAGAAGATCAGCGCCGGCCATCCGTGCACGAACATCAGATACCAGATGAGCCCGTGGGTGCCGATCGGCGGCAGCGGGCTGTTGGGAATGCGGCGAGGTGCGCCGTGGCCGATGAAGGGCGAGTCGAAGGAACGCTCGAACGCCAACCTGTATATGTCGCCGCGGGTGTCGTTGGAGTCCTCCACCTTGGTGAGACGATCCTGGATCACGACCGCGGCGGGTGTGGCCACGAGGATCACCCCGACGACGGCCGCACCCACGAGCACCGTCACCAGCGCCCGCACGTTGCCTCGCAGCGATCGCCGCACGCCCAGGTATCCGAGCGCGACCGCCACGCTCACGAGCATCCCGCGGTTCACCGAGAACGCCATCGGGAGCAGCCCCAGCGCCAGGATGCCGATGCCGATGATTCGCCGACGACCCGATGCCTTAACGAGCCAGACCTTTATGAAGAACGGCATGAGCAGCCCGGTTGCCGCCCCCCATCCGTTTGTGCGCGCGAACGGTGCGCTGGGTCGGGGCAACAAGAAGCTCCCGACGCGCTGCACCTCGGCCATCCTCCACCTGGAGATGTCATCGACGAAGGGGACCCGACCGATCGAGCCCAACAGGTACTGGGTCGGCGACGCGATGTCGAGGGGTGCGAACACAGCGACGGTTCCCAGCACCATCATGGTGATCCACAGCGCCGCCAACCAGGCTTCGACCCGCTCGCTGGGCAGCAGGCGCTCGGGCACGTTGGCCAGCCACATCAGGCATGCAAACGCCCCCGCCCACAACGACCAGCGGTACAGGAACAGCATGACGGTGCCGGCGCCACGCAGCTGGATCCCACCCAGGAGGGTCCACCCCACCAACAGCAGCAACCACCCGGCCCCCGTGGGGAGTCGCATCTCGGGTCTGGCGACGATGGCGACACCGAAGCCGACACAGGGCAGCACCCACGCGAGCCCTTGTAGCCCGAGCAGGAACAACACCGGCATCCCGATGCTCAGCACGCCGATGGGCCATCCGTAGTGCCAGGCACGCCGCCGCTGCATCGCCCTTATCGCCCGAGCACGACCGTGGGCGCGACGACGTTGGGAGGCCAGCTCCAAGCGAAGCGAACGGGGGCGAAGCGTGGCGGTCATGTCCGCCAGACGAGCTCATCGACGAGGTCGCCGACGCCGCGGATGCCGCTGGGTTCCGTCGCGGATGTCGGATCGATGCGGAACCGCTCTGGATTCTCACTCACCTCGTCGAGCAGCGCTGCGAGTTGACCGGCATCGTGCGCGGAGCGAGCGATGCCGTGGCGGTCGAGGTGCTGGGCAAAGGTGACCTGGTGGTCGTCGACGTGTTCGCCGAAGCGCGCCAGGCGTGGCACCGCGATGGGGAGCCGTCCCAGCTCCCTGGCATCCATCACCGCGCCGGGACCGGACGAGCACACGACCGCATCGGCACCTGAGATCTGCTCGCGCATCTCCTCCATCGTCAGGAACTCACGCCCTTCGCATCCCGTCGGCAGCGGACCTGTGCCGTGTTGCACGACGACGGTCGCATCGGGGTGCTGAACCGCCCACTTGCCGATCCAGTCAAGGAGTCGCGTGAAGATGTGATGGTCGGTTCCGACCGTGACGAAGACCCGCACCCCGCCCATTTCAGTACACCGGACCGGCCAAGACGGCGTGGCGATCGAAGGTGAGCTGTTCGGGCCACTGCACCAGGAACAGATCGGTCACCGGAGCCACGAGTCGGGCGGTCATGGTAGGGGTCGCGATCCGGTCGTAGACCTCGAAGAACACCGTGCGCGCACCAAGGAGGTGGCCGAGCCAGATGAAGGGGACCCCGAGTCCCGCGCCGTTCGAGAAGATCACGTCGGGCCGCTCCCTGCGGAGGATCCGCACCGCGAGCCAAAGGTTCCGCAACAGGTTCGGGATGTTGCGCGTGGTCGGGTGATGGCCGAACACCACCCGCTCGTCCTCGAGCTGGCTGACGGCATCGGGCTTGTCGAAGGTGACGAAGACCCGATCGTGTTCGTCCCACCACGGCCGAAGCTTCATCACCTGCGCCAGGTGACCACCGGAGGAGCACACGAACATCACGCTGTAGCGCTCTCCACGGGCCACGCGGCGCGACCGCAGACCCGGGATCCGAATCCCACGCCGGCAAATCGTACGCGACCCGTCGAGTTGTGATGTCTCGATCTGTGATGTCATCGGTGGAGCACTCCTCTGTGACAGGAGCTATCCGTCAGGAGACCACGACGTCGGAAGGAGCGTGATCCGCGTCGACCATTGCCGCCACCGCATCACGCACCCCTGCTCGGGTCGAACGTGAATCGGCAGCGATCACGACCGAGGCCATCTCACGGGCAACACCCAGGGTGCGGGAATGGCGCGCTGGTGTGGGGCCGGCGAAGAGAACCACATGGAAGCCGGCACCGCGCGCCTTGGACATCAGCTGCTCGATGGACTTGGGGTTGATCGTCGCGTCCGCGTCTGCCGAATCCTCCGGCGACAACACGACCGGACCGTGTCCGTTGCCCACGACATCGCCGAGCTCGACCTTGCCGTCGAGCACAGACCTCAGCGACTGGACGGCCAACTTCGTCGCACCCCTGCCCTTCGCCGTCGTGGGGACGGTCGAGACCAGGAACGCGCGCGCCCCCGCATCGCTGAAGGCCTTGTTGATCTCCGCCGCGAGCTCGGTGGGCGGTCGGTCGCCGGTTCCCGCCAGCAGGATCGCGCGAGGGGTCTCGGAGGCACCCGGTGTTGCCAGGCGGAACACGAGGCGGTTGAGCGCCGCTGCGCGGGGAGATCCGCGGCGGGCCTCCTGCGTGCTGCCCAGCGGAAGGATGTCCACTGAGGTGTCCGGCGAGATGCGTTCTATGTCCGCCTCGCTCGTGACCCGGGGGTCGAGGCGGTCCCACACGAGTGCCAGAGCGAGGCCCATCAGCGCTATCGCCGCGACGATGCCGGCAACGATGACGGCGGTGGGAACCCCCGCCGCGTCCTCGGGGACTTCCGCAGCGCGGGTGATGTGGCCGGGTGTGGTGTCGATGACGAGCAAGGAGTTCAACTGCCGGTTCAGGTCCTCTACCTTGGCCGACGCCGCGTCCACCTGAGCCCGCGCCGTCGCTGCCTGGCCGGTGTTGCCGTCGCCGGCCGAACCGAGAGTGAACCAGGCGGTGTTCAGCGCCTCCTGGGCGACCTTCCGCTCGGCATCGAGGCGCTCGCGTGTCACCTTGATGGCCTCGTCTGCCCGAGCCTGTCGCTGCTGGAGGTAGACCGCGGCGAACGCGTCAGCCCCTTCCTTCGCCTTTCTCTGGTCCTGGGCCGTATAAGTGACATCGACCCGCATGGATCCCTCGGTGGTGCCAACGTCCACCTTCCTCAGGATCGTGTCGATCGGCTGGGTCAGCTTCAGCTGCTTCTTGACCTCTGTGGCCACCAGATCCGACTTCACGAACTCACCGAAGGTGGGGATCAACTGCCCACCGGTCCGAGGTGTCGTGGCAGGATCGAGGTTCAGCGACGACGTGATCGGCTGGACGACCATCGTCGTCGTCGCCTGGAACTCCGTCGTCTGGGAGACGAGGAACGCCGAGGCGGCCACGGCACCGGCGATCACGAAGATGACGATCAGGGGAAGCCGCCGCCGGATCACACCGACGAGGTCCGACAGGCGGAACCCGGATTCGAACTCGTTCATTGTTGTCCTTCGGGGAAGCAGGCCACTCTCACGACGGCTCCAAGGTCGTCTTGCGGCGGGCGAAACCCTGGATTAGCGCTGGGAGCTCCAGCTCTTCGCGCATCCTCCAGACCAACAAAGTGTACGGGATGGCTCCGCCAACCCCACCCACCAGGAGTCCACACCAGGATGGTCCGATCACCAGCCGTGACGCCAGACAGGCCGTCCCGACCGTTCCCAGCGCTGCCGCCGCGACCCGTCTGGACCCGGGTCCGTTGGCGACGATGCCCAGGAAGCGGTGGGACTGCCACGCGGGAAGCCCCGACGCCAGCACGATCGTCGTCGCCCACACGAAGCCGGACGCGTTGAACCCGAAGCGTGGAACCAACAACAGGTTGCCCGTCAGGTTCACGGCCACAAGGAACAGCGTGTTGAACATGGCTTGTCGGCTTCGGCCGCTCATCAGGATCACCGATTGGACCGGCCCGACCATCGAAACGGCGAGCATCGCCACCGACAAGGCGATCACCGAGGGTTCCGCCACCACCTTGTCGGCACCGAAGACCTCCAACAGGGGCGGAGCGAAGAAGATGACCACCAGGTAGGTCGGCCAGGTGAGAGCGGTCTGCCAACCCGTGGTGATGCGGAGCAGCGCCTCAGCCTCACGATGTCTGTCCGTGGAGAGCAGTCCGCTGATGCGCGAACCCATCACCTGCATGAGGGCGTCCGCGGTGAACTGGCCCGGCAGCATGTAGCGCGTCGCCGAGTTGTAGATGCCGGCTGTCCGGGCAGAGACGAGCCCGCCGATGAGGAGGGTGTCGAGCCAGTTCACGACCACCTCCGACACCTGGCCCACCGCCCGCGGTGCGGTGAAGGCCCAGTACTCGCGGGCCAGACGACGAGTCGGCCGACGGTGCTGAACACCCTGGGAGGCGACGGAGCGGTTGACGAGGCGGAGGAACACGAATCCGGCGGGAACCAGCGCCAGTGCGAACGTCGCCGCCCACAACCGGGCGAAGCCGTCGGATCCGAGCCCCGCTGAGGCTGCGACCCAGGCGAGCACCGGTAACAACAACGCCCGGCCGACCTTCTCTATGGCTGCCTGCGGCAGCATCGTGTCGAAGCCACGAGTGGCCTGAACGACGACCATGTACACGGCAGCCAGGGGGAGGAACGGCGCAACCGCGCGGAACACGGTCGTCACGTTCTGGGCCTGGCCGCTGTCGCTGAAGACCTGTGCAAGCGTCGGCGCCGCCGCGTAGACGACGACGGCAAGGAACGTCGCTACCGCTATGACCGGACCCAAACCGACGATCACGGTCGCACGCAACTGGTCGTGGCTACCCAGAGCCCGGTGCCGGCTCATCCAGCGGATGAAGCCTGTGGAACAGCCTGCCTGCGCGAAGTTCAACGAGATGTTGAACATGGCGATTCCGATGAGGATCACACCGGTGGCCTGGGTGCCGAACTCCCGGTTCAACACCCACACCAACACGAAGTTCGCCGCCCCGTAGACAACGGCACCGACGAGGTTGACCGCGCCGCCCCTGCCCACCGACGAGACCGTGCCCGCGGAGATCGGGCCGTTCGACCCGCCATGGGCTGCCGTTGCCGTCACCGCAGCGCGGCCTCCACCGCTGCGGGCACGTCGCGCAGCGATTCGGCTCCGCCTTCGTCGAGCGCGCAGCCCGCGCGAAGCGCCGCCTGTACCCTCCCGGCGACCATCAGCGGCTGGACTGCCGCGATGAGTCGATCGACACCCACCGACGACGCTGCGAAAGCCGCCGCTGCCGAGCCACCCTCCAACAGGCGGATCACCTGGAACCGCGAATGCAGCTCGTCCAGGCCAACAGGGGCGTCCGGCTCGGAGTACTCCCAGTCCCAGGCCACCAGCCCCCTGGTGGGGCTTGTCGCCAGGTTCCACGGCGTCCAGTCCCCGTGGCAGCGCGCGGTTTGCATCTCGGTGTCGCCGAAGCGATCCTCCACCATCGCAACCGCCGCCGCCAGTGCCGCATCGGAGCCGTGGCCGGCGCCCTTTCGCACGGAGGCTGCCAACCTCTGCCACCAACTGCTGGAGCCGAAGGCGGTGGTGGTCGGCACGACACCGAGCCCGCGCACCACGGCCGGCGACGGCACCTGAGCGTCGTCGGCGATCCGTCTGACATCGCCTGGCAACGGGGAGACGACCACCAGGGTGCGCTCCCGCCAGATGCTGTGGTGCAGGAACCCCGGGGCGACGAGCTCGGTCGAGCCCGCTGCTTCGACGGCCCGCAACGTCTCGGCTTCGTTGTCCACCAGCGTTCGGGTGAACGGCGTCCATCCCACCTTCACGTAGGCCACGGGACGGCCGTCGAGCGACATCACCTGAAGCGTGGGCTTCCAGACCGTGTCGAAGTTGCCGAGGCCTACCGCCACGCAGATGTCGTCACGGCCGAGGAGTTCGAAGAGCAGCGCCATCACCGAGCCCTCGGAGGTGTCGATCTCATATCGCTCACCTCGGAGCACCCGGGCAGCCCCCGCCCGAAGTGCCACACCGAGAACGCCGCGTTGGAGTCGGGTCCGACGGTCGCGTAGGCGGTTGTACGCGAGACACGACGCCGCCGCAGCCGCAGCGGTGTCGGTGGGAATGACGAACCTGGGTCGTCGGTCCCAGCTGATCACCAACGCAGAGTGCGCGGCCGAGCGCGACGGTTGGGGCCTCATCCCCAACAGATCCACCACCACGTCAATGCACCCCCCGAACTGGGCGTGATCGACAACCTCCTCGGTCTCCTTCTTCGCCCGGTTGGCGGGGGAGGCCGGTGTGGTCATGCTCAGATGCCCCGTCCGCGCTTGTTGAGCTCCGCCACGATTCGATCAGCACCCACCACTCCGGTAGCCACCAGCAGAGCGAGGTAGGCGCGCGGCTCGCGCCAGTTCCACCTCAACGTCGTGCCCACGTGGCGTACTGCTTCGCCGCGGCGACCCTGCGCAGCGATCGCGAAGGCGAGCTGGCCCTCCAGACGCGCCTTTCCGGAGGGGACCTCGTCGAACTCGGGGAAGCGGTCCAGCACGAAGCGGTGCGCCCCCTCCCAGTCGGGCCACTTGTCACGGAAGTGCGACCCGGCCCAGCGGATGTCGACCAGCGGCTCGCGGACAACCGCCACCGGCCCATGTCGCGCCGCTCGCAGGATCCAGTCGTAATCCTCCGAACAACCGCCCGGGATGTGCTCCTCGACACGGCCGATCGGACCGAAGAACGCGTCGCGGCTCACCACGGTGCAGGACATGTGAGCTTCCAGACGCCGCGACAACAGGAAGTGCTCCAGGCGAAGTTGCGGTTCCTCCCCCACCCGTGGGATCCGCTCGCCCTTCGTCACCACGTCGATACCGGTGATGCAGATGTCGGCACCGCTGCGCTCCAGCTCCGCGAGCTGTTTGGCCACCTTGGTGGGATGCCACACGTCGTCGTCGTCGCAGAACCCGATCCAGCCTGCCTGGGCCAGCTCGGCACCGGTGTTGCGGCTTCCTGGCAGGCCCGGCGTGTTGTGGTTCACGACCACACGAACAGGTCGGGTCGAGTCGTCGGATTCGAGGGAACGGTCCGGTTCGGCCTTGTCGTAGACCACGATGGTCTCGATGCGGCCGTCGAATTCCTGATTCCGTATCGCCTCGATCGCCTGGCGCACCTCGACTGGGCGCGCGTGGGTCGAGACGACAGCGGTCAGTGCGTAGTTCGATGCTGGGGAAGTGCTCACGATCGCTTCGGGTTCAGCGGACAGTTGCAATTCAGAGGGTAGGGGCGATCGCCCTCGAAGCGGTCGGACTCGCCGTTACACCCATGTTGCAGGTTGACACGAATTCGTCATATTTGAGTCAAGTCCTGCGTCCAGGGTGACGAACAACACGGTGACAACTCCATCGAGCCAAGGGGGAACACCGTGCTCAGGAACAGGACCCACACCGGAATCCGGGGGATTCGCCTCGTGATTCTCGTCATGTCGCTCTTTGCCGGGCTTGTCGTCTGGCAGTCGGGCATCGGATCCAGCGCGCCGGGTGACCGCACTGTCATCGACATCGCGAGCGATGCCACCTGGCGCTACTACGACCGGCCTGGAGCACTGCCGGCATCGTGGAGCACCCAGTCCTACACCGACACCCATTGGTCGTCGGGATCCGCTCGACTGGGCTACGGCAACGGAGGCGAGGCAACCGTCATTGCCGGCCGGCAGATGACCACCTACTTCCGCAAGAACTTCGTCTCCGAAGGCAACGCCCGCTCGCTCACCCTTTGGCTGGTCGTGGATGACGGGGCCGTCGTCTACCTGAATGGAACCGAGGTCGCCCGCGACAACATGCCATCCGGTGTGGTGACTCCGACGACAAGAGCCAGATCGAACCGCAACGGCTCGGCCGAACGACGGGTGAGGGCATTCACGCTCCCGACCTCGGCACTCCGCGCCGGCACCAACGTGCTGGCCGTGGAGGTGCACCAGAACTGGGCTCGATCGAGCGACCTCTCGTTCCAGGCCGGTCTGACCTCGACCCTGCCGTCGGGGGGCTCGACGGGGCCGGCCCCGATGGCGCCCTCGACCACCACGCCGACTCCGACGATTCCACCTTCGACCACGACCACGGTTCGGCCTCCCACGAGGCCCACTACGACGATTCCGACGCCACCCACGACCACACCACCGCCCACGACCACGGTTCGGCCTCCGAGTGGCGTGACCTGGTCCGACGAGTTCAACGGACCACTCGACACGTCAGTGTGGACGCCGTACCACAACACCTACGGCGACGGGAACCGTGAGATGCAGTGCCTCACCCCGGCCAACGTCACCACAAGCGGTGGGGCGCTGAGCATCACCTCGCGCAAGGAGACGTTGACGTGTCCGAACGGTTCGGTCCGCAACTACTCCTCTGGGTTCGTGGGCACTCGTGAGACCGGTCGGTACTTCCCGCTCTACGGCCGATTCGAGATGCGGGCCCGACTGCCCCACGGCCAGGGTCTCTGGCCGGCCTTCTGGCTGCGGCACCGCAACGGCGCCGGCGTGGCCGAGGTGGACATCATGGAGTACTTCCACTCCGCCAACCCGGGTAAGACCACAGCAACGCTGCACCTCGACGGACGCAAGAACCTGTCGAAGAAGAACCTGTTCTTCGAGACGCCCACCGCGTCGCCCGGCTGGCACACCTGGGCCGTGGACATCACCCCAGATCCGGCCGGCGTGAAGTTCAGCTTCAGCCTGGACGGAGCCACCTACCACTCCTATGTGGACACCCAGCATCGGTGGGCCGACAGCGTGGATCGCCAAGCCACGTGGGACATCGCCCTGAACGTGGCGATCGGTGGCAACTGGCTGGGCGACCCGGAGGGCACTCTGGGCTACCTGCCCAACCTGAACCGCTGCGCCCAGGGCGGCACCCCGCCGAACAACTGCACCACCACCGGCATCCTGCGGGCACAGATGCCATCGACCTATCAGGTGGACTACGTGCGCTACACCGCCCTGTGAGCTCAACGAGCGCCCCACGACGAACTTGCGTACGGATCCGCCCTCTGGGGACGGAACCGTACGCAAGTTGTGGGGTTCGGGTGGTCAGCCGCGGGCGAAGATGGCGAAACCTTGTGCCGCGACGCCGGAGATACGGGTGAAGTCTCCGGCGATCGCAAGCACCGAGGAGTTCCCATGTGCGGCCCACGCTCCGTAGAACTTGTCGAAGGTGGGACGGAAGTTCGAGTCACGCGAGCCGTTCGACGCGTTGTAGCTCATCACCCGCACGCTGGTATCGCCGTTGCATCCCTCGTGGAAACCCACGAACACCGAGTCTTCGATCACGCTGATGGCCTGGGCGTCGCCGTCACAGCGGTTCGACCACAGTCGAGCGCCGCTCGATGTGTTGTAGTAGGCGCCCTGGTTGGAGAAGCCGGCATAGGCCACGGCCAGACGGGAAGCGTCGGCTCGCAGCGACAACGCGAAGACCGGCGCGTCGGCTCCCGAGAAGGACGGGGACACGACCTGGCCACCAGGGTTCAGGCGAGCCAGGTAGCGCCGCGAGGAGCCGCCGACGCTGGTGAAGTCGCCGGCCGCGTACACCGCGCCGCCGTCGCCGGCCACCGCGAGGGCACGAACGCTGTTGTTGGCCGAGGGGTTGAAGCTCGCAACTGAGCCGTCGGAGAGTTGCACTGATGCCAGGCGCGAGCGTGACCGCCCCTGTAGCGAGCTGAAGCTGCCGCCGACGTACAGCCGTCCGCCGCCCACCGCGAGTGCATACACGTTCGAGTTCGCGTCCGCGGTGAACGACTGGACCGCCCCGCTGTTCAGATCGACGGCTGCCAGCCGGGAGCGTGATGTCCCGTTGACGCGGGTGAAGGATCCGCCCACGAAGAGCCGAGAGCCGTCGGTTGCCAGCGCCCGAACGGTTCCGTTGGTGTCGGCTCGGAACGTCGTGCGCAACGCGCCGGTGCTCGCGTCGAAGGCCGCGAGGTTCGCACGGGAAACCGTGGAGGAACCGCTGTTGTTTCGCACGGTGCTGAAGTCGCCACCGACATAGACCGTGTCGCCCACCACGAGAACCGCCCGCCCGACACCGACGGCCCGCCAGCCCGCCACTGGCCTGTTGGAGAATCGCACGGTCGCCGCTCCGGCCGGAGCGACGCCGGCCGGGCCGGCGATGGTCATCACCGTGAGCAACACCACTCCGATTCGCCGCTTCACACCCGACCCTTTCCCGCCGAATCCCAATCGCCGGAGCTCTTTCGTTCCGAAAGACCCGACCTTGGCCGAGAGTAGCGGCGTCAACAACCTGGAATCAGGCATCCCCCATAGGTTCATTACCCAGTCGCGCGGTTGCTCGGTTGCTCGAAAAACCCACCGACTTGCGTACGTTTCCGTCAGCGGGCGACGTATCGGTACGCAAGTTCGCCTTGGAGCTACTCGTCTTGTCCCTCCTCCTCGCGGAGGCGCGGCTCGCAACCCCCGCTCGGCTTCAGTCCCACCTTTCCCCGATAGAAGTCACGGATGACATCCATGTCGGCCCGGAGGTCGCCCGAAGGACGCAAGACCGGACCGAAGCCGCCGGCGCGTGTTGTGCGATCGACGTAGGCACACACGATCGGCACCCCTGCGGCCTCCGCGATCCGGTAGAAGCCCGACTTCCAGTACTCGGTCTTGGATCGCGTTCCCTCGGCGGGCACCACCAGCACGAGATCGTCACGAGCGGCGAACTCCTCAGCGAGGGCCGCGACCGTGCCCTGGGGCGCAGACCGGTCGATCGATACGCCACCCAGGCGACGCATGACCGGTCCCATAGGGCCGCGGAACAGCTCCTCCTTGCCGAGCCAGCGGATTCGCACTCCGCTCACCCGGGCGATGGCGAGCGTGAGCGGGAAGTCCCAGTTGCTCGTGTGGGGAGCGGCGATCATCACGCAGCTATCGGGGACGGGCTCTCGCGGTGGGATGACCTTCCACCGCCAGATCGCGAGCCATGCACGGGCAAAGAGGGTGAGCACCCGCTGACCGTAGCCGTCCTCAGCAGTCGCGCAGGGCCGCGGCGTAGGCCTCGACCAGCAGTCGCTGGCCCTCGGCGCTGGGGTGGACGCCGTCGGTTGTCAGCGATTTGGGTGCCGCTTCGTCGATGATCTGGTCCCAGCGGATCAGCTCCACGTTTGGAACCTCGCTCGCCAGCTGCTCCATCCCTTCGTTGACAGATACCGCTGCCGCGTGAGGGCGGTTGCCGGACTGGTCGAGCTGGGTGTTGATCGTCACGAGGAAGATGCAGTGTGCCCCCTCGTATGCAGCGACGAGTTGCCGCAGGTTCGTGATCGTCTGGGCGGTGGGCCGATGTTGAAGGACGTCGTTGGTGCCCAGGTTGATGATGGCCTGTCGCGGGTCGAGGCCGGCCTGGAGCCTTGCGGCCTGGATTCGCTGGTCGGTTCGTTCGCCGAACTCCCCGGAGACGGCGACGTTGTAGGCGTCGTCGAGGATCTCGTGGATCTGGATCTCACCCAGCGCCGTGATCGAGTCCCCAAGTACCACGACCCGCTCCCCGACCATCGAGCAGGCCACCAGGACAAGGGCTCCGACAAGACCGGCCGTGAGAGGGACACGCATGCCCATTGCTTAGCCGGGACTTGATCCGGCGTAGGTTCCGGTGATGGGCCGAGGCGTAGGAGTACTGGCGGGTCGCGTGTCCGCGGCGCTGAGGCGGCGGCGACGGCGGACGGCGCGCGTCGAGGTTCGTTATCAGCCCGATGACGACGGATCGCCGGATCCGGGCGAGGTGGTGTGGGCATGGATCCCTTACGAGGAGGATCCACGTCAGGGCAAGGACCGTCCTGTCGTGGTGATCGGAACGGCGGGACGCCTGCTCGCCGCGGTCACCCTCACATCCAAGCCACATCCCGAGCGCCGCGATCAGGTCTCAGTGGGTAGCGGTTCGTGGGATCAGGGTCGTCGGGTCAGCTACGCCCGACTGGACCGCATCCTCGGCCTACGACCCGATCAGGTGCGTCGGGAAGGAGCGACGCTCGACCGGCGCCGCTTCGACGCACTCGTCTACCACCTCCGGCGTCAACCCGACTGGCCCGATGTCTCACTCGAGGTCGTCTCCCACACCTGAAGGTCGGGCACCGGCTGTTACCGTCGCGCAGATGCGATCGAGAGCGGTCCTGGTCGTGGCGTTGCTCCTGTCCATGGTCGCTGCCGGCTGTCGCCCGGCTCGCGTGGGCTCCCGTTGCGCCACTACGGACTGGGGCGAACAGGGACAGTGGGTACTTCGCTGCGTGAGGGGTCGGTGGGTGCCTGTGCTTACAAAGGGCGACGCAGCCCGAATCATCCTCTCCGCCCGCCCCACCACGACCACGTCGACAACCACCACGACCGTCTTCGTGCCCACGACGCCGGAGGAACAGCGTGTCCACGACCTGATGGTCGCGATCTATGGTCCGAGCTACTGGGCATCACAGGTGATGTCGATTCCGTGGCGGGTGCAGATCGACCCCATCATGAGTGGCATTCGGGGACAGGTCGACTGCCATGTTCGCGGCTGGGGAAGCCGTATGACGATCTGGGCGGAAGGGATCATCGTCATGCCCTCGGACCTCCCACCATCCGACGAGGAGCTCGGTGACCTCCTCGCGCACGAGGGCGCGCATCTCATCGCGTGCTACCGCTGGCCCCAGACGATGGCACCACCCGGATTCCCGCCTGCGCTCGACGGCTCCCCACCCGGCGAGTCCTTCGCGGAGTGCTTCGCGCGCTACATGCGCGGCCCGGACTACGAATTCACCTACGGCTGTCCCAACGACGAGCTGCCCGCTTTGGCCACCCAGGCTGCCGTGCCCTGAAAGGCCTATCAGCGGCTCTCGCGGAAGCGGTCGAGGTGCTCCAGGTCCTTGGCTCGGCCCGACGCATCCTTGAGACGTTCCCACGTCGCGACGGTGATCACGAGCGCCTCGGAGCCGGCGACCTGCCGACCATCCGCTGCGGTTGCCAGGTCGTCGTAGCCGCGGGAGGCGCCGTCCGGCGCGAAGACGAGGTCGAGCGGACCGAACTTCGTCATGAGGTGCAGCGTGTCGTACTGCGCCCAGTTGGCGATCGGTTGGCGAGGGAACCACGTCCCGCCCAGGTCAGCGGTGAGCAACCCGGCCTCGAGTTCTTCGAACGCTTCGGCCAGACGTTCCAGGTTCTCGATGTCGCGCGCCGGGGTGATGTCGATGTTCGACGGTCGCCGGCACCGGCGGGTCGCGAACCATCGCGGCCATGCCCCCGATCACCACGAACCGAACCTGGTGACGGTTCAGGACGGCGACGATCGCTCCAGGGTCAAACACGGGTCGTCTCAACCTCCGAGGTGGCGGCCCGGCGCCGGGCGACGCGGCGTCGCTCACGATCCGTGAACGCCTCGAGCTCCGCGGACGGGAGGAGGCTCTCAGCCATGGTCCGCGTGGCGTCGTGGCGATCCGGTTCGACCAGCCGCATGCGGACCTCGAAGCCGGCCGCGTCGAGGATCCGACACAGCGTCTCCACCGACGGGGACCGCCGTCCCGATTCGTAGGCCGACACCGCTGCCTGGCTGGTCCGCGCACGCTTGGCCAGCTCGACCTGCGTGAGTCCGGCGTTGCGTCGAGCCATCCGGATGAGGTGCCGCGAATACGTCTCTTCCGCCATGCGCTGAGTATACCGGTACCGGTGTACTCAGCGTGTCGGGCCGCCGGTCGGCATCGGCAGCGGTCCGTCGGTGCCAGGACGAAGCGCGAAGAACACGCACGCCATGGCACAGCCGAGGACCGCGGGATCGATCGCATCCGCCCCCGGCCCCTCGACGGGTCGGGTGATTGCGCGCGTCTCAGGTGCCGTCGTCTCCACCTGTGGACTCAGCGACGGCGCGCCCGAGAAGCACGCTGATCGAACGGAGATAGCGGATCGTACGGCCTGCTGCGACCAGCATGAGGCCCTGCGCCGCTCCAGCGATCGTGATGGCGAGATGCACAATCACCCACTCGGCGGTTTCCACATCGCCCGGAACAGCGATGAAAATCACGAGTGCGTAGAGCCCGGCCAGGGCGACGACAACCCAACCGATCGCGCCGAGGGCGTCGGCCACCCGCTCGACCGATGTGCGGTCGGCCAGCCGGTACGACACCTGCCACTTGTCGGGTACCGGCCTCGGCGGCGGAGCGGCGGGCTGCCACTGCGGCGGCGGAACGTCACTCACCGGACACACGGTAGTGGGGCGAATGTCGACCCAAACCTCTGGAATCGTGGCCATTCCTGTGGCCACGATTTGGAGGGAAGGGCTGAAAGACCATAGAGCCCGAGAGGAGAATCGAACTCCTGACCTGCTCATTACGAGCGGCTGCGGAGGCGTCTTCCTTGTGTGGTCAGGTGCACTGTAGCCCGGAATCCCAAGGGTTTTCGGGTCCACGCCGTGAACCGGTGACCACCCCGTTGTCCACCGGGGATTAGCAAGGGGTGAGCAGCGGGGATCCCGCCCGGGTTCGCTTCAGAGGATGATCGAGTCGATCACTTCAAGCAGCGCGTCGGGATTCATGTGATCGGGGAACACCACGAGATTCAGCCCGTCAGCGCGGGCACTCGGAACGAGCAACCCGTCCCACTGGAGCCATGCTGCCGCTCCACCCACCCGCTGGCACTCGGTCGGGGGCCACCGACCGAGTTCGGTAGCCCCCACTCCCATTGAACCGAGGGTGGCTACATCGCGGAGGTCACCCACCGCCTGGAGCGTCACAGCGATCCGATGGAGTTCCCTGCTCTTCGGTTGAGGACGCACGGGCTGTGCGGCCATCGAAAACTCGGCCTCGGCAAGCGCCGTCTCACGTTGCAGGCTGAGATACACGGCTGCGACACCACTGGGGTTCCATCGGGCGCCCCGTGTGTTTGGCCTCGCAGGGTCAGCGCCGTTGAACATATGGCGCCAGACCTCGCACTTGAGCGGCGCCGCCCCCTCGCGTTCCAGAGCGTCAAGAAGGGCCGGATCGTGGACCACCGGAGCGCCGATCGGTTAGATGTACGCGCCGTCGCGCAGCTGGTCGATAACGGCCAGCACCTCGTCGATGTGACCTTCAGCGATCAACTCCGCCGGTGCTCGCCCACCCAACTGAGCGTGGCGGGAGAAGAGCCACAGGCGGGCCTCCCCTGGCTCGTAGAACCCGCCAAGCTGCTCAACTAGCCACTCGAGTTCGAGAAGCCGCTTCAGACCCTCTGGTTGTGGCTCCGCTCGCCCCGTCTGCCATCTCGAGACGGTCTGGGGAGTCGTAGCGAGAAGCTGCGCCACCTCCCTGGATCTGACACCACCCCGCTGCTTGATTGAATCCAAACGCGTTGCAACCGCACTAGCCATGATTTCGTCCTTTCGTCAGCCCCATTGCTGTGTCAGGTCAGGAGTTCGGGCGACGATGACCGGTCGGGACGGGAGACCGAGTTGCCTCGGCGTGTCCATCGGCCATCGCGCCGAGCGTCGCTCTCCAAGAGTCGAGCCGCCGCCTCGAGCGCTGCAAATCCGGAAGCACCTTCTCAGCCCGCACAGCAGCGTCAGACGCCGGCCGGAGCATCTCGTCCAGGTAGACCGTCGGGCGCAGCTGCGGTGGGACTCGAGACAACTTGCCAACCTCAGCGTCCCGACGCATCACGAAGTGCCGCCGCGGATTGTCGATCATGTCCACGGCCCCCCGACGACAGCACGCAGCGTCCGTACAAGCATGAGCGCTTCGCATCCCACGCTGTTCGAACAGCTGCCTCGCTTCGTCGCGTGAGACGAACACACCGAGAGACTGGAGGTAGACGCGTGGCGGTGGAGCGAAGCCGGATCCGCTGGACTTCTTCGTGACGCGATCAAGGCTGAAGCGCTCTCCAAGCGTCAGCCCGGAAGTGATGCCGCCAACCGCTCCGAAGGCGAGGAGAGGAAGGCCCACGGTGCCTGTGTATTCGCCGACGACCGGAACCCCGACTGCGTGTAGGGCTCTGCAAACATCCATGTAGTTCCTAAGCGCCACCGGCCCGCTCGTCGTGGTGCCGAACGGGTGAAGCCGCAGCCAGATCGCATCGATGGGCAGGTCTGCAAGGACTGTGACAAGTCGACCAAGGAACTCCTTATCCCGAAACAGCGCAGAACGAGCGACCAAGAGGTAGTAGATCGGCGTCGCTGCCCGTCCTTGACCATCCAGCGCTCGCCTGAGATCGCGAACGAGAGCGGAGTCGACTTGGAGCCACGGATCGTCCGCTCCGCCGAGGATGTGCGTTGGCGCGAGAATCGCGGACAGGCCTTCCTTCACAGCGAAGCCGACGATCTCTTCTGACAGAAGGAGACCCGCAGGGCCACCCAGGTCGTCTGGGGTGTGAGGCGCAACGGGAGCCCAAGGCAGGTCCGCCACGCCGGACAGGCCTAGGCCCACCGATGTCGACAGCTCGACGCTGCGTGGGTCTAGCACTGTCTCCACGCCTTGCCGGCCTGCTTCAGCGACTAGCTCCTCGTGTCTCGCGATGTGGCACGGGTTCACGATGAGGCCGTTCGTCCCAAGCCTCGACTCGATCAGTAGCTGAACGAGCACGGTGTGGTCGTTGCGCTCAACACGCAAGTAGCTGCCGAGCTTCGGTTCCTGTTCTCGGGGTGAAGCAATCATCGTGAACCTCAATCTAGACGACTACGAACACATCTCCATGAACAAGTATATCGACGAACTACTTAACTGCAACTCCCTCTGGCGACCAGCATGTAGACGAGTCGGTCGACGTCCGGGACCTCGCTCTTCTGCTCGGCGGCCGGGGCGGCTCGGCCCGCCCTGACCGTCCACCCCGTGTCGTCCTGTCGGTTTCTCGTCGCGTTCGGGGGTCGCTGCGAGTGACAGCGAAGGCGCCCGAACAGCCCCTCAGGGCCGGGAGCGGACTAGTGCCGGACCAGCAAGGCCTGTTCCGGCTGCTCCTCCAAGGCCCGAGAACCCTGGAGTTTCAGAGCCCGAGAGGAGAATCGAACTCCTGACCTGCTCATTACGAGTGAGCTGCTCTGCCGTCTGAGCTACCCGGGCGGGACCGCCAACGGTAGCCGCGGCGCGTCGGAAGACCGAACCGCGTTCAGTCTCAGGTCGGCGCCACGACCGGGAGGGACAACAGCAGCCACTCCAGGAGCAGCCGCTCGTTCACGTTGAACACCAGCCGCTCCGACACCCGACCCACCAGGTCACCTGCACGACTGAAGGCAGCCCGTCCCTCCGGACTGTCCGCGCCGTCGCGGTAGCGGCCAACGATGGTCGCCAACCCCGCGCGCAACTCGTCGAGCCGTATCCGACGCGCCTCACGCTTGTGCCGTGCCTCTAGATCGGCCAGCGAACCCTTCGTGGCGCCGAAGCGCTCCACCTGCTCGATCGCCTGTGCCATCTCGATCTCCTGCTGCACCTGGAGTGGCGCCAGGACCTCCTCGACCCGTGCCGCGATCTCCCCGGCCAACCCCGCGACGGTGGCGCCGCTGCCGTCGAGACGGAGCGGCAGATCCCGCCAGAACTCGTGGCGTTCGGCCAGGTTCGGGTCTGCAACCAACAGTCGCGCCCTCTCCAGGTCACCACCCGAGCTGCGGGCGGCGACCTCGGCGCGGGCGGCCTCCACACCCTCGGCCACCAGCGCCGCGATCACGTCCCGCATGGGGACCGGGCCGAAATCCACCCGCAGGCAACGTGACGCGATGGTCTCCAACTCCGGGGGCACGTCCTCGGCGAGGATGACGAAGATCGTCGAGGCCGGCGGTTCCTCGATCGTCTTGAGCAGCACCGGTGCCTGGGCTCCGATCAGGTGAAAGTCGACCAGCACGATCACCTGACGCTCGCCCTCGGGCGGCGACAACGCCGCCTGACGGACGATCTCCCGAGCCTGCTCCGCGCTTATCGACGCGCCCACCCGTTCCACGACCCGCATCGAAGGATGCCGATCGGTAGCTGCCAGGGACCGGTGCCGCTCCCCCTGGCCCGGATCCGCAGCCGCCAACAGCTCACCGGCGAAGGCCCGCGCCGCGGCCCGTGTGCCCCAACCGGTGGCACCCACGAACAGGTAGGCGTGCACCGGACGCTCGGCCGAGCGCCGCAGCAGTTCCACCGCCGCGGGCTGACCGACGACCGCCTCGTAGGGATCCTCCGCCATGGCCCTCACCCTCGCACGGCGAGGCGCTCGGCCACCACCGTCGCGATCCGTCGTGCAACCTCATCCCTGCTGCCGACTCCGTCCACCACCGCCCACCTCGACTGGTCGGCCTCGGCCTGCGCCCCGAACCCCTCCAGCACTCGACTGTGGAACCCTTCGCCGGCGGACTCGAAGCGGTCCAGTTCGGCCCCCAACCGCAGCGCCGAAACCTCCGGAGAGACAACCAGAAGCACCACAAGATCGGGCTCCAACCCGCGGGTGGCGATCCGCGACGCGGCCAGCACGTCCTCCGTGGGGATCCCCCTTCCGTACCCCTGATACGCCACCGACGAGCCGACGAAACGGTCACACACCACGTCCCGCCCTGCTGCCAACGCCGGTTCGATCACCGTCGCCACATGCTGGGCGCGGTCCGCAGCCATCAACAGCATCTCGGCCCGGTCGTCGAGGTCGCGCGTCTCGGGATCCAACAGCAGAGCTCGCAGGGCGAGGCCGATGTCGGTGCCGCCGGGCTCACGGGTCAACACCGCGCCCAACGTCGAAGCCAGGCGCTTCGCCTGGGTCGACTTGCCGCAGCCCTCACCGCCCTCGACCACGATGAAGCGGCCTCGCTCGCTCATGTCGACTGGCGCTGACGGACCTCGCCGCCCAGGGTGCGGAAGTTGTCACGCAATCCCAGCCTGAGGCTGCGCGCCGCAATGACCGAGGCGACGAGGATGAGCACGCCTCCGAGCCACAGCGTGATCCGCACGCCGGGGAGCCCGTAGGAAACCCCGAACGCCTCAACCCCCGGCATCCCCCGCGCGGCACGACCGCTGATCCAGCGCTTCATGAGCGGATCCAACAACGCGGAGACCGCTGGGCCCAGCACCATCGCTCCCAACACACACATGCGCACGACCGTCAGGAAGGTGGTGAAGGTGCGTCCCCGCAGATCGTCGGCCGTGTTCTCCTGAAGGAGCGTGTAGCCGAGGATGTAGACGGCACCGGCGCAGAGCCCCAACCCGAACACACCGATCGCAGACAGCCAGAAGGTCGACATCGAGATGCCGAAGAGGATGAAGCAACCGCCCAGGAACAACGCCGCGACGAAGACCCGGTCCTTCGGGATCCGTTGCTGCAACGCGGTCAGTGCCGCGACCCCGATGGCGACACCGAAGCCGAGCGCGGTGATGTACAGCGAGAACGCGTTGGCGTCACCGATGACGTACCTCGCGAACGTCGGGCCCAGCGGCACCAGCATCGCCCCTCCCAAGAGCCCCGCCGCCAACCCCAGGTTGACCGCCCGGACAACCGGGTTCTCGAAGATGAACCGCCAACCGTCACGGATGTCGGCCACCGCCTTGCGGAGCCCGGCCACCTCCGCCTCGTGCGCCTCCTCGGCCGTCAACCGCTCGGCCGGATCCAACGACGGTGTCTTGATGCAGAGCCACACGATCAGAGCCGTGACGAGGAAGGTGAGAGCGTCGAAGTAGAAGGCGAGGGCCTGCGCGTCGCCCCCGCGGTCGAAGCGGAAGGCGCTCAGCCACGACACACCGGCGAGCGCGTCGTTGCCCTCTTTCAGGAAGAACTGGAGAACGCCGGCAAGGGGCATCGTTCCGTACGCGGCCAACACACCGAGGGAGTTCGCCGTGGTCAACCGCTCGCGAGGCACGATGCGCGGCACGAGGGCTTCCTTCGCCGGTGACCACAACAACGTGAAGATCTCCAGGAGCAGCGACGCGAGGATCAGACCCCAGAGGGTTCGCACGAACGGCAGGGCGACGAACACCAGGGCGCGTGCCACATCGGCGATGCGCATGAGGATCTTGCGGTCGTAGCGGTCGACCAGCACCCCCATGAACGGACCGATCACGAAGCTCGGTGCAACCCTGGCGGTCAGTACGAGCGCAGTGGCCGCTTCGGGCTGGCCGCTGATGTTGGCGGCCAGCGCGGTGATGGCGAACAGCCCCACCCAGTCGCCAAAGGCCGACACAACCTGCGCGATCCAAAGCCAGAAGTACTCGTGGGAGACGAACAGACGCTCCCGCCAGCCGGTGGGCGCCGCGTCGGCGACCCCATCGCCCACCGGCGCGTCCGATGGCGCGTCAGAGCGGGAGGAAGCCATCGAGCCATCCTACGGGTGGGCCTCAGTGGGCCCGGTGACCCTCACTCACCAGTGGACGGCTTCGCCGGCGCCTTCTTGGCCGCAGCCTTCTTCGCCGGTGCCTTCTTCGCTGCGGCCTTCTTCTTAGACGCGACCTTCTTGGCGGGTGCCTTCTTCTTCGAGGGTCCCGCCGCACGCCGGTCGGCCAACAACTCCAGTGCCCGTTCCATGGTGAGCTCCTCGACGCTGTCGCCCTTGCGCAACGAGGCGTTGGTCTCGCCGTCGGTGACATAGGGCCCGAATCGGCCGTCCTTCACCACGATCGGACGTTCCGTGTCGGGGTCGGGGCCCAACTCCTTCAGCGGCGGCTTCGCCACCTGGCCGCGTCGCATCTTGGGTTGGGCGAAGATCGCGCTGGCCTGTTCCAGAGTGATGCTCAACAACAGGTCCTCGGACTCGATGGTGCGGCTGTCGGTGCCCTTCTTGATGTACGGCCCGTAGCGGCCGTTCTGCGCGGTGATCTCGGCCCCGTCGGAAGGATCCACTCCCACCACCCGCGGCAACGACAACAACTGAACCGCGTCGTCCATCGTCAGCGTGGAGGGCTCCATGTACTTGAAGAGCGACGCCGTGGCCGGCTTCTCACCGTTGTCGTCGTCGTGTTCGCCCATCTGCACGTACGGACCGAAGCGGCCGGCCTTGACGAACACCGCCAGGCCCGTGTCGGGATGGACGCCGATCCGGCGGTCGTTCGACGGCGCCGCGATCAGCTCCAGGCAACGCTCGACGGTGAGCTCGTCGGGTGCGATGTCCTCGGGGATCGAAGCGGAGTCCTCGCCCCGCTGGAGATACGGCCCATAGCGGCCGACCCTCGCGACGATCGGCACACCGTCGCCATCGGCGCCCAGCGGGATCGAGTTCACGGCTCGGGCGTCGATGCCGTCGATGTCGGAGGTCTGCGCCTTCAGCCCGGGCACCCCCCCACCATCGGGCGCCGCTGTGTCAGCGCTGCCCCAATAGAAGCGCGTGAGCCAAGGCTCGGCGTCGGCCTGGCCACGTGCGATTCGATCCAGGTCGTCCTCCATGCGCGCCGTCAACGCGTAGTCGACGAGGTCGGGGAAGTGCTGCTCCAGGAGGGTCACCACGGCGAACGCGCTGAAGCTCGGCACCAGCGCCGAGCCCTTCTTGCGAACGTAGCCCCGGTCGAGAATCGTCGAGATCGTCGCCGCGTAGGTGGAGGGCCGCCCAACCCCAAGGTCTTCCAGCTTCTTGACCAGCGACGCCTCGGTGTAGCGGGCCGGTGGCTGGGTCTCGTGATGCTTGACCTCCATCTCGAGCGTGCGCACCGCGTCGCCTTCGGTCAGATCCGGCAACACCTTCTCGCTGTCGTCCTGGTCGCCGCCCTCGGTCTCGGCACCCGCCACGTACGCGCGGAGGAACCCGGGGAACAGGATCGTTCGACCCGACGCGGCGAACGTGGCGGCGCGACCGTCGCTTGTCGTGGCCCCCATCCGCACCGCGACCGACTCGCCGCGCGCGTCTGTCATCTGCGAGGCGATCGTCCGCTGCCAGATCAACTCGTACAGACGATGCTCCTGGCTGTTCAGCTCTCCGCGCAGCTCTTCGGGAGTGCGGAACGTGTCGCCGGCAGGGCGGATCGCCTCGTGCGCCTCCTGCGCGTTCTTCACCTTCTTCTCGTATCGGCGGGGCGCCTCGGGGAGATAGCCGTCGCCGTAGCGTTCACGGATCTGGTTGCGCGCGGCGGTCAACGCAGTGTCCGACAGCGTCGTGCTGTCGGTCCGCATGTAGGTGATGTAGCCGTTCTGGTAGAGGCTCTGGGCCAGCGACATGGTCTGGCTGGAACTGAAGCGCAGCTTGCGACCGGCCTCCACCTGGAGGCTCGAGGTGATGAACGGTGCGTACGGCTTGCGCGTGTAGGGCTTGCGTTCGACCGAGGAGACCGTGACGGGACGATCCACAAGACCGTCACGCAGGGCAACGGTGGCCGCCTCGTCCAACACCACCACGTCGTCGCGGGTGGGGCGGCCCTGCTCGTCGAAGTCGCGGCCCGACGCGACGCGTGTTCCGTCGACCTCCACCAAGGTCCCGGTGAAGGAACTCGCAGCGGCGTCGGGGGTGGCCACCGGCTCGAACAACGCTTCGAGGTCCCAGTAGCTCGCGGAGCGGAACGCCATACGTTCCCGCTCGCGCTCCACCACGATGCGGATCGCCACCGACTGCACCCGACCCGCTGAGAGACCGCGCTGGATCTTGCGCCACAAGACCGGGCTGACCTCATAGCCGTAGAGGCGATCGAAGATGCGACGCGCCTCCTGCGCGTCCACGAGGCGACGGTCGAGGTCCCGCGGATTCTCGATGGCCCGCTGGATGGCCTCGGGGGTGATCTCGTGGAAGACCATCCGCTTGACCGGCACCTTGGGGTTCAGCACCTCAAGGAGATGCCACGCGATCGCCTCCCCTTCGCGGTCCTCGTCGGTCGCGAGGTAGAGCTCCGACGCGTCCTTGAGCGCCGCCTTGAGGTGACGGACGTGGTCCTTCTTGTTGGGCGAGACGATGTAGAGCGGCTTGAAGTGGTTCTCGACGTCCACGCCGAGGTTCGCCCACTTCTCCTTCTTGTACTGCTCGGGCACCTCCGCCGCCTTCGCCGGCAGGTCTCGAATGTGTCCGACGGACGACTCGACCGTGTAATCGGCGCCCAAGAACCGCGCGATTGTGCGGGCCTTCGCCGGGGATTCGACGATCACCAAAGGATTTGGCACGGCGAACAGCTAAAGAGCGAAATCCTGTCGATGTCAAACATCTCGCTCGCGTAGGCCCCTCAGATACCGGTGACCGCGACCGGATCCGACCGGTCGGTGGTGGTGCCGTCGCCGAGTTGGCCCGCCGTGTTGGCACCCCAACATGCCACTCCACCGCCGCGCAGCACGCAGGTGTGGGCTTGGCCCAGAGCCGGCACGCCGGCGGCGCTGCCGCCCAGGGAGACGGTCGCGAACGACGAGCGCGGGGTGGTCGAGCCGTCGCCCAACTCGCCCTGCGCGTTCGAACCGGCGCAGCGGATCATCGACGCGTCACGCACGCAGGCGTGCAGCCCGCCCACACCCACCGCCTCGGCGGTCTGGCCGGTGGCAGCCGGGGCGGCGTGGTCTGTGGTGTCGCCCATTCCGAGCTGACCGACCCCGTTGGCGCCCCAACACCAGGTCTCGGTGCCGCTGACCGCGCAGCTCGACAACTCACCCGCGGCAACGCCCGTCGCGCCCGACACTCCCGATACAGCCAACGGTGTGGAGCTCGAGGTGGTGGTGCCGTCACCCAGCTGGCCCGCCGAGTTGTCGCCCCAGCAGCGGAGCTCACCACCGGCGACGACCGCGCAGGTGTGGGTCGCCCCCGCGGCGAGCGCCGTCGCACCGCTCAGCCCGTTGACAGCGGTGGGAACCGTTCGAGCGGTCGTGGTGCCGTCACCCAACTGCCCTGCCGAGTTGTCGCCCCAGCAGCGGGCCTCGCCGCTGCCGAGCAGAGCGCAGGAGTGCGCCTCGCCGAGGGTGACTGCGACAGCACCGGTGATACCCACGACGGCGACGGGCGAAGACCGGTCCGACGTCGTTCCGTCACCCAACTGACCCGCCGAGTTGTCACCCCAGCAGAGCACGCCGCCGGCCGCCCTCAGGGCACAGGAGTGATCGGCTCCAGCGGCGACGGCTGTGGCGTCGATGATCCCACCGACCGACACCGGCGCGCTCCGATCCGTGCTGGTGGCGTCTCCAAGCGCCCCCTGCGCGTTGTCTCCCCAGCAGCGGACACCACCCGAGTCGTCCACGGCGCAGGAGTGCGCGCCACCCGCGGCCACCTGGGTGACCTCGACGGCGGGCGGGGCGATGGTTGTAGTCGAAGCCGATGTGGTGGTGGTCGTGGTGGGCGGAACGGGGTTGGGGTCGAGACACGAGGTCGACATGAGGCAGACGGAGGCGGCGATCACGGGCAGGAACCGCCTGGCGACGCTCGTCAACCGGGGCGTCGTGGAGGTCGTGGTCATCATCGGGCCTCCAACGTGACGGCGATGCTGTGGTTGCCGCTCGGGCCGAGCGTCAAGGTGGTGGCGGCGGATCGCGTCGCTCCGCCGTACCAGCGTCTGGACCAACCTCCGCCCGGAGGTCGTACGTCGACCTGATAGTCGCCCGCCGCGACCCCCGTGAAGACGACCTCACCGGTCGCTCCGGTGGCGCCGACGAGAATCGGTCCACGACCCGAGGTGGCCCACACCCGCACCTGTGCACCCCTCAGCGGATTGCCGGCACCATCGACCGCAACAGTGAGATCAACGGGGCCCACGACGTTCAGAGTGGTCTGGGAAGGCGCACTCCAGTTGCCTGCGGCATCGCGGACACGCACGTTGATGACGTGCGCACCGACGCTGAGGCCGCTTCCCACGGTCGCGTCGAGCCCGGGCTCGTCGAGCGGCAAGGCCGCGCCCTGCCCGGGATCCGCGCCGATCCACAATTCGCCGCCGGCGACGCCGGAGAGCAGGTCGTCACCTGTGACGCTCAACGTGGTGGTGGCACCCGACCCGATGGTCGTCTCGGCGAGCACGGCACCGGTGACCGTCGGGGCGTCGAGATCCACCTTCAGCGTGGTCGAACCCGACGCGCTGTTGCCGGCACGGTCGGTGCCCGAACCCGACACGACCAGCGCCGCGCCCTGGTCGGTACCGGTCGACTGTGGCGGCGGACACGACGCGACACCGGAGAGCACGTCGGTGCAGTCGAAGGTCACAGTGGTGGCACTGTTGCGCCATCCATCGACAGTCGGAGTGCCCGAGGGAGTGGCCGTCACAGTCGGTCCGCCGGTGTCGATACCGATCGACACAGCGGCTTCGGAACCGTCGGAGCCGATCACGACCACCGAGTGCAGACCGTCGCCCAGACCACCGGGCGTGAAGGCACCGCTGTAGGGGACCGGGGCAGCGCCGTCGATGCTCACCTGGTAGGTGGAGGCACCGCTCACCGACACCTGGGGTGCCGCCGCGAACCACCCCGAGGCCGGAGGCGCCGGCGACAAGGTCAGCGTGGGGGGAACCACCGGGGGCTCCGCCGGGGTGAAGCCCGGGCCCTTCTGCGACGCCCAGGCCACGTTGCCCGCGCCGTCGACCACCTGGACCATCACGCGGATGTCCTCGTTGTCGATGCCCGCAGGCACGCTCAGCCGGCCCACCCAGTCGGAGCCGGAACGGGCGAGGTCGAGCGCCGTCCAATCCGAGGCGGCCTGGTACTGCACCAGGACCCGTTGCACTCCGGAAGTGTCGGTCGCGTGGACCTTGGCGCTCGCGACAGTCGATCCGGCCACACGTTCGAGCACCACTCCCCGAATGGACGGCTCGGTCCAGTCGGTGGAGTCGGAGTAGTAGACCTCACCCGCCATCCGGTCGTAGAGCACCTGCGAACCGGTCCCCGGAGTCGTCGATCCCAGGTACTGGCCGGGATGCAACACCAGGCGGTTCCGCTGAGCGACCCCGTCGGGACCGACGAGGCCGTCGTCGGCCGAAGCGGTGGTGACGGCTGCGAGCCGGCCCGGGAAGGCCGCCAGCGAGCTCGCCGGCTCGGGTTCGGTAGCGGTGTCGGCGAGGGTCGGCCGGCTGAAGCCTGCGTCCACGCCCGGTGTTGCAGAACCTGTCTCGATCAGGCTCACCACCGCACCGTGAGCCGGCAGCAGCCTGCCGGCTTCGGACGAGGTCACGTCGATGTCGGAACGTGGCTGCACCGGCTTGCCCGCCACCGCCAGGGGCAGCTCGGGGCCGGCACCACGGTCGGCCTCCCACCACGAACCGATGCTGTTGGAGCGCGCTGCGAAGGTGAACGACTCGTCGAAGCTGCGCTGATGCAGCCCGACCGTCGCGGGGACCGCGACGGCGCTGTGGTTCGGCCGCGGCGGGCGGGTGACGTTCTGGGCCCCCGGCCGGTACATGGGCAGGCCGTAGGTGATCGTGCTGCCCAGCGCCTTCTCGTCGTATCCGCCGTAGAGGCCCTGGGTGGCGAAGTACTCCTGCTTGGCGTTGCGCACGGCTTCACCGATGCTCACCGCACCGTCGAGTTCTTTGGCGAACAACGTCATGAGCCGCTCGTGGAGGCCCACGGTGTTCTGGTCGCCGTAGCCGTAGCCGCTCACCGCCAGATAGGCGGCGCCCCGCTCGGTGAGTGCTTCGACGACATCCTCGGAAACCGCTCCGCCCCCCACGGTGGCATCGGACACGGCGAGGCCCGAGTGGCACCCCATCGAGAACAACAGGCGGGAACCCACCGGGAACGCCGCGGCGAGGTCCGCAGCAGAGATCTCATCGAGCGCCGCGCTGTCCATGCCCGTGTGTGAGTAGTGCCCGAACAGCGCTGCCACGTCAGGGCTTGGGGGCCCGGCAAGGTCCGCCAGCAGTTGCGCGGCGTTCCAGCTGTCGGGGTTCGACGGGCCGCTGACGGTGACCGGCGCGCCGTTGGCCTGCGCGAGGGACTGCTGGAGCCGCGCCCGCACCGACAGCGAGCCGTCGGCCATGAAGTCGTAGCCGGCCGTGTAGGCGGAGGTGGCGTCGAGGCGACCCGCCGACGCGACATAGGCGTCGAGCTGCACGCGGATCTGGGCAGGGTCCTCCACCAACCGGCCGATCGCGAGGTCGGGCACGTAGATCCGCCGCGACGTCCAGGGGATCGGGTCCACATCTGCGTAGGGATCGTCGGAGAGGTAGGTGGACCCGGCGTGCACCGCGTAGTTCGACGTGTTGACGTCGAACTCCTTGGCGTACTCGACCTCGTTGCCGAGCCGGGTGCTGTCCTCGAGGCGTGCCATCGGAACCATGTCGTCGCCACCCACCACCACGATGTTGCGTAGGCCCGCGTGCGGCGTCACGCCCGGAAGTGCGCCGTTGCGGATGCCCAGCACCAGCTTCGAGATCTCGTTGACGACCCGGTTCGCCTTCGTGTTGTTGCACGGATTCGCGTTCCACGCGTCGTAGGCGGCGTCGATCCCTGCGTGGCCCTCCACGGGCAGGACCGCGCCCTTCACCTCCGGGCGCGCCGCGAAGGTGGCCAACTCGGCCATCAGGTCGTCGGTGGCGACGGTGCCGAAGGTGTCCCCGAGGCGCTCCTGGTTCACCAGGATGACCGTCGCCAGGTCCGCCGGCAGCGCGGAGAGATCGGGCAGCGTGCCCGCCACTCCACCGCTGCGCGACCACGCAGGACAGGTGGTGATCGAAGGCGGATCGACCTCCCGGACGCGCAGCACGTATGGCAGCGGCGCCGTCTCGCTGTTGTAGGAGCTGACCTGGATCAGGTCCACGCCCAGCGCGTCGAGCGCCTCCACGTCGCTGTCGGGAGTCGACGAACGGCCCCGAAGATTCGCCAGGGAGCGGTCGGCCAACAGCGGCACAGCGGCGTCGCTGTCGGCCTCGGGACTGAAGTCGGCTGTTGCGCGGTCGAGGTCGGGCATCGCCAGAGGCGGCGTGCTCGGCCCCTGCGTACGGGAGGGTTGCGACGATGCGTCATCGGCACCGCCGCCGAGAGCGGGCCCGTACAACACCAGGTCGGCATCGCCGGCCAGATGGCTGAGACGCACCCCCACCTGCGAGTCGATGGTCGACGCGTAGCCGTACACGTCGATGTCCTCGGCTCGGTCGACGTAGCCGAGGTACAACACGTCGCCTTCCACCGGCGGCGACCCGGCAGCCTCGCCCGGCGCGTCGGCGGAGTCCTCGACCGTGATCGTGGTGGAGGCGGTGTCGGTGTCGCCGGCTGCGACGACCGTGACCGACGCCGGCGAGGTTCCGAGTTGCAGCCCGGGTGTCGTGCGGAACGACAGCGTGTAGTCGGTGTCGGGTTGCACGCCGGAGATCCACCAGCTGAGCGTTGTTGCCGACGGCGACCGGACCACCGTCGGCGCCGCCATGGCGGGGCCGAGCGGCGAGATCACGTTCAGCTCGGCAGGAGCGGGCCGCGCCGGTGTGGGCTGGAAGTAGTCGAAGCCCGCCGGCAGCGTCACCGTCACCGTGGCGGTGGAGGCGACCTCGGCGTCGGACACCTTGAACCCGACGTTCCAGTCGAGCGTGGAGCCGCTCGACGCGAAGTCCTCGAGCCCCGCGGTGCTCAGATCGACGTCCTCCCAGGGGAAGTCCTCCAGATCGAGGGATCCGACGATCACGTCGGCCACGTCGAGTGTGGTCGGCAGCACCGCGGTCAGATCACCGAGCCGGATGTCAGGGTTGCCCGGCGCAGTGCGGTCCACCCAGGACCTACCGACTTCCTGCATGACTGCCGTGGGTCGGAGCGCTCCGGCTGCCCGCGCCGATCCCAGCGACGCTCCCGGCGCCGAGCAGTCGAACCCGCCCGAGCAGTCGACCACGAGCTCGCGCCTGCCGTAGTCGCCGTCTGTGGGGTCGGGGTCGTTGTTCGGGATGTCGGACAGCCGGATCGACGCCACCGCCGGCGAGGCGTCGACGACGCCACCCAACGGCACCGTGCCGATGTCGGTTGCGAACAGGTTGAGCTCGGAGATCTTCGTGTCGAGCGCGGGAGCCGAGGCGGCCGAGATCGCGGTGGCATTGGCCACGAGAGGAACCCGCCGCAGCTCGGGGTAGGCCGCCAGCACCCGGGCTGCGGCCACGTCGACGTCGAGTTCCATCAGGGTGGTGGACGGTCCGACTCCCAGCGAAGCGCATGTGGTCGCACCGGCCGACAGGGTGTCGAGGCGGTCACACCAGCTCTGGGCTCCCACGCTCAGCGCCATCACCGGAGTGGCGCCGAGCTGCACCCCCGCCGGGCTGATGTCGGACAGCGGAGTGCCTTCGAAGAAGTCGACTGCGTCGAGAGTCAGGCCGACGAGTCCGGGGCTGAGCAGGGCCGGGGTCTCGTAGAGGGTGAGGAGTTGCTCGACGCTGATCGACTGGGTGGGCTTGCCGGCCAATGGAGTGCCCGCCAGCAGCGACGGCCAGCCACCGGGGTAGTCCACCGAGATCGCCGACAGCGGGGCGCGCTTGCCCGCTGGCGCTCGCTTGCCCGCGGGGGCGAATTCCGCGAGCGGAGCACGCTTTCCCGCAGGAGCACGCTTCCCGGCAGGTGCCCGCTTGCCCGCAGGGGCACGCTTCCCGGCTGGTGCTCGCTTCCCGGCAGGTGCCCGCTTGCCCGCAGGTGCGCGAGCCACGTCCACGTCGAGGTCGCGGAGCCGCTCGAAGGGGATGTCGGACAACCGCACCGAGGTGGCGCCCGGGCCCACGGTGGGGGTCGCCGCTGCGATGGACGCATCGACCGACGGCACCGGTCCGAAATGCAGGTCGGTTACGAACACGTCCTGTTCAGCGTTGGTGTCACCGGCGACCAGGTCGGCCTGGGCGTTGACGTAAGCCACCCGTGCTCCGTCGGGAGTGATCGCCTGGTAGGGCTCCGTCCCGGGTGAGAACTGGTTGATCGCCCCGGTGCCGGGGGTTCCGCCGGTGGCCAGGCTCGCCGCGAAAATCCCACCGCTGGGAAGGGACACATAGGTGTTGACAGCGTTGGTCGCAATCGGCGGTGCCAGGACCAGAGAGGAGGAGAACGCGACGATGCCGTTCTCGGCGAGCACCCCACGGAGCGAGCTGTTGCCTGCGAACCTGCGGTAGCTGCGCGCGCCGAGCTCGTCGAGGACGCCGTCGCCGTCGGCGTCACGATCGAGCGCGTGCATCTGACCCCCACCGGGCGCCAGGTTCGAGGCGTTCGAGGTGAACAGCACGAACCGCCCGTCGCTGGTGATGCCGTCCACCGTCTGGGTGGGTCCGGCGGCGCTCGCTCCAGCAGGTTCGGTGGTGTTGACCCTACGTACGTCGATGGCGCCCGGCTCGTCGAACACCCCGTCGGCATCCGCGTCCCGATCCGCTACGACCACGTCGTGGAACCCGCCGACATCTCCGGGGTCGCCCAATGCGTCCTGAGTGGAGAACGCGACGAATCGGCCGTTGGCACTCATCACCGGCAAGAAGCCACCCGTGAGCTGCGCGCCTGCGGCGGTGGTGGAGAGCCGCGTGGTGGCCTCCCCGCCCGGCTCGTCGAAGACCCCGTTGCCATCCGCGTCGCGGTCGCGCACGAACACGTCGAACTCCGAGTTCGTGTCGCCGGCCACCAGATCGGTGCCGAGCGAATTGAAGAGGACGAAGCGGCCATCCGCGGAGATCCCGCGGGCGTCGCTCTGGCCCGTGCCCGCGCCGGTACCGGCGGGCGCCCCCAACGACGCCGGGCGGCTCAGGAGGCGAACGGTGATGGTGCCGGGTTCGTCGAGGTCGCCGTCGTCGTCGCTGTCGCGGTCGGCCACATAGACGTCCTGGTTCGTCCCGCTGTCATCCGGGGCGAGCACCCCGGTCGTGTCGAAAGCGACGTAGCGCCCGTCGCCGCTGAGATGTGGCCGCGCGGCGTTGGTTCCGGTGTCGACGCCGCCCGGTCCCACGTTCACCATCGCGGTTGTGCCGGCAGCGAGATCGCGGACGTAGATGCGATCGCGGGAAGGGCCCGGAGTTAGGCCTGGCACCACTCCATCCGCGCCCGAGACGAAAGCCACGTGGTTACCGTCGGCCGACATGGACACGCCGACCGCACCCAAGTCACTACTGGTGTGGAGCTCGGCTCCCGTCGAACTCAGGCTCACCCTCTGGGTGGCCACAACCGTCACGGGGCCGTTTCCCGCGAACGGCGGTGCCGCCGAGACCAACGGGACCGCAAGTGCTCCCAGCACCGCCATCGCAGCGAATAGCGCCGTGCGACGATGGCCCCTCAGCCAAGTGTTCCGCTCACCCCTCATCCCTCCACCTCCCCACGCAGTCGACTCCCGCCGCAAAATTGTACGACCGAGGCTCGTTCCGGACTGTCGGCTCCACGACACTTCGCCGAACCCGGGTCGGTCTGCTCAGTGCGGGGTGGTCGGCGGTGGGTGGAGAACACCCATCTGAGCGAAAAGGGCCTCGGCCACGGGGCGTTGGTCCTCCTCGCCGCACGCGGACAGGCCGAGGCGGCACAGGGCCTCCTCGTGGCGCAGCCGGCGCCTCACCGCTGTGTCGACACCACGTCGGTAGATGTCCCTTGCCGCGGCACGCTCACCAAGCGCCCACATAGCGTCGCCCGTCGCCCGCTCCACCGCTGCGGCCAACATGGCGGGGTCTCCCAACCGCCCCGACTGGGCGTGTGCAGCATCGAGCACCTCGAGCGCCGCCTCGGGCGAACCGGCCAACAGGTGCCACTCGGCGATCCGCACCAGCGTGTCGGCCTCGTAGTCCTCCGCACCCAGACGGCGGAACTCCTCGATCACCTCGTCATAGCTCGCGCGTGCCCCTGCGAGATCGCCGCGCCACGCGGCGATCCGCGCCAGGCCGCTGACGGTCAATGCCGTACCCAGCGGATAGCCACCGGCACGTAGCACGCGCTGGGCCCGGCTGAGCAACTCCGTCGCCTCATCGAGGCGTTGCTGTCCCGCACGGATCTCGCCCGTGTTGTTGTCGGCGATCGCCGCGCCCACCAGATCCCCACAGGCCCGGTAGTGGGTGGCCGCTCGCTGGTTGGTCTCGACCGCTTCGGCCCATTCCCCCCGGTGCAGCTGTCCCGCGCCCCGGTTGAGCAGCAGGTTGCCCAGGCCGAGGTCGTCACCCACCTCGGTGAAGAGGCGCTCTGCCGCCACGTCGTGCTGGGCACGTTGCTCAAACAACCCCAGCGACTCACAGGCCATCTCGGCCAGAACATGGCCCTGCGCCTCCTCGGCTGCTGCCCCCAGAGGGCGAGACGACCCGATCGCCACCTCGGCGAGGGTGAGGCAACTGCGGCTACGCCCCTGGAAGTAGCGAACCTGGGACCGCATGAGCTCGAGACGGGTCGCCAGGAGCGGATCGCCGCTGAGCTCGGCGAATTTCGCTATCCGCGTCACAGCGGCGAGCGCTGCGGGGTAACGGCCGGATCGCTCCAGGACTCGGGCACGCCGAAGCCCCACCGTCACCCGGTCGGTCGGTTCCTCAGCGGTCTTCGATGCCGAGGACAGCGCTGCCAGTGCCTCGTCCGGCTCACCGATCCGTTCGCTCGCGCGCGCCAGCTCCAACATCGCCTCGAAGCGCTCGCCCGTCGCTGCCCCCACGGCTTTCCCAGCGGCTACGGCTCTCCGCCACATGTGCGCGGCGTCGACCATCGCGCCGCGCTCCGCTGACCGGCGAGCCGCTATCCGCGCCCACTCCCACACCTTGGGAGGATCCCCGGCCCGGATCCAGTGTTCGGCGAGCACCGACGGGTCGGGGGAAGGGAACGCCTCGATTGCAGCGGCAAGCGCGCGGTGCACCAGGCGCCGATCGCTGAAGGCGAGACCCTCGTAGGCGACGATGCGCACCAGTTCGCTGCCGAACCAGAGTCGTCCCCCGACTCGTCTCACCAGCGCGCCGAGGGGCTCGATCTGAGGTGACTCCACACCGAACGCGTCGCGCAGCAGCCCGACTGGAACCCCGTCGCCGGCAGCAGCGATCAGCCGCAGAACCCGGCGCGAACGGGGGTCCAACGCGTCGACCTGTTCACCGGCGAGCTCCTCGATGGTGTCGGGAAGGTCGGGCAGCTCACCGACCAGCCGGGAACGCTCCACATGCCGGGCCAGCTCGACGAGGAAGCGGGGCACACCCCCGCCGAGACGACAGAGATGCTCGAGCAAAGCGTCATCGACGACCCCCTCCATCACCTCGACCACCAGGGCCTCGGCGGCCCCGGCTTCGAGAGGACCCAACTCCAACCGGGTGCCGGCGGCGAGGTCGACAAGTCTCCCGCTGACCCGCTCGCACGCAGGGTCGGTCGGGTCGTCACGACGGGAGATGAGCACCACCAGACCGAGATCGACCGCGCCGCGGGCGAGGTGCTCCACCAGCGCCCAGCTGGGTTCGTCGAGCCAGTGGGCGTCGTCGATCACCAGCACCGGCGGCGCAGCGTCGCGGGATTCCTCGACCACGGCCGCGACGCGGTCCGCGACACGGTGATGCAACACGGTGCGACGGAACTCCGGATCGACG
The DNA here is from genome assembly GCA_020845705.1 of Microthrixaceae bacterium. GTDB lineage: Bacteria > Actinomycetota > Acidimicrobiia > Acidimicrobiales > Microtrichaceae > JADLFH01. Next base: position 50,272 of record JADLFH010000046.1, on the reverse strand, counting down.
CCGGCGACGAGCCCAGCGTCGCCCAGGTCCACTCCCCATTCCCGCGTTGCCAGCGGGTTGAGGGCCCGATACGACGCATGCACCCTGGCCGCTACTCCCGCCGCCGACCACCAGAGAGCTCCCGAACGCGCTCGCGCCTCGGCGAGCAACCGACTCCTCCCGATGCCGGCCACTCCGTGCAGCTCGACGACACCGGGATGGCCCAGAGCAGCCATCAGCGCGCCGAGCTCGTCGTCGCGGCCCCTCCACGTGGTGGGTGCCGCTACGGCGAGTTGATCCGGTACTTCACCAATCGACATCGGATCGCCGAGCACGGCGACCTGCATGTGTGCCCGCCGCCCCTTCAGCGCCAACTCCGCCACCTCGAGTGTGGGCACCGGGGCGCGAAGTCGGGACAGCGCATGCCGGGACACCAGCGCTGTACCGGGAACCGCTTTCGAGGCGAGGCGGGCGGCCACGTTCACGGCGTCGCCCATCACGTTGTGGGTTCGTCGCCAAGCGTGTCCGACCGAACCCACGAAGACACGCCCGTGGTGCACGCCGGCGCGAAGTGGAACATCGGACGCCTCGACGATCGCCTGGACTGTGGCGACGAGTGCGTCGGCGGCATCTTCCCGCGCACGCGGAACACCGGAGACGAGCACCCAGCGGGCCTCATCCGCGCCGACATCGGTCTCGAGCCAGCAGACCCCCTGTTGGGCGCAATGCGACTCGACAAGTCCGCTAACCGCCCTAAGCCGCTCGGCGAGTCCGTCCCTGCCGGTGGCCCGGTGAAGCTCGTCGGTTCCGCCCAGCACAACGAACGCGACTCCGATCGGCCGGTGCTCGGGGTCGAAACCGGTGCTCGCCAACACATCGGACAGCTCCGGCGGAACCAGCCGTGCCAACAGCTCCGCGGGATAGTCGATGTCCGCTGGGCATGTGGCGGCCTCCGCTTGACCCACCCGCGCTATCCGAACCCGGACCCGGTCCTCCAGGCGTTGCACCCAAGCATGGGGCACAACTCCGACAGCCCCCGGACCCAGACAGACCTCGCCCGGCCTGGCGACCGACTCGGCGCGAAACAACGAGCTGGCAAGTGGCGAGACGGCCATCAGGTCACGGTGGCGTTCCCCCACCAAAACCGCATCGACATCGCCGTGCTCGACTCCGACCGACATCCTGAGCCGCACGACGCCGTCCGGCGTCTCGATCCGCCCGCAACGGCGGATCGCGCGCTGCATCTCCGCAGCGAGACCTACACCGCGACGTGCCTGATCGTCGTCGGGCACGACTATCAGCAGGGCATCGCCGCCGAACTTCAGAACATCACCGCCGCCGGCGCGGACCACCGGGATCAGCTCGCCGAACACGGCGTTGATCGCGTCCTTGACGCCCTCGGTGCCTTCCCGACCGAGACCCGCCAGCCGCTCACTCAGCCGGGTGAACCCCGATATGTCGGCGAACACGAGCGATGCCCCTGCAAGGGTGCACGAACCTCGCCCTTCGCCACATGCCGCAGCCGCCGTCCGCGCCACGAACGGCAACAACCGCGCTGCCACCTCTGGGTTCGACGCCATCACCTGCGCCGCCGAACCAGCGGCGCCGATGTCGACAAAGCCACCTCGACACCCTCCCACATCCGCTCATCCAGCCCCAACGACGAGCGCGGGTCGCCGACCACTACCGTGACCCGACGCGACGACGAGACCCGGAGCAACGACGTGGACTTCGAACTCAGCCCGACCTCACAGGATCTGCGTGAACGCCTTCAGGGCTTCCTCGACGAGAAGGTCTTCCCTGCCGAAGACGCCTACGAGAGCCAGATGGATGCACTCGGCGACCCCCACGGCCACCCGCAGATCATCGAGGACCTCAAGGCCGAGGCGCGGGCGCGGGGTCTGTGGAACCTGTTCCTTCCGCACAAGACGAAGTGGACCGACGGCCTGTCGAACCTCGAATACGCACCGCTGGCCGAGCTGAGCGGCTGGTCGGGCCACCTGGCGCCGGAGGCCATGAACTGCTCGGCGCCCGACACCGGCAACATGGAGGTGCTGACCATGTTCGGCACCGACGCGCAGAAGGAGCAGTGGCTCCAGCCGCTGCTCGAGGGCGAGATCCGCTCGGCCTTCGCCATGACCGAGCCCGATGTCGCCAGCTCCGACGCCACCAACATCCAGCTCGAGATCCGCCGCGACGGCGACCACTACGTGCTCAACGGCCGGAAGTGGTGGATCTCGGGCGCCGCTTCGCAGCGCTGCAAGATCTTCATCGTGATGGGCAAGACCGACCCATCCGCCCACCGCTACGTGCAGCAGTCGATGATCCTGGTGCCCCGTGACACGCCTGGGCTCACGATCGTGCGGGACCTCCCCGTGTTCGGCTACCAGGACCGTGAGGGTCACGTCGAGCTCCGCTTCGAGGACTGCCGGGTTCCTGCCGAGAACCTCATCGCCGAGGAGGGCATGGGCTTCGCCATAGCTCAGGCCCGACTCGGTCCAGGCCGCATCCACCACTGCATGCGCTGCATCGGCGTAGCCGAACGTGCGCTGGACCTGATGTGCCGGCGGGTGACCAGCCGGGTCGCTTTCGGCCGGCCCCTCGCCGAGCAGGGCGTGATCCGGGAGTGGATCGCGGACTCGCGTATGGAGATCGAACAGGCGCGTCTGCTCACCCTGAAGGCGGCGTGGTTGATGGACACGGTCGGCAACAAGGGCGCCGCTATCGAGATCTCCGCGATCAAGGTGGTGGCACCCAACGTCGCGCTCAGGGTCGTGGACCGTGCCATCCAGGCGCACGGGGGGGGCGGGGTCAGCGAGGACTTCCCCCTCGCCCGGATGTACGCCGGACTACGAACCCTGCGATTCGCCGACGGTCCGGACGAAGTACACCGGCGCCAGGTTGCCCGCACCGAGCTGGGCCGTCACGCCTGAGGCAGCTCTCCACGCACGTCGAGGATCCGATCGACTCGCGATGTCTCCAACACACGCCGCGCCGGGTCGTCGATGCCGGCTACCAACACCAGCTCTCCCACCTTGCGCGCCACGCCGATGAGCAGGCCCAGGCCAACCGAGTCGATGAACGACACACCCCGAAGATCCACCGCCAGTCGCTCCGCCCCTTCCGATGCAGCGAGTAGTTCCCGTCGCATCGTCGGCGCACTCGCCAGGTCGCAGTCTCCCGTGATCGACAGGACCACCCATCCATGGTTCCGGTTCGTGGCAGAGGCGAACAGCACGTATTGACCGTAGCCAGAAGGTCACTCCTCGACGAACGCCACGAGACGCTCGGAGAGGGCAACATCGCCCACGACGACCCCGACCATCGGTACATCGGTTGGGGACCGGTACTTCACCTCCACCGAGACGAGCCGCCCGCGCCTGGCGACTCTGACCGACACTCGCCTCGCGTCGAGACCTGCTCCCCCAGCAGCACGCAACACGTTCGCCTCGGACGGATCGACAGCCGCCGCACGCGCCGCCACCCTCGTGACATGGGTGAGCGCCACACGGTCCCGCAGGACCAGCCCGACCTGGACGACGGTGAGGACGAGGCCGACCAGGAACGGGAGGAGCAGGGCCAGCTCCACCGTGGCCTGGCCCTGCTCCCGTTTCACTTGATCGCCTTGTTCACGACATCGACCGCCTTGCGGAAGATCGACTGGAACACGTCGGTCTGGGTGAACACGAGGGCAACGAGCCCAGCGATGCCGGCGAGCACGAGGGCGTACTCGGCGGTGGACTGGCCCCGCTCGTCATCGTGGGCTCGGTCGGCCAGACACATCGCAGCGACGTGAAGGCCGACGCTCACGCGCAGCAACAAGGTGGACATTGGTGGTCTCCTGATGGATGGCTTGTGGAGGGGGAAGGGTCGAGTGGTTCGACGGGCGAGCGTCACAGCAGTCCACGCAACTGGGTGACGGCCATAGGCACCACCGCGACGAGGATGAAGGCCGGCAGGGTGCAGAAGACGAGCGGCAGCAGCATCTGGACCGGGAGGCGCCGGACCCGCTCCATCGAGAGTCGACCGACGGCTGCCCGAGCGTGGGCCGAGAGCTCCTCGACGGCGGGGCCGACCGCGACGCCCGACGTCTCGGATGAGGCAAGCGTCCGTGCCACGAGCTCCATCGGATGGCCTTTTCCGGTGGCGGCCACGAGCGCATCGCGCAATGGCGCACCACGGTCGCTGCGGGTCGAGACGCTGCGACACCACGCACCGAGGGGATCGGGCACCAGCGTCGCCAGGCGGGAGATCGCGGATCGACTGCTGAGTCCGGCGTCGAGACACAAACGGAGGAGATCCAACAGCTGTGGAACCTGCTCCGCCATCCGGAGCTTCAACCGTCGGCGCCTCGCGATCGACTGCCAGCGGGACACGATCGCGGTTCCGATCACGATCGATACGGAAAGCGCCGGGGAGAAGACGACCATCGTCACCGCGAACATCGTGAGCAACCCCACGCTGAGGGGCGCGAGCTCGGCCACGACTCCGGCTCGCAGCTGCACCCGGACACCGAGTTGCTCGACCCAACCTGTTTGGGCCGGGCACGTCGGCTGCATCCACGGGCGGGGCAGGGGGCGGTGCAGCCACCCGCCGACGAGGATCCATCCCGTCCAAGCCAACGCCAAGGCGACCGGCAGCGGTCTCACGATGCGGCCCTTATCTGTCGGCGCATCCACAACATCCCGAGGCTGTCGAGCACCGCCGCAACGAGCAGACACGACCACCCGACCGGTGTGAGGACGAGGGTCGTGAAGCTGCGTCGGTCGACGAGTGCCAGTCCTGCCGCGAACGCGACGGGCAGGGCGCTCAACAGCAGCGCCGACGCTCGGGCCTGGGCAGCGGCCGCGTGGGCCTCCGCTCCAACATCGCGGCGATGCGCCAAGGTCGCGGCAACACCCCCGAGCGCCGCCGCGGTGCCCCGACCGAGCTCGGCGCCCAACTCACACGCGACGGCAAGCAGGCCCACCTCTTCGCTGCGTGATTCCGAAGCCCACCGGCGCAGAGCATCCGGAAAGGGAACACCCGCGTCGACGCGGCGGGCAAGCAGCCCCAGCTCCTGCTCCAGGACTCCGCCGACGACGACACCTGCCGTCTCCAACGCCTGACGAAGCGATGCTCCGGCACTCAACGAACGCTCGATCGCACCCACCAGCTCCGGCAGATGATCGAGGCGTCGTCGACCGCGCCTGTGTTCCTCCCACCTCTGCCACAGCGCCCACCGAGAGCTCCGGGCCAATACCTGCTCGCCGACTCTTGCCCAACTACCGCCTGCCCGCCCGAGCCGGCGACGAACCCTCCTGCCGGGGAACCCGCTCAACGAACAACCCAGAGCGGCCCAGCCCACAGCGACGCCCGTTGCCGAGATCACGGCACCGGCCAATGGCGACATCATCTTGACCGGCTCGGCTTCGCCACTACTCGCCCGTCGAGCACCAGCGGTCTCAGACCCAGCTCGGTGCCGCGCTCCACCTCGGACACCTCCCTTACGCACCGCCGGCCGTCGGCGAGACGACGCACCCCCACCAACACGTCCACCGCGGCGTGCACCTGGAGCCGGACCGACTCCAAGGGCAGTGACTCACCCGCCATCAGAGCGAAGGTCTCTATGCGTACGAGTGCTTCCAGCGCGCTGCTCGCGTGGCAGGTGGACATCGAGCCGTCGTGGCCGGAGGCGAGCGCCCACACCATGTCGAGAGCCTCCGCACCGCGCACCTCGCCGATTACGAGGCGGTCGGGCCGAAGGCGCAGAGCGGCACGCACGAGTTGGCGGATCGACACCGCACCCGCGCCCTCCGCGTTGGCACAACGGGCTTCGAGATGAACGACCGCCGGCGCGTCCACGCGAATCTCCGCGGTGTCCTCGATGATCACCAGTCGCTCTCCGTGATTCACCTCCCCGCAGAGGGCCCCCAACAGGGTGGTCTTGCCGGCGCCAGTCGGGCCGTAGACCACGACGTTGAGCTTCCTGTCCACGAGGTCGCGAAGAAGTGGGGCCACTTCTCCGGCGAACTCGTCGAGGCCGATCCTCGACGGACGGAACCGTCGTATCGACACCACCGGTGCCCGCAGAGCGAGCGGCTCACCAACCACGCACACGCGCGACCCGTCGGCCAGGCGGGCATCGACGATCGCGTTGGTGCGATCGAGCCGAAGCCCCACTGGCCCCAGAACGCGTTCCACGATCAGCTCGAGGTCCGCCGCGGTCACCTCGACGGATGTCGGGCGGAGTCGGCCCTCGGCTTCGACCCAAACCGGTCCGGGCCCGTTGAGGTGGATGTCGGTGACACGGGGGTCGGCCGCCAGCGGTTCGAGTGGACCCAGGCCGCTCACCCGTGCCCGGACGCGCCTGACAAGTGATGCCGTGTCGTCCTCGGCGAGCACCGGGGCCTCCCGCGCGACCAGTGCTTCGATGGCCGCCTGCATGTCGCTCGGGTCAACCGGACCTTCGGCGAAGCTGCGGGCAACGCGCCGTTCGATCTCGCCCAGCGTGCCGCTCACGCGACCCTGCCCAGCGGCTTGGTGAAGCTGCGGGGCGCACGATGGACGAGCAGCCCCGAGTCGACCATGCGGGCGACGGCAGGATCGACATCGACCTGCGCGATCACCGGTGCGCCCACCAGTCGCTCGACATCGGAGGCATCGAGTGCCCTTCCCACCTCGCGGACCAATACGACACCGTCGGGCGAAATCCCCCGGCCAACCACTCGACGCAGCGCCAGGTAGCAGGGTCGTGTCACGAGGACCGAGCGCGTGGCGCTGTCGATGACGGCGGTCCGGAGTCGATCCAGTTGCGGATCGGTGCCGAGCGTTCCTATGTCGACGACCACTGTGCGGGTGTCGGCCGACAAGGCCGCAGCGAACAGCTCACACCGCCGCTGCTCGAAGTCGACCGAGCCGCGGCCCACAGGCAGCAGACTCAGCGCCGCTGAGGGTGTTGCAACCTCGATCCGACGTAGCGCCGACGGCTCGGCCTCGGATCGGAGCCAGTCCCGAACACCGACGGTGGGATCTGCCGATCCGAGCGCAGCGGGCAGATCGCCGCCGAGATCGACCAGCAGAACCTGTTCTCCCTTGCCTGCCCGACGGGCGGCGATGCCGATGGAAACGGCAGTGACGCCCGAGCCGCCCTTGACCGACCAAAGTGCGATGAGCAATGGAACCCCTCCGTGATGGGATGTTCATCAAGGAGGGAAGGTGCTGAAAAGCTATCGGGGGCCTTGACGCTCGTCAAGGCCCCCGATAGTGATTGTCAGGGATGATGCGGGATCAGCCCTTGGCCTTCTTAACGCCGAGGGCCACCAGGGCCGCAAGGACTGCCAGCAGGATCAGCTTCTTCGCCATCTCCGCAGTCTAGGCAGGCCACCGCTGAACGCGTCGCGGCGAATGCGGGCTTACACGACGAGCAGGTCCTTTGCGCCGGTGTCGGAGCTCGGATGCCGGAGCTTCGACATGGCCCGAGCCTCGATCTGGCGGATTCGCTCCCGCGTGAGGTGGAAGTGCTCGCCCACCTCTTCCAGCGTGCGCGGTTCGCCGCGGTCGAGCCCGAAGCGGAGTCTCAGGATCTCCCGCTCCCGCGAGTCGAGCGGCTCGAGCAGACGTGCGATCTGGTCGGGCAACATCGCCAGCGCAGCCATCTCGAAGGGGGACTCCGCACCGCGGTCCTCCACGATGTCGCCCAGCTCCGCGTCTCCGTCCTCACGCAAGGGCTCCGATAGCGACAGCGGTTCCGCCGCGAATCGCAGAGCCTCGTTCACCTTGTCCTCGGAGAGCTCGACCTCTTGGGCCAACTCCGAGATCTTCGGCGGCCGGCCCAGCTTCAGTTCCAGTCGTGCCCTCGCCTTCTGGAGCCGGGCCAGCGTGTCGCCCGCATGAACCGGGAGACGAATGGTGCGGCCGGTGTTCGCGATGCCACGGGTGATGGCCTGGCGGATCCACCAGGTGGCGTAGGTGGAGAACTTGAAGCCCTTGCGCCAATCGAACTTCTCCACCGCGTGGATGAGCCCCAGGTTGCCCTCCTGCACCAGATCCAACAGCGGCAGGCCCGACGCCTGGTACTTCTTCGCTATCGACACGACCAACCGAAGATTCGACTGCACGAAGGTGCGTTCGGCTTCCTGGCCGTGGCGGATCACACGTCGCAGTTCCCGCTTCCTCGCCGGCTTGACCGCCGAGCCGTGCTCCTCGAGCTCGGCTCTTGCGGCCACTCCCGCCTCGATCACCTGCGCAAGGCGCACCTCGTCGTCCTTCGTCAGGAGCGGGTATTTCCCGATGTCGCTCAGGTACAGGCGGACGAGGTCTTCCTCGTCACGTTCCACACGCTTGCTCGCCACTCGCTCACCCCTGTCCAACCCTTGTCCAGCTCCCTCACAGGTGAATGTGGGGGATCACTTGACGATACGAAAGGCGTCAAGGGTTATCGATAGGGCGTTATGCCTCCCTGGGAACCAAATTCCCCCCCCGAACTGGGTTGGGCTGGGCTCAGGGGGCGGGCTGCTGCGGGGTGGCGTTGGCCTTGTCCCGCAGCAGGTCGAACTCGACCAGATCAAGGGTGCGGAGCAACGGCGCGTCGGCGACGAGACCGCAGACAGCCCGCGTGTCGCCGATCATGGCCGACAACGCGACAAGCAGCTCATCGCGAACCACCGCTGCCGCTTCCATCGGCGTCTCCGCCCCCTCCAGAGTCCCGAGGATGGCTGCGAAATCGCCCGAAAGCACCACGAAATCATCGACCTGGTATCCCCCGAGGGGGAACAGATGCTCCCGAAGCTGATGGGCCCGCCAGGCGTGATGACAGCTGATCCCCGCGAACAACCCGGCGAGATCCGGGGGTGCATCGACGACGCGGCTCCCCACGGCTTCGAACGACGCCACCTCCGCCGCGACCAAGGCGCCCACACGGCGGGAGATCTCCTCCAGACCCGCGCTCATCGCTTGTCCTCATAGTGCACCACCTCGAAGCGGGACTTCAGACGCAGAGCCGGCACTTCGACGAACCGACGCGATGCCATCGCCACCAGTACTGACAACACGCCCACTCCGAGTCCCAATCCGATCATCGTTGGTGAACTGATCACACGGTGGCCTTCCACAGTGGGATCTGCGTTGAGGTTCGTCCTGTTGTTCATCAGGAGGAACAGTGGCTGGTGCCAGAGGTAGAGCGCGTAGGACAGCACGCCCAGATAGACGAGTGGGCGCCACGACAGAACCTTTGTCAGCCATCCGTCGGGGACCACGAGCAGGTGCATGATCGTGAGCGCCGCGCAGATCAGACCGAATCGATAGTTCCAGCTCTGAAACGCCAACTCGTGGTAGCGGGCATAGTGGTCGCTGTAGGTGACGCCCTTGGGCTGGGGGGCTATGGGGTAGAGCGCGAACCACGAGAAGTAGGCGAATCCGACGAGCCCCAGGCGGGACAGCCACTGGAGCCCGGCGAACAGGCGCTCGTTGGGGAACTCCTTGGTCCAACGGATCAGGAAGGCAAGCACGGAACCCGCTACCAGCGAATCGGGCCGCAACGCCGTCACGAGAAGCGACAGCCCGTCGCGGCCGCCCGCGGCGCGCAGAACGAAGCAGGCGATGTACACGAGCACCATCGCCAAAAGCAGGTTGGGGAGTCCCCTTCGACCCCGTCGCAGCCCCAGCCACCCGATGGTCGCAGGCCACAGGAAGTAGAACCACTCCTCGACCGACAGCGTCCAGAGGTGGAAGAGGAAGATCTCGCCGCCCTTGGCGACCATCACCACGGGGTAGACGTAGAGCGCAGCGGCCATCACTTCGGCAAGGGTCAGCTTCCACGGCAACCACGGGTCACCCGCGGCCGTGGTGAGCGCGACCACGCCGAGGACGAACACCAACAGGACGAACAGGGCCGGCAGAAGGCGTAGCCCACGACGCACGTAGAAGTTCCGCATGCTGATGCCACCGGTCTTGGACCACTCCTCCAGCAGCAGCGTGGTGATGAGGAACCCGCTGAGCACGAAGAACAGGTCGATGGTGAGCGAGAGACCGAAGAGGCGAACACCGGCCCACTTGGAGAAGCCCGCGGAGTAGTGACCGAACATCACGACGAGAATCCCGACGCCTCGGATCCCGTCGAGGGACTTCACGTAGCGGAACGGAACGGTTGGCGGCCGGTCGAGCCGACTGCGGAAGTCCTCCCCCATCGGGCGAAGTGTTCGTGGGGTTCGGGGAGGTGTCAAGTCTTGGCGACGGCGAACGACCAGTTGATCGGTGGGTGGCCCGGAACCTCGACGCTCACCTGATGCGTCCCAGGCGTAAGGGGATCGCGGGGGATGACCAGCACTGCGTCGGCGCTGTTGAGGATGGCTTTGCCCGCAGCACCGTAGATCGGGTCGATGGGCACGTAGTTGTTCTCGGTTACCACGCAGATGTCCTCATCGGCCACAGCCACGCCGTTGGGCAGTACCAGTCCGGCGGTGATCCCACCCGGTGGCGCATACGGGAGCTGCACGATGATCGGCAGGCCGTGCCACGTGGAGCGGTCGGGGCAGGGGTCGCGAGGGTCGGGGCTCTCGCCTCGAAAGGCTCGCAGAGCGGTCACGGCTCCGTCTCCCGGGGTCATGATGGGTTCTGTTGGCACGGGTGGCACCGGAGCGGAGGATCCGAACTTGGCTGCCGCGTTCATGCGGGTCGCCGGAGGCAACAGGATCGCGAAGGCACCCCGGTTGCTGGTGGGGTCCAGGCCGCCGAGCGCGTGGAACGGCGCAGCGATCCAACCCTCCATCGCCATCCGCTCCGTGCCGGCCCAGGTCAGCACGTTGTGGGAGTATCCGGCTCCCTCCGGCGTGTAGTACGGACTGGCCGGATTCTCCCGATGGAGGTTGGCGTACTCGCCGGTGAAGAACTCCGCCGGGGTGTCGCGCAGGTAGACGAGGTGCTTCACGACGGGATCGGTCCATGCCGCCTCAGCCGTCATTGGATCCAGGCCCGAGCCCTCGCGGTAGTGGTTGATCGTCTCGAGCCATCCGGCGGACTCGGGAAGGGGATCCTTTGGTGCGCCCGAATCGACCTCGATGTCCGAACACCCCAGAGGGGTGTCCCAACCGCCCGTTCCCGGCGTGTTGAGCGCTTGAACACACACCGTGTAGCGACCACCGAGCGAGGGAAGCGACGCGTCGAAGCTCCTTCGTGACCCGTCAGAACCCGGCACCTGGACACTCGCCTGGATCTCGTCCGACGTCGTCCGGCCGAAGTCGTCGCGACTCGTCACTCTCAGCGTGACGGGACCGCTCTGGTCCCATTCCGTAACCCATCCCGCAACTCGCAGCAGAAACCGGCCCCCGGTGACCGCCTCGACAGCACCATCGATCGTGAACCGCAGGACGGGAACGGTCGCCGGTGTCAGCGTCGCGCCTGGACCGCTCCGCGGCGGCTCGCCCGTGCCCGGCACAGCCGGTGCCGCCTTCGACCGCCGAAGGAGCGACAGGTAGTCGGTGATCGTCATGAGACGAACCCACCGGCGTCCTTTGCACACCAGGACATGTGTGTTGTCCCTGGCGAAACCCTGGCTGCACCGGCGCCCCACCCGCGCCGATCGACAACCGGTAACCACACTCGCCATCAGGACCAGGACGACGACGACCACGAGCACTCGCGACCGCCGATGCACCTCACGATCTACCGAGTGGCCCATCGCAGTCCCCCAACCTCGACGCCGAGGTCAGGCTAGGCACCACGGGTCATCGGTGGCAATGGGGAAGGTTCAGGCCAGAGCGGAGCAGACCGTGCTCGTGATGAGTCTCGCCACCACGTATGGGTCGATGTTCGCGTTCGGGCGTCGATCCTCGACATAGCCCTTCTTGTCCTGTGCGACCTGCCATGGGATCCGGATCGACGCCCCGCGGTCGGACACGCCGTAGCGGAACTGGCTGTAGTGCGCCGTCTCGTGCAGCCCGGTGAGCCGCTCCTCATAACCGTGCCCGTAGCCGTCGAGATGCTCTTCAGGCACGCCCGGCGCACCCATCGCCTCACATGCCTTGATGATCGCGTCGTAGTCCTCGCGCATCGCATTGGTGGAGAAGTTGGTGTGACAACCCGCCCCGTTCCAGTCACCCTTGATCGGCTTCGCCGAGATCGACGCGTCGACTCCGAAGCTCTCGGCGATGAGGTAGAGCAGATAGCGGCCGATCCACATCTGGTCGCCTATCTCCACCGGCCCGAGAGGGCCGATCTGGAACTCCCACTGGCCCAACATGACCTCGGCGTTGGTGCCCGAGATCATCAGGCCGGCCTTCATGCAGGCAGTGGTGTGTGCCTCGACGATCTCCCGGCCGGCTATCTCGGTGGCACCGACGCCGCAGTAGTAAGGACCCTGCGGGGCGGGGTAGAAGACACCCTGTTCGGGCCAGCCCAGCGGACGGCCCGACTTGAAGAACGTGTACTCCTGTTCCATGCCGAACCACATGTCCTGATCCGCGTACTTCTCTGCGACCTCACGGCACGCTGCCCGATGGTTCGTGGGATGCGGCTCCATCGTGTCGGGGATCAACACCTCGCACAGGACCAGGACGTCCTCACCCCCACGGATGGGGTCGTACACCTGATACACGGGCTGGAGGACGCAGTCGGAGTTGCTCCCCGGAGCCTGGTTCGTGGAGGAACCGTCGAAGCCCCACAGGCCCGGCTCCTCGCCGTCCTGGAGGATCTTCGTCTTCGAGCGGATGAGTGCCGACGGCTCGGTCCCGTCGATCCAGATGTACTCAGCCCGGTACGCCATCAGCGTCACCTTCCTCCTAGGGGACCGTTCGGCCCGATCAACCGCCGCAGATTTCCGCGACCTGGCGGCAGCGACTCCAGTCACGGCCGGGAACTACCTTGTCCTCTACCGATTTCCCCGTCGTTGCCCTCGTGTGAACGGCGTGTGAACTCCGCCCGGATCCATATCAGCAGGAGCTGTCCGTGAGCGATCCTCAGGAGATGGAGCATCAGCAGTCCTACGTGTTGCGCACGATCGAGGAGCGCCGCGTCCGGCTGATCCGGTTGTGGTTCACCGACGTGTTGGGCCAGCTCAAGAGCGTCGCGATCTCACCCGTCGAACTGGAGACGGCGTTCGAGGAAGGCGTGCAGTTCGACGGCTCCGCCATCGACGGCTTCAGCCGGGTTCAGGAGTCCGACGTGTTGGCCGTTCCCGACGCCGCCAGCTTCCAGTTGGTGACCTGGGGAGACGGCGGTGACCTGTCGGCCCGGATGTTCTGCGATCTGGTGAACCTCGACGGCACTCCCTTCGAAGGCGACCCCAGACAGGTGCTTCGGCGCAATCTTCGTCGCGCGCACGAGGCCGGGTTCCAATTCATGGTCTCTCCCGAGGTCGAGTTCTTCTACCTCCGCAGCGACGACGCATCGAAGGCCCCCGAGCCACTCGATCACGCCAGTTACTTCGACCTCACCACCTTCGACGCGACGAGCGACATCCGCCGCGCCACCATTGGAAGGTTGGAGGCCACAGGCATCCCTGTGGAGTACTCGTTCCACGAGGACGCTCCCTCCCAGCACGAGATCGACCTGCGCTACACCGACGGCCTCACGATGGCCGACAACATCATGACGTTGCGGCTGATCGTCCGTGAGGTGGCCTTCGAGCACGGCGTGTACGCCACGTTCATGCCGAAACCGATCGCAGGGGTCCAGGGCTCCGGCATGCACACCCACATCTCGCTGTTCCACGGTGAGGACAACGCCTTCTGGGATTCCGACGGCCAATACGGCCTGTCGGGCACCGCCCGGAAGTTCATCGCCGGCCTGCTCACCCACGCGCCCGAGATCACCGCAGTCACCAACCAACTCGTGAACTCCTACAAGCGCCTTGTCCCCGGCTTCGAGGCACCGGTGCACGTGAGCTGGGCACGGGCGAATCGCTCTGCGCTGGTGCGGGTGCCGGTCACCAAGGCGAACAAGGGGGCTTCGGGGACCCGCCTGGAGTACCGCTCCATCGACCCTGCCTGCAACCCCTACCTGGCATTCTCGGTGATTCTCGCCGCCGGCCTCGCCGGAATCGAAGGCGATTACCACCTCGAGGAGGAGGCCGACTCCAACATCTTCGAGCTGAGCGAAGAGGAACGGCGGGCGAAGGGCATCCGCCTGTTGCCCGGCTCGCTCGCCGAGGCGCTCGACCGGATGGAGAGCTCCGAGTTGGTCCGCGACGCAATAGGCGACCACATCCACGAGTGGTTCCTCCGCAACAAGCGTGCAGAGTGGAACGACTACAAGGCCGCCGTGAGCCAGTTCGAGCTCGACCGCTACCTGCGCGCCTGGTGAAACCCGTCATGGATCCGCTCCTCCTCTACCCGGACCCACCACCCGTCGATGTGGCACGTGCCCTCGACATGGCCGGCTACAGCTGGAAGGCGGTGTCCTCCGAGGCGGAGGCCGCTGCGGGTTCCTGGATCGGAGCGATCGTCGCGGCCGACGACGAGGACGGCAACGGCTTCGCCTTCGCCCGCTCGATCAGACGCGATGAATACGGGATCGCACCGGTGCTGTTGTTGGTGAAGGGTTCACAACTCGCCGAGCTGGGCGGCCGTCACGGGTCCTTCGACGACTTCTGCGTGACACCGTTCCACCCCGTCGAACTCGAAGCCCGCCTCAAGCACTTGTTGGTCCGCGGGGGCACTGCGGAGGTCGCCGAGGACCTCGTGACCTACGACGTGTTGCTGCTGAACGTGGAGACCTACCAGGCACAGATCGACGGACGCCCGCTGGATCTCACCTACATGGAGTACGAACTGCTGAAGTTCCTCGCATCGAGCCCAGGCCGCGTCTTCACCAGGGAGACGCTGTTGTCGCAGGTGTGGGGCTATGAGTACTACGGCGGCGCACGAACGGTTGACGTCCACATCCGACGGTTACGGGCAAAGCTCGGCGAGGAGCACGCGGGACTCATCCAGACCGTGCGGTCGGTCGGCTACAAGTTCGGCGAATCCCGCTGGGGTTCTTGAGCAGGCGCCCCCGGGTGGATCCTCAGTAGTTCGTCTCGATGAGTTCGGAGCCCTCGTGGGTCTGCTCGGCGTTGCTGCGCAACACCCAACCGATGATGGCCGCGACAACTCCCCCTGAAACGATCGCCCCTACGGGGATGACCACCAGCAGGACGAACACCACAAGGAACACACCGAACATGGATGCCATCTTGGCCTCCCGGACTCATGTGATGCCACTACCCGGCGGGCGCCTGTGACCTCAACCGACGAACGCCATGGCTTCGATCTCGACCAGCGCTCCTATGGGCAGCGCCGCGACGGCCACTGCACTCCGGGCCGGGCGATGGCCCGCTGCGTGATCGTCGAAGAAGGCCGTGTAGATGTCGTTGAGCGCCGGGTAGTCGTCCATCGACACCAGGAAGACCGTCGTCTTCACAACCTGGTCCATCCGAGCTCCGGCACCTTCGACATGTCCACGGAGGTTCTCCAGCGCCTGACGCAACTGCGCCTCGAACCCGTCCGCGAGACCTTCGGGTCCAAGCCCGATCTGGCCGGAGGTGATGATCCACCCCCCGGCACCGAGGACGGGGGTGTAGGGGCCGACGGGAGTGCTCATGGGCGTAACGCTACGCCCGTTGGCCAGCTCGTGGGGAGGCCTTGAGAGCGCCAGATCGCCAGCGCGACGGCTGCGAAGACCGCGTCGGACCCGTTGGTGGGCGGGCCGTCGTCGGCCTCGATCACCACCTCGACGGGTGGCATGTCGCCGGCTCGCAGGATTCCGAAGGAACGGATCGTCAAGTCGCCGACGTTGCCCTTTTCATCGACTGCGATCGACTCGCTCGTCACCCAACCCGCGGCCATGTGCGCCGCGCCGATGCAGTAGCTCCGCAACACCACGTCGTCGAGCGGGTCGCCACATCGCACCTGCACCGTTATCGCCCCGTCCGCCCCGATCGCCGCGGACGCGGTGGCCCCGCTCGGCGACACGATCTCGCCGGCCCCCGTCGCCGCGGCCACCAGCACCGCTGCTTCGGCCCAGCCGGCAGCCCGGATCGAAGCCGAGGTGGGCGGGCCGGAGACGTCGACTTCGACGACCTCCAGCCGCGGAGCCATCGCGGTGATCGCATCGGCGACACCTGCTGTTCGCGCGATCCGCACGATGCCGGAACCGTCGGCCGCCACCCCCGCCGCGAGCGGCGGTCGCTTCGGACCATGGCGCACCACATCCTCGCGGGTCCAACACGCCAATACCGCCCGACCGTGCCGATCTGCCAACTTCCGTGCGACGGCCGGCAACGGGGAGTCGGCTTTCCCACCGAAGGCCCCGCCGTTCGCCAGGGGTTCGGTGGGATCTCCCCCCGGCTCGCACCAGGAGGCGTCCAACTCGAGGTACGCAGGCTCCACCCAGGAGGTCTGGAGGCGCACCGCCCAATCGCCCTCCGGTACCTCGATCGGCGCCACGCAGCTCGCAGTGGTGTGGCGACCCTGAACCTTCGCGGCCAACTGTCTGGCTTGGGCCCAGGACTCCCCGACCACCCACTCGCCGTCGGCACCCAACAACGCGACGAGGGCGTCGGGAGGCGCTGTGTCGGCCGCGAACCCCCCGTTGCCACCGACGACCCCGGGCCCGACCACTTGGCGATGGCCGCCCTCGATCGTTGCGCGGCGCGCGGCTGATTCCAGATCCCGCTGCGACCCACCCAGGCCGGCGAGCGTCCCGTCCACAACGTGCGATGCCGCCTCTCCGATGGTCTGCCATCCGGTGCAGCGACACAGATGTGCCGCCAGCGTTCGGTCGAGTGCCGCGGGATCACCGAGAGATCCCCTCTGGCGCAGCCACTCGAGACGCACCACGATTCCAGGTGTGCAGAAGCCGCATTGGCTTCCGCCGGCGCCTACCAGAGCCTTCGACCAAGTGTCGACCGGCTCGTCACCCAGGCCGGCGAAGGTGGTGACGAAACGCCCCGACACTCGGCGCAGCGGCGTCACACACGCAACGCGGGGATCGCCGTCGACCAGTACCGTGCAACAACCACATTGGCCCTGAGGGCTGCAACCGTCCTTGGCGCTGGTGACGCCGAGGCGATGCAGAGCGTCGAGCAGCGACATCGGCGAGGACGTATCGACGCTGACCTCACGGCCGTCGAGATGGAAGGTGACGTTCTCCATGGCGGGCTCGAACGATAGTTTCGCCGCGATGTCATCCCTGATCCCCCGCCGGGCCTTCCTCGTGGGTTCCGCCGCCGGCATGCTCGTGACGGCCTGCGGCGACGAAACACCCTCGACAACGCCCACCACAACGGCCGCCTCCGACACCTCCTTCCAGCTCATCGCCGGCTTCCCCCGATCCGAGCCGTACGCGGTCGCCGGAACGCCCCAACGCCTTCCGTTCCTCATCGCGGGACCCGACGGCGCACCGTTGGACAACATCGAAGGGATCGTGGAGTTCGAGATCTCGAAGGACCGGTCGACCGTCGGCCCGCCCATCAAGGTCACCCCCCATCACATCGGCTCGCATCAAGGCGAGGGCCACGAGAACCACGGCGGGGTCTCCCGCGCCTATCTCCCGTTGGAGGTGACCTTTGCCGACACGGGGCTCTACGACCTCAGCGCCACCTACCAGGGCAGCAAGCTCACCTCCACCGTCCAGGCCGTCGATGCGTCCGAGGTGAAGCTGCCCCAAGTGGGCTCACCGCTGCCCAGCGCGGACACCCCCACCACCGCGGATCACCGCGGGGTGGAGCCTCTCTGCACCAACGACCCGGTCTGTCCGTTCCATTCGGTCAATCTGGCGGATGCCCTCGCAGAGCACCGACCGATCCTGCTGTTGGTGTCCACACCCAAGTACTGCCAGATAGCCATCTGCGGTCCCGTGCTCGACGAGCTGATCGATGCCGTCGCGACGCGCACCGATCTTGTGGTGATCCATCACGAGGTGTACGCGAATCCCGATGCGGTGACATCGGTCGCCGAGGCCTCACTGGCTCCGCTTCTGAAGACCTACGGGATGGCGTTCGAGCCGTCGTTGTTCGTGGCAGACCGAGCCGGCACGTTGGTGGGGCGCCTCGACATGGTCTACGACCGCGTGGAACTCGACGCGGCCGTCGAGGCTGCTTTGGCCTAGCCCTCAGGCGTGTTGGTAGCCGGTGTCGATCGCACGCTGGAGCGCCGCTCGGATCTCCTCTTCGGCAGCTCGCCGCCCCTGCCATTCGCGGACTTCGGAGAACTTGCCGGGCTCCAGCTCCTTGTAGGCCTCGAAGAAGTGGCGGATCTCACCCAACAGGAACGGTGGGAGATCCTCCAGGTCTTGGATGGCGCTGGATCGAGGATCCGCGGAGGGAACGGCCAGCACCTTGGCATCGGGACCGGCGTCGTCTCGCATCCAGAAGACACCGACCGCTCGGGCGTGGAGGTGACATCCGGGGAAGGTCGGCTCGTCGAGCAGCACCAGCACGTCGAGGGGGTCACCGTCCTCGCCGAGGGTGTTGGCGATGTATCCGTAGTCAGCGGGGTAGGCCATGGCGGTGAAGAGCCGCCGATCGAGCCACACGTGGCCGGTTTCGTGATCGACCTCGTACTTGTTCCGAGATCCCCGGGGAATCTCGATCACGACCTCGAACTCGGTGGAACCCGCGGACATCTCGGCGCGCCCAGCCGCCGTCAGCCGTGGCCGCAGCCGCAGGAACCGGCGGAGTTGGGGTTCATGATCGAGAAACCGGGCGCTTCGTCTCCGCCGTAGTCGAGCCGCGCGCCTTCGAGCAGCTGCGCGGAGCTCGTGTCGGCCACCACCCTCACGCCCCCCTGATCGAGCGTGATGTCGTCCTCGGCGATGTCTGTGTCGAAGAACAGGTCGTAGTTGAATCCCGAGCAGCCGGCAGGGCGAGCGGTGACCCGCAGGGCGAGGCCGTCCTCGTTCGCCTGGTCGATGAGTTGCCTGACCTTGTCGGTGGCGGAATCGGTGAGCGTGATCATGGGTCTCCTCCGGTTTCGGTGGCTCAGTGTATGACGGTGCCCTCTTCGGCCGGTAGGTCGAGGAGGCTCACCAGACACGGTTCGCGATCGGTGTAGTCGTGGAAGTCGTGAACCTCGACGGAATCGCCGAAGCCGCCGACGAAACCCTCGATGAGACCACGGTGCAGCGAGCACACCACCTCCGGATGTGTTGCCGCAAGCTCGCCGAAGGGGCAGTTCGCGAAGAAGATCGTGGTCCCTTCACCATCGAGGACCTGCTGGGGGTCGAACCCCAGGCGCTCATGCATCTCGTGAGTCAGCGACGCGGCGGATCGCCGGTGGTCGTGGGTGGCCGCCATTCGTCGGCCTTCATGTCGAGCGGCGCTCGCTGCCTGATCACCCCTGACATCGGCGTCGATCGCGAGTTGCAGGAGCATTTTGGCCAGCAGCGGAAACGCAGGCGGTTCCAATCCGAGCGCCGGAGCATCCTCCGCCAGCGAGTACAGGTGCTGGGGTCGCCCCACACCACCGCCGACTGCCGGGCGCACGTCGAGCAGACCCACCTCCCGCATCCGCTCCAGGTGTGGGCGCACAGTGTTGGGGTGCAGACCCAGAACTCCAGCTATGTCGGCGGTGGCCAACGGATGGGGCGAACGGGCGAGCTCCAGGTAGATGGCGTATCGAGTGTTGTCGCCCAGCGCCTTGAGGATGTCCAGGCGACCGGTATGGTCGCCCGAGCGAAAAGACTCCTGCGGGTCCGATCCATCCACAGATCTGAGATTACACGGTAGAGGCCGGTAATATAGGGCCGTGGACCAGCAGGCCCCCGCACCGTCACCACCCACCGACGACGATGTCATGCAGATCCTTCGCGGCGTGATCGATCCCGAGTTGGGCTCCAACATCGTCGAGCTCGGGATGGCCAAGGGCGTGACCGTCCGCAACGGCGACGTAGTGATCGAGCTGGCCCTCACGACCCTCGGTTGTCCCCTCCGAGCCCAGATCAAGCGCGATGTCGAGTCGCGTGTCGGATCCCTTCCGGGGGTCGACTCCGTCGAGGTCGAATGGGGCGTGCTCACCCAGGAGGAGAAGGCCGCCACCATGGCCCGCGCTCGCAAGCGGATATCGGAACGGGCGGGAACGACCGCGGTTCCACCCACTGCGAGGGTGCTGATGATCGCCTCCGGCAAGGGGGGCGTCGGCAAGAGCTCGATCACGGTGAACCTCGCTGCTGCTCTCGCCGCGGAGGGCTTCCGTGTGGGCCTGATCGATGCCGACATCTGGGGATGGTCGGTTCCCCGGATGCTCGGACTCGATGGACGACTCGAAGGCGACCAGGACACCAAGCGCATCCGCCCGATGTCGCTGCCCATCGACCGCGGCCGAATAGACGTCGTGTCGATGGGCTTGCTCGTCGACCGCGACGAGACGGCTCTCATGTGGCGCGGCCTGATCCTCCAGCGCGCCGTGCAGCACTTCCTCGAGGACGTCGTGTGGGCCGAGGACCTCGACTACCTGCTGATCGACATGCCGCCGGGCACCGGTGACGTTCAGATGGGACTGGCGAAGCTGTTGCCACGAGCCGAGATGATTGTGGTCACCACCCCCTCGCGCACCGCCCAGAAGGTCGCCTCTCGTGCTGTGGCGATGGGCAGGCAGAACTACCTCCGGGTTCTCGGCGTGGTCGAGAACATGACCGAGTTCGTGAGCCCGTCGGGTGAGCGGTTCAGGATCTTCGGAAGCGGCGGCGGCGAGGAGCTCGCCTCCTCCAGTGGCACGCCGCTGCTCGCCCGCATCCCCATCGAGGCGGCGGTTTCCGAGGGTGGGGATGCGGGCCGGCCCGCTGCTGTGGGCACCGGCCCTGCCGCTGATGCCTTCCGGGATCTGGCCCGTCGCATCATCACCGAGGTGGCGCCGCCCATCGACATGACAGGATGCTCGGCACGCAACCTCGGAACCCCAAAGAGCGAAGTGGCTGTTCGGATCGGCGGGTGAAACCCACGCCGATCCGACACTGATAGGGGACGGATCAGCCCTCGAGCGGCCGGCACGTCGCCGCATCGAAGCGGCGACCGTCGGGCATGGTGAGAGTCACGCCGCCCTCATCCCCATCCGCGGTCGGCATGATCGGCTCCGGCTCCCCGACACCACCCAACTCCTCGATGACATCATCGACGGTATCGAAGAAGACAAGGTCCTCAAGGGTGGCACGAGTCGGCAAGATGAGGTTGAAGAGCCCAGCGTCGTGTCGATCCAACGCCTCCGAGGGGCGGATCCACACGTGGCCGATCACCTCACGGTCGTCGTGCAGCGCCACCTGCCCCTCCGGCGCGCGGGCGACGAAGAAGCGGGTGTCGTACCGGCGTGGTGCGCCCAACGGCGTGACCCACCGCGCGTAGGTCCGAAGCTCATCGAGGGCCAGGGTCAGCCCCTCCGTGGCGCAGAGCTGCGCCACGGTCATCGTCGCAGAGTCGATCTCACGGCGGTACGCGCCGAAGCGTTCCGCCACCGCGGCGTCCTCGAATGAGAGGGCCCTGCCCCGGCCATCCCGGGCCAGCAACAGACCTGCCTCCTCGAAGGTCTCCCTGATAGCCGCCACACGGAAGGGGTCCGTGTGGCCGTCTTGGGGATCGACGGCTCCGCCGGGGAACACGTAGGCCCCGCCGACGAAATCCGACTCGAGGTTGCGCTGCAACATCACCGTCTCGATGCCATCGGCGCCGTCACGCAACAACACGACCGTCGCCGCATCACGTATCGGCACCAACTCGGGATTCGCCGTCCCGAAGTCGACGGTGGACTTGGGGCGTTCAGTCACCTCGGACAGGACCGAGCTCGACCGTTCCTCCGAACAGATCGATCTCCTCGCCGTCGATGTCGATGATGTCGGTTGCCGGCGGGGAGGAGGCCCTGGCCCCCCCAGCCCCGGTGGGACTGGTCTTCCAGGTCCCGGTGAACCGGCCGGCCCCGGAGCGCTGTGCCATGGGAATCCGGCGAACGACGCGCGCTCGAATGGAGTCGGCGACCGCCCCACCCACCAGACGGCGAACGGGAGGGATCAACAACAGAAGTCCCGCCATCCCGCTCAAGAACCCCGGTGGCAGCAACAAGCCGCCCGCTACCACGAGCATCGCGCCATCCACGATCGCGACCGTGGGGATTCGACCCTCGCGCACGCTCTCACGCAGCCGCCTCATCGCCGACAGGCCCTGATGCTTGACCAGACCTGCCCCAACAGCGCTGAAGAGGACCAACGACAAGAGCGTGGTTGCGTTGCCGACCCGCGCTGCGACGCGCACGATGACGACGATCTCCAAAAGCGCAGCGGCCACTGCACCGAGACCCAGCCACAGGATCACGTCACAAAGCCTAGGACCGCGAGGGGACCAACCCCGACCGAAGCGCCGTCAGCTTTGCCATTACGCCGAACGATGCTCCAGCAGCAGTCGTCGCTCCGCCTCGTTCAGGCCACCCCAGATGCCGTGCGGCTCGCGGATGGTGACCGCGTAATCCAGGCACTCATCGCTGACCGGGCACGAGGCACAGATCTCCTTGGCGCGATGCTCACGCTCTATTCGTTCGCTCTTCCGCTCGAACTGGGCCGGTGGGAAGAACACCGCTGCGTGCGGACCTCGGCAAGCTCCCCGATGCTGCCAGTCGTCCAGCGAAGGTTGTGCGCTCAAATTGCAGTCCCCCTTGAAGTCGTGGGCGAAACTTAGGACCAAGGTCCGATCACGCCAAGGGATGAATTTGTTAGCGCTCCGCTAGCTGTGGTTGCCCTCGGAGTCGGGGTCCACCTCGACGATGAGGCCGTCGAGCGACACGACCTGCGCCCTCTCGCCCACCGCCAGGGGCATCGGCCCACGAGCCCGGGCACGCCAGAGAGCGCCTTGGAGCACGATCACGCCATCGGGATCGAGGGCTTCGCGCACCTCAGCTCGTTGCCCGACCATCCAGTCCCGCGGGATTGTCGGTGTCCCGAACCGCGACCGGACCATGGCGGGCATCCCCGACAACATGCCTACCCCCATCCCGACGAGCCCGGTCACCAGTGCCGGCCACGGCAGAGAAATCCCGTCGAAGAGGAAGAACGAACCGACGACCCACGCCACGAGCCCGACGAAGGTCCAAAAGCGTTGGATTCCCGCTTGCACGTCGATGGCGAACGCGAACATCGATCCCACGAGCAGACCCAGCGCCCACCATCTGAACGGCAACACACCGAATCCATACGCCGCCCCCAGGCCGGCCGCTGCGCCTACGACCCCCGCGATGCCGACACCCGCCGTGAAGAACTCGAAGAGCAGCAGCCCGATCCCGACCCCCAACAGCAGGTAGGTGACCGGTGGAGAGGCGACCGTGTGCAGGGCCTGTGGCCACAGATCGGGCTTGGAGAACACGACGCTGGTGTTCAGTTCCGTCTTCTGCTTCGACCCACCCTCCTTCGAGGGCGAGGTCGACACACCCTCGAGTGTGGCCACGTACTGGGGGAAGGTCGGAACCGCTGCGGACACGAGGCGGAGGTCCTTGGCCCGACCAGCCGAGATCGTTCGATCGCTCAGCCGCTCCAACTCCTCGGTGGCGTCGCCGAGGAGATCCCCCGGCAGGCGAACCCGTTCCACTTCACCGATCCGACTGAGTGCCGCCATCGCGGAATCGGGCAGAGCCACCACCAACTCGGCTGCCGCTCCGAGCGCAACCGCCGATGTGCCGACCCACGCGCTAACCGGTACCTCGGCTTCACGAAGGTGGCGGACGAAGCGGGCCAGCTCTGCGTCATCGACCGACGCACCCTCGCTGTTCACTTCGAGGATCGTCGCGACGTATCCGGAATCGGCTCGAACCGCATCGACCTCGCGCTCCACGAACTCGATCACCACGGGGTCGACGAGCCCGGAGACTCGCAACACCCGGACGCAGCCGTCCTCGTTGTGGCAAGGGGCTTCCGCGCCCGCCGGAGCGGCCCACATGACCGCCGCGCCGAGACAGATGGCCACGATGCCGAGCCGACTCGCTAGTCTGCGCAACCGACGGCCTCCGAAGGGAAGTAGTGGAACCCGCGCAGTTCCTCACGGCACCACGCGTGACCATCGTTGCCGGGAAGGGCGGGGTGGGCAAGACGACGACGGCGGTTGCACTCGGCATGGCCGCCAGCAGTGTGGGTCTGCGCGCGCTGTTGGTGGAGGTGGAGGGCAAGTCCGCCATCGGCTCGCTCTTCGGCGTGGGAGTGGTGGGCTACGAGGAGGTGGAGCTGATCCCACCGGGCAGGGGAGAGGGTGGTTTGAGGGCCCGCGCACTCACACCCGACGACGCGCTGGTCGAGTTCCTCCAGGATCACGGACTCAAGAGGGTTTCCAACAGGTTGGTCTCCTCAGGGGCGCTCGACATGGTCGTCACCGCGACACCCGGCATCAAAGACGTGCTCATACTCGGCAAGGTCAAGCAACTCGAGCGTGCCGGCACAGCTGACGTGATCATCCTCGACGCTCCCGCCGCGGGACACGCGATCACGTTCCTGCGCAGCGCCCAGGGGTTGCTCGATGCGGTCAAGGTGGGCCTGATCGAGTCCCAGGCCCGAGAGGTCTGTGAGTTGCTCGCCGACCCCACCCGCTGCCAGGTGGTCCTCGTGACGCTGCCCGAGGAGACGCCGGTCAACGAGCTGACCGAAACCGCCTTCAGCCTCGAGGACCAGGTGGGCGTCTCGCTCGGACCAGTCGTCGTCAACGGCGCTTACCCTCTGCTCGATGGCCTCGACACGGATCCGGAGCAGGCGGCCAGGGAGGTCGGCGCGAACCTCAAGCGCGGCGAGGCCGAGAGCCTTGCTCTGGCGGCGAACTTCCGGCTCGAGCGTTCGGCGTTGCAGCAGGTGCAGATCTCCCGCCTGCGCCAAGAGCTCCCTCTCCCCCAGCTCCACCTCCCCTTCGTCTTCACCTCTCAGCTCACCCGCGAAGACCTCGCGAGCCTGGCCGACATCCTCATCGATGAGATCGGGGCGTTGAAGTGAGCCCAGCCGGTGGTTCGCTGACAGATCTGCTCATGACGCGACGCGTGGTCATCTGCTGTGGTTCGGGCGGTGTCGGCAAGACGACGACTGCGGCCGCGCTGGCGCTCGCGGCGACGCGAGCTGGCAGGCGAGCCGTGGTCGTGACCATCGATCCAGCCCGTCGACTCGCTGACGCGCTCGGGTTGGCAGGGCTCACCAACTCACCCTCGATCATCGACGGCAACTGGCCCGGAGAGCTCTATGCCCTGATGCTCGACACCGAGAGCACGTTCAACGGCCTGGTTGCCAAGTACGCCGGATCGCAGGAGCAGGCCGACAAGATCCTCGCCAACCGTTTCTACCGCAACATCTCCGGGGCGTTGTCGGGCACGCAGGAGTACATGGCCACCGAGAAGCTCTTCGAACTCTACGAGGAGACGGATTTCGACCTGATCGTCGTGGACACGCCCCCGACCCGCAACGCGCTCGACTTCCTCGAAGCACCCAACCGCCTGGCCCGGTTCCTCGATCATCGCCTCTACCGCCTGCTCACTGCACCCACCAGGGGCATCGTCAAAGCGGTCAACGTCGCGGCTCAGGGCTTCCTGCGCTCGGTGGGCAAGGTCGTGGGCGGAGAGGTGATCGCGGACGCGATCGCGTTCTTCGTCGCGTTCGAAGGAATGGACGAAGGATTCAAGGACCGTGCGAAGCGGGTGGATCGACTCCTGGGATCAGACGAGACGGCGTTCGTGCTTGTCGCGTCACCTCGCGCGGACACCGTCGAGGAAGCCTCGTTCTTCGCCGGCAAGCTCGGCGAGCACCACATCACGGTCGAGGCGCTGGTGGTCAACCGAATGCATCCCGACCCCGGAGCGGGCAATCCCCTCGCCGACCGCAAGCGCGCGGAGACCTTCGCAGGCACCACGTTGGGCAACCTCTACACGGCGCTGGCAGACCTCCGAACCGTGGCGCAGGGCGAGGCCGAACACCTGGCCGACCTCTCAGAGCGGATCGCGCCGGCACCGGTCCAGCGAGTGCCGTTGCTGCCATTCGAGGTCTGCGATCTGGACACCCTCACCCGCTTCGGAGACGTGCTCCTCGGCTCGCGCTGACCGCGGTGCGCCGCGGCAACCTCGCCGTGGCAGGTCAGGTGCTCGCCAGGTTGCCGACCGCCTCACCCAAGGTCGGCGCGACGTCCACGATGCGGTCGAACCCCGTGGTGTGCAACAGGCGCAACACACTGGGCCGATCGCACACGACGCCCACACTCCCGCCGGCATCACGAATGCGCCGGATACCGCCGATGAGGGCACCCAATCCGGCCGAATCCATGAACGGCACGTCGCAGAGGTCGATGACGAGACTGCCGGTGCCGACCAGCGATGCCAAGTGCTCCCGGAACTCGGTGACGGTTGACGCGTCCAGCTCGCCGCTGGGGCGAGTGACATCGCAACCACTGTGCTCGGACACCTCGATCTGCACATCCACCTACCTTGGGCCATAGCCGTGTCGAGGCGCCATGGTACCCAGCCCACCGGGGAACCTGTCGCCGCGAAGTCGAGACGGGCCGGCGGGGAGAGATACCCTCCACGCTGTGCAGCACATCCTCGTCGCCACCGATTCCGACGCGGTCTTCGCCGAGCTCGACGCCGCCTTGGGAAGCTCGGAGTGCGAGCTCCACCGCGTGCAGGCAGGACGCGAAGTGCGCTCGGCGGTGTTGGAACGTGATCCCGATCTCATCGTGTTGGACCTTCAGATCGGTGCGATGGGGGGCTTCGCGGCCTGCCTCGACCTCCGTCACGAGCAGAGCGCCGATCGGCTTCCACCGCAGCGAATCCTGCTGCTGATCGACCGCGAGGCCGACGACTTCCTCGCTCGCCGCTCGGGCGCGGACGGATGGATACTCAAGCCGCTCGACCCGATCCGTCTCCGCCGAGCTGCAACCGCGGTGCTGGAAGGCATCGACTGGGCCGACGCTGCCGATGTCGTGACCCTCTGATCGATTCCCAACATGGGGTTCTGCCTTGCGAGGGCGGCCCGGCCCGGCGCTACCATCGCCGGGCTGCACCACCGGGGAGTAGCGCAGTTTGGTTAGCGCGCCACGTTCGGGACGTGGAGGCCGGGAGTTCAAATCTCCCCTCCCCGACCATTCCATCTCCACCGCTGGTGGTCATACCTAATCGGACGACAGAGACAAAGTTCAAGGGTTCACGGATCACGATCCGATAGTTGCTTCGTGGCTCGACTTAATACGTCAAGGTGCCACGGCGGGATCCAACGGCATCGAACCATGAGGATGATCGCCGCGGCGGGCATGTTGTGCATCGGGGTACTGGCGTCGGCATGTGAGTCGACACCGGTGGACCGTAACGAGGTGATCGCGGAGGTGAACGCATCCCGTGCCGAGGCCGGCTTGCCGCCGCTGCGCGAGAACCTCACCCTGGACCGCAAAGCGGACGCCTGGGCTCAACGCCTGCGGGACAGTTGCAGCCTCTCGCACAGCAAGCTGTCCGACGGTGCTCCCGAGGAGTGGATGAAGCTTGGTGAGAACGTGGGCTACGGCGGCACAATCGCCCAGGTGCACGACGCCTACATGAACTCGCCGGGTCACCGGGCCAACATCTTGGACCCGTCTTTCACCTCCATGGGCGCCGCCGCGGTGTGGGGAACCTGTCCCGACGGCACCCACCGCGTCTTCACGGTGCACGAGTTCATGCATACCTGACACCCTCACCGAACTTGCGTAGGAATCCGTCGGCGAAGGGCGGATCCGTACGCAAGTTCGGTGAAGCGGGTCGGTGAAGCGGGGCGGAGCCGGGCAGCGATCAGGACCTGCGGCGCAGCAACTCTTCGGCGATTTGGATGGCGTTGAGCGCGGCGCCCTTGCGCAGGTTGTCGCCTGACACGAACAACGCCAGGCCGTGCTCGGAGGTGGGATCCCGACGGATTCGACCAACGCGGGACGGGTCGGTACCGGCGGCACGCAGCGGCGTCGGCAGCTCGTCGAGTACCACACCGGGGGCTGAGGCCAACAGCTCCGTGGCCCGCTCAACCGAGATCGGCCTCGCGAACGCAGCGTTGATCGACAACGAGTGCCCGGTGAACACAGGCACCCGGACGCAGGTGCCTGAAACGTCCAGGTTCGGCAGTCCGAGGATCTTGCGACTCTCGTTGCGCAGCTTCTGCTCCTCGTCGGTCTCGAGGGTTCCGTCCTCGAGCAGGTTCCCGGCCTTGGGCAGCACGTTGAACGCGATCGTGTCTGGGAACTTCGGGCCGGAAGCCAAGCTCACCGCTGCGCCGTCATAGGCCAATCCCACGATCTTGTCGAAGCCACCCGCTCCCTCGATCTGGGATGCCAGCTCTTCCACCCCGGCCAGGCCGGCACCCGAGACGGCCTGGTACGTGCTGACTATCAGACGTTCCAGCCCCGCTTCGTCCGACAGCGGCTTCAGCACCGGCATCGCGGCCATCGTCGTGCAGTTCGGGTTGGCGACGATTCCCTTGGGGATCGAGTCGAGATCTTCAGCGTTCACCTCGGGCACCACGAGGGGAACGCCTGGATCCATTCGCCACGCCGAGCTGTTGTCGATCACAGTCGCACCTGCCGCCACCACACGCGGTGCGAGGTCCTTCGACGTGGCGCCACCAGCGGAGAAAAGGGCGATGTCGAGCCCGCTGAAGTCGGCGGTGGCGGCGTCTTCCACCACGATGTCGCGCCCTGCCCAGGGCAGGGTCCTACCGGCCGAACGCGAGGAGGCGAAGAACCTCATCTGCCCCACCGGGAACCGCCTCTCCGCGAGCAGCGAGCGCATTACTCCGCCCACCTGACCTGTTGCTCCGAACACTCCGACGTTCATAGGCCCCAACCTACCGGTGGGCCGTTCGCATCCAGAAGTGGGTTCGGTTCAGTACAGGCTCTGGTCCAGCTCGAAGGCCTGGTGCAGCACCTGCACGGCACGCTCGGCATCGGGCTGGGCGACCACACAGGAGATCCGGATGGCCGAGGTCGAGATCATGTCGATGTTGATGCCACTGGTGGCGAGGGTCTCGAACATCGAGGCCGCGGTGCCGGGATTCGTCTTCATCCCAGCACCTATCACCGAAACCCGGGCGATGTCGGCGTCGCTGGACACCGATACCGCCCCTAGCGCCCCGCTCAAGGCTTCGACCACCTCCATCGAGGTCGCCAACTGGGCGTGGGGAACGGTGAAGGAGATGTCGGTGTGGCCCTGCTCCGACGCGTTCTGCACGATCATGTCCACGTTGACGGCGTTGTCGGCCAACGCGCGGAACAGCTGCGCCGCCACCCCCGGACGATCAGGTACCCCAGACACCGTGATCTTCGCCTCGGAGAGGTCATGGGTGATCGCGGCAACGACAGCATGTTCCATTTCGGGGTCCTCCTCGACCCAGGTGCCCTGCTCCCAGGTGAACGCGGAGCGGACGTGCAGGCGAACACCGTGGCGCCGCGCGTACTCCACCGAACGCATTGCGGGCTTGGGACAACCCGTGGCGGTCATCTCGAGCAACTCATCGAAGCTGATCACGTGCATCTTCCGGGCCTCGGCAACGACCCTTGGGTCGGTTGTGAAGACACCGGTGACATCGGTGTAGAGCTCGCACGCGTCGGCACCGAGCGCTTTGGCCAATGCGACAGCGGTGGTGTCGGAACCCCCACGGCCCAGGAAGGTCACATCGTGGTCGGTTGAGACGCCCTGCGCCCCCGCCACCACCGGTACACGGCCGGCCTCCAAGGCCGCACGGATGCGATCGGCCCTGACATCGAGGATCTTCGCGTCGGTGTGGTTCGTGTCGGTGATGAAACCCGCTTGAGAACCCGTGTAGCTCTCCGCCTCGACACCGAGGTCGGCCAGCGCCATGCACACGAGCGCTATCGCCTTGCGTTCCCCCGCCGTTATCAACATGTCCATCTCCCGGCCCGGGCGGGTACCGGACACCTCGGCCGCGATGTGCAACAGTTCGTCGGTCTCCTTGCCCATCGCAGAGACGACCAGCACGACCTCGTCACCTCGTCGACGACACCGCGCGACCCAATCGGCGACCTCCCGAATGCGATCCGGTGAGCCCACAGACGTGCCACCGAACTTCTGCACCAGACGGGCCACGGCCACACGGTATCGTCTCCGACCCGTGGGTACAGACAAGCGCGAACGACAAAAAGAGCTCCGCACGACCCGCCTCGAAGAGGCACGTCGTGAAGCGACCCGCCAGGCACGCCGCCGCAGATTCATCAACATCGGCGCCCTGGCGGCCATCGTCGCCGTGGTCGTAATGGTCACGACCCTCCTCGGCGGCGAGGACTCCTCGAAGGAGTCGGGCACCGAAAAGACCACGACAACCGCGAAGGGTGGGGTGGTTCAGCTCGTGGGTCCGGGCCCGGGAGCGTCGATCCTCGGCGACACCCCGTGCCCGAAGGCTGACGGCACCTCCGAGCGCACCACTGCGTTCGACAAGGCGCCTCCAACCTGCATCGACGCGTCCAAGACCTACACCGCCACGTTCGAGACCTCGAAGGGCACGATGGTCGTCGCTCTCGACGCGAAGAAGGCACCTCAGACGGTGAACAACTTCGTGGTGCTCGCGCGTTACCACTTCTTCGACGGACAGCCCTTCTTCCGGATCGTGAAGGACTTCGCAGCCCAGTTCGGTGACCCGTCCAAGAACCCGTCGAACGCCGCCGAGTTCGGCTACACGATCCCCGACGAGCTGCCCCAGGCCGGCGAATACAAGGTGGGGTCACTCGCCATGGCCAACACTGGCCAGCCCAACTCCGGCGGCGCTCAGATGTTCTTCATCACGGGCGAGCAGGGCGCGCAACTTCCGCCGTCCTATGCACTGTTCGGGCAGGTGACCGAGGGGCTCGACGTGCTCGGCCTGATCAACGCCGTCAAGAGCGTGAATCAGACCCAGGACGGAAGCGGAGGCAACGACGGGGCACCGACCGAGCAGGTGACCATCGAAAAGGTGACTGTCACCGAGTCCTGAACGCCCGCAGCGGTTCTAGCCTCTCGATGTCGATCCTCTGCCCGTCGCGATAGGCCACCGCCGACCCCGCTCCACTGCCGGTCCACCCTTCGGGCGTTGCCAACACGGCGGTGCCTTCGTCGATTCCCACGACCGCCATCGCTGGGGGTGCGAGCTGTGCCGTGCGATGCCAGGTGTCCTCCGACCACCGGTCATAGCGCGGGATCACGGTGACATCGTCGAATAGGTCGAGCCCGACGGTGAACGCTCCCCCGCGCAGGTCGACCATGTGGGTGCTGAGCACCGTGGTCGCCTCCGCGACCGCGGCGAGAACCGCTCCCCCCAGCCATGCGGAGACGATCGCCTCCCAAAGCGGGGAGTCCTTCAGCACCGACCGGAGATGCATGGGCGACCCACCGGCGAGATAGACGAGGGTCGCTTCAGCGGCCCGAGCGGCGAGGCCGGGATCGAGAGCGTCTGCCCGGCGCAGCACGGGCAGCACTTCGACGGTCGCGCCCATCGACGAGAACCAGCTCTCCGCCTTGGCCGCCACTCTGTCGGGCCTCTGATAAGCCGAAGCGGTCGGAAGGAGCGTGACGACACTGCCGCCCGAAGCCTCCAGCAACTTCGAGTCGAAAGTGCAACCGTCGGTCCACTCCGCTCCGCCGATCAGCGCCAAGGTGCCTGTCATCGTTCAAACCAATCTTCTGTGCGCTGCGCCGCGGGTTCGGCAGTGCCACAACGTTCTCCGCAGGGTACCGGGCCCCTATCTTCGAGCCCATGATCTCGAGGGTAGGCATCGTGGGTTCCGGCATCATGGGTTCAGGCATCGCGGAGGTGGCCGCAAAGGCCGGCTACGAGGTGGTGTTGCGGTCGCGCAAGCAGGAGACCGCGGATGCCATGGTCGCCTCACTGGAGAAGTCCCTGGGCAAGCAGCTCGAGCGCGGCAAGATCGACGAGGAGACCCGCGCCGCGGTGCTAGGGCGGGTATCGGCCACCGAGAAGCTCAGTGCCCTCGCTGACTGCGATCTCGTAATCGAGTCGGTCGTCGAGGACCTCGACGTGAAGAAGTCGCTGTTCGCCGAGCTCGACGGGATCGTGAAGCCAGGTGCGATCCTCGCCACCAACACCTCCACCCTGCCGGTCATCGAGATGGCGGTCGTCACCGGCCGGCGCGAGCGGGTGTGTGGGGTGCACTTCTTCAACCCGGCGCCGGCGATGTCCCTCGTCGAGATCGTACGCCCGCTCACCGCGTCCGACGAGACGATCGCCGAGGTCACCGGGTTTGCCGAGAAGTGCGGCAAGGGACCCGTCGAGGTCCAGGACCGCGCTGGTTTCATCGTCAACGCGCTGCTGTTCCCCTACCTGAACAACGCAGTGCGCATGCTCGAGAACGGCACCGCAGACCGCGAAGGCATCGACGCCGCCATGAAGGGCGGCTGCGGGTTCCCGATGGGGCCACTTGCGTTGTTGGACCTGGTCGGTCTTGACACCTCGGTGGCGATCCTCGACGCGCTCTACGAGGAGTTCCGCGATCCGAACTACGCGGCGGTTCCTCTTCTGCGGCGCATGGTCTCAGCCGGCACGATCGGCCGGAAGTCCGGGCAGGGGTTCTACGACTACAGCCGATGAGCTGATCGCCCAGCTCGGCCTTCCAGCGTGTCGGTGGCACTTCCCTGATCCCGCCGTTGCGGGATCAACCGACCTGGTCGGCGTCGGAGGCGACCTGGAGTGCTCGACGCTCGTTGCCGCCTACAGCCGTGGTCTCTTCCCCATGCCGCTCGGTCGACGACGGCTTGGTTGGTTCTCGCCCGATCCCCGTGGCGTCATCCCCCTCGACGGCCTCCGGGTGAGCCGTTCACTGAGACGGTCGCTGAAGCGGTACGAGATACGCATGAACACCGACTTCGACACTGTCATCGGCACCTGTGCCGCCCTGCCGCGCCGACACGGCTGGATAACCTCCGGAATCGAGGCGGCATACGGCAGGCTGCACCGCCTCGGTGTCGCCCATTCGGTCGAAGCATGGGACGGCGATCGACTCGTCGGCGGGTTGTACGGCGTGGGCCTCGGTGGCCTGTTCGCCGGCGAGTCGATGTTCCACACAGCACTCGACGCATCAAAGGTCGCCCTCGTTGCGCTGGTGGATCGCCTCAACGACATCGGTGCCACCTTGCTCGATATCCAGTGGGTCACCCCACACCTTGCATCGCTTGGTGCGATCAACATCCCACGCGGCGCCTACCTCCAACGACTCGCCGACGCGTTGGAGGTACCGGGGTGGGGACTCGAGCGCGAGCCAGTGTGAGCGCAGCTCAGCGTCGACCCAGCGAGCCGACCTCGGTGAGCATGCGCGTCAGTCCCCGATGGTGGGCGATGCGGCGGTAGATCGTTTCCGCGATCTCCCTCCCCTCGCGTTGTTCGGCAGCGTCGCCGATCGAGTCTCCGAATGCCCGACGAATCGACTCGAGCGACTCCAGCTCCTCCGCCGTTGGTTCCACATCCGGCTGGTCCTCGGGCATCAGGCCCAACTCGCTGTCGTCGAACCAGATCACCTGGTCCCACACATCGACGTCCAGCCACACCGACCCCAGGTTCGCACCGTCGCCCTCGTCGCCCTCGGGGATCTCGTCGGCATCCCACTCCACCTTCACGCTCACCATCGATGCACCCGTGGTGGGAGACCGACGAGCGGTACCCGTTGGCCGGCAACGTCGGGCCTCCTGCCAGATCCGCGAGATCTCATCGTCCTGCACACGTTCGTAGCTCTCGCTCAGGGTCGCTGCGAGGCCGTGGCCGGAGGGACACACCCAGGTGTCGAACGTTCCGGAGCCGGTGAGGACCAGATCACCGTTGCACGACGGACATGATGGCTTGGCGAGGCTCATGCCCCTCCCATCGGCACCGTGTACCGTCGATCAAGGACTCCCGAGCCGGGAGATCCGTCAGACACGAGGGGAAGTGATGGCAGTCCACCACGTTGCGTTCGCCACAGCTGATCTGTCCCGTACCCACGCGTTCTACACCGAGGCGATGGGCTTCGAGTTGGTCAAGGTTCTCGTCAGTGCAACTCCCGAGGGGGGATGGTCCAAGCACGTCTTCTACGACACCGGCGACGGAGCGCTCCTCGCATTCTGGGAGCTTCACGGCGACTACCCGCCCGTCGACGGGGCGCTGTCGCGGTCGGTCGGGCTACCCGACTGGGTCAACCACCTGGCCTTCCGTGCCCACGATGCCGCACACCTGGAGAGCGCCAAGAAGCGCTGGCGGGACCTGGGGTTGGATGTCTTCGAGGTGGACCACGGCCCGTTCCAATCGATCTACACCAACGACCCCAACAACACGATGGTGGAGTGGTGCCTCGATGTCGACCCACCGGGCGATGCAGACCGCGCCGAGGCGCTGCGGCTCATCGCCGAGCCGGCGCCCCCGGTGACCCACCGCGCGGTGGGTGCGGAGCACTACCCGGCGGACCCGGCGAAGCAGCCCTCCTGGGTTGGCTGAGGGATCAGTCGCGTGGTCGCCGATGTACGGCGACCACATAGCCGCCATCCACCCTGAAGGGGTCGCGACTCCACGTGGAGAAGCGTTCGTAGAGCTCCAGGCCCGCAGCGGCACAGTCGTCGTCGTAGTCGGCCAAGGAGTAGTTCCCATCGAGCAGTTGGAAGCCGGCCACCAACAACCCGCCCGGCACCAGATGCGCGGCCAGGCGCGTCAGCACCCTCGACTCCGAGCCCCGCGGAAGCAGGATCATCAGGTTGCCCGCAGCCAACACGACGTGGAACATCACCGGAGCTCCGCTACGACGGGTCACGTGCAGGGAGTGGAGCTCCCCCAGGAGCCAGCGCACGTCGGAGGACTTGGACCGCGCGACATCGAGCGCGCCCGCGTCGTTGTCGACCCCGACCGTGCGTATCCCGCGACGTGCGAGCTCCACCGCCACACGGCCTGTGCCGCAGCCGGCGTCGAGCACCGTGGCGGGTTGGTAGCCCGCCACGAAGCTTGCCTCACCATGCACGTCGTGGCCGGCGGCTGCGAGTCGTCGGAAGCGTTCGTCGTGGGAGTCTCGCCGGACCACTATCGCTCACCCCTCGGGTCGGCCGAACCCACCCTGGTTGTCGAAGCGGGTGCAGTGTGCCAGGAACGCCAGTCGTGCGACACCGTTGGGGCCACTGCGGTGCTTGGACACGATCACCTCGGCCGTGCCGCGATCGTCACTGTCTGCGTTGTACACCTCGTCGCGGTACAGGAACAGGACCACATCGGCGTCCTGCTCGAGCGAACCCGACTCACGCAGGTCCGACAACATGGGCCGCTTGTCGGTTCGTTGCTCCAACCCGCGCGAAAGCTGGGACAGCGCCAGGACCGGCGTCTCCAGCTCTCGGGCGAGGATCTTGAGTCCTCGGGATATCTCCGAGATCTCGACTTGGCGGTTCTCCGCGCTCGACCGTCCTGTCATGAGCTGCAAGTAGTCGACCACGATCAAACCCAGATCACCGATACGGCTCTTGAGTCGGCGCGCCTTGGCACGGATCTCCATGATCGTGAGGTTCGGGTTGTCGTCGATCCACAGCGGGGCCTCCGACAGCATCCCCATGGCGTTGGTGATCTTGGACCAGTCCTTTTCGGTGAACTGACCGGTGCGGAACTTCGTTGCATCGATACGCGAACCCCAGGCCAAGAGGCGCTGGGTGAGCTCGAGGTGACCCATTTCCAATGAGAAGAACAACACCGGTTTGTTCGCCTTGATGGCCGCGTTCGCCGCCGCACCCAACGCGAAAGCGGTCTTGCCCATCGCCGGACGTGCTCCGACGATGATGAGCGCGCTCTGCTGGAACCCCGAGAGGATCTCGTCGAGCTCGTTGTAACCGGACGGGGTGCCCGTGATCGTCTCGCGCCGCTCATAGAGCCGCTCCAGATGATCGAGGGTCCCGTTCATGAGCTCGCTCAGCTCCTTGGTGGTCTCCGAGAAGCGGTGCTGGCCGACGTTGTAGACGAGCGACTCCGCCGCATCGATCGTCTTGTTCACGTCCTCGACTGGCCCGTAGGCCATCTCGGCGATGTCGCCGGCGGTGGTGATCAACTTGCGCAACAGCGAGTTCTCTTCGATGAGTCGCGCATAGCTGCCCGCGTTGGACAACACCGGCGCCGCCGCGATCAGCTCGACGATCGCGTTGGGGCCACCGATGGCGTCGAGCAGACCGGCTCTGCGGAGCTCCTCGGCGACGGTGGCGGGATCGATGGCTTCGCCCGCTGACCACAACGAGCAGATGGCCTCGAAGATGTGGCCGTGAGCAGGCTTGTAGAAGTCACCGGTATCGATGGCCTCGACCGCTACACCGATGGCTTCCTGACGAAGCATCATCGCGCCGAGCAACGAGCGCTCTACGTCGAGGCTGTGGGGGGGTGTTCGAGTCACCGATGAAGGCGCTGTGTGGAGGCTCATCACAACTCCGAGGAGACCACGAGTTGGCTGTGGGCAACGAGAGGAGAACTCCGAGAAGTTCGGGGAACGACTGTGGCCATCCTGTGGACAACACAGGACGTGAGGCGCGTCGAGCCCAGCCTCACCGTGGGTGGTCGGCGAGGCGGGGCAGACACTTGATCAGGCTGCCGAAACCTCGACTGTGAGAGGGAACTCGACATCGGTGTGAGGACGAACGACCACCTGATGCGAACCCACCGTCTTGATCTGCTCGGCCAGGTGGAAGGCCGATCGTTCCAGCTCGATGCCCGTTTGGGCCGACACCGCCCCGATGAGGTCGGCCACGCTGACCGAGCCGAACAGCTTGCCGCCCTCTCCGGCCCGAGCCGATACCGAGATGACCTGAGCCACGAGGCGCGAAGCGATCTCCTGGGCGCCCTCCCGGTCCTTCGCATCCCGAATTGAACGCTTCGCACGCATGGCCTCGGCCTGCGCCTCGGCTCCTGGGGTTGCCTTGAGTGCGAGTTTGCGCGGCACCAGGAAGTTCCGGGCATAGCCCGCAGACACGTCTACGAGATCGCCCCGCTTGCCGACACCGGCGACATCGTCGCGCAGTATCACGCGAACTGACCCACTCACGCCTCGACCTCCGCCATCTCCTCGGAGTCATCGCCGCCTGCCAGGGCCTCGAACTCCTCGGTCGATTCCTCTCTGGTGGACTCGCGCTCGTCACGACGCGGACGACGACGATCGTCCTCGCCATCGCCTCGCGGTCGACCGCGCTGGGTGGTGACACGGCTGGTGTAGGGCAGCAACGCCATCTCACGGGCGTTCTTGATGGCCATGGCCACCTGCCGTTGCTGCTGCGTGTCGTTGCCGGTGACCCGTCGAGCCCGGATCTTCGCCCGGTCGGACATGAACCGGCGAAGGAGGTTCACATCCTTCCAGTCGATGTAGTCGACCTGTTCCTGGACGAGAACGCTGACCTTCTTCTTGGTGCGGCGTGAGGATTCGCGCTGCTTCGGACCGCGGCTGGATCCCTTGGACTTCATCAGAACGGCTCCTCGTCGTAGTCGTAGCCGGCGGGTGGTTCCGCACGTGGCGGAGCGGAATTGGAGCCACCTCGGGGCGCTTCGGCCTCGCGGCGCTCGTTGCGGGTGACCTGGGCACTTGCCCAGCGAAGGCTGGGGCCGACCTCATCCGCGATGACTTCCACCTTCGAGCGCTTCTCGCCTTCCTGGGAATCCCAGGAACGCTGTTCGAGGCGTCCGGTGACGATGAGTCGGGTGCCCTTGCTCACTGACTCGCAGACGTTCTCGCCCAGCTCCCGCCAGCAGACGATGTCGAAGAAGGAGACCTGCTCCTCCCATTCATTGGTCTGGCGGTTCTGCCAACGCCGGTTGACGGCGAGGCCGAAGGTGGCGATGGCCGAGCCACTGGGGGTGAAGCGCAACTCGGGATCGCGGGTGACGTTCCCTATGAGGGTGACGGTGTTGCCGTTGGACATGATCTGGTTCCCGTAGGTCAGTCCGCTGCCGCAACACCCAGCAGACCACGGCGGGTGGCCTCGGCGTCGGGCAGACGGATCAGCTTGTGGCGGACGACGTCGTCCGCGAGACGTAGATACCGGTCGACCTCGTCGAGGTTGGACGCGGCGGTGGAGATCTCGAGTACGGCGTAGAT
Source organism: Microthrixaceae bacterium (assembly GCA_020845705.1). Taxonomy (GTDB): domain Bacteria; phylum Actinomycetota; class Acidimicrobiia; order Acidimicrobiales; family Microtrichaceae; genus JADLFH01. The sequence goes on along the minus strand of JADLFH010000046.1, from coordinate 12,327 downwards.
GCCCTCGAGCTTCTTCTTGATGGGGTACGCGTAGCGACGCTTCCCCCACAGATCGGTTGTGGCGACCGTGCCGCCACCGGCCTCGATCAGCTCGCCGATACGAGCCAGGACCGCCTTGACACCGGCATCATCGACATCGGCATCGACGATGACCATGAGTTCATAAGCGCGCACTGATTACCTCCCTCTGGACCCCGGCATCGGCCGGGGGCCCCGGTTGATGGGGGCAGGGTGAATGGGAACCGCTGGAGGCTACCGGCTCGGATCTGGTGGGTACGAATCGCATGACCCCATCATGACGACGCCCTGTGACAGTGAAGGCTCAGTGGTGGGTCGACCCGTAGATGGAGAGTTGTTCAGCCTGCTCGGCGGAGAGGTGATAGCTCTCGGCGGATGACGGGAACTCGCCTCCTCGGACATCTGCGGCAAAGGCGCGCAGTGCGTCGACCGAAGTGGACTTCACATCCGCATAGCGACGCACGAACTTCGGAGCGATGCGGTTCTCGATCCCCAACACGTCGTGCATCACCAGCACCTGGCCGTCACAGCGGGGACCGGCACCGATGCCGATCGTGGGGATCTCGAGCGCGTCGGTGACCAGCGCTGCGACCTCGTCGGGAATGCCTTCGAGGACGATGGCGAAGCATCCGGCGTGCTGGAGCTCCTTGGCTGCGGCGATCAGGCGAACGGCAGCCTCCCGCTCACGGGCCTGGACCCGAAACCCGCCCATGGCGTTCACGGACTGTGGGGTCAGCCCGATGTGGCCCATCACGGGGATCTCCGCATCTACGAGCGCGTCGATCATCGGCACGCGCTTGCGGCCCCCTTCGAGCTTCACGCACTGGGCACCCGCGCGAATCAGCTTCGCAGCGTTGTGGACGGTTTCGGATCGAGACACGTGGTAGCTCATCCATGGCAGATCGCCCACGATCAGGGGCTTGGGCTTGGCCCGAGCGACCGCTGCGGTGTGATGCGCCATATCGTCGATGGTCACATCGAGGGTGTCGTCATAGCCCAAGACGACCATCGCCAGGGAGTCGCCGACGAGGATCATGTCGACGCCGGCCTCGTCTGCCATGCGGGCCCCGGGCGCGTCGTACGCCGTGACCATCACCAGTGGCTCTGCTCCGTCACGGACCTTGCGCGACCGCACAGAGGGAACGGTGACCCTGGGGGTAGCGGGTGAGTCGGACATGGGTCCACCTCCTGGTTGGTCCAGCGCCCTTCCGGCTGCCGGCCTGCCCTCATGGTACGACTTGTGGGACCCCCGTGACTAGACGCCGACCGGACGAGAAGTTCCAAGAGGTCTCGGGAGGTCGACCACGGCGTGGTTCCCGAAGGAGCGAGCCTTCCTGCCTCAAAGTCGGAACGAGGCATGTGGGACCGGGTCCCCTTCGCGAACCTGCGTACGGATCCGTCCTTCGGCGACGGAAACGTACGCAAGTTCGTGAGATCGGCCGAGCCCTCGGCGACCACCACCACCACCTGGAACCAACCGTCGAGACGCGAATCCGGTCCCCCCGGTTGGGCCTCTCGTCCCGTTAGCGTCCACGCTCGTGGAAGGACCGTGTGACAGCTGCGGACGCGAAGACGACGTTGCACCCGTCATTCGGGTGTACATCGTCCGCCGTGACGACGGAACCGAGGCGGTCGAGGAAGCCGACGATGAGCTGTGGTGCGCGTCGTGCCGAGCCACCTACCCCCACCGCGAGCGCTGCTGAACGGTGCCGATCGAGCCCGCATGCGCGCCGGTATCGTTCTGTCGGCGAATTCACAGGGAGGCCGAGTGCTGAAAGCGAGGGCAGTGGCCGCGTTCGCCGTGTGCCTGATGATCGCGGCAGGCTGTGGCAACGAGCCAAGGGTTCTTCCAAAGCCCATGTCGGTGACCCTGCCCTCGGTGGCCTCCCGATCGCGATCCCAGATCCTCGATGCCCTCTGCGCCGGCAAGGAACCGCCGGAACTACAGGTCGCCGCCTCGGCGTTCGAGACGGGCAGCGCGACGCCGCGCTCGGGAGACGCGCAGTGGAGAGCGCTGATCGCGCAGCTCGCCGAGCTCCGAACCGACCTGGACGCGCAGAGCGCAACCGGTTCGTCTTGTTGTCTGGCTCCGATACGCATCGAGGTGACGGGGTTCACCGACAGCACCGGTGACCTCGCCACGAACCAGGCGCTCAGCCTGGCTCGGGCCAACACGACGAAGGTGGCCATCGTCGGGGTCGGGTTCGACCCGACGACCATCAGCGCTCTCGGCGGTGGAGTGGGGGGCGACGACGAGGCCGACCGGAGAGTTGCCGTGCGGGTAAGCCAGGACCCTGCCGCTGCAACGGTCTGTTCGCGAGAGGAAGGCGCCGGGTGAAGGTGAAGATCTTCGTCGCCGCGGTCGCCGTCCTCTTCGGCGGGGTCGGGCTGGTCACCGTCTCGTTCCTCCGACAGAGCACCACGTGTGACGACTTGTCGGGTGCTGTGGGAGCCAAGCCGGTGGACCACACACTGTTCGTCGAGCTGGGAGGTAACACGCCACCGTGGTCCGATGCGGCTTCGCAGTTCGTCAGGGAGCGACTGGCCGACACCATCTCCGAGCACCCCGAGACACCGGCGGTGGTCCAGGTCCGCCTGGAGGTGGACGGCCGTACGACGGTGCCCCGAACGAACTGCCTACGCTCACCGCTGCAGCTCAGCGCTCCCAAGTCCGACATGGACAACTACGCAGTGGGTACGCCCGACACCAGGGCCGACATCCGCACGCGACTCCAGCGGACACGCCATGACCAGATAGAGGTGGTGGCGGCCGCGGTCGCCGACGAAGTCCGCTACACCTCCTTCGACGGGGTACCCACCCTCACGATCTTGCCCATCTGGCAGGACGCGAGCGAAACAGAGGGACGGATCTCGATCCTGTCTCCGCTCGTGTCGACAGCGGAAGACTGCATGCAGCCCGCCGAGGGCGAGTCGCCTACGGCCGGTGATCTGGTTCGAGACTGCATCGCCTCCGGCGAGATGCACACCCTGCCGGCGGAGCGCCTCCACATCGAGAACCTGGACTTCCTGGCCACATCCGCTGGCCAGAAGGCCGCTGCCCGGGCGATGATGGACGCGCTCAGGACCTGCGGCACAACCGCCGGATGCACCTGATCCAAGAGCAGCGCCGCCTCAGCCGCAAGGATGGTCGCAGATGAGCGTCTACCGGGAGCGAATGGCCAAGTCCGCCAACAAGGTGCGAGCCAAGGCGCTCGATGCCGAGGAGGCGCTGCGGGTACGCGAGGAGGCGCTACGGGAGCAGGACCTCGCACGGGTGCTGGAACGCCTCGCGCCACTCCAACAACAACAACCAGAGGATGCTGCACGGGCGCTGCGAGCCCATCTCCAGGCCTCGGCCCGTGACCGGGGTACCACCGACCCGGAGATCGCGCAGCTCGATCAGCGCATCGACGAATACCGCCGTCGTCGCTCGGAGTCCCGCGCCACACTCCGTGGTCTGGAGACCTCGTACCAGGCACAGGAACGTCTCAAGCAGCAGGAGATCGAATGGGACGAGATCCTCGAGAGCCACGGTCGCAGCCAGCGACTCCCCCGCACTCGGGGCTCGAGGTTCTGGCTGATCCTCGCCACCATCGCCGTCCTGGCGCTGGAGCTCGGACTGTTGGCACCGCCGCTGACCTCCCTGGTCCGTGACCAGGCACCGAGTCTCACCACCGCCGCGGTTGGCGTCATCGCGGTCACGGTGGTGGCCGTTCTCGTCGGTGCCGGCGCAACCGCCATCATCATCGCGGGTCGGCAGTACAAGGAATACCTCTGGGCACGAAGCACCGAGGAGCTCGCCGAGGAAGTGAACGCCCACCGCCGCAGCCAGGGCCTGCCGCTGGTTCCACATGAACGTGCGAACCAGGGTGGCTACCTCGGTGCGGCGTTCCTGGCCCTGCTGATCCAGGCCTTCCTTTTCGTCATGCGGTTCATCGCTGAGGACTCCGGCGGCCAGATCGCTCAGCTGGCCGTCGCGGTCTCCTTCGTGGCCACGCTGCTGCCGGTGATCCTGTTCGTTCTGGAGAAGGAGTATCACGACCCAAAGAGGACCGAGGCCCGTGGCTATGACCCCTCGGTGATCGAAACCTATGCCCGCCTCCACACCGACGTGACCGAGCACATCCCTCGCAAGCTCTTGGCCCTCGAAGCCGAGCGGGCGCTACGAGCCCAGGCGCTGATCCTCCAAGAGGTGGAGCGGGTTCGCCGTCATGCCCTCAGCCTGCCTCCCGTGTTGGTGTACGCACTCGATCAGCTTGCGACCGAAGCCGAGGCCGAGGACGCCCGCATCCGCCACGAGTTGCGCGTGGCAGACGAGTTGGACCGGGTCGCGGCACCCCCGGTGCCCCCATCGGAGCCGGCGGCCCAGCAAGTCGCCCACGACCCCTCGTCGTGGCAACACCGGGAGACATGACGCAACAGTCCCGGCGTGATTGCGGCCCGCGCTCGGCCCACCCGAGCCGCGATCGAGTGAGCGCCATCGCACACTCGATCTGCGCGATGAGCGCCGCCGCCTCAGCTCACGCGGTGGCTTGGTGTGGGGCAGTGAGTGCCGAGGCTGGGGCCCAGACCGTCGCTACGGCGCGACACCTGCCGGCAGCGTTGCGCGCCGTGACCTGGGCCGTGTTGGCAACGCTGGGCCGAGGCTTCGCCACCCTCCTGACAGTGCGTTGGGATTGAAGGTCCGGGCCGAGCAACTCGGCTGTCAACCAGGGGCGGGCGACGGCTGGGGCTGGGGTATCGACGGCTGGGCGGGCGGAACAGCTGCTGGGCCCGGGGGTGGCGGCAGAAGTGTGGTGGTGGTCGTAGTCGGTGGGCCCGCAACCAGCAGGGGGTTCACCCTGTTGGTGCCGGCATCGATGTTGCGGTAGCTGCACTTCGACTCGCCCGCGGTCTTCGCGGCCATGAAGCTGCGCCAGATGTTGGCGGGCAACGAGCCCCCCGTGACTGCCTTGAGCCCATGGATTCCCAGCATCGGCGTTGGCGTGTCGTATCCCACCCAGACCGCGGTGGTGGTGTGGCAGGTGTATCCCACGAACCAGGCGTCCTTGTTCTTGTCGGTCGAACCGGTCTTGCCGGCAGAGACCTTCTTCAGCAGCGCCCTGGTTCCCGAACCCTTGGTGATCACACCTCTCAGAACGTTGGTGACCGTGTCGGCCACCTCGGGCGACACGACCTGGTTGCGTGACGGCTCGCCGGCGCTGAAGAGCACCTTGCCGTCGGGTCCCTCCACCCTCCGGATGATGTAGGGGTCGATCTTCACACCGTGGTTGGCAAAGGTCGAGAACGCCGTCGCCATGTCGAGCACCGACACGTCGTTGGTGCCCAACACCACTGAGTTGACCGGCTTCACCGGTGCGCTCACCCCCAGGCGGGTGGCCATCTCGGCGACCGCCTTCGCTCCCACGTCCTGGGTCAACTGGGCGTAGAGGGTGTTGGCCGAACGCCAGGTTCCCTCATCGACGGGGACGTTGCCGAGGTCCTCGTTCTCGAAGTTGTCAACGACCCAGGGCTTGCCTTCGTCGGCTGTAGGGAAGATCCGCTGCGCCGGCGCCTCGTAGACGGACTTGACCGAGTTGCCCTGCTCGACGAACGCGGCGAGCGCGAACGGCTTGAAGGTCGATCCCGCCGGCCGACCCGACCCACCCCCCAGACGACCCAACGCGTAGTTGACCTTGCTCGTCGCGAAGTTCTGGCCACCGATCATTGCGATGATCCGACCGTTCTCGTCGATCGACACCAGCGACCCTGCCGGGTCGTTTGGCTGGTCCAAAACGCCTACGACGGCGTGGTTGGCGTTCTTCTGCGCCTCGCCGTTGATCGTCAGATAGACGCGGATGCCCTTGTTGTAGACCACAGCCTCCCCGAATCGGGCGACGAGCTGTTGGCGCACCCACTCGGTGATGTAGTCCCCGCCGACCTCGGTAAAGCCCGGCTCGACCCGCACGTTGTTCGCTCGCTCCGGCTTGGGCACCAGAGTTGCATCGAGGGGAACGGCCTTGGCGTCACGGGCCTCGCCGGGGGACAGGTAGCCGGCGTCTGCCATCGCGTTGATCACACCGTCACGGCGCCGCAGAGCTTCGGCCGCGTGGGTGGTCGGATCGTCGAGGGGAGCGCGAATCAGCCCGGCCAGAAGCGCCGCCTGCTCGACGTTGAGGCGCGACGAGGCGATTCCGAAGTAGGCACGCGCAGCGGCCTCCACTCCGTAGGCCCCTCGGCCGAAGTACACCTCGTTGAGGTACCGCTCGAGGATCTGCTGCTTGGTGAACTTCCGTTCCAGCTTCACCGCCAGCGCCGCTTCCTTGAGCTTGCGTGACAACGTTCGCTCACTGGTGAGGTAGGTCAGCTTCACGTACTGCTGAGTGATGGTCGAGCCTCCCTGCCTGGCGCCGGAGGTCTTGGAGAGATCCCGGTACAGCGCCCGCGCGATGCCGAAAGGATCTATTCCGTTGTGCTTGAAGAAGTCCCGGTCCTCGGCCGAGATGACGGCCTGGATCATCACCTTGGGCATCTGCTCGTAGGTGAGGGTGGTCCGGTTCTCCTGCCCGCTGAGCGACGCCACCTTGGAGTTGATGTCGCATCCGCCGTCGGCAACACCGGCAAGACAGATGAACGACGTCTCCACGGGCGTGACCGCCTTGGGGAGCTCGACGCGCTCGAGCAGGGCGAAGCCGAAGCCCATTGACGCCACGAGGAGCAATACGCCCACATAGGTGGCCCGCCGCAGCCACCATCGCCAGGAGCGCCGCCGATGACGACGCGCCTGGGGGGTCTCCCTACGAGATCGCGTGTCGTTGCTCACCGCTCAGGCTGAGCGCTCGACGAGCGGATAGGTCTCGCGCAGGTGGTTCCAACGGCATCTCGGACAGACCTCGACCTCGTAGCAGCGATGGTCTCCGGCGCGCTGGGCCAGGCGACGAAGCTCCGCGGGACTCGATACAGCGCGACCCCCCTTGGGCAGGCGCGGACCGAACACGAATCGCACGATCCGCAACGTCTCGTCGTCACAGACCGGGCACCGCTCTCCAGCCGGTTCCGAACACGAGACCGCAACACGCACCAACTCGGCCTGCGCGTCGCAGATGTCGCTCTCGGGGACATCGCCGGCACGAAAGCCCCGAAGCACTCTCCGGCGGGTGAGCCGGTAGTCGATGCTGCCTGGCCTTCGCCCTGGACGTCCCGGTCCAGACGGCGCCAGGAACTCCACGGCCGCCAAGAGTAGCCAGCCGACGACGCAACGGAGTCGGCGCGGCGGGCTCTTCGCCGATATATCGGCTCGATACTTGCGCGTCGATATAGCGGCGCGATATGTTTGCGCCGTGCTGGAGATAGCGGTGCTGGGACTCCTCATCGAGTCCGACCTGCACGGTTACGAACTGAAGAAGCGCATTGGTGAGCTCCTCGGCCCCTGGTCGAGCGTTTCGTTCGGCTCCCTCTATCCCGCGCTCGCTCGACTCGAACGAGGTGGCCTCGTCGTCTCGACTGCCGAGCCGACCGCCTCGGCAGAGCCGGCCCCGATGAGCGGATCCCTCGGAGCAGAACTGGCCGCCTACCGTGCCCGCAGCCAGTCCCGGCCCGCCACGCGCCGGGCGCGCAAGGTCTATTCGGTGACCGAGGACGGCCACAGCACTCTCCGTTCGCTGCTCAACGACGAGACGGGCGACGACCGCTCGTTCGCACTCCGTGTCGCCTTCTGCCGCCTGCTCGAACCCGACGAGCGACTTTCGCTGTTCCGCCGGCGGCGCAACTCCGTGGCCGAGCGCGTCTCGCATCGCCATGAAGGCTCCGCATCCGCCGATCGCTATCGGACGCGTCTTCTCGAGTTCCAAGACGACCGCCTCGCTCGCGAGCTCGCCTGGCTCGACGACCTCATCGCCGGCGAAGTCGCCGACGATCAACCCCTGGGCGACGACCCCGCCCTCGCCCCAACTGGAGGAAACCTCAGATGAGCACCCTCAAGCTCGCCATCGCCGGCGTCGGAAACTGCGCCAGCTCCCTCGTCCAAGGCCTGGAGTACTACCGCGACGCAGATCCCGCCGACGATGTCCCGGGGCTGATGCACGTGGAACTCGGCGGCTATCACATCCGTGACATCGAGCTGGTGGCGGCGTTCGACGTGGACGCGACAAAGGTCGGCCAAGACCTCTCCAAGGCCATTTTCGCCGGCCAGAACAACACGATCCGCTTCGCCTCGGTTCCCGAGCTAGGCGTCGAGGTGCTGCGTGCACCCACCCTCGACGGCTTCGGCAAGTACTACCGGGCCACCTGCGAGGAATCCCCCGCAGAGGCCATCGACGTGACCCAGGCGCTACGTGACAGCGGGGCCGACGTGTTGGTGTCATACCTGCCGGTCGGCTCCGAAGAGGCTCAGAAGCACTACGCGCAGGCTTGCATCGACGCCGGGGTCGCCTTCGTCAACGCCATCCCCGTGTTCATCGCGTCCGACCCTGAGTGGGCCGAGAAGTTCACCGCGGCCGGCGTTCCGATCGTGGGCGACGACATCAAGAGCCAGGTGGGCGCAACCATCGTCCATCGGATCCTGGCCCGTCTTTTCGAAGACCGCGGGATGGTGCTGGATCGCACCTATCAGCTCAACGTGGGCGGGAACATGGACTTCAAGAACATGCTCGAGCGGGAACGGCTCGAGTCGAAGAAGATCTCCAAGACCCAGGCGGTCACCAGCCAGCTCGACAACCCGCTCGCGGCCGGCGATGTCCACATCGGCCCGTCAGATCACGTCGAGTGGCTCGAGGACCGCAAGTGGGCCTACATCCGGCTCGAAGGGCGCAACTTCGGCGACGTTCCCCTGAACGTGGAGTTGAAGCTGGAGGTGTGGGACTCACCGAACTCCGCCGGGGTCATCATCGACGCCGTCCGCTGCGCCAAGGTCGCCCTCGACCGGGGAGAAGGCGGACCGATCCTGGGGCCCTCCGCCTACTTCATGAAGTCACCGCCGGTGCAGTACACCGACGAGACAGCCCGTCGGATGGTCGAGGAGTTCGCCGCCGGTAGCTGAGCGCCGCGTGGGCCACCGTCCCGCTGCGTCCACCCTCCCGACCCATGGGGCGGACAGACTCGCTGTCGTGAGCGCGCCCAAAGATCCGCCTCGCCCCATCAGGCGGCACCCTTCCGCGGGCAACCTCGGCATGCGCCCTGCGCTCATCGAGGAGGCCGCCTCAGCGGAACAACCCCCCCTGGTTGGATTTCCAGCCGGCGCCGAGGACGGGCCCGCACTCGCCCTGGGCCCCGGCCTGGACCCGGATCTCGCCGACCGACTCATCGGCTCCACCGACGGAAAGCGCATCCTCGAGTTGGGCACCGGCACAGGTCGGGTGGGCGTGGAACTCGCCGGGCGCGGAGCGAAGGTCATATGCGTGGAACCCTCGATCGAACGAGTCACCGATGCGCGCGCGATCGCAGACGCCGCGAAGGTGAAGGTCGAGTATCACCACGGTGATCTTGCCGACCTGGCCTTCGTGCGTGGCGATCAGATCGACCTCGCGCTGGCCGTCTACTCCCTGGCCTCGGTCGATGACTTGGGCCGGGTGTTCCGCCAGGTCAACCGGGTCCTGCGCAGCGAAGCCAGCCTCATCGTCTCTCTACCCCACCCACTGTCGCTCATTGCGGAGATATCCGATGGCGGGCCCCGTCTGACACGGACCTACTTCGACTCCTCACCGATCCGGTGGCAACTCGACGGCGAGGTGGGCACCGTCCACCCGCACTCGGTCGGAGAAGTGATCACCACGCTGTGGCGATCCAACTTCCGCGTTGACACCGTGTTGGAGCCTGCTCCGACGGCGAACACCGATCTCCTGGGCGAGTGGGTGCCCACGAGCCTGGTAATCAGGGCCCGCAAGCAAGGCGTCTGAGCTGGGGGGCCATCAGGGCTGATCCGCGTACCAGGCATCGAGCCGACGGAACGCTTCCTGCTCCCCGAGGGGACCCTCCTCGATCCGCAGGTCGAGCAGATACCGGAGAGCCCTGCCCACGACGGGGCCCGGTGGGATCCCGAGATGGGCCATCACCTGCCCCCCGTCGATGTCGGGGCGCATCGCAGCCAACTCCTCCTGTGCCCCGAGATCCGCTATCCGCGCTTCCAACTCGTCCATTCGACGCGAGAGGGTCTCGGCCTTGCGCTTGTTGCGGGTCGTGCAATCGCATCTGGTGAGCTCGATCAACTCGGCGAGTTGATCGCCGGCGTCGCGGACGAAGCGCCTCACAGCCGAATCCGTCCAGCCCATGCGGTAGGTGTGGAACCTGAGGTGGAGGAACACCAACTGGGAGACATCGGCCACCATCTCGTTGGAGTAGCGAAGCGCCCGCATCCGCTCACGGGTCATCCGCGCTCCCACCACTTCGTGGTGGTGAAAAGCAACGCCACCCGAGCCCACCGAACGGGTCTTGGGCTTGCCGATGTCGTGGAACAACGCTGCGAGTCGCAGCGTGAGCTTCGGGCTGGTGTTCGCGACAACGGCGATCGTGTGGGTGAGCACGTCTTTGTGTCGGTGGATCGGGTCCTGTTCGACGCGCAGAGCCGGAAGCTCGGGAAGGAAGATGTTGGCAAGTCCCGTGTCGCTGAGGAACCACAGTCCTGCCGAGGGATCCGCCGTGACCATCAACTTGTCGAGTTCCGAGCGGATCCGCTCGACCGAGACGATCTCGAGTCGGTCCAGCAGATCGACCACCGCCTTGCGCAGCTCCGGGGTCGGCTCCAGCCCGTAGCCACAGATGAATCGCGCCGCACGCAACATCCGCAACGGATCGTCGCTGAAGGACGTCTCGGCCGCCAACGGCGTGGTGAGCCGCTTGGCAACCAGGTCGTCGGCACCACCGAAGGGATCGATGAGCTGCGGTGTCTCCTCGGTCAGATCGAGCGCCATCGCGTTGACCGTGAAGTCACGACGGGAGAGATCCGCTTCGATCGAGGTGGTGAACTTCACCTGCGGCTTTCGGCTGTCGGGTTGGTACGCCTCTGCGCGATGGGTCGTTATCTCGAAGGTCCGCCCGTCACGGATGCACCCGATGGTCCCGAATCGCTCGCCCTGAGTCCACAGCGACGACGCCCACGGACCCACGATCGCCTTGGTCTGTGCAGGGGTCGCGTCCGTGGTGAAGTCCAAGTCGGCGTCGTCGATCTCCCGGCCGGCGATCAGATCTCTGACGATCCCACCCACCAGGTAGATCCGATGCCCCTCCGCACCGAAGAGGCGCCCGAGAGGCGCGGCATGCTCCAAGACGGGTCGCATCCGTGGGGGAATCACGCTCCGGAGAATACCTATGGCTTCAGGCGAGCCACTCCCGGTGGGTTTCGATCGCCCGCTCCACCGCGGCGGCCCCGGGCCCTCCGCTCGTGGGCGCCTCCGTCGGAAATCTCTCACCGGCCAGCGTGGCCACCAGGGTGGCGGAGCAGGCTCCAAGGGCTTGGAGGTTGTAGCCACCCTCGAGAAAGGCGATCGCTCGTCCCCGGGGAACCAACACCAGCAGCCTCCGCAGGATCCCCACGTAGTCGCCCGTGGTTAGACCGAGACCGCCGAGTGGGTCGGCGCGATGCGAGTCGAAACCCGCGGAGAGCAACAGCCAAGTAGGAGCGAAGCGCTCGATCTTCGCAACGACCAACTCGTCGAGCGAACGCAGGTACAGGTCACCGGTGGCTCCGGGCGGCAGCGGGATGTTGACAGTGCTGCCCGCTGCGGATCCCGCACCGGTTTCCTCGACCCGCCCGGTTCCGGGGTACAGGGGCCACTGATGCCACGACACGAACAGAACCCGCTCATCCGCGTAGAAGACATCTTGGGTGCCGTTGCCGTGATGGGCGTCGAAGTCCACTATCGCCACACGTTCGCCACGCTCCACGAGATGCATCGCGGTGACCGCCACGTTGTTCAAGAGGCAGAAGCCCATCGACACTTCGCGTGTCGCGTGGTGACCCGGCGGGCGGACTGCACAGAACGCTGCGTCGCCCTCCCCCGCCTCCAGCCTTGCGGCCGCGGTGAGACCGGCCCCGGCCGCCAGTTGGGCGGCCTGCCACGACGCCGGCACCACCGCCGTGTCGGCATCGAGGTGCCCTCCGGTTGAGCATCGCCGCTCGACGAGGTTCACCATTGCGGCGGAATGGGCGGCGACGATTCGCTCGAACGGCGCCGGTTCGGGAACCACGTGGACCAGCGCCTCATCGAGTGACGCCTCGGCCAGAGCGTCGATCACCGCAGCGAGCCGGGCGGGTGACTCCGGGTGGTGTTGGCCGGTCTCGTGGTCGACGAGACGGGCGTCGGTCAACAACAGCACGCTCACCGACCCGAGCGTAGG
>JADLFH010000045.1 GCA_020845705.1 Microthrixaceae bacterium | reverse complement strand
GCGTGCTCGAGCCTGGCGGATACCTCGTCTTCACCTGCCCCGACTTCGATGCTCTGGCACGCTTGTGGACGAGAACCCGGTCCGAGGCCGGCCGTGCCAAGGTCGAGCGGATGGTGTACGGACCCCAGAACCACGAGGGTCAGTTCCACCGTTCGGCACACACCGGGCGATCCCTCCGACGCCTCGTGCAAGATGCCGGCTTCGATGTCGTGCGTTCCTACGCTCCGTTTCCAAACCGATCCACTCCATCGCAGCTTCTTGTGGCACGCAAGCCGGAGGTTCCGTGAGCGGGTGATCCGGGGCCCCTCCGGTGGACTCCAGCTTGCGCGGCGCGGGAGTGCCTCGCACACTCCTCTCCGAGCGAGCCGGACTACGACGACGCCTGGCTCGTAGGTCTCCTCGCGGAGTCGGATGGGTTCGTCGACATCGGCTGCAACGTTGGGTTCTTCTCGCTGGCGAGCTGTGTCCTGCGGCCCACCTCCACGGTGCTCGCGATCGACGCCAACCCGGAGTGCGCGGCGGTCACCGCGGCCAACCTCGTCCGCAACGGATTCGGTGCGCGGAGCCGAGCCGTCTCGATGTTCGTGTCCGCCTCGGAGGGGACGGTGGAGTTCGCAAGCGTGGGGCTCGGCGCGGCGGGCAGCGGCATCGAGGGGCTGTCACCCACCGCTGAGACCCTTGGATTGTCCGTCTCGGTGAGATCGGACACGCTCGACGCGATCATCGCTCAGACCGGCTTCGTGCCGGATCTCGTGAAGGTCGACGTCGAAGGCGCAGAGCGCGACGTCCTCGCCGGCGCCACGCGCACGGTGGGGGAGCATCACCCCCGGTTCATGGTGGAGATGCACTCCGGCGGCGAGCTCACCATGGAGAGGAACGCGGCGGACGTGCTGGCCTGGTGCGCCGAGCAGGGCTACGACGCGTGGTACCTCGCGGCCGGTGAGCGGCTCACCAGCGCGGACCCGATTGCGCATCGTGGCCGGTGTCATCTGCTGCTCCAGAGGAGTGGCGAGCCGTTCCCTGACGTCCTCCGGGGGATTCCGCAGGGCGCGCCCATCGACACCGTGCTGGATCGATTGCAGGACTCAACCGGTCCTCGCTGACCGTCGAGCGGCACCCCGCAGCCACCAGCCGGTCACCACCGGCACGGCGAGCGCTGCGAGGGTCAGCCAGACATCGGCTGGGATCGACAGCGGGGCTCTGTGTCCGAGCTGCTGGGCGGTTCGGAGGCTGCCGTGCTGGTCGATCCCGACGACGTCCCTGGAGCGGCCGCTGCGCTCGCCACGTTGTGCGGCGACGCTGACCGACGTGCGCGCATGGGCCGCTGTCGCCCAAGCACTCGTATGAGCCCGTCGCTCGATCGACCTCGAAGTCGCCCGCACCGAGTCCATGTACCTGGAGCGGCTGTGGACCGTGGGGTCCTGAGCGTGAGGTGATCCTAGGGACGCGGGTTCACCAGACCATCTCGCGGCGTGGATCTCACCGCTGCCGGTCTACCTCCGGGATCGAACGCTCCTTGAGTCCTGAAGCGGTCAAGGAGAACCACCATGGTCCGTCCGGTCGGTGCAGCCGCAGTTGCTCGATGGAAGGCCAGTGGACCTCGAGGCGCTCGACGTAGGTCGCCGTCGGCGCGTCCTGCTTTCCGCCGAGCCAGATGTACCGGAGAGCGTGCGACCGCAGGAGCGCAACCTCGGCCGGACGTGTGCGGATGCGCTTGTCTCGACCGATGACGATCAGGCCCGCTGCCGCGACGACCGGTATCCACTCCTCGTCCTTGTCACCGGGTACGGTCCCTTCCAGTTCGCCGACCACCGTGATGTCGTCGCGGGCTCTACCCCATTCATGCCAGACACCCATGAGGCTCTGGTCGATGTAGTAGCGGACCTGGCCGGCCACGGATTCAGGCCGCGAACGTCGTCTCGTACGCGATCGCTGCGTCGACGTCGGTCTCGCTCAGGTCGTACCAGCGGGCGAGATCGGCGATGGAGTCGCCACCGCGGTGCAGCGACGCCAGAACCTCGGTCGGGACTCCGTTGATCGTCGGCTCACCGCCTCGGACCAGGGGGTCGATCGCGACCGGCGCCTTGTTGCCGAGGGGGTGGACTACCGTCGGCGCGTCGCTATCGTCGAAGCTGACATGGTCGAGGTGGCGGACCATCTCCTCGGACAGGAAGATCTGACCCGTCCGCACGACGACGAAACGCATGCGTCGATCGAGCGCAGACTCGTCCTGGACCTTCAGAATCAGATCTCTCGAGTCGGTGAACGGCTTCGAGCGAGCCAACGGATACCGGCCGAAGTCTCGGCGCAGAATCTGCACCGCCGGGCGCATGCGCAGCATGGGCACACCGGTGTTCCGGTACTCGCTGAGCAGCCGCGTCTCTACGAACTCGCCCCAGGTGACCACGTCGCTCCCAGTCGATTGTTCGCGCACGACCGGCGGATAGTGCGTTCCCCCTCGGTCGTAGCCGTCGATCCAGCGGCGCGACGTGCCGGAACGCAGCCCGAGCAGACGATCGACTTCTGGGAACCTGTAGACCGGGCGATCCAGGAGCGACGGGACCGAGCTCATCGTCAGAGTGTTGCACCCCCAATAGCCGG
>JADLFH010000121.1 GCA_020845705.1 Microthrixaceae bacterium | reverse complement strand
GAGCGGGCAGCCCTGAGCGCGATTGGACCGAATACGACATCGCCTATGTGCGGGCGGTGGGTGTGGCCGACGACGAGGTGGCGCTCGCGGCGATGGTGCTCGGTCTCACCCGCAACGCCTACACATGGCGCTTCGCGATCGAGGAAAACGTGGCCGCGCTGCGCGAGCTGGTGTCGCACGGCGTGCCGGTCGGTGTGGTCAGCAATGCCAGCGGGCAGATTGCGCTGTTGCTCGACCGCGGCGCGGTGTGCCAGCTGGGGGAGGGGCCGCACACCGCCGTGCGGGTGATCATCGACAGCTATCTAGTGGGCGTGGCCAAGCCCGACCCGCGCATCTTCGACTTCGCGCTCGAGCATTTCCCCGGCGTCGACCGGTCGCGCGTGGCCTACGTCGGCGACTCGGTGACGATGGACGTGGGCGGTGCCCGCGCGGCGGGGCTGCACCCGATCCTGATCGACCCCTACGACGACCACCCCGAGGCCGACTTCCAACGCATCCGCTCCCTCGCCGACCTTCTCCGCCCAGCTTGACGCGCGCCTGATCCCCTGACCTGGGCCGATGCGCGCAAAGCGCGTCAAGCTGGATGTGGGGAGGACGGACGGATGGGACGGATGGGTTGCGTGGTGCATACCAGTTGGGTATGTTTCCTGCATGTCGACACAGCTGGCCATCCGCCTCCCCGACGAGACCCTGGAGGGTCTCGACTGGCTGGTCGTGCGCTGCCAGTACTCCAGCCGCACCGAGGCGATCCGCTCGGCGATCGAAGCGGCCATCGCCGCCGAGCGCCGCAAGCAGATCGACGAGCAGTACATCGAGGCCTACACCCGCATGCCGCAGACGGACGACGAGCTGGCCGACATTCCGTGGCAGAGCTCGGCAAACCTCGACGACGATGGCGAGGACTGGTCGTGGCTGTGATCGAGCAAGGGCAGATCTGGTGGGGCGAGCTGCCCAACGACAAGGGCCGTCCCTACCTCGTCGTCACTCGCCAGCGCGCGATCGAACGCCTCGCGGCCGTGATGG
>JADLFH010000044.1 GCA_020845705.1 Microthrixaceae bacterium | reverse complement strand
TGCCCACGAGATGATCCGCCAGGCGTTGTCCGGACCGATCAGTTCTCCAATCGCCCTCCCCGAGCCCCCGGTGGAACCCGCCCCGCCGAGCGGCATCCGGGCCGAGGACGCACCGGCGGCACCGAAGACCCCACCCGAAGTCGATGCCGAGGTCACCGAACCCAATTTCGAGTTGGTCGACCTCGACATAGGCGAGGCCGGCGATCCGCCTCCGCCTCCACCGGTGTTCGCCGCCCCGGAGGAGGCCACCGAGGGCATCCTCTTCGGCACGCCACCGCCCGCTGCGTCGGCGACACCCACCGACGAGCAGCCCCAGCCTGTCGAGCAGCCCCAACCGGCCCCGCAGCCCCAGCCTGCCCCGACCCCGTTCTACCCGTGGGCGGAACAGCAGCAGTCCCCGGTGGCCGAACCTGCCCGGGACGAGGACACACCACCTCAACAGCCACCCGTCCAACGGCGGGGACTGTTCGGACACTGAACTGTTCGGGAGCTGAGAGGACTGAGAGGCCTCCCGACCTACGAATCCACCGAATCCGCGGCGCGGCCGGGCGAATCACCCCCGCCGCGTTGACACTGGGGACAACCCGCCACAAGATGGCCAACAGAGGGGGGCCAAAAGGGAGAGCCATGGCATTTTGGAGGGCGAGCACCTCGTCTCGACGGAAGGCATCCGAGGCGCAGAACACGTTCGACGCCGCGAGCCTCCAACACGAGATAGAGGACTGGGTCCATTCGCAACGGCCGCTACTCGGCGAGTTGCTGGTGGGCGAAGCGGTCGACGCCGAGCAGCTCACCAACGCGTTGTGGTACCAGCAGGAACACGGTGGCCGCCTCGGCGAGATCCTCGTGCGCTTCGGCGTCACCGACGAATCCGAGATCGCCCACGCGTTGGCCCAGCAGTTCGAGATCCCCTACGCGGACCTGCGCCACGAGTCGCCCCAACAGGAGGCGATCGATCTCGTCGGCCAGGAGCTGGCACGTCGTCACATGGTGCTGCCACTGCGGATCGGGGAGGACAACCGCGTACAGATCGTCACGGCGGATCCCCTCGACACCGCTGCGATCCAGGCCCTCACGGCGCGTTGCCACCGCATCGCGCTGCTGGTCGGGACCCCCAGCGAGATCCAGCACGGGATCGACCACAGCTTCGACGAGCTCAAGGCGGCGGCTCTGCACATCAGGGCGTTCGAGCTGGCCGAGGAGGTCGACGAGGACGGCGGCGAGATCGACAACGCCTCGCTGGGTGCCGACGATCACGCGCCAGTGGTGCAGGTTGTCAACCGCATCGTCACCCAGGGGGTGCGGAGCAGGGCGTCGGACATCCACGTGGAGCCGACGGTGAACGATGTGCGGGTGCGCTTCCGCGTCGACGGCGCCATGACCGAGGCCATCCGCCTACCGAAGCGGATGGCGGCGCCCCTCGCCAGCCGCATCAAGGTGCTGGCCGAGCTGAACATCGTGGAGCGGCGCCGTCCGCAGGACGGCCAGTTCTCCGCGACGATCGACGGTCGCGAGGTCGACGTCCGTACCTCCACGGTCGCGACGATCCACGGCGAGAAGATCGTGATGCGCATCCTCGACAAGACGCGCTCGCTGATCAGCCTCAACGAACTGGGCATGCCCGCGGAGACCATCGGGCCGTACATCAAGATCGTCAAGGCTCCGCTCGGCATGCTCTTGTGCACGGGTCCGACCGGCTCGGGCAAGACCACCACGCTCTACGCCACGCTCGCCGAGGTGAACGACCAGACCAAGAACACGGTGACCATCGAGGATCCCGTCGAGTACCAGTTCGAGGGCATCAACCAGATGCAGATCGGTGAGTCCGCCGGCATCACCTTCGCGGACGGCCTGCGGGGCATCCTGCGCCAGGACCCCGACGTGATCCTCCTCGGCGAGATCCGCGACCTGGAGACGGCGTCGATCGCGATGCAGGCCGCGCTGACGGGCCACTTCGTGTTGTCGTCGCTGCACGCCGTCGACTCGGTAGCCGCGGTGCACCGCTTCACCGACCTGGGACTGGAACCGTTCCTGGTTGCGTCCGCGGTCAACGGGGTCGTGGGCCAGCGCCTCATACGCCGGATCTGCGACTCCTGCAAGGTGCCGCACCGTCCGCCGAGCGATCAGGTGCGCCTTGTCGCCGCGCAAATAGGCACCGGGTCAGCCCGGTTCGCCAAGGGCGAGGGCTGCAACCAGTGTCAGGGCTCCGGTTACCGCGGACGGATCGGCGTGTACGAGCTGTTGGTGATGAGCGACCGGTTGCGCGAGATGGTGGTCGACAAGGCCACCCACGCGGCGATGCGCAAGGTGGCGGTCGACGAGGGCATGCGGACCATGCAGTTCGAGGCGTTCAGCCTCGTCGCGCAGGGCATCACAACCGTGGAGGAGGTGATTCGAAGCGTGTACGCGCCCGGCATGGAGTTCGAGGACGGTCCGGCCGGCGAGTTGATTGCGGCGAAGAAAGAACTTCCACCGGTACGACCAGGGGAGTTGGACAAGCCCGAGGGCTATGCTCCCGAGGAGGGAGACGGGCCGGTTTCGTCGGTGTCGGGCAACGGTGACGGCGCGAAGGCGTCCGAGCCGACCGAACCGCCACCGGCCCCCTGGGAGGTTGGCTCATGACAGCGACGATGGCGAAGTACCGCTACCGGGCGGAGACACTCGACGGCGAGAGCGTCAAGGGGGACATAGAGGCGCCCTCGGTGATCGCAGCGCGAAACCAGTTGGCGGTGCAGGGGCTGCGGGTAACCAAGATCGCCGAGCGCAAGGGCATGCAGCTCGAGCTCACGAAGCAGAAGATCCCCAACATCGAGATCATGCACTTCTGCCGGCAGATGTCCACGTTCATCCGCGCCGGCGTGCCGATGGTCGAGGCGCTCGACAACCTTCGGCGCGACTCGAAGAACAAGCGCTTCCAGTTGGTGTTGGGCGACATTCTGGAGCGGGTGACGGGCGGCGCCACGGTGGCCGACGCCATCAGCCACCACGCCGACGTCTTCCCGCCCTACTTCATGTCGATGCTGCGTTCGTCGGAGCTCACGGGCCGAATGGACGACTCGTTCCTCCAGCTCTACCGCTACATCAAGCGCGACGTTCAGTTGACCAAGGCGGTGAAGAAGGCCCTCACCTACCCGATCATCCTGTTGGTGGTGGCCTGTGGCGTGGTCGCGATCATCACCGTGTTCGTGATCCCGAAGTTCGCGGAGTTCTTCGAGTCGTTCGACGCCGAGCTGCCGCTGCCCACCAGGATGCTGATGGCGATCGCCGACTTCGTGGGGTCGACGGCTGGACTGGTCACCGGCGTGGTGCTGGTGATCGGCATCTTCGGGACGCTCGTCTACTCCAGGACTCCGGCCGGCCGGCGCAACGTGCATTCGCTGCAACTCAAGATCCCGGCGTTGAACACGGTGGTCCAGTACAGCTCAACCGAGCGCTTCACCCGCATCCTCGGTGTGCTGTTGGACTCGGGCGTCGCGTTGTCGGACGCGCTGCCGAGCGCGATCGAGTGCACCAACAACATCATCTACCGCGAGAAGTTGAACGACGCCGTGGACGACGTGTTGTCGGGCCACGGCTTCGCCGAGCCGATGGCGTCCACCGAGGTGTTCCCGCCGACGATGGTGCAGATGGTGCGGGTGGGCGAACGCACCGGCGAGCTGGCCGACCAGTTGGAGAACTGCGCCGGGTTCTACGAGGAGGAGCTGGACTACGCGGTGGAGAAGCTCACCCAGTGGTTCGAGCCCATCGTGATCCTCTTCATCGGTGCCGTGGTTGGCTTCGTGGCCCTCGCCATGGTGAGCGCCATGTACGGCATCTACGGCCAGGTGAACGTCAACGAGTAGTCACACGACACCACCGGCGCTTTTAGCAGCGGCCGAGACAACAAAGATTCACTGGACCTGTGGAGGTCCTCAGTGTTAGCATCTACGGAGCGTTCGGAGCGAGAGGCCCAGCGCATCCACCAAGAGAGGGAGAAGGCAAGTATGGAAATGCTCAAGAAGCGCGCGGCAGCTAGGGGCCAGGGAGGCTTCACGCTCATCGAGCTCCTCGTCGTGATCGCCATCCTGGCCATCCTGGCGGGCGTCGTGGTCTTCGCAGTCGGTAACTCCACCGACAACGCGAAGGTGTCGGCCTGCAAGACCGAGTTCGGCGCGATCAAGACGGCCATCGCCGCCGCCGAGACTGCCAACGAGGTGAACACCACAACAGAGGATCCGGACGACTACATGAAGTCCAACAACCAGGAGTACTTCGACTGGGGTGGCAGCACCAACGCATGGATCCTCACGATCGTTGACGGGACCATCACGACCACGTCTGATGCGCCGACCGCCTGCGCCGTGTTCGACAACTGAGTCGAACTTCACCGACAAGCACTGCAAGCTGATCGGGGCGGGACCTTCGGGTCCCGCCCCGATCACTCGTTTTGCCCCTCTTCCGGCGGCGCCGCTAGGCGATAGAGCCCGAAGCCGGTGGTCCCGAGTGAGTGTCGTGGCCCGACAACCCAACCGATCGGATCAAGCCAGGCGTGCGCTACCTGGCGGGTCGAGGTGTCCGGCATGGGGATGAGCACGTAGACGACGCGATAACCATGACTCGCCGCGTACTTGACCATTCTGAAGGTGTGCTCGAGCGATGGCGCTGAAAGCACGTCTACTTCATCACGCCGAGCCCACAGAATCCGTCCCGCGCCCCCAATGCTGATCCCACCGGCAACCAGCAGCGGCCGATCCGGGGACACCCATCGACTCAGCACCGACGCCACACCACGGTCGACCACCGAAGCGATCGCGCGTCGTTCGCTGTTCAGCCGCACCTGCAACGCTCCTGTGATGAACACGACGACGGCCAGTAGCGCCGCAGCCGTTCGACGCTCGTCGCGAAGTTCACTCATCCAACTCGC
>JADLFH010000043.1 GCA_020845705.1 Microthrixaceae bacterium | reverse complement strand
GCAGTTCCGCCGCATCATCGGCTACCGCGACCTCGCCACCCTCGTCGTCGCGATCGAACGTCACGCCCAGCAGGCCGCCCCGCCGCGGCTCGACCGAGAGGAAACCGCCGAACTCGTTACTGTCTGACCGTCAAGCGAGGGCCGTCGCCGAAGTTCCACGACGATCCGGACATCCTCTCGCGAACGTCCTACACTGTTGTTAGCGCAACCGAATCACCGCGGCACGACCCGAGTTGGACTCGGCCATGCGATCGGTGACGATGTAGTTGCATGCGACGCTGTCCTCGTCGGGCGAGACAAGAAGAGCACCGCAGTACACGTCGCCTGAGTCGTCGGCCTTGAGGCTCAGCCCGTTGCCCTGTACTGTCCACGGCCCATACTTGGCGTGTGGCGGGAGCTCGAATGATCCGGTCCTCTCGGGCGACGGGTTCGGGGGCACGAGTGTCGGATCGGGCCTGTCTGTCACGGCTCCCGTTCGGAGGTCGATCGTGGCTGTACCGTTGCCGGTAAGGAAGACGACGACGTCGTCGTTCAACCATTTCAGCGGGTAGCGAGGGGCGATGTCGAAGATCTGCGTCTCCCCGGTGCCTCGGGCTGCCTCGACTCGCCTCTCCGTGGCTTCGGTGAGATTGCAGGCAGCGAGCACCATCGCGATCAATGGCGAAGCCATGGTGAGGATGGCACGTGGGCGCATCGGACGGTGCTGTAGGAGGCTACCCCGGACACTCATCTGCTCCAATGCTTATCGGCTGTTGGAGCTAATCCTGCGAGTCTCTTGCCTCGGAGAAGGGAGCGGCAATAGGCCGGAATGCCCTACCGCGGCTGTCGATGACTCGGGCACCGCCCTCAAGAAGGACGATCGTTGCGGACTGCATCAGTGGAAGCTTGAAGACGCCGACGCCCGTCTTCTCGCCAGCACGCATGACGATGCGCAGCCAGGTCCCCGCCGGGACGGGGCCCACGATACGAAGTCGCTCGCCTGGGCGGATCGGCTTGCCGACAAGCTGGTCGATCCCAGTGCCAGCCCCGTAAGTCCGGCCGTTGAGGCCGGGGCCGGCCAGTCGCGCGCCGTCGGGATTGTCGATGGTTCCGGTTCGTAGGGCGTCGCGTAGTTCTGCAGGTTGGCATAGAGACGCAACGACGTGCGGACCGTTCCATACGTCGCACGGAGACTCGATCGAAGCCTCGGCCTGGGCACGTGGTGCGTTAGGGCCCTCGGTGCCGTCGCAGTCCTGGACGTAGGGGCCGCCGTTCGGGTCGGTGAATCGCTCGGTGCAGGCGGCGGCAATGGCGAGGTGTGGATCGTTGAAGAGATTCGGGACACGCCAGGCGGCGGGGCTTTCGACGCCGGAGCCCCAGGCGCCCCAGAGGCCGTACCAGTCGACCCAGGTGGGGTCGGTGGTCCCGGGTGCCCAGCCTCGTGTGGCCGGGAACGGTTTGAGGGCGGCGGGGTCGGTGTTGGCTTGCCAGGGTTCGCTGCCGTCGTAGCCCTTCTCGGGCAGCGGCCCCTGCCCGTATTCGGAGTCGTCGGTTTGCCCGCAGATCGGTATCCCGAGCGGTGCGCTGCATGGTTGTGGGTAGTTGGCGTGGGTGTCGTTGGCGATGAAGGTGTTGACTCGGCTGTAGCCCGGGCCGCATCCTCCGATGATCTCGTTGGTGTTGCAGATCAGCGTCTTGCGGAGGTAGTGCCATTGCCTTCCGTGTGCTGAGAGTGCCGCGAAGGCGAAGGTGGCGGGGTCGGGGTCGCTGGCAGAGACCGCGACGGTCATCCCTTCCCAGTCGCCTTCGTGGCTGAAGAGGGGGTCGAACCAGTTGAGCCGGTAGAAGAACCAGTAGTCGAAGTAGCGGTAGTTGGATTCGGCGAAGGGGCCTACGGTGTGCCAGTAGATCGAGGTGTAGGTGGCGCCGCTGTCGCAGTCATACAGGCCGCTCGGTGCGGAGCACTCGTCGAGGTGCGGCGAGGCGTAGTCGACTTCGTTGAGGTTGCCGTGGATGTCGATGTAGGGCCAGTCCTCTTTGGTTTGATCCTCCCATGACTGGCCGAACTGGCGCAGCGTCTCCCACGAGGTGATGTCGACGCAGCCGACGCCGGGGTTGCTGCGATCCTCACACACCTGGTGTCGAGTGCTCTCCGGGCCCCCGTACTGATGGACCTCGGAGAGGAAGGTGTCGATGTTGAGCGGCCGCCACCGCTCGCTGTTGTCAAAGCGCAGGATCGGCCGGAAGTCCTCGGCAAGGGTCGCCGCCGCGACGCTGATCACTGCCGGGGCAGCGGGCCATTCGACGGAGTCGGCCGAGGCTGAGGCGATCGCGTTGGTTGCGGTGACGCGGAGCTTGAGGCGGTGGCCCGCGTCGCCGGGCTGGATCACGTATGCCGATCCTGTCGCCGGGAGCAGGGTGCAGGCGCCTGCGGTGGTGCACCGGTACCACTGGTAGCTGAGGGTGGTGGTGCTGTCCCAGACGCCGGGGTCTGCGGTCGCGGTCTCGCCGACGCTCGAGAGCTCGCCGAGGATCCGCGGCTGGGTTGTCGGGCTCGGGAGCCCGGACTGGTAGATGCTCTGCAG
>JADLFH010000042.1 GCA_020845705.1 Microthrixaceae bacterium | reverse complement strand
GCTCTTGGAAACGGCGAGCGGGGCTCTTGGAAACGGCGAGCGGGGCTCTTGGAAACGGCGAGCGGGGCTCTTGGAAACGGCGAGCGGAGCTATTGCAAGGGTCTGCAACCCAACGAGGTCGACGAATCACGTTGGAGGCACGCCACGCGCTGCGGGTAAATTCTGTCCAACCTCCCCAGGGCCAAAGGCGTCCCTGGCGAACTGTCCACGTACAGATGACCAGGGAGCAACAGATGAGCCGGGACCTTCCCGAGCGGCAGGGCCTCTACGACCCTGCCTTCGAACATGACGCCTGTGGCGTGTCCTTCGTCGTCGACATGCACGGTCGACGGAGTCATCGACTGGTGGCCCAGGCGATCGACTCGTTGTGCAACCTCGACCACCGTGGGGCAAAGGGGGCCGAGGAGAACACCGGCGACGGCGCCGGGATACTCGTCCAGGTCCCCGACGAGTTCCTCCGCGCAGTGGTTGACTTCGAGCTGCCCCCCCTCGGTTCTTACGCCGTGGGGCTTGCGTTCCTGCCGCCGGCCGACACGGAGACCACTGCGGGCGACGTCGAGGCGATTGCAGCCTCGGAGGGGCTGGCCGTGTTGGGCTGGCGTGAGGTCCCCACCGATCCCGACGGTGCAGACCTGGGCAACTCGGCACGTCTTGTCATGCCCGTGTTCCGCCAGCTCTTCCTCGCGCTGGTGCCCGAGGTTGCCGCCGCCACGAGGGAGGATCCCCTGGCCCTCGAGCGGCGCGCGTTCATCGCCCGTAAGCGGATCGAGCACGAACTCCTCGACGAGTTCGGCGACAGTCTCGTCTACTTCCCGTCGCTTTCGTCTAGGACTCTCGTCTACAAGGGGATGTTCACCACCCCCCAGCTCGGGGCGTTCTTCCCGGACCTGCACGATGAACGGCTGACTTCGGCCATCGGGGTCGTGCATTCCCGTTTCTCCACCAACACCTTTCCGAGCTGGCCTCTGGCCCACCCGTACCGCTACGTCGCCCACAACGGGGAGATCAACACCGTTCAGGGCAACCAGAACTGGATGCGCGCCCGCGAAGCGCTGATTGGGAGCCCGTTGCTGGGCGACGATCTCGATCGGATCTTCCCGATCTGCACGCCGGGCGGATCCGATACCGCCCGCTTCGACGAGGCCCTGGAGCTCTTGCACCTCGGGGGCTATCCGATCCACCACGCGGTTCTGATGATGATCCCCGAGGCGTGGGAGAACCACGCGTCGATGTCGGAGGCCCGCCGCGACTTCTACCGCTACCACGCGTGCCTGATGGAGCCGTGGGACGGTCCCGCATCCATCGTGTTCACCGACGGCACCGTGGTGGGCGCCGTGTTGGATCGAAACGGACTTCGGCCCAGTCGCTACTGGGTGATGGACGACGGCCTCGTGTTGATGGCGTCGGAGGTGGGCACCCTCGAGATCGACCCCACGTCGGTGGTCCGCAAGGGTCGGCTCCAGCCGGGCCGGATGTTCCTGATCGACACCGGCGAAGGTCGCATCATCGAAGACGACGAGATCAAGGCGAAGCTGGCCTCGGAACACCCCTACGGCGACTGGCTGGCGGACAACCTCCGACATCTCGACGATCTGCCCGAGGTCATGCACATCGCGGAGCCACACGAGAACACGATCCAGCTCCAGCAGACCTTCGGCTACACCCACGAGGAACTGGCGCTGCTGATCGATCCGATGGCCAAGACCGGCTCCGAAGCGATCGGCTCGATGGGCACCGACACCCCGCTCGCGGTGTTGTCCAACCGCAGCCGCCTGCTCTTCGACTACTTCAAGCAGCTCTTCGCCCAGGTCACCAACCCACCCCTCGACGCCATCCGCGAAGAGTTGGTGACCTCGGTGGCCAAATACGTCGGGCCCGAGGGCAACATCTTGGCGCCCAGTGCCCACTCGGCGTGTCTGTTGGAGATCCCCCGTCCCATCATCGACAACGACGAGCTCGACAAGTTGAAGCACGTCGAGGAGGCCGGCTTCGGCTGGAAGGCGCGGACGATCTCCTGCCTGTACCCCGTTGCCGAGGGAGGAGGGGGTCTGGTTCGCGCCCTGGAGCGGGTGCGTGCCGAGTGCTCCGAGGCAATCGCCGAGGGTGTGACGATCCTCATCCTCAGCGACTGGGCCTCCACCGAGGACATGGCGCCGATCCCTTCGCTGCTGTTCACCAGCGCAGTCCATCACCACCTCACCCGAGAGAAGACCAGAACCCAGGTGGGTCTGGTGGTCGAGACCGGCGAAGCCCGCGAGGTGCATCACTTCTGTCTCCTGCTCGGCTACGGCGCCGCTGCGGTCAACCCGTATCTGGCCTTCGACTCCATCGAAGACCGGATCCGCTCCGGTTCGCTCGAGGGTGTGGACTTCAAGAAGGCCACGGGCAACTACATCAAGGCGGCAGGCAAGGGTGTCTTGAAGGTGATGTCCAAGATGGGCATCTCCACCGTGGCCTCCTACACAGGTGCCCAGATCTTCGAGGCCATCGGGCTGGGTGAAGAGCTCGTCGACGAGTACTTCACCGGGACCGTCAGCCGTCTCGGCGGCATCGGACTCGACGAGATCGCCGAAGAGTCCCGTCGCAGGCATGCAACCGCGTATCCGGCCCGTGCCGAGGAACGAGCCCACCGCGATCTCGACTACGGCGGCGAGTACAAGTGGCGGCGTGAGGGTGAGGCGCACCTCTTCAACCCGAAGACCGTGTACAAGTTGCAGCACGCCACCAGATCCGGCCAGTACGAGGTCTTCAAGGAGTACACGAGCCTCGTCGATGACCAGGCCGAGGCGCTCTGCACACTTCGTGGACTGTTCCGCTTCCGATTCGGCGATCGCCCTGCCGTGCCGGTCGAAGAGGTGGAGTCGGCGCGCGAGATCGTCAAGCGCTTCTCCACCGGAGCAATGAGCTACGGCTCGATCTCGGCCGAGGCACACGAGACCCTGGCGGTGGCCATGAACCGCCTCGGCGGTAAGTCCAACACCGGAGAGGGTGGCGAAGACCCCGAGCGATACACGCCCGACGCGAACGGCGACTCGCGTCGCTCGGCCATCAAGCAGGTGGCTTCGGGTCGATTCGGCGTGACCAGCGAGTACCTGGTGAACGCGGACGACCTCCAGATCAAGATGGCGCAGGGCGCCAAGCCGGGCGAGGGTGGCCAGCTACCCGCGCACAAGGTGTACCCGTGGATCGCCAAGACCCGGCATTCCACGCCCGGTGTCGGGCTGATCAGCCCCCCGCCGCATCACGACATCTACTCCATCGAGGATCTCGCCCAGCTCATCCACGACCTGAAGAACTCCAACCCGAGGGCCCGGATCCATGTGAAGCTCGTGGCCGAGGTCGGTGTCGGTACCGTTGCGGCCGGCGTGGCGAAAGCCAAGTCGGACGTGGTGCTCATCTCCGGCTTCGACGGGGGCACCGGCGCATCGCCTCTGACATCGCTCAAGCACGCGGGTGCGCCGTGGGAGCTCGGTCTGGCCGAAACCCAACAGACGCTGCTGCTGAACGGCCTTCGTGACCGCATCGTGGTGCAGACCGACGGCCAGCTCAAGACAGGCCGTGACGTTGTCATCGCGATGTTGCTGGGCGCCGAGGAGTTCGGCTTCGCCACGGCGCCCCTGGTCGTGTCGGGCTGCGTGATGATGCGTGTCTGTCACCTCGACACCTGTCCCGTCGGTGTCGCCACCCAGAACCCGGTCCTGCGGGAGCGCTTCTCGGGCAAACCCGAGTTCATCGAGAACTTCTTCCTCTACATCGCCGAGGAGATTCGCGAACTGCTGGCGCAACTGGGCTTCCGTAGCATCGAGGAAGCCGTCGGACACGCCGAGCTTCTCGATGTCGACAAGGCCGTGCAGCACTGGAAGGCGTCAGGCCTGGATCTGAGCCCGATCCTCCACGTGGTGGAGCCCTGGCCCGAGGATCATCGGCATCGCACCCGCTCCCAGGACCACGGTTTGGATCGCGCCCTTGACCAGACCCTGATCCAGCTCGCCGAGGGGGCGCTTGCCGATGGCACGCCCGTGCAGATCGAGATGCCGATCCGGAACGTGAACCGGACGGTGGGCACGCTACTGGGCTCCGAGCTCACGCGGAGGTGGGGCGGCGAGGGACTGCCCGACGACACCATCCGCGTGGACTTCGTCGGCTCCGCGGGTAACAGCTTCGGCGCCTTCCTCCCGAGGGGGATCACGTTGCGGCTCAGTGGTGACGCCAACGACTACGTGGCGAAGGGCCTCTCGGGCGGGCGGATCATCGTCCGTCCACCCGAGGGAGCGAACTTCGCCGCCGAGGACAACATCATCGCCGGCAACGTGATCGCCTATGGCGCCACCTCGGGAGAGGCGTATCTGCGGGGTGTGGTGGGGGAGCGCTTCGCGGTTCGCAACTCGGGGGCCACGCTCGTGGTCGAGGGTGTCGGCGATCACGGGTGTGAGTACATGACCGGAGGACGTGTGATCGTGTTGGGCGGAACCGGACGGAACTTCGGCGCCGGCATGTCGGGGGGCATCGCATATGTCCTAGACCCGGATGGTTGCTTCGCCACACGGGTCAACAACGAGATGGTGCGCATCGAGGAGGTCGACGACGACGATGCAGCTTTGCTCCACGAGTACATACAACGTCACGTCGAGTTCACGGGATCGGCGATCGGCGCTCGGTTGTTGGGCGACTTCGCCTCACGTTGCGATCAGTTCCGCAAGGTGATGCCGGTCGACTACCGCCGAGTCCTCGAGGCGACCGCGCAGGCCCAGGCCGAAGGGCGCGACCCCATCGAAGCCGTGATGGCCGCGGCCCGCTCGTGAGGAGGAGGCGCTGAGCAATGGGTGACCCACGAGGATTCCTCAAGCACAGCCGGCAGATTCCGGCCCGCCGGGCGGTGCCCGTGCGCATCCGCGACTGGAACGAGGCCTATGAGCCGTTCCCGCGCGACAGCCTTCGGATCCAGGCATCACGCTGCATGGACTGCGGGATCCCCTTCTGCAACGACGGGTGTCCGCTCGGGAACCTGATTCCCGACTTCAACGATCTCGTCTACCGGGATCATTGGCGCTCGGCGATGGAGCGGCTTCATGCCACCAACAACTTCCCGGAGTTCACCGGACGGCTCTGTCCGGCGCCGTGTGAAGGCGCCTGCGTGCTCGGCATCAACCAGGATCCCGTCACGATCAAGCAGGTTGAGTACGAGATCGTCGAACGCGCCTGGGCGGAAGGCTGGATATCGCCGATTCGGCCGGCGCGACGAACGGGCAAGCGGGTCGCGGTGATCGGGTCGGGCCCAGCCGGGCTGGCAACCGCCCAGCAGTTGACCCGCGCCGGCCACGAGGTGGTCGTGATGGAGCGCTCCGACCGCATCGGCGGCCTGCTCCGCTACGGGATACCCCAGTTCAAGATGGAGAAGCGGGTGCTCGACCGACGGCTCGCGCAGATGCGGGCGGAGGGAACCGAGTTCCGCACCGTCTGTGAGGCGGGAATCGATGTCTCCATCGACGAGTTGCGCGGGGACTTCGACGCGATCGTCTTGGCCCTCGGTGCCACCGCTTGGCGAGACCTGCCGATCCCTGGTCGCGAGCTCAGCGGCGTCTACCAGGCCATGGAGTTCCTACCGTGGGCGAATCGCGCTCAGGAGGGGGACTACGACGCGGACGAGTCGCCGATCCACGCTCGCGGCAAGCGCGTCGTGATCATCGGCGGAGGCGACACCGGTGCCGACTGTCTGGGAACAGCCCATCGCCAGGGTGCAGCGTCGGTGCACCAGTTCGAGATCATGCCTCGACCGCCGGGGTCCAGGACCGCTTCCAACCCGTGGCCGACCTTTCCCATGATCTACAAGGTGACATCCGCTCACGAGGAGGGCGGCGAGCGCGTCTTCTCGGTGAACACCGAGGCCTTCCTGGGAGAAGACGGCAAGCTCACCGGCTTGCGCTACCACGAAGTCGAACCGACGATGATCGAGGGTCGTCCGAGCTTCCGGAAGGTGGAGGGCACCGATGTCGAGTTGCCCGTCGACCTCGTGTTCCTTGCGATGGGATTCCTGGGGCCCGAGAAGGGGTCGCTCGTGGACCAGCTCGGAGTGGAGCTCGACGAGCGCGGAAACGTCGCTCGGGATGCGAACTGGCAGTCCTCGGTTCCGGGGGTGTTCGTGGCAGGTGACGCCGGACGGGGCCAGAGCCTCATCGTGTGGGCGATTGCCGAAGGTCGCTCGTGCGCAGCAGCGGTGGACCGTGCGTTGATGGGCGATACGGACCTGCCCTCACCGATCCTGCCGACCGACAGACCGATGATCTGAGCGGCTCTCGATGAGATCTCCCTGCACAAGCCGGTGCAGGGATCGGACCACTGTGAATCCGTCACGACCGACCGCGGCGACGACCTGGGAGACGGTGCGGCGGCCATCGAGGACTGCCAGGACCTGCCAGTCGTCTCGAGTCACCGTCACCTGATCCACACCGGCGGACAGATGTCGACGGGGGATGAAGACCATCTGGGTGGAAGGAACCGAGGTCGCCACCTCGGCCCATTCGCGTACCCGGGCCTGTGCGAGATCGAGGATCGACTCCACGGAGTAGGAGAAGCGGGAAGCCGCCTGGACGCGCTCGGCCGGCTGGAAGACGAACTGCTCTGTGGAGGGCAGGAGCATCTGGAACACGGCGGCAACCGTGTGGTCACGCACGACACCCAACAGGGCATCGGGGACGTCGGCGGTGGCGAGCCGGTCGAGCAGGGCAACGTCGCTGCCGGAGCCGTGGCCAGCGAAGTCGGCGAGGGCCGACTGGTCGATGCTGCCCGTCGCCAGCAGCTCGTCGGCCAGTGGCGTGCTGCTCAGGGCGCCGGCGACTACGAGGTTCCCGTCGGCGAGGGCTGCCCATGTTGGGTTGGAATCCCCGACCCTGAGGTTTCCCGTCGCGTTCGCACGCGCGAGAACGCGCAGCAGGTCGGCCCCGGGCATCTGCGCGAGGGAGCCGACGACCGGCGATGCCGCGGCGTCCATGAACTCCGATATCGGCCGAGGAGCGGCGAGATGTGAGCGACGGGCACCGGATCTTCAGTGATCGGCCGAAATGCTCAAGCAACCGACGTCGGGACCCGAAGAACACCTCAGGCGAGATCTGTGACTCGCCGCCTCTCGACTCGCGCAAAGAAGGCGTCCCGACATGCTCGCTCGGCTCAAGGTTCGCACCAAGCTGCTCACCATCCTTCTGCCGCTCCTGATGGGTATCGGAGTGTTGGCCGGCCTTGGGGTGATGGATCGCCTCGATCAGCGCGGCGAGGCGCAGAGAACCCAGATCCTTGTCGAGACGGCGCACGCGAGCGCCTCGGTGGTGCATGAGCTTCAACTCGAGCGCCTGCTCAGCGTCGCTTTGCAGGGCGGGGAGACCTCTGTTGCCCAGGCCTTGGAACAACAGAAGCCGGCGACGGACCGTGCGGCCTCGATCCTGTCGACCCGAGCGCGTGATCTCGCCGAGGTAGACGGCTCGGTGGGCAACCAGCGTGCGTTGCAGGCTGCCACCGAAGTCGACCAGCTCATCGACGCGATCGACGGCGCCCGGAGGATCTACAAGCCCAATGGGGGGAGCGCGACCGCGGTGTCCGACGCCTATTCGTCCATCATCGCCGGGCTGGACCAGGGTGCGACCCGGCTGATGGCAACCGCAGGTGGAACTGACGGGGGTCGAAGCATCCACTGGCTCTCGGCGGCGAAAGAGGCTGATGCACGAAGTGCCGCGGATGTCGCGATCGTCGCGGCGGCGACTCGTGCTGGAGCTCTCGCAGATGTCGCATCCACCGTCGAGGAGATCCGTGACCTGCGTGGGGACTCGCTGACGGCGACCACGGTGTTCACGACCGACACGGACCAGCTGGGTCGCACTCGCTTCGACGCAGTGTTGCGGGATCCCGGCTTCGCCGACTCCCAGCAGCTCTACAGCATGTTGGGTACCCTCGATTCGGCAAGAGGGATCGAAGTGGATCTCGACGGCTGGATTGCCACGTCGGAGGGACGCCTCGAGGCTCTGCGAAAGGCGGAGAGCGCGCTGTTCGGCCGTGAGGTGAAGGCGGCGCAGACCACCTCTGACGCACTGGAGCGAGAGGTTCGGCTCTATTTGGGTGGCACCGCGACGGTGTTCCTCCTGGCGCTGCTGTTGGCGGCGTCGGTGACACGGTCGATCACCTCCGCGCTGGGCCGGCTCACGAGCGCGGCGCGAACCATCTCGACCGAGCAGCTTCCGAAGCTGGTTGAGTCGCTGCGCCGTCCTGAGGTGGACCAGGAGCTGACCCTCACTGACATCGACCTCAACTCACAGGATGAGTTCGCGGAGCTGGCGGCGGCATTCAACGCGGGCGAGCAGACCGCGCTCGACGTTGCGGCGGAACAGGTGGCCACGCTGCGAAAGGGCATCAGCGACATCTTCGTGAACCTCGCCCGACGCAACCAGTCGCTGCTGGACCGCCAGATCGAGTTCATCGACCGGCTGGAGGCCAACGAGGAAGATCCCGACCAACTGGAGAATCTCTTCAAGCTCGACCACCTCGCAACCCGCATGCGACGCAACGCGGAGTCGCTCCTGGTGCTCGCCGGAGCGGAGGCACCGCGACGCAGGACCCGTGAAGTGTCCTTCACCGACGTGATCCGGGTGGCCGTGGGGGAGGTCGAGGATTTCGCCCGAATCACCTTGCTCGCCGTCGATGAGGCGAGCGCCGTGGGTGCGGCGGCGGTCGACATCGCACACCTGCTGTCGGAGCTGATGGAGAACGGCACCCAGTTCTCTCCTCCGGACAAACGCGTCGAGATCGTCGGGCATCGAACCAACGACGGCGGCTATGTGGTATCGATCACCGACCAGGGCGTCGGCATGCCGCCCGAAGCGCTCGCCGAGGCCAACCGTCAACTCGCCCGGCCGCCTGTTGTGGGGCTGTCCCTGTCGCGGTCGCTGGGCTTCGTGGTGGTTGCCACCCTCGCGCACCGCCACGGGATCGAGGTCCGCCTCACCGATTCACCTGCCGGTGGGGTGACCGCTCTCGTGGCCTTGCCTCCGTCGTTGCTCGTCCACCCGCAGCTCGCGCCTCAGCCAATTGCCGAAGGTGGCGGCGAGGCGGCAGTCGCCGACCTGCCGAGCTTCGACATCGCAGCCATGGGGGAGCTCGGGGTCCCGGGAGAGGACCCCGCCCCCGCCTTCCAACTGGAGCCCGGGCTCGACTGGGCGCCTGACCCGCCATCGTTCGTGGAGCCGGCCGGCGAGCCCGTGAGCGAAGGGATCGTGACGCAGGTTGCCGAGCCGGAACCATCCCTCCCAGAAGTGGGGTCCCCGATCTTCGACGATCAGCCGCTTGGTGTGCCCGGGGTGTTGGATCCGAGCTTTGGTCTTGCCGCACCGCCTCTCGCCGCGCCGCCGGAACCGGCCGAGCTGTCGGTCCCTCGGAGCGCAGTGGCCGAGGCGTCGCCCGAGGCCGTGGCGGAGACCGGGCCCGCGACTGCCGAGAGGATGAACTCTGCGTTCGAGCAAGGTCTCTTCGCGCTGCTGAACCAGCCGAGCAGTACCGAACCCTCGGGCCCTCCGGCGCCGGTGCCACCGCCCGTGCCCGAGGTTGCCTTCCCCCCAGCACCCCCCGGTCCCTCGACCCCGCCCGCCTTGCCCCAGCGTGCACGACGTGAGCCGGTCACAACTCCGGCTCCCAGCGATGAGCGCATCGGTTCGCCGAGCCGCCCACCCGAGGAGATCCGCAACATCTTGTCCCGCTACCGCAGTGGACTCCACAGCGGACGGGCCGAATCCGCCGCGAGTGACCCACAAGGGGCGACATCGCCCGACGCAGACCCACCAGCCAACCAGTTCGGAGGTTCACAAGCATGAGTCACTTGAGCACCGATGCCGCGAACATGGCGTTTCTCACCAACAACTTCGCGGAGCGTGTCCCGGGGGTTCGCGACGCGCTCATAGTGTCGGCAGACGGGCTCTTGCTGGCCATGTCGAACGGGCTGACGCGTGAGGCGGCCGACCGCTTTGCCGCCGCGGCCTCAGGGCTGATCGGCCTCGCCCACGGCGCCGCTTCACCTTTCGGGGGTGGTCGGGTCACAGAGGTGATCATCGAGATGGAGTACG
The DNA here is from genome assembly GCA_020845705.1 of Microthrixaceae bacterium. Lineage (GTDB taxonomy): Bacteria > Actinomycetota > Acidimicrobiia > Acidimicrobiales > Microtrichaceae > JADLFH01. Next base: position 23,273 of record JADLFH010000042.1, on the reverse strand, counting down.
GCTTCATCTTCGTCACCGGCATCAGCGACGGATCCTCCATGGCTGTGATGGCCGAAGGATCCTGTGATGTCGGGTTGGTGGGCTACGAGATGGCACGGCTCGTGGAGCGGTGCGGCACGGTGCTCACACCAGAGCTTCGGGCCGAGATGCAGGGCGCTTTGGCGCGCTGAGATTTCGAGGAGGCGGGAAGAGGAGTGGCGCAGCAGCCGGACTACGACGAAGGAGATGCGGTCTTCAGGGTTCGTCCGTACGCGCTCACCGGCGGGCGAACACGGGCGAACCTGGACCTGCCGTTGGAGACGTTGGTGCTGTGCAGCGCGAGAGGCCATTCCGTGTTGAACCAGGTCGGCCTCGAGCAGCGCCGCATCCTCCTTCTGGCGATCGAGCCGATCTCGCTCGCGGAGATCTCTGCGCACATCGACGTGGTGATCGGTGCCACGCGTGTGTTGGTAGGGGATCTGGTCGCATCCGGGTTTCTGGAGAGTCGGAGCGGTTCATATGCGGATCAACCTGACATCAAGCTGTTGGAACGAGTCCTCGACGGGCTCAAGGCCCTTTGAGATGGTGAGGAGCTACCGATGAGTGAACCTCCCTTCCCGTCCTCGGCGACGGCGCACGCGCCGAGCCCGAAGGTACCGATACCGGTGAAGGTCGTCGTGGCAGGCGGTTTCGCGGTCGGAAAGACGACCTTCGTCGGCTCGATCTCCGAGATCGAGCCTCTGACCACCGAGGCTGTGATGACCCGCGCTTCGGAGGGGGTGGACAACCTCGGAGCAGCATCCACATCCAAGACGTCGACCACCGTTGCGATGGACTTCGGACGCATCACCCTGGGCAACTCCGACCTGATCCTGTACCTGTTCGGAACGCCCGGCCAGGAACGGTTCCACTTCATGTGGGACGAACTGGTTCGCGGTGCCATCGGCGCCGTGGTGCTCGTCGACACGGCGCGTCTGGCCGATTGCTTCCCGGCGGTGGACTACTTCGAGCAACGCTCGGTCCCCTTCGTGGTGGCCGTGAACTGCTTCCACGGAGCGGTGCTGCACTCCCTCGACGCCGTACGTCACGCGTTGTCGATCAGCTCCGACGTGCCCATGTTCCACACCGACGCGAGGGAACGGACCGCCACCCGCGACGCTCTGTTGACCCTGGTGCAGCACGCCTTGGTGCGAACTCGTGCAAGGGTCGGCGCGGCCTAGGGTGGGCGGAGGGGCCACAGGTTTCGGACAACCCGGGGGCTCCAGCTAGCTTGACGCCCCGTGCCCGCGGCAGAGTCGATCCGAGCCTGGACGCTGGTCCTGGTCCACTGGAACCAGGCAGAGGCATGCGTGCGCACCGTCGGGCAGTTCCAAGACCAGGCGATGCCCGTGGCGGTGATCGTCGTGGACAACGGATCGCGGCCCGAGGAGCTCGAGGTGCTGCACCATGGGTTGGACGGCCGAGACCACGTGGAGATCATCGAGTGCGGAACGAACCTTGGTTTCGGCCCGGGGGCGAACGTCGGACTACGTCGATGGCTGGCCGATGGGGGCACCGAGTGGTGTCTACTTGCACCCCATGACGCCGTGCCGGCCCCGGGGTGCCTTGCGGCCCTGGCGGAGGCCCTGAGCGGCGAACCCCTCGCGGGCCTTGCCTGCGCGGACGTGGGCGACGGGCAGACTCCGATGGTCGACCCGTACTTCGGTGGAGTCACGAGGGCCGCATCACGCGCCGACGCAGGTTGGGAGCCCGCCGACTACCCGCATGGAACGCTCATGGTGCTGCGGCGTGGGTGCATCGAGGAGATCGGCCTCTTCGACGAGAGGTTCTTCTCCTACTGCGAAGAGGCCGACCTGGGGGTCCGAGCGAGGGAGGCAGGCTGGGCGGTCGGGCTCGTGCGCGGGGCGAGGGTCCGCAACACCCACATCGGGAGCTCGGTCGCGGCCGTGGACTACCTCCAGGAGCGCAACACGCTGCGGCTCGTGAGATCCACCTCGGGTCGCTACCACACGTTCATCCGCCTCTGCATCAGCGCCTGGCAGTTGGTCAACGGTGTGCTGCGACCCTCACGCCGTCCGTTGATCTTCGACGCCCGTGCACGATTGCTCGGAGTTCGCGACTTCCTTCGTGGAGTCAGCGGGCCGCCACCGCCTCATCTCTATGAACGCCGCTGAGCTCAGGGTCGGTTGAGGAATCGCAGTGACGCGTCGATGAATCCAATCGACTTCGGGGTGGCGAAGTGGTCCACACCGCCGAGGGTCTCGAGACGGCTGCCCGCCGGAAGCCGCTCCACCAATGGATCCGCCGGGCCCACGAAGTCGGTTTCACCCAGGACCACCAGGACCTCGGCCGTGATCGACCCCATGAGCGGTTCCAGCGGGCGAAGACGAGCATCGAGGATCGCCTGCACCGCAGCGGGTTCGGTCCCCGATGCGCGCGTCAGCTCATGGAAGTGGCGCAGGATCGGGTTGTCCTCGGGATCCTCGCCCGCTTCGAGGCTCGCCGACAGTGGAGAACGGTCCTGGGAGTGGAACAGGTTGGCTCCCACACCTGCCACCACGAGACGGCGGAACCGCGACGGCTCCGATCCGGCGAGGGTTAGCAGGAGGCGGGCACCCATCGAGAAGCCGACCGCGTCGATGGGGCCGTCGGGAAGCTGAGCGGAGAGCCAATCATCGAGCCTGTCCCATTCCCCGGAGGCGAGGAGGGGACTGGCACCGTGGCCGGGAAGATCGACCAGCGACACCCTGCGTCCCTCGTCGGCCAACAGTTCGGTGAAGCCCGTCTCGACCCAGGTCCGTTCCGCAGAGGTGGCCAGGCCGTGGACCAACACGACCGGTGGAACATCTGCGGTCACCGGCGGCGCCGTCGGCGGTGGGCATCCGCGGCGAGTACCTCGAAGGTGCCGAGCGCGGTCGATTCCCATGTCAGGGCGCCCGCCCGCTCGAGCGCACCGCGCTGGAGGCGCGAGCGGAGCGCGTCATCGACGAGAACCGCGCTCAGCTTGGCAACGAGTTGGTCGTCGGTGTCGGCGAGCAGACCGCTGCGATCATCGTGGATAGCGTCGCTGTGGCCTGCGATACGGGTGGCGACGGCGGGCGTAGCGCACGCGGCGGCTTCGGTGATGGTCATCCCCCAGCCTTCGCGGACGGAGGTTGACGCGACCGTCCACGCCTGGCGGTACAAGGAGATCAGTTCGTCGTCGGAGACCCTCCCTGCCAGCCGAACCCACGAAGCTGCGTCGAGGTCCGCGATCAGCGCTTCGAGATCGTCGCGCTCGTAGCCGTCGCCCACGATCACCAGCTTCGCCTCGGGAACATGGGGTATCACGCGGTGCATGACCCGGATCAGGCGATGGAAGTCCTTCACCGGCACGAGCCGTCCCACAGCAACCACCAACGGTGTGGGGGAGCGGTCGCCGCCGGGGGAGAAGCGGGGATCGATGCCGGGTTCGATCACGCGTACCCGGTCGGCCTTGAAACCCAACTCGTCGACCATCTCCGCCTTGGACGATTCCGAGAGCGTGACGACGGGGGAACCACGGTAGAAGACGGGAGCGATCCTCTCCTCGAGCAGCGAACCCATGGCTGCGAGCTTCGGCGGCAGCGACATCTGCCACATCGGCCCGTGTACGTGGTGCAGCCAGACCATGCGCGGGCCCCGCCACCAGATGGGCGAGAGGAACGGCATGCCGTTCCATATCTCGACGAGACCGTCGCAGGGCCCCAGCCGCCCGGCCACCTCGGACACCACCGACCGTGGGAAGACGAGATAGCGACCGGCCTTGCGGATGACCGTGTAGCCGCCCCGCACGGTTCGTGGCGGGCGGCCCGCGGCGAAGGAGGTGCGCATCGTGATCTTCAGGCCCGCCTGGGCCCAGATGGAGGCCACGTTGTGGGCGTGCATCTCGGATCCGCCCGCCTCGACGTCGTCGAGATCGCGCCACGCGAGCATGTGGATGTGGGCGAGGTCGGCCTCTGCGGCCATGTCGCCGATCGCCTTGATCGTCTGGTCGGTCGCAAGGGGTGTAACCACGGCCGTCGTATGCTACGCGGACCTCGCCCACCCACAGCGGAGCCCATCGCGGTGACGCGCCAGGAGATCACGTCGTGAAGTTGACCGGTGAGCGCCCCATCGAGGGCAAGACACCAGACTCTCTGCTCGCATTGCACGCCGCCGGCTACCGCGAGGTGCGCGCGCGGATCGGCCCGGGTTCGTTGTTGGATCTCGGCTGCGGGCTCGGCGAGGGGACCGCCACCTTCGCGCAGCAAGGCCGCAGCCTCATCGGGTTGGACTACGACCCCGCCACCGCCGCACAGGCGTACCGACTGCATCGTGACGTGGGGTTGGCAACTGTGTGTGGCGACGGTGGGGTCCTGCCGCTGCGAAGCGGCTCGTTCGACCACGTGTGCTCCTCGCATCTCATCGAACACTTCGTGGACCCCGAGCCGCACGTCGCCGAGATCGCCCGAGTGCTCGCAGATGACGGTTCGGCCGTGTTCCTGACGCCGAACGCACCGGCGGACTTCGAGAACCCCTATCACGTGTACCTCTTCGAACCGGAGGACCTTCGTGCGATGCTGGGGCGGCATTTCGGGTCGGTCGGCGTGTTGGGCCTGGACGCCACCCCCGTGGTCAAGGCCGACTTCGAGAAGCGCCGCGCGCTCGCGACCAAGCTCCTGCGGCTCGACCCGTGGGGTCTTCGCCACAAGCTTCCACGGTCCTGGTTCGTGGCGATGCACGCGTTGGGTCGCCGTGTTGCCTACCGGTTCCTCTCCGACGAACAGGGCGACGGCAACTCGGGGATCACCGCGGACGAGTTCTTCGTGACCGAGATGATCGATCCCTCCACGCTCGTCCTGTTGGCGGTCGCTTCGGAGCCCATTCGTTCGTGACCGACCCGAGGGTGCAACGATCGGCGGCCTGGCGCCAGGCCACCGCAGCCTGGGTCGTCGCCCGGGTCTGCGTCGCGATCTCGATGGTGGTCTCGGAGCTCGTGGCGGATCATCTGGGAGCCCCGGCCGCCAAACGCCTGCACCTCGACCAAGGCCTGATGACCTGGGACGCCACCTACTACTGGTCGATCGCACACCGCGGCTACGGCGGCTCCCCCGCCGACTCGGTGCGGTTCTTCCCCCTCTACCCGGCGTTGGGTTGGCTGGGGGGCCTGCCGATAGGTGGTCACGAGGCGTTGCCGCTACTGATCGTGAGCAACGTCGCGGCCCTCCTGGCGTTGGTGGTGTTGTTCCGGCTCGTGGCGGAGGAGCTGGGCGACGCCGATCTGGCCCGCCGCTCGGTCTGGTGCCTGGCGTTGTTTCCCGCCGCGGGGATCATGGCCTTCGCCTACAGCGAGTCCCTCGCCCTGTTGTTGACGCTGCTGGCTCTGTGGTCCGCTCGTCGTGGTGGGTGGTGGTTCGCTGCGTTCGCCGCACTGTGCCTGGGACTGACGCGCCCGGTCGGCGCGCTCGTGGTGATCCTGTTGGTCGGCGAGGCTTGGCGACAGCGCGATCGACTGGTCGCGGCTCGTTCCTTCAGGCAACTGGCGGCGGTGTCGGCCGCGTTGGTGGCGCCCTTGCTCGGCACGCTCGGTTACCTGTTGTGGATCGGGGGGCGCTTCGGTGACTGGACGGCGCCGGTGGACGAGCAGCGCAAGTTGCGGGGGGCTTTCCGAGATCCCTTCACGCGCCTGTGGGACGCCGTGTCCGATGTCCTCGGATCCTCACGGGTTGACGTGTTCAACCTGGGCTTCGCCCTGATCCTGATCGCGGCGCTGGTGGCGTTGGTGCTCTCACGCCGGGTTCCGTGGGGCTGGTGGGCATTCGCGGCAGCGAGCCTGGTGATAGCGCTCAGCGCCCAGAACGTCACCTCCATCGGCCGCTACGGGCTCGTGGCGTTCCCCTCCGCCGTCGGAGTCGCAATGTTGGTGAGACGCCGTGAGGTGGAGCGTGGGTGGCTTTCGTTGAGCGCCGCGGCCATGTGTGGCTACCTGGTGTTGACCTTCGTCGGCGGTCAGGTGCCCTGAGGCGATTCGGCGGCGAGGTCCGATCCGCTCAGCTCGCTGGTGAGCCAACGAATCACGTCGAGGGCGCTCCACATGCCATCGGCATCGCCGAGGGTGGCGACGATCTGGCCGATGTCGTCGCCGATGGTCACGATCGGGGGCTCCAATCCGCCGGTGCGCCTTTGGCCGAGCTCCACGGTGGCAACCAACCCGTTGCAGAGACAGGCCCGACCTTCGGTCTCCTCTACTGTGCCGCCCTTCGAGACGAACGCATCCACGGGTTCCGCCGGGCAGCGCCATCCGACCGAGCCATCCTCCCGTTCGTAGGCGGTGCGCAACAGCCCGATGTCGCATACACGTTGCCGTGCCCTGTAGATGTCGGGTTCCGCGACTGTGCCCTTGAGCTGGGCGACCTTGAACGGGTAGCCGCTCGGCGATGCCCGCGGGTCGGTGCGCACCACCAACTCGCCCCGACTCGCCGCGGCGATCAGGTCGCGGCGGATGGCAGGGCTCATGCCGGAATCGACCGAGAGCGCGAACGGCGTGCCGACCTGCACCCCCTCAGCGCCGGCAGCCAGAGCCTCGACGACCTTGGCGGGGGTGTCGATGCCCCCGGCCAACCAGAACGGCACGCCGGTGGAGGCGAGCTTCGCCAGGTCGACCCGATCCCGTGGGCCGTAGACGGGCTCGCCACGTTCGTCGAGCACGAGCTTGCCCCGTGGTGGGGCGTTGTGCCCGCCGGCCCCGCTCCCTTCGACGACGAAGCCGTCGGGGCTGGTTTCGGGATCCTTCAGCAGGAAGTTGGCGAGCGTGTTCGACGAGATGATCGCGAGGAAGCCGGGTCGCAAGAGCGGTGGGGCCAGGCCCTCGGGTGTGGAGGCACGAACCACAGAACGAGGATCGAAGTGCACCGCATGGGGGCGGGTGGCGCCCGCCACGTCGATCGTGTACTCGACGGCTCTGCCGACCGCGAGATCATCGAGCAACCGCGGGATGCCCGCGGGGATTCCTGCGCCCATCAGCACCGCATTCACACCGGCGAGCATCGCCCCGTAGATCCCCTCGGGGGTGGGCACCTGGAGCTTCTCCAAGAAGTTGATCCCAACCTGTCCCTCATGTCCCTCTCGCGCCAGCCACACCTCGGCGAAGTTCGCGAGCACGATCAGCTCCCGCAGCGCGGGAGCTGAATCGAGCCGGCCGAGTGGGACGTTGCGGTACTTGTCCTCGGGCGCCTTGCCCCCGGGGATGTACCAGCGGCCAAGCACCCGCTCGACGACCTCCTGGTCGGGAAAGGCGGCGTAGGCGCGTCGAAGGTGGCCGCCTTGGTCGCCGTCGCTCAGTTGGCGGGCGTGGGTGATCTCCAGCGCCGTGCCCGCGACCACACCGAGTCCACCGGCGCCTGAGACCGCGTTGGCCAGTCGCCACCCTGAGATCCCCACTCCCATGCCCCCCTGGATCAAGAGGGGGATCCGTGGGTTCATCCCAGCCAGCCTAGGGCGAAGGGTCGAGGCCGGTGGAGCGCCTCCAGCCCCCTCGAAGTGCTTCTACCATCGCTTCGGCGAAGAGCGCGGCGAGGGCAGCCGCGGGCAACGACGAGACCGCCGAGAAGTGCTGTGGCCAGTCGAAATCCGCGGTCCAGCCGGCCCTTGCCTCGCGTGCGAGCACGTAGGCGGCGGTGGCGCCCACGAGTGCGACGATGAAGATCCGCAACGCTATCCATCCCCCGCGTCGGCTCAACGCCGCCCAGGTGAGCAAACCAACCGCCGGCGCCCACCACCACTGAGCGAAAACGCCGGTCAGCAGGAACGCGCCGGCTGTGACGAGGATGCGTGGACGTAGCGCGACCACGGCCCCGAACTCGTCGGTCACTGCGATGCCGATCGGTCGCGACACGATCAGGCCCAACTCGCCGTCGTTGCGACCAGCGAAGCGGGGACGGAGCAGAACAAGGCACACCAGCAGACCAATGGCCGACAATCCGAGCGCGACCCACACGGTTCGTTGCGGCGCCCAGCGCAACGTGGCGGTTATCCGGCCGTCGGTGGCACCGAGCGCGACGGGGTCGATCCGCCAGCCGTTCGCGTATCCGGAGACCAACTGCGCTTCACCGAGATCGTGACCGGCAACCGTGAGCTTCCAGCCCTTGTTGTGAGACTGGCCCAGCACCAGCCAGAACGGCTCGGTTGCCTTGCGGATCCGGAGGTCGTAGCTGCCACGGCTGGTGCGCGTTGCACGGAGCGTCGTGTCGAAGGGCGTCGGCTCTAGGGGATCGACCGCTGGAGACGGAGAACGGAGGGCGAGTTGGTCGACCGACCATCCGCTCTCGCGGCCGTCGGTTGCACTCACACCGAGAGGCTCGGGTGCCACCTCGATCTGCCGGCCATCTTCGCACGGCACAAGCGGAAGGAGTCGCCCTGCGAGGGCGTCGTCGATCGAAGCGGAGATGCGGAGCGGGACCTTGGTGTCGCCGATGCTCACCAGGTCGTCACGACACTGCGCCGCTAGGTCGAGCGAAGGCCCCGACGCGGTGATAGCAGTGCCGGACGGGTCGCTGATGGTCAGCTCCGAGATGGCCACCGGCAGTGCCTCTGTGCGCCGGGTGTACCAGCCGAGCGCGGTTCGCTCCCGCACCTCGTCCACCACGAGGCGGACCGTGGTGCCTCGAAGTGTGCGAGGAGTGGGAAGCCTCAGCGTGCTCTGGTGACCCAACTCTGTTCCGTCGCCCTCGGGGATCGGTAGCCGGATCTTCTCTCCGGCCACCCCGTCGACCTCGAAGTGGACCACCGTCGGTACCGAGTGGTTCTCATCGTCGATGACCCGGATCTTCGAAACCGTCACATCGGCGGATGCGGGCAGCGTCCATCCCAGCCAACTCCCGACGGTTGACGACACCCCAGACTGCCACGCTGTTGCGGTGTCGCCGTCGAACGCAGAAGACGCGCGCGAACCGACATCGCCGTCGAGCCGCCCGGAGCTTCGGAATGTCGCTCCCCAGCTCCCGGTGACCCCTAGCTGGGCGTCGATGGCCTCATCCGGTCTCGACGTGTCGAGCCGAACCTTGCCCGTGACCCCGAACGCCCGACGTGTGGGCGGGTCGATCTGGCGGACGAGACGCATCTCTGCCGACTGGAGGTTCTGATCGGCGGGATCGGTCCGCTGGCGGGTGAAGAGGTAGATCAGCTCGTGGTCGGCTGAGGCCTTGCCGACGGCATCGAGCAGGTCGGTAGGGGGGCGGACCACCTCGGTCACCGAGCGGCCGTCGATGTCGATGCGGGTGAAACCCACGCCGCTGAGGTGGGTGTAAGCGGCCCGAACCCCGAGGTCGGTCTCGAGGATCTCGATTCGCAGGGTCTGGAAGGTTCGCTTCGGGAAGGGCAGCGACTGGCCGCCGCCCGAGCGTGAAGACGCATCGAGCGCGATGTCGAGCGGATCGGCTCCGTCGAAGGTGAGCCGCACCTTGGTGATCCAACGGTTGGTGGCCCGCTGGGCTTGGAGCACCACGATGTGATCGGCGGTGATCGCGCCGTCGGTCGAAGTGGCTTCGATCCACTCGCCGCGGACATCGGAGAAGGCGCCTACCTTCCAGCCGGTGCGCTCGTCGAGGTCGAAGGCGTTCGCGGCTCGGTCGGAGGCGGTGTAGGTGAGCTGGTTCCCATATCCGCTCGCCCGGACCTTGAGCCCGCCCTGTTGGATCACGACGGTCTGGGTTCGAGCGTCATCGACCCGCCCGAACAGGTCGAGCCGTGAATCGGAGGGATCGACTCGGAACGGGGTCTCGTCGGCCATCTCGGTGTAGCCGAGCTGATCTCGGAGGGCACCCCAGCGGTGGCCCGCTCTGCGGTTGGTGTCGGTGACCACGAGGCGTGCCCCCTCGTCCAAGAGCGTCGCCAAAGCGTCCCCGTCGTCGGTCACCGACCCGGCGTACTGCAACAGGCCGTCGTCGAGCAGGCCGCTGTTGGCGAGGGCCACGATGCCTGCCGCCGAGCCTGCGAGGATCGTGGGGCGATCGGCGGGGACGAGGGCTACCTCCGGCCTGGCACCATCGATGGGGTGGACCACGACTTCTCGGGGTGTCGGGGATCCGGGATCGAGTGCGAGCTCGGTGTCGTCGAGCATGGGGCTCTCGGAGGACGCCTGATTGGGCAGGCCTGGTCCGAACCCGCGGCCTTTCCGCAAGCGAACGTCTCTGCCGGCCGTGGCGCGGACCGCATCGGCGATCCAGCTCGTGATCTTCTTCGGGCGGGGAGTTCGGTAGCGCTCGTACTCCAAGTCGTTGCGCACCACCAGGTCTCCCACCGACAGGTTCGCCAACAGGGCTGCATAACCCGCTGGGTCGAAGGAGGCATCCTGGAAGCCGGCATCCATCGCGTTGGTCATGTCCGCCGAGGCCACCGAGCCCCACGGCACCAGCTCACGGCCGGCGGTGTCCCGGTCGGTCAGGCCCGGCAGGATCGTGTCGACGCTGGCTCCCCAGCGGTAGTTGGCGAAATCGATCCCGGGGATCTCCAGGGCACGGGTGTCCTGGTCGCCACCGTCGAGGTACCGGCCGACCGCCCGCCAGTACGACGTGGCGTCGGCATCGCGCTCGAGGTACGGGTCGAGCATCCGACCCATCCACAGAGGGGAGAGGTTCGCGGCGATCAGTCCCAAGGCCGTACCCGCAAACAGCAGTCGGCGGTTGGGTCGCCACTGCGTGAGTGCGGCTGTCCCGGCGCCGAGGAACACGGCGGCAGCGAGCACCCACAGCGGTTCCGCTCTGGGTGCGGAGCGCATGGCGAGACCCGCCGACGAGTCGGTGAACGCCGCGAAGAAACGGCCGTAGAGAGTGGGGGAGTCGCTGGGATTGGAGCCGACCGAGACGATGAGACCGCAGAAGGCCATTCCGACGAAGAAGAACCGGTAGCGGAATCGGGTGAGCAGCGCCGCCAGCACCGCCATACCAGGGACTGCAAAGCTGAGTGCGATCGCGGGCAGGGACTGGGTCATCGTGACCGCTGCCTTGAACCAGGGGCCCAGCGCGTCGGTCCCGTAGAAGAACCAGTAGCCGAGCCCTCGGAACACCTCGGGGCCGGTGGATGCGGCGGCGACCGTTCGGTAGGTCTCGGTGTAGCGCAGGATGTCGATCCCGTAGCTGCCCTGGAGGAGCAGCCCGGCCATCCACCACAGCGATGTGACCAGCGTCAGGAGCCCTATGCGGCCGAGTGCCGGGAGGGTCTTGCGCCAGGTGGTCTCCCGTTCCACCACGACGGAGTGCAGCACCCACAGCAGTGGCCCGATCATCACGAGCAGCAGCGAGGTGGCGTTGATGCCTCCCGCGGCGAGGGCGACCAGGGCGAACAGCGATGGGTGGCGCCAGCCGCCCTGGCGGATCGACCGGATGCTGAAGGCCAACAGCCATGGCAGCGCGGTGAACGGCAACAGGATGACCGAGTGCTTGTAGATGTAGTGGAGCAGGTAGGGGCTGAGGGCATAGCCGAAGGCCGCGACGGTGATGCCGGGTCCGCTCCATCGCAGCGTGTTCAGCAGGTAGCGGACACCGAGGCCCGCGAGGAAGATGATCGAGCCCATCCAGAGGCGTTGCGCCACCCAGTCGGGCACCCCCAACACCTCCATCACCCAGTAGTAGGGGCCCATCGGCAACAGGTAGCCGATGTTTTGGTGGGTGACCGTCCCAAGGCCCACGGCTGGGTCCCACAGGTAGGGCGAACGGCTGAGCAGGCGACCCGGGTCAATGTAGAGGTAGGTCTTGGTGTCGGCGCCGAGCTTGCCGCGATGGGTCAGCAGGAGCGGGACGTACGCGACGAGCGCGAGGGCAAGATCGCCGATCCGGAAACGGCCTGAGCCCGGCGGGCGTCGTCGGGGGCGACGGAGCGGCACGGGCCGAGAGGCTAGGGCGCGCTCAGCACGCGGGCGGAACCTTGAAGCCGAACGGTGACAGGAGCCACTGGCCTGTGTGGGCGGGGCCGCCAGGCACGGTGCCGTCGGCGAGGAAGCGAGCGAACTCGACGGGTCGCAGGGCCGGCGCCCAGTAGTCGTCCCCGGCGTTGAACATGCCGGGCATCGCGGCCAGCGAAACCACGGCCATGACGCCGGCGAGGGTCCGGCGGGCGTCTCGGGGGGCCGTCTGTGGCGAAGGTCCCGACGATTCGCCGATCGAGCGGATGGGGGAGAGCTCGGCGAGGGTGGAGGCGAGCACCACCAGGAACGGGGCGGTGGTCATCGCGTACACCCGGGTCTCGTCGAGGGTGACCATCACCGGGACGAGCCCCGCCGCGGCGACAACCATCACCCAGGGCCACGACGAGAGCGCCGAGGTGTCGGATCCGAACTCGCGGACGTTCCACCAGCGCCAAGTGAGGTAGGCAACCACCGCCCACAGCGGCCCCCACAGCGAGTAGAGCAGGGCGTAGGGAGACTCGAGATGGTGGTCGAGGAATCCCCCCAGGCCGAGGCAGAGGTAGGCGGTACGTGGGCGGCTGACTTCGATGTCGTTGGACCACAGGTAGGCCTGTGTGATCAGCCGGCCGGAGACCACTCCGCCGAGGAAGCCGGCGGCCCATGCGGCGATGCTGCGAACACGATTGTCGGTAGTCGCCATGGCGGCGACTGCGACCGCTGCGGCCACCAGTCCCTGTTCGGGGTGGCTCAGCCCCAACAGCAGCGCAAGGACGAAGCCTGTGACGTGTCGCCGACAGAGGGGTAGGGCGAGGGCCAGGGTGAAGGTCCAAACGTCGGGCTGGCCCAGCCACTCCATTGCGACCGTCAGCGCGGGCGATGCCGCCACAACCCACAACAACATCACAGCGGGGCGGTAACCCAATCGCCGGTAGGCGGCTGCGATCACCGCAGTGAGGCCCACCACGAGCCCAACTAGGTGAAGCCGGGCGTATTCGTGTGGGGAGGTCTGGCCAAGGGCTCGCGCGAGGGTGGGGCCAAGCAGGTTCGTCAGCAGGTAGTCGCCGTCGAGGCCCTTGGGGAAGGGATTGGAACCCCAACGGTCTGCGATCGTGGAGAAGAAGGGCAGGTTCGGGGTTCCCCACACGCCGTTGCGCACGAGGGCCACTACCAACGCCACCAAGCCCCACAGGCCGAGTCGCGCCGCGTCGGGCAGGCGTTGCGGTGGGTCTGTGGCGACCGTCGTCATGGCCTTCGGACGCTAATGGCGGCGGCTCCGGAGAACGCGGTCCGCAGTCGCCGTGCGCTGCACCGCTACTGTCCGGCGTCGTGGCCGCGACCGTGACGACCCGGCGCCGCACCGCGCTCCCGTATCTTCCCGCTCTCGACGGCATACGGGGGCTTCTTGTCTTCCCAGTCGTCGCGTATCACTTCTCCATTACCGGCGGCGTGGCCGGCTGGGAGTTGGCGCCCGGTTCCTACCTGGCCCCGTCGATGTTCTTCACCCTGTCGGGGTTCCTCATCACGTCGCTGCTGCTGGCCGAACGGGAGCGCAGCGGCGGCATCGACTGGGGAGGGTTCTGGTCGCGTCGGTTCCGCCGCCTACTTCCCGCATCGCTGGCCGTGGTGCTCGGATGTGTGGTTCTCAAGGCCCTAAGCCAACAGGTCTACGGCCCGATGACCTGGAGTGACACCCTGGCGGGGATCCTCTCCGCGAAGAACTGGCAGTCGATCGTCTTGGAGAACGGCGATCCCACCCAGGCTGCCCGCGGGGCGCTCGGCCCGCTGTCGCCCTACTGGTCCCTGGCCGTAGAGGAGCAGTTCTACCTGGGGCTGTCGATCGTGGTGGCACTCGCGGCCCGTTCGAAGCACGCGCTGAGATGGCTCGTGGGGTTCCTGGTCACCTTGTGGTGCTACTCGGCGTTGTCGTTGCTGCTCATCGACGGATCGGCGACCCGGATGTTCTTCGGAACCGACACCCGTGCATCTGAAGTCGTCTCGGGTTGCCTGCTGGCGGTGGTGATGCAGGAGCTCGGTTGGCCCCGCTCCAAGTGGTGGTCCGGAGTCGGCTGGGTGGGATTGGTGGTGACCATCGCCGCGTGGCAGACCCTTGGTCACACCGAGCCCTGGGTCATCCACGGTGGACTGCTCCTCGCGTCGGCCCTGAACATCGCGTTGATCCTGGGTGGTGTGGTGGAGGGGTCGTTCGCCCGGGTGATGACGTTGCGACCCTTGGTCGAGCTCGGCAAGATCAGCTACCCGGTGTATCTGGTGCACTGGCCGGTGGCGTTGGTGCTTCAACCCGAGCGCACCCACCTCGGACAGTGGCCGCTCATGTTGGTTCGTTTCGTCGTCTCGGTGGGGCTCGGGTGGATGCTCGGCAACTGGATCGAGAAGCCCATCCGAACCAGGCGCGTTCTGCCGGGGCGCCGTGCCGCCATGTTGTGGTTGGGTGTCGCCATCTCCGCGGTCGTCCTCGCAGCGTGGCGCGGAGGCTCATGAGCGCGGGGGTGACCCGAGTCACGACCCGCGCGCCGGGACTCGATGTGCTTCGCGTCCTCGGCGCTGCGGGCGTCTTGGTCACCCACGTCGCGTTCGTCTCCGGGGTGGTCAACGAGAGCCGCTTCTCCTCGCCGTTGCGTCACGTGCTGCCCCGCCTCGACGTAGGGGTTTCGATCTTCTTCGTGTTGTCGGGCCTGTTGGTGTCACGCCCCTTCGTTGATGCGGTTGTGGCGGGACGCCCGTTGCCGCCGATCCGCCCTTACCTTTGGCGCCGCGCACTGCGTATCTACCCGCTCTATTGGGTGATCCTGTTCGTGACCCTCGCGGCGAGCGGTGCTCCGCTGCCGGGCGCATTCGAACTGCTGAGCGATGTCCTGCTGCTGCACGTCTACGTGCCCTCCAACGCGATCGGACCCATCACCCAGTCGTGGAGCCTGGCCACCGAGGTGGGGTTCTACCTGCTGCTGCCTGTCTGTTTCGGGGCCTTGGCGCGGGTTTGTGAGTGGCGAGGTGTCGAGACGGCATCGGCTCGTCGCCGGGCCGTGGCCCTGGTCCTCGTCGGCTGGGTTGTCGTCGCGTTCGCCTTCCGGCTGGTTGTGGTCGCGGCAACCACCACCTTCGACTTCACCAGCGGCGGTGTCGACACCCGCGGGGCCATCCTCACGTGGACCCCCAACCACCTCGACGAGTTCGCCGTGGGCGCAGGCCTGGCTCTCTGGTTGCAGTCCTCTCGCGTGCCCAGGGTGACGCGGGCGTTACGTGCTGCCTGCTATTCGATTGCAGCGGCGGCGCTTTGGGTCGCGTCTGTAGCCCTCGACCTCCCGCCCGTGTTCACCGGTTTCGATGGAGCTCAGACCTTCGCCCGCCACGGCCTCTTCGTGCTGTGCGCGGCGACGCTGGTGGCGCCCTCTGCGTTCGCCACCGCTGCGACGTCGGTACGTGCCTCCGAGACTCGACGTTGGTGGCGATTGGCCGAGACAGGCGCGCTCGGGTCCTACGGGATCTACCTGTGGCACCAACTCGTGATGACCCGGTGGATGGGCGAGCGCGGCTACCGGGACTTCCTTGCTCCGTTCATCCCTTCGCTGGTCGCGGTAGCGGGGATCTCGGCGCTTCTGGCCGCGGTCTCCTACTGGGGCGTGGAACGCCCGACACGACCGCTCGCCGCTGTTCGCTGGCGCCTCGACGCCGACGTGGAGGTCCGTTCCCTCGGGGTGGCAGCCTCGCTCGATGGTCTGCGTGGGCTTTCGATCCTCGCGGTCTTGGGAACCCACGTTGTGTTCCTCGACTCGGGCGACCCCACTTGGTCGCTACGTGGCGGCTTCCTCGGCGTCGATGTGTTCCTGGTGTTGTCCGGCTTCCTGATCGGCGCAACGCTGCTGCGCGAGGTCGATGCCACCGGAGGCGTGCGGCTTGGTCTCTTCCTCAGCCGGCGTGGCAAGCGCCTGGTGCCACCGTTGGCCGGATTCCTGGTTATCCACCTGATCGTGGCGCTGGCGGTGTTGGGCGATGCGCCACGCGAGCAACTTCTGCAGGTGGCGTTGGGGATGGGCTTCGTCGGGAACTGGCAGCTCGCCGCAGGCCATCAGCCGCCATATGACATGGTCCACCTGTGGTCGCTCGCACTCGAAGGCCAGCTATACGTGCTGTGCGGCCTGGCTGTGTGGTGGGCGCGTCGGCGCCTCGATCGGACCCCGGTGCTGCTGGCTGCGGTGGGTGCTGCGGTGATGGCGATCGCCTGTTGGCGGGTCGTCGAAGTTGCCCGCGGCGCATCGCTGGTCGCCCTGTACGAACGGACCGACGCACGGGCCGACGCGATGTTGGTGGGCCTGGGTACAGCACTGTTGTGGCGGAGCCGGCTGGTGGGTTCGCGTGCGGCTCGGGTGGCGGGGGTGTGGGGGGCGAGCGGGATCGGCCTGGCCTGGATCGGTGCCGAGGCAGAGGCCCGGTGGTTGTTCCTCGGCGGATTCACCGGTATCTCGATAGCTGCGGGGGCAGTGGTGTTGGCCGCTGTCGAGGACGGTTCGGTGATCGCCCGTATCGGTGGACTGCGGCCGCTGCGATGGGTCGGCCGTATCTCCTATTCGCTGTACCTGTGGCACCTGCCCGTCTACATCTGGACCGTTAGGGCGCTCCCCGATGCACCCCTGGTCGCGAAGTTGGTGATTGCCGTCCCTGCCTCGATCCTGGCTGGATGGGCCGGCTACCGGGCGTTCGAGCGCTGGATCGTGGGCCGCCCGCGGACCATCGGACCGGCGTGACCCGGATGCCGCCTTGGAGCCGTCGACCGCGGGTTTGAGGCAGGAGGGGCCGACCCGCTGTGCCTCAAACCCGTTCATGAGGCAGGAGGGGCCGGAAACCGGTCCGCGGTGCCTCAAGAATCGGTTTGAGGCAGGAGGGGCCGCGGGATTGAGGCAGGAGGGGCCGCGGGATTGAGGCAGGAGGGGCCGGTCAGGGTGCGCAGACCACTGGGGACGGGATGTCGCCGGCCGTGCCCTCGATACGGAGTCGGTACGCGGGCGCACCGCTGCGCCGCCTCGCATCGTTGGGCACACGGACCTGCCACACCTCGCCTACGGGCATCACCCAATCGACCACGTGGAACTCGTCGCCGAAGCGGGCCATTCGCACAACAGGCGGCCGCCCGGTGGAGCGGGACACCACGACGGTGCCGCCGGGTGGCAACGACAAGGTGGTCCCGTGCCCCATGTCGCACCCCTCGGGGGCCTCGTTACCTGGCCTGGCGGGTAGCCGGGCCAGAAGAAGGTCTGCCGATGCCCGGTGATCTCGGCTTCCGCCGAACGTGTTGGCAGGATGTCCGTCGAGGGGACTTCCGACATCGGCCACGGCCTGGAGGTAGGCGCCGAGGGTGACCGGTACGTAGGAGAGTGGCAGCACATGGGAGGGATCCACCCGGTCGCCCACGGCCTCGGCGGCGAACAGCTCGGCCGCCAGACCGGGCGCGGCGGCCTCGACGGTGTCGCTCCACTCCGAGGAGTCACGAGTGACGGCGATCGCACCGAGCAGAACGAGAGTGACGGCGACGCCCGCGCCGATCCTCCTCACCAGACGTGACGCTCCTTCGGGCAGAGGCAGTTGCGGGAGGTCGCGAGGCCATGCGGAGACGACCGCCAACACCAGGAACGCTGCGATGGTCCAGCGGTAGCGGAATTCGTCAGGTGGTATCGCCGGCACGACCCCGATGCGCGTGAAGGCCGTGAGCCCCACGAATAGCAGGGGAGCGGCGAGTGCGCCGAGCACTCGGGGATCGCGACCGGATCGAGCGCGGACGGCGAACCCGAAGTAGTTCACCAACAACACCCCGATCACCACGCCGCCCGGCTTCCAACCGGCGGCCAACGCGGTGGTTCCACCCCACAGCATCCGCACCGCATAGGACAGCATCGGCCTCAACGCATGATCGCCCGGTGCCGAGATCCGATGCGTGAGGTACCACACGGCCCACAGTCCGACCGGTACAGCGAAAGGGATCCAGCGACGGAGCGGGGCTCGACGAAGCAGCAACTCCACACCGATCGCTCCCATCGCCAGGATCCCCAGCCCGCTGGTGGCCAGCCCGACCCCGAGTGCTGCGGCCGCGCCCAGGTCGGCCCGAGTGGTCTCACGGTCCAGCAGGATCCACGCGCCCACCAGCGCCGCGATCGGTAGTGAGAAGTTCACCAGGAACGGGAACATCAGGTTGGTGACCCCGCCCGAGCCCCAGATCACCGCTGTGGTCGCGAGAGCGGCCCCCCAGCCACCGATCCGGGCACGCGCGTACCACCAGACCGCCAGGCCCAACAGCACCATGCCGGCGATGCCCACCAAGCGGTACGGCGCATACGAGCCGAGCCCGACCGTGTGGAACAACAGCCGGTAGATGCCGGCAGGCAGCAGAGACAAGTGGCTGTTGAAGGGGACCAACAGGTTGCCGTCGTGGTAGTCGGCGAGGATGTTCCAGTCGTCGGAGAAGAACCACAGCCCCCGTCCCACGACGAAGATCATGACTACCAGCGCGCCGACCGAGCCGAGCGCCGCCACGTCGCCGGTGGCCGGCGAGGGACCTTCGTGGCGCTCCCTGTTCGGCGGTATTTCCTCAGCCGTCTCGTGTTCGATCGACATCGACCGCGCACCCTAGGTGAGCGCTCAACGGCTCCTCGTTTTCGGAGTCTCGTGTCATGCAACGGTCGCCGGGACGGCACATGTATCCTTTGAACGGGTGGAGGGTAGGACACCGGCGGTCACCGCCATAGTTGTGACCTGGCGGCGACCTCTGATGCTCGAGCAGACCTTGGTGTCGCTGCTCCGCCAGCGCCCGTGCCCGCGGGTGGTCGTGGTGGACAACGCCCCTGAGCTCCATGGAGCCGAACGTGTGCGGCGAATCGGAGAGTCGATGCCGACCGCTTCCATCGAAGTACTCGATCTTCCCGGAAATCTGGGCTTCGCCGGTGGATTGGCTGCCGGGATGCAACACGCGCTCGACCACCACAACCCCGACTGGTTGTGGTTGCTCGACGACGACTCTCCGGTGGCCGAGGGTTCCATCGAGCGGGCGTTGAGGATGCTCTCCACGCTTCCCGAAGATGCTGTGCTCGGCAACCGGGGGGCGCTCATCCGACGGGGACGCATCGTGAAGGTGGACGCCCGGGAATTGACCGAGGTCACCCGTGTGCCACTCATACTGGCTGACGGAGCCTTGTACTCTGTCGGCGCGGTGCGACGAGGAGGGCTGCCTCGGCCCGAGCTGTTCTTCATGTTTGAGGATTACGAATACGCCTTACGGCTGGGCCGTGCCGGCGTGCCGATGTTCGTTGGTGATGCAGTGGTCTCGGACGCTCAATACCTGGGCTCGACGGAGGTGACCCATCCCTGGCGCGCGTACTACCAGACCAGGAATCACCTGCGGGCGGCGCTGGATGCACGTTCGGCTCCCCTCGTCCTCGGATGGGCCGGCCGCCTTCTGCGCCAGGTCGTCACCCTGCTCCTGCGGCGACCTGATCAGTGGCGTGATTCGTTGGGGTGTCGGATTGCCGGAGCGGTCGATGGACTTCGCAACCGTCTCGGTAAGCGACGCGATCCCGCGGTGGTGCAGACGCTGGATCGCTCTGTCACCGTTGGTGAAACACGAGGCCCCTGAGCCTGACCTGCTCGGGCTCTCCCCACGTGGACCGGATACTCGAGGGGTCGCCTGTTGCCACGCGATCGTCACCGTCGGCCCGTGACGCGTGCCGCTCTAACGTGGCGCCGATGGCCCTACGCGATTCAGCATTGCGACGCGACGCGCTACGAGTTGCGGTTGTCGCCACCGCGTTGAGGGTGCTCTGGGTGATCGTGATGCACCGCCCGCCCAGAGGTCTGTCCGATCCGGTCCTCTACCGGCGATTCGCGCGTGACATCGCAGACGGCAACGGTTACGTGTCGTTCCTCGGTGAACCGACCGCGTACTACCCGCCGGGCTACCCCTACTTCCTGGGCGCCCTCCAGCGACTGGCGGACCTCGTGGGCCTCGACCGGAGCCTGCCTCTTGTCGCGGGGCTCGCTCAGGCGATGCTGGGGGGAGTCGCGGCGGGGGCGGTCGTAGTTGCCGGCCGGGAGCTGGGCCGCCGCCTCGGCGACGAGCGGTTGGCGCGCGGGGCGGGCCTGGCGGCGGGATCGGTGATGGCCTTGTGGCCGAACCTGATCCTCTACAGCGGCGTGTTGCTCAGCGAGTCGTTGTTCATCGCATGTCTGAGCGTGTTCGTCGCGGCCTTGGTCCGATCCTTGGCTATGAGGAGTTCCAGCGGGCGGCGCCCGCCCCTTGTCTTGTTCGTTGCGGCGGCGAGCCTGGGTGCGGCGACCCTGGTGCGGCCTCAGGTGTTGGTGGCGTTGCCGGCGATCGCGGTTGCGATGATCGTGGCCCGCTGCCCCTGGCGGAACGCGCTGGCCGACCTCGCCGTGTTGTGTCTTGGCCTCCTCCTTGTCCTCTGCCCGTGGATCATCCGCAACGCCGTCGTTCTCGATGCCTTCGTGCCGCTGTCGAACAACGGAGGGGACAACCTCTGTGTGGGGTTCCATCCCGGCGCGAACGGGCGGTTCCAGGTGCCGAGGTACTGCGACACCGGCGAGTTCTACATCGACGGACCCGCCGCGGAGCTGCGCCGCAACAGGGAGACAGCTCGCCGCGCCAGGCGCTGGGCGACTACGCATCTCGGCGCGCTACCCGGACTGAGCATGCGCAAGCTGTGGCACACCTATGAGGGTGAGGACGATGGTCTCCGAGCGTTGGAATCCTACGAGAAGGATCTGTTCCTGCCACGGGGGCTACGCAGTGCCGCGAAGGTGGGGCTCAACCTCAGCTACCTGCTGATCATGGCCTTGGCTCTAGTGGGGGCAGGGGTCGCGTCGTACGCGCTGTGGCGGCGAAGAGGTCGTGACGTGGTGCTTGCATCGTTGGTGCTGATGACCGCAGCGTCAGCGGCGGTGCCGGTCGTCGTGTTCGGCGACCCCCGGTTCAAGGTGGCATCGACGCCGCTGTTCGCACTTGCGGCTGGTCTCGGCGTGCTCAGCCGCCGGTGGTGGGGATCAACGCGTCGCCCGAAGGGGGAGCCGTCGAGTCGGCAGGAGCAACCGGCGATGCCTGACCCGTCGCGATGAGCTGCGGGACGAGCCACTGGGCCACGGTTCGGGTGCCGGCCTGGGTCAGGTGAACCCCGTCCGCGCGGACATCGGGCGCGAGGTCCCCTCCGGGTAGCGATTGCAGGAAGCCGCGTAGATCCAGCAGTTGGGTTCGGCTGCGTCCGGCCAGGGTGGCCGTCAGGACCTCGTTGTAGCGAACGGAACGTGCGGGGTCGGCTTCGGGATAGGGCCCGCGGCCCATGAAGTTCGCCGGTGTGTAGACGGGGTTCCAGTTCGGGGCGTTCAGCCACACGAGGCCGGCGCCCCCGCCCTGGACCAGATCGGCGATGTGGCGGATCTCGGCAGCCAGGAAGGCGTCGTATTCGGGGTCACCGATGTGGGTCCAGGATCCGAAACCCTGTGGCTTCCGATCCGTGGTGTCCCACATGCCACCTGCGGCCACGACGACATCGGGCCGGTAGTAACCCAGCGCGCCGAGGAGCCAGGTGTCTCGCTGGCGACACTCCTTGGAGTAGGCGACATCGAGGCCGATCCCTCGGTTGCGGCCACCGCGGCCGAACCCGCACCCCACGAGAGCGGCATTGAGGAAACCGAAGTCAGAGCGAACTTCGGCGAGATCCCGCATCCCCGGTACAAGGCTCATCGCGAAGGAGTCACCGATCACCATGATCCGAACCGGTGGAGGGGGCGCGGGAGCGGTGGCCACGGGGGAGCCAAACGTCGTGGTCGTCGATACGTCGAGCCCGTTGTCGGAGCCGCCCGCAGTCACCAGGCGGTTGGACTCGGCCAGATCCGAGACGCTCGCCGCATCGGTCGTCTCGAGTGCCGTCACTCGTGAAGGATCAGGTTCCGGAAGCAGGACCGTGAGCATGAGGAGAGCGGAGGCCCCGACGACTGGCAGCGCGATCCGACGCCATGACAGCACCCTCGTGCCCACGCGGATCGGTGCCTCATAGAAGCGGTACGAGATCTGGGCGAGCACCACCACCAAGGTGATCTGGACGACGGCAGTCCAGCCGGCAGGCAGGTGTAGCCGCTTCGGGGTGAGCCACAACAGGATCGGCCAGTGGAGCAGGTACGCCCCGTAGGAGACCTTTCCGAGGGACGCGAAGGGGGTGAAGCGAAGGACTCGGTTCACCAGCGTGCCCTTGTGCATCGCCGCGTAGATCACGGCACAGACTCCAAGGGCATGTATGGCGAGGCCGCCTCGGTAGGGGAAGTCGCCCCGGATGTCGGCTGTCACCCAGAGCCAGATGCCCGCGCCGAACACTCCGAAGGTGGAGAGATCGATGATGCGGCGTACCCAGGAAGGCCTGGATGCTGCAACGCTCGGCGCGAAGCGGCCGGCGGTAGCGGTCGCCAGCAGTCCCCCGATCGCCATCTCCGCGAAACGTGTGTCGGTTCCGAGGTAGACACGATTGGAGTAGTGGCCATCGCCGAGGATCCAACTCAGCGCAACCGACACCACGGCCAAGACCCCGAACGCCACTCCCAGCATCAGCCGGCTGCGGCGGGCCAGGCAGAGCACTGCCGCCACCAGCACGGGCAACAGCAGGTACCACTGCTCCTCGATCGACACGCTCCAGAGGTGCTTCAACGGCGACTGAGCGGTGGCAAAGGTTGCGGCGTAGTCCGACCTGGTGAAGATCGACTGCCAGTTGATGACATAGCCGGCGGCAGACAGCAGCTCCGCTCGCAGTGATCCCAACGCGGCACTTTCGCCGACGATCGGGGCCAGGGCGGCGACACAGATGAGAGTGAGCAACAGCGCGGGAAGCAGACGACGAAACCGTCGTGACCAGAACCGACCGAAGGAGATCCGTCCGGTCGCCTGATGTTCGAGGACAAGCAGGGTGGTGATCAGGAATCCCGACAACGTGAAGAACGCGGAGACGCTGAGGAACCCGCCACTGGACCACCGGTGCAACCACGGCAGGTCGTCGACGATTGCGGCGTGATAGCAGAGGATCACCGCCATCGCGAAGCCGCGGATGCCGTCGAGCGCGGGTTCGTGTGCCAGTCGTGGCGGCGGCGCTCCATCCGTTGTCGAGATCGGCGGTGGCGGCGGCCACGGCGCGACCTCGGCCGGTTCGGCCGCCTCGCTCATCGTGGTCACCACTGAACCCCCGGACATCTCGACAACACGGTAGGCGGCTAGGTTGGTTGCGAGGGGACAGGGGTACCGGTTCGCCGGTTGTCGGGTCGCCTCTGCAAAACTCCCCGCCCGTGCGGATCGTGCCCACCTCGACTCATCGACGGAAGTGGCGAGACCGGGGAGCGC
>JADLFH010000041.1 GCA_020845705.1 Microthrixaceae bacterium | reverse complement strand
TTTCCGGCCCACCCGTAGCCGTGCCGTGGCCGTCGGACGCGAGATACCCGCGTCGCGGGACAACCACGCGTTCGTGTGCAAACCAAACGTCACGTCGGTCGCGCCACGACGATCCAACTCGGCCAACACACCACCCTCGGCAACATCGAGCAAGGCCCGGACCCGTTCGATCGCCACCGCCGCGTCGAACAGATCCCCATCCGAACCCACCCCCGCGTCGAGGCCCGCGACCTTGCCCGCCAGCTCCTCCAACTCCCGCCAATCGAACATGAAACCAACCCTATTCAGAGGGTGTGACGCTAAGGATGTTGGGGTCCTCGGTGAGGCCGGCGGTCCGACGTAACACCCCCGGCTGGGAGGGTGGCCGGTTCAGACTCGGAGGAGTTCTGCCACCCGGATGTCGTCTTCGGGGAAGGCGACCGGCAGGACCGCTCCGTCTGAGAGCCGTCGGAGGCGGTAGCCGCCCTCGACATGGCCGGAGACCTCGAATCCACGCGCCCAGGCGCGGTCGAAGCGCCGACGCACCTCGACTTCGGTTCCGACGTTGAACTGGGTGGCAGTGGTGTGATCGTCCATCAAGGCACTCGACATCTGGGGCCCCCTTGCGTGCACAGAGAGTGCTCTATCAAGCACTCACAGTAGCAGTGTGCACGCCTGGGATATCGAATGCAACTTTTATTCAGTTGAAACCTCCGCGTCCAGGCGGCGACTACCGTCGGTGTTGGTGGCTTCCCGGCTCCGTTCCCGCCCGCCCGACCTCAGCGTCGAGCGCACGCACTGGGATCAGGGACGTGGTGTCGTCGTCGGAATCGACGAGGTCGGTAGGGGGGCATGGGCCGGCCCGTTGACCGTGGGTGCAGTGGTGGTGCCACAGGATCGCCGCGTGTACAAGGTCCGCGAGTCGAAGCAGCTGAGCCCCACCCGGCGGGAGCAGATGTTTGACCGGATCACCGGATGGGCCCAGGCTTGGGCGGTTGGGCATGCGAGTGCGGCTGAGTGTGACGAGCTCGGGATGTCGGAGGCGCAACGCCTGGCATGCCGCCGCGCGATCGAGGCCCTGGGCGTCGAGCCCGAGGCTGCGATTGCCGACGGCAAGTGGAACTTCGTCGGCCATCCTCATACGACGATGGTGGTCAAAGGTGATGCACGTTGCCTGTCCGTGGCGGCGGCATCGGTCGTGGCGAAGGTCACACGGGACCGCATCATGCGGCGCGAGGCAGAGCACTTCCCGCCGTTTGCGTTCGACCAGAACAAGGGGTACCCCTGTCCACGCCACAAGCTGGCACTTCGCGGCTACGGACCGTCGTCGATCCACCGCCGTACGTGGGCGTTCATGGACGATCTTGCGTGGCGGGGCGTGCAGCGGGACCAGCAGTTCGACCCTCAGGGGACCCTCTTCTCCTGAGGGTCGTAGCTCCGTCACGGGGGAGTGACACATGTCAGCTCGCGGGATGCTTGCAAAAGTATGCGGCCGCTCTACCATGAGGGCTGACCTATGTCGGTCCACTCCCGCATGGCCCAGCAGCGCACCACTCGACCCGCAGCACAGAAGCGACCCAAGGCGGTCGCACCACTGGACGCGGCCGAACGTGCGCTGCGACGGATCCTCACTGTCGGCGAAGAAGCGGGCGGTTTCTCTCCCACAGAGGAGATCCCGCTGGTACCGGTCACCGGCACCGGTGTGGAGCGCCCGGTGCCCGAGTGGGTCGAGGTGTCCCAGTCTCTGTACCGGGTCTTCTCCTTCGTCGATGTGTGCGGCTTCACCTCCTACACCGATCGGCACGGCACGCACGCAGCCATCGAGGTGCTCACTCGCTTCCGTTCCGCAGCAAGGGACGTGACGGGTCGACGGGGTGTCCAGGTGCTCAAGTGGCTGGGCGACGGCGTGATGCTCGTCGGTGACGAGCCCGGCCCGGTGATCGCTGCAACCGCAGAGTTGTTGTTGCGGTTTCGGGGTGACGAATTCGAGATACACGGTGGAATCGCCGGCGGCACGGTGTTGCTGTTCGAGGGCGACGACTACATCGGTCGGCCCGTCAACCTGGCGGCGCGGCTGTGTGAAGCCGCCGCAGCGAACGAGATCCTCGCCCACGGCCTCGACGACGAGCTGCCCGAGTGGGTGGAGCGCACGGGGATGGTCACGGTTAGGGCGATGGGCATTGGCGACATCTCCGAGGTCGCGCAGCTCCATGTGCTCGATGACGCATGGGCCATGGGTCCCCTGGCCGGCACCGACGCGCCGACGCCGAGCTCCTGAGCGGGACGTTCAGTTGTTCCGGAGGTCGCGGAACGGCGTTTTCGAGTCGATCCCCGGGTCCTTCGGCAGACCCAGCACACGTTCCGCCACGATGTTGCGCATCACCTCGTCGGTTCCGCCGGCGACACGCATCCCGGGCACGCCCAACAGCAACTTCGACCACGCGTAGGTGCCCCACTCGCCGGTGTCGGCGGTCATGCGGGGTCCCAAGACCTTGGCCATCAACTCGCTGTAGCGCATCAGGTTGTTGGTGAGCGCCAATTTGGCGGTGGACATCTCGGGTCCGGGCAGGCCACCTGCCTTGATCTTGTCGATGGCGCGCTGGCCGTTCCACTTGGCCACCTGGAACTGCGTGTAGATCTGCGCCACTTCGTTGCGGATCACGAGGTCGTCACGTGCGTCGAAATGGTCGAGCATCACACGGAGGCGCTGAGGCGACAGCAGGCCCATGCCGAGGCCTCCGCCCGCGCCGATCGACGCTCGCTCGTTCATCAGCGTGGTGAGCGCGACGGTCCATCCGCCATTGACATCGCCGAGGCGGTGCGAGTCGGGCACGCGCACGTCGGTGAAGAAGACCTCGTTGAACGAAGCGCCGCCGGTCATCTGTCGCAAGGGTCGGATCTCCACTCCCGGCGCCCGCATGTCCACGACGAAGCCGGTGAGGCCGCGGTGCTTCGGCTGGTCGGGGTCGGTTCGGCAGATGATCTCGCCAATGTCGGAGTGCTGGGCGGCGGAGGTCCAGACCTTCTGGCCGTTGAGGATCCATTCGTCGCCGTCACGCTCGGCCTTCGTCTGGAGGCCGGCTAGGTCGGACCCGGCGCCGGGTTCGCTGAAGAGCTGACAGGCGATCATGTCGCCGCGGTAGAGGTTCCGAAGGTACGCCTCCTGCACCTCGGGGGTGCCGTGGGCCAGGATCGTGGGCGCGACCATGCCCAAGCTGATCCCGAAGATGGTCAGCGGCGGCGTGAGGAACTGGGATTCCACCGATTGGTAGGCGCGCTCGTGGGCGGCCGAGAGCTCTCGACCGCCGAAGGCCTCGGGTCCGCGGATCCAGCCGAACCCGTTGTCGAAGCGGGTCGCCCGCCACGCCCTCGCCGCGGCGATCTCGACGAGCTCGCTCTCGTGGTCGCGCTCCTCGAACAGGCCGACGTCGTCGTTGCCCTCACCCCACTCGAACTCGGCGACGGTACCCCTACGTTGCGCGTTGGCTTCCAGGAAGCCGAGCGCCTCGGTTCGGAAGTCGTCGATGGAGATCTGGGACACGTGCGGAAACCCCCTGTGCCGGAATGTGCGTTCCGTCCGGCTGACTTGACTGGCTGGTCAAGGTAGTCGCGACGGATCGGTGCAATAGCCTCCCGACGGTGAATGCGCCTACCCGTCGTCTGTCGCTCATCACCGCCGCCTTCATGACGTTCGTATGGGTGACGAGAATCCGCAACGCAGCCGGCGACGACGCGATGTCGACGGCGAACCGCAACGGTGCGTTCGCGCTGTCGGCGGTGTGTCTGGTGGGTGCCGCAGTCGTGGCGACGCTGGGGGCGCGATCGTCGCGTCCGCGGTGGGTTGTTGCCATAGTCGTCGCACACGGCCTGGTCTGGTTGGTTCGCGGTGCTCAGATCGCCGCCGGTGACCGACCACCGGGGTTCAAGGTGGTACACGTCGCGCTTGCCGCGGTGTCCATCGCCTTGGCGGCGGCGATCGTTCGTTCCACCCGTCCCACTCGAGCGGGTGACATGTCTCACTCCGTCGGCGTCGCGAGCTAGGGGGCAAGGATGGAGTTCGACGAAGCGGGGGACCCCGGGGACCTCATCGACCGTCGAGGCGAAGGTGGCCTCGGTGCGTCGGGTGGCGGGCTGGGAGGGCTCGCCGGGGTGATCCTGGGGGGCATGCTCGCGGGGCGACGCCGGAAGGCCGGTGGCGGGATGGGAATGATGCTGCTGCTCATCGTTGGCTTCCTCGTGATGCGGAGCTGCGGAGCAGGCGGCTTCGACCTGGGTGCGATGAGTGGGCTGGATCAACTGCCGGGGTTGCCGGGTGCGACCCCCGGGCAGCAGTTGCCGGCGACGGGGAACCCGACCGAGGTTGGCGGCGACGATCCCCAGGCCGCCGATGTGAGCTTCGCCAACGCCGTGGTGACCGATGCAAACGACGTTTGGAGCGAACAGTTCCGGGTGTCGGGCCAGCGCTACAACCGGACGAAGATCGTCCTGTTCTCGGGAGGGGTGAACTCGGGATGTGGAGCGGCCACCGCTGCCGTGGGACCGTTCTACTGCCCGGCCGACTCCCTGGTGTACCTGGATCTCACCTTCTGGGACGAGCTTGCCAATCGCTTCGGCGCCGGTGGCGACTTCGCCCAGGCGTACGTGATCGCGCACGAGGTCGGCCATCACGTGCAGAACGAGCTGGGCATCAGCAGCCAGGTGCGCAAGATCGAGGAGGAAGACCCCGAAGCGGCCACCGGCGCCGACGGTTTGTCGGTGCGGGTCGAGTTGCAGGCCGACTGCCTGGCAGGCGTGTGGGCACACACGACATATGAGCGGAAGCTGTTGGACGAGGGTGACATCGAAGAGGCGATGGCCGCCGCGCAGGCTGTGGGCGATGACACCATCCAGCGCAGCACCGTCGGTAGGGTCCGCCCCGACACGTTCACCCACGGCAGCGCGGAGCAGCGCCGGAGTTGGTTCCGTCGTGGGTTCAAGTCCGGGTCGTCGGAGGACTGCGACACCTTCTCCGCCGAGACCCTCGAGGACTGACGGCGACCCAACCCACCGAACTGGGCGAAAAGCGCGCCCGCTCGGGTCGTCGTTCTCGCCCGGTTCGGAGGGGGGTGACTACCGTTGCGGCCATGGGTCAGTTGGTCACCGTCATCGAGAAGCCCGCCCGGAGGGGCGGGATCGTCCGCTTCGAGGTCAACCGTGTCCTCACGGGCACCGGCCACGAGGTGTACCGGGTTGGCAACGAGGTCGAGGGGACCCGGCCACCAGACGAGTTGGCTCGGCGCATCTTCACCAACGGTGGCGTGGAGAAGGTCTCGGTCTACGGGAACGTCATCACGGTCGATCTCCAAAAGGGAGGCAGCGCCGAGGGGTTGAAGGGGATCATCGAGGACCTCTACACCTACTACCGGCCCGGGGTCGAGGTGCCGGTCTTCGCGACCGAGGAGGCCGCTGCCGGCTAGCCGGTTGCGAGTATCGAACATTTGTTCGATACTCGCGGGATGGCGGCCATCGCGGAGCTCAGGACCCTCGTCCAGCCGACAACCCTCGCGCACGAACGCGTACTGCCCGTCCTCCCACCCCTCGACGCCGTTCTTCCTCACGATGGCCTTGCCCTGGGCAGCACCATCCGAGTCGATGAGTGCACCTCGCTCTCCCTGGCGTTGGTGGCCGCTGCCTCACAGGCGGGGTCGTGGGTTGCCGCCGTGGGCACTGCTGACATCGGCTGGGCGGCGGCTGCTGATCTCGGGCTCGATCTCGGTCGTGTCCTGGTGGTGCCAAGGGTAGGTTCCGCCGAGTGGGCGGGAGTGGTCGCCGCGCTGGTCGATTCGGTCTCGGTGGTCATGGTCCGGCCAGGAAGGCCCGTTGGTGAACGAGATGCCCGCCGGCTGTCGGCTCGTGCGCGGGAACGGGGAACCGTGTTGCTGCTCGATGCCGCCGCCCGGTCCTGGCCGATCGAGCCGGATGTCGTCATCGAGGCGGTCGGATCGTGGAGCGGGTTGGGGGAGGGGCACGGTCGACTCCGGGAGCGTCGGCTCGACGTCTCGATCTCGGGGCGGCGGGCGGCAGCACGTCGAAGGTCGGTCGAGTTGTGGCTGCCCGCGGCAGACGGGACCATGCGTCCTACGTCGCCGATGAGTCAACCCTTCCCCTTGGGGCCGGCGGGCTGATGTCGGTCCGCACTCTGGCGGTGTGGTGTCGTGACTGGCCCGTCGTCGCGCTCGATGCCCCGGTGGGTGAACCGGTCGCGGTGGTTCGCGCCAACCGTGTGGTCGCCACCTCCGCGTCGGCACGTGTCGCCGGTGTCAGTGTCGGGCTGCGGCGGCGTGAAGCGCAACGGCGTTGTCCCGAGGTGCGCGTGGTCGAGCGGGACGAGGACCGCGAGGCCCGTGTGTTCGAGCGGATCGCAGCGGCCTTGGGCGACATCACTCCACGCCTGGAAGCGGTGGTACCGGGGCGCTGCGCCTTCCCTACCCGCGGGCCGTCGCGCTACTTCGGCGGAGACGAAGCGCTGGCAGGGCGGGTCGGCGCTCTCGTGGGTGGACTCCTCGCGGAACGCGACGGTTGTGGCGTCGGCATCGCCGATGGCGGCTTTGCGGCGACCTTGGCCGCAGGACGCAGCCTTCAACGAGCCGGTTCGCCGCCTGTGGTCGTGGCGGCCGGACAAAGCGGAGCGTTCGTCGCTCCGTTCCCCGTGGGGGTGCTCTCCGATCCAGGCCCCCTACCCGCAGAGATGGTCGGGGTGCTCGGTCGCCTCGGCCTACGTCATCTCGGAGACCTGGCGGCGATCCCACGAGCTGATCTGTTGGGCCGCTTCGGTCGTGACGGTACGCTCGCCCACCACCTCGCCAACGGCGATGACGAAGGTCCCGGCCGCCTGGCGGATCCGCCGGCGGATCTCGACCAGGTGGCCGAGTTGGACCCTCCCGCCGAGCGGGTCGAGCAGGTGGCGTTCGTTGCGAAGGCCCTGGCGGATCGACTTGTGGGAGAACTCGGTGGACGTGGGTTGGCATGCACGCACCTGGTGGTGCGCATAGAGACGACCTCTCACGACGGTGACGGTGTCGTCGAGCGCTGCTGGCGAGACGACGGGGCCCTCAGCGCGACCGCGATCGCGCAGCGGGTCCGCTGGCAACTCGACGGCTGGCTGTCCCGGCCTGCACGAGCTCGCGGCGGTGCGGCACGGCGCATCGTGTTGCACCCCGAACAGGTGGTCACGGCCAAAGGCCACCAGCACGGATTCTGGGGTGGGCGAAGCGCAGAGGATGAACGCGCCCGACGAGGTGTGGCCCGTGTTCAGGGCATCCTTGGTGCGGATGCGGTACTGGTGCCGGAGCGGCGCGGTGGCAGGGGTCCCCGAGAGCAGGTTCGACTCGTACCCGTCGATGCGGCGGGCTCGGTGGTGGAGCCGGCGGTGGCGCACGCCCCATGGCCCGGGCGCGTGCCTCGACCACACCCCGGGTCGGTGTGGCCCGATCCCATCCCCGTCGAGCTGACCGATGTCGGAGGTGAGACGGTGGGGGTGTCGGGCCGTGGGGTGCTGAGCGGGCACCCGGCGAAGCTCTCCATTGACCGTCGTTGCCGTCTGGAGGTCGTTGGATGGGCTGGGCCGTGGATCGTCGAGGAACGTTGGTGGGATCCCACCGGCTCGCGGCGTCGGGCGCGATTACAAGTGCAGGTGGCAGACGGGGCTGCGTACCTGGTCGCGCTGGAAGCGGGTGGCTGGTGGCTCGAGGCGGGATACGACTGAGTGGCCCGTCCATGACGGATCGCCACGCGTGGCTCCCCGCTTGGGGGCACAATGTCAGCGATGCGAGTGCTTGTGATCGAGGACGAAGCGGCCTTGGCCGAAGGGATCGCGCGTGGTCTCGAAGGCGAGGGCTTCGAAGTGTCTGTGGCCCACGACGGCCTCGACGGTTTCGAGCTGGCGCGTGCCGGCAACTTCGACCTGATCGTGTTGGACATCATGTTGCCGGGCATGAACGGCTACCGGGTCTG
Organism: Microthrixaceae bacterium; assembly: GCA_020845705.1. Taxonomy (GTDB): domain Bacteria; phylum Actinomycetota; class Acidimicrobiia; order Acidimicrobiales; family Microtrichaceae; genus JADLFH01. The sequence continues at coordinate 3,378 of JADLFH010000041.1, read as the reverse complement.
TAGCTCCCTTCGTGACGCCGAGGTGTGGACCCCGATCCTGATGCTCACGGCGAAGAGCGGCGAGTACGACGAAGCAGAGGCACTTGATACGGGTGCAGACGACTTCCTGTCCAAGCCGTTCTCATTCGTGGTGCTGGTCGCCCGGCTCCGAGCCCTGGCCCGCCGCCGCACCGACCACAACCTCCAGCCACTCGAGTTGGGCGACCTGACTCTGGACATCGTGGCTCGCACCTGTCGTCGCGGCTCCACCGAGATCCCGCTGTCGCCACGGGAGTTCGCGCTGCTCGAAGCGCTCCTGCGTCGACGTGGACATGTGATCTCCAAGCAGGAGTTGCTCGATCTGGTGTGGGGCGAGGGATTCGAGGGCGACCCAAACGTGGTGGAGGTCTACGTGGGATACCTCCGCCGCAAGATCGACCGTCCCTTCGGGATGTCCGACCTCGAGACGGTTCGCGGGGAGGGCTACCGCCTGGGCACTCCCGATCCGGCTTTGCGCTGACGCGTGCTGCGGCTCTTCTCGTCCGTTCGCTTCCGGCTCACCCTCATCGTCAGCCTCGTCTTCGCTGCCTTCATGTCGGTCGGTGCGTTCGGTCTGGTCCGCCAGGTCAACGCCGCGCTGGTCAACGACATCCAGGTTCGCAACGACACGGTCACCGAGGCGCTCAGCCGCGTGCTCCAAAGCGGTGCGGTCTCACCCGAGTCGCTTGCCCTCACAGCCGACGGCCTGCCCACTCTCACCGGTGGCTTCGACCCGGACCTGCTACGCGAGGGGATCCAGGGCAGCTACATATTCCTCACCGGGCGGATCGCGAACCCACGTGCAGGTGTCTGGTCGCTCCTCCAGCCGATAGTCACTCCTGCGACCTCGTTGTTCGGCAAGCAGCTTCCCGAGGACGTCACCTCCGGCGACTACGTGATCAGCCGGGCGCTTGTCAGCTCGCCTTCGGGGCGCCTCGAAATCAACGTCGCAAGCTCGCTGCGGGATGTTCGCCTGACCGTCAGCCGTGTTACCAACGCGTTGCTGATCGCGACGCCGGCGTTGGTGCTGATGGTCGGCATCCTCACCTGGCTGATCGTCGGCCGTGCCCTGTACCCGGTGCACTCGATCACCAGGCGAGTTCAGGAGATCAGTGGCTCGACGTTGCACGAACGGGTGCCGGAGCCGTCGGGAGACGACGAGGTGGGCGAACTCGCTCGCACCATGAATGCGATGCTCGACCGACTCGAGGCTTCCGCGGACAGCCAGAGGAGGTTCATGTCCGACGCCAGCCACGAGCTTCGCAGCCCCGTGGCCTCGATCCGGACACAGATCGAGACGGCGCTGATGGTTCCAGGCGGCGCCGACTGGGAGCAGATCGCCCGGACGGTGTTGCAGGAGGATGTCCGCCTGGCTTCCCTGGTCGACAACATGCTCACGATGGCGCGCATCGAGGAGGGGATGGATCGGGTCGAGGTCGAGGTGGATCTCGACGAGGTGATCTTCGATCAGACCTCCAGGGCGACGGATTGTGCTGTGGACCGCTCGCGAGTCGGGGCCGGACGTGTGATGGGCGTGGCTTCGGAGCTGGCGTCGGTGGTGCGCAACCTCTTCGACAACGCGGCGCGCCACGCCCGTTCGGTGGTTGCGATCTCGCTCAGAACCGAGGGCGCACATGTCCACTTCGCGGTCGAGGACGACGGCCCCGGTGTGGCGCCTGCCGACCGCGAGAGGATCTTCGAGCGGTTCGCCCGACTCCAGGAGGGCCGTGCTCGGGATTCCGGAGGATCGGGTCTCGGCCTCGCCCTGTCTCGCCACATCGTGGAGGCGCACGGAGGGACCATCTCGGTGGGTACCGGGTCGCTCGGCGGCGCCAGATTCGAGGTGATCCTGCCCTCGGCGTGAGGTGGAAATCTCCCGACCAACTGTAGTAACACCATGTAATGGAATCTGAGCGACGGGTCGCCCGGTTTGCGGGTTCAAGGTCTCTTCTGGCGGCCGGCTTGGTTGCAACCGCCCTGGCCGCGACCGCGTGCCCACCGCCCTTGACCACCCCATCGCCGGTGGCGACATCTGCGAACCCCCAGTACGTGCGTGAGACGGGTTCAGGCGAGTTCCTGGTTCCGATCGAGCGGAGGCCCCCCGACATCCCGTCGGATGCGGTCCATATCGTCGACATCTCCTACGTGCCGTCCGGGTGGAACATGGGTGGAGAGGCCGACATGACCCTCGACCTGTATGTGCCGACCTCGAGCCCCTCGCTCAAGGGGAGTCGACCGGTGATGGTGTGGTTCCACGGGTTCGGCAAGGCTGAGGCGCTTGAGGAGATCGCTCCGGCGATCACCGAGTTGTTGTTTCGGGGCTTCATCGTCGCCTCCGTCGAGTTCACCGATGATCCTGCGGTGCAGGGTCTGCTGCCGGAGACGCCGATAGCCCAGGCGAAAGCCGCAGTTCGTTTCGTCAAGGCGCTGGAGAAGCTGTCGCCGATCTACGACGCGTCGCGGGTCTTCGTGGCCGGAAGGTCCCTGGGCGGTCTTCTCGCGTCCCGGGTCGGGCTCAGTGGCGTTGGTAACCCACCGTTGAGCGAGGACGTGCCCTACGACTCCAAGCCCGCAGGCGTCGTCTTGTTCCAGCCGGCTGTGAACCTACAGGCGATGGCCGACTGGGTGAACGGCCGTTCCTGGGACATTGGCATCGAGGCTTCGATCATTCGGCTGGTCGCGGTGGCGTTGATGGGATGTCAGCTCGCTGGAGAGCGCATCTTCACTTCGCTTCCTTCCTGTAGCGATCCGGGCTACATCGCCAAGGCGCTCGATCTGTCGGCTTCGACCTACGCTGCGGACGGCAAGGGCGAAGTGGGGTTCTACACAATCACCGGCTCGGCTGACCTGATCACCCAGTCGGTTCCCCAAGGACGGGACTTCAGTGCTCAACTGAGCCGCCGAGGTGGCAGCGGACCGGTGATCTGGGGCGACGTGGTGGGCGGTGAGCACGGCATGAACACCGTCGACCTTCTCGCCAACCAGTTCGTGGATACGTCCAAGCCTGCATCGGTGAACATGGCACGACTGCTCTCGTTCCTGGGATGTGCGACTGCGAGCGGCACCGGAGTGGTCGCGTGTTGATCTCGGACGGCGAAGCAGACGAGGGAGTGAATCAGTGAGCTGTCGGAACCTCCTGCTCGGAGCTCTGCTGGCAGTGCTCAGCGTGCTCGCCGCGCCGGCATGTATCCCTGTGGGAACAGCGCCCCCTCCGCCGGTGGCACTCGATACCGATCCTCCGTATCTCAGGGAGACGGGCCTCGGTGAGTACCTGTCGCCCGTGGTGAATCCGATCGAGGGCATTCCCGAATCCGTGGTGGTGACAACCGGAGTGGTCTACGCGCCAGCGGGGTCCATGCC
>JADLFH010000120.1 GCA_020845705.1 Microthrixaceae bacterium | reverse complement strand
TCGAGGCTCACGGCGGTGATGATGGGCAGCAGCGCGTTCCGGAACGCGTGACGGAACACGACCCGCCTGCGCGGCAGGCCCTTGGCCTTGGCCGTCCGGACGTAGTCCTGGCTGAGGGTGTCGAGCATCGAGGAGCGCACGAACCGGCTGTCAGCGGCGATGCTCACCGCGACGAGCGTGACGACCGGCAGCACGAGGTGCTGGGCGATGTCGAGGATGTTGGGCAGCGGTTCCTCCCAGAAGCCCTTCCAGTACGCGGGCGTGTTGAAGGCGCCCGGCGCCTCGCGCGCGTTCACGATGCCCTGTGATGGGAACCAGTGGAGCGTCACCGCGAAGATGTAGATGAGGACGAGGCCCAGCCAGAAGGTGGGCAGCGAGTAGAAGATGTAGCTGAACAGCGTCGCACCCTGGTCGAACAGGGAGTAGCGCTTCACCGCCGCGATCACGCCGATGGTGATGGCGATGGTCACGGATATCAGGAGCGCGGTGACCATCAGGATGAGCGTCGCCGGGATGCGCTCTGCGATGAGATCCTGGACCGGGCGCCCCGACTGGATGGAGTAGCCGAAGTCGCCGTGGAGGATGCCGTTCGTGCCGCCGCCGAGCGCGGTCGGGAGCACGTTCGGGAGGCCCTGCTCCGAGAACAGGGACTGGGTCTCGCAGTTGTAGACGCCGAGCCACCCAAGGTACTGCCGGACGATGCCGACCGCATCCGGGTCGCGCTCCAGGCACCAGCTGGCGAGCCACTGGTCGATCTGTTCCTGGGAGATGCGCGGGTTCTGGTTGAACTGCGCCTGCGGCCCGCCGGGCGCGAGCGCCATGAGCCCGTAGCTGACCAGCGAGATCAGGAACAGGACCGGGATGGCCTGCAGGACGCGGCTCGTGATGAACCGAAGCACTGGGTCAGATGACCTCGAAGCGAGGGGACGTCCCCGGTCGCGTCATCGTCCGTCGACGATGGCGTCCCAGGCCCGCGACCTGCGCCATCGGGCCAGACCGCGTCACGTCCGAGGGGTAGACGT
>JADLFH010000040.1 GCA_020845705.1 Microthrixaceae bacterium | reverse complement strand
CCACCGAACCTGCGTAGGCGCCACCGAACCTGCGTAGGAATCCGTCGTGTGCCGACGGATCCGTACGCAAGTTCGTGCCGGATGGGTCGCCGCCTGCGCCCCGGTCAGGCCGCGGGCGGCGGTGTGTTCACCGCGGTGGCGTTCCCGGCGATCTGGCAGGCCTGTTGCATCGCCTCGTAGGCGAGGCGGTCGGGGAATCCGTATCCGCTCAGGTGCTGCTCCACCGACCAGCGGTCGATCCCGCGCTCCAAGAGCCCTACGGCCAAGACGATGGCCCGTCTACGGGTCTCGTCGTCGAAGGGTACCGACACCCAACGTTCGTGTGCGTGCTGCACCGCGAGGGGGAGTCGCTTGAGTTGGCGAGCGTTGAGGGGGGCAACGTGTTGGCGTACCGCCAGGCGATCGTGGGCGTGTAGCTGAGCGGCGCCGAACTGACACATGCGTTCGACGGTGCGAACCACCATCGAGTTGCGACCGGTCCCTTCACCCAGGCCCAAGGCCTTGGCGGTGTCGGCCAGGTTGATGCGGAAGCCGTCGGGGTGTTCGTCGAGCCCGCGTGTGAGCCGCCGCAGCAGCCAGGTGACCGAAGGTCCCAACACCCCCAGCCAGAACCGTTCCACATACGCACTGCGCGGGTCGTAGCCGCGTTGGGCCAGGAACGGGTCGAACCACGGCACCACGGTCAGGTGGTCGATTGAACCGCCGTCGGGCGGTGTGTGGCCGGTGTCGTGATAGATGATCGAGGTCGGGGGAGCCGATGAGGTCATTTCCGCCACTCCGGGAGTGTTGTTGGTGCCGTCAGGGGGAAGGATGGGTATGGCTCTGGGTGCCACGGGGATCTTCTGAGGAGTTTCAATGTATTTCATGCATTCTCAAACCACAAGTGACGATGCGATCCAGGCGGCAGCGACGCTGGTGGAGGCGTCGTCGCGGATCGTGGCGCTGACCGGTGCAGGCATCTCCACCGACTCGGGCATCCCCGACTTCCGCGGGCCGAACGGGGTCTGGACCCGCGACCCCGAGGCGGAGAAGCAGTCGACGATCAGCCACTACCTGTCGGATCCGGCGATACGCGAAAGGGCCTGGCGGTCGCGGATGGACCATCGGGCGTGGAGCGCAGAGCCGAACGCCGGCCACCGTGCGCTGGTTCAACTTGAAGCGCAACGAAAGCTGCTGCTGTTGGTGACCCAGAACATCGACGGCCTGCACCAGGAGGCAGGATCGGACCCCGAACGGATCGTGGAGATCCACGGCACGATGCGCGAGGTGGCGTGTCTCGACTGTGGATGGAGGGGCCCGATGACCGAGACCCTCGACCGTGTGCGGGCCGGAGAGCCCGACCCGCCGTGTCTCGTCTGCGGCGGCATCCTGAAGTCAGCCACGATCTCCTTCGGCCAGAACCTGGTGGCGGAGGACGTGGATCGGGCCTTCGCCGCTGCTGAGGCCGCCGACCTGATCTTGGCGGTTGGCTCCACCCTCGGTGTGTACCCCGTGGCGAACATGGTGCCCGTGGGCGTCCGTGCCGGCGCATCGATTGTCATCGTCAACGGCGAGGGAACCGAGATGGACGATCTGGCGACGGTGGTCGTGCGGGGATCGATCTCCGATGTGCTGCCGCGCATCGTCGGTGGGGCTGCGTCACGCTGATCCGGCCGGAATGTGCCGTCTCGACCGATTGTTGACCGACTTGGTAGGCTTTTGGGTCGAAAGGACGCGTGATGCCCGACTTCCGTGAGCTCCTCAGCAAGACCAAGGCCCAGATCCGCGAGGTGAGCACTGCCGAGGCAGCCGATCTGCGTGCCTCCGGCGCAGCGGTGCTCGATGTCCGTGAACCAGACGAGTTCGCGCAGGGAGCGATTCCGGGCGCGGTCTTCATCCCCCGAGGACAGCTCGAGTCCAACATCGAGGCCCGGATCCCAGACAAGACCAAGACCGTGGTCATCCATTGCGCATCGGGGGTGAGGTCGGTGTTCGCGGCCAAGACCCTGGGTGAGCTGGGTTACGCCGATGTCGTGTCGGTCGCGGGTGGTTTCAACAAGTGGAAGGACGAGGGTCGTGAGTGGCGCGCTCCCGCCGTGTTGAACGCGGAGCAGCGCAACCGCTACCACCGCCACCTGCTCGTGCCCGAGGTGGGTGAGGAGGGTCAACAGAAGCTGTTGGAATCGAAGGTGTTGCTCCTGGGCGCGGGAGGACTGGGCGCCCCCGCGGCGCTCTATCTGGCCGCAGCCGGCGTCGGCACCATCGGCATCGTGGACATGGATGTCGTCGACCACTCCAACCTGCAACGCCAGGTGATCCACAACCTCGACCGCGTGGGGATGCGCAAGGTCGACTCGGCGCGGGAGACGATCGAGAAGTTGAACCCCGACGTGAAGGTCATCACCCACGACGTTCGGCTCGACGCGTCGAACATAGAGGAGATCATCTCCGGCTACGACCTCGTGGTCGACGGCGCCGACAACTTCCCGGTTCGCTACATGCTCAACGACGCGTCGGTGAAGCTCGGCATCCCGGTGGTGCACGGCTCGATCTTCCGTTTCGACGGCCAGATCACCGTGTTCCACCCCAAGGATGGCCCCACCTACCGCGACATGTTGCCCGAACCGCCACCGGCCGAGTTGGCGCCGAGCTGCGCCGAGGCCGGCGTGTTGGGGGCGTTGCCCGGCATCATCGGCACCCTCCAGGCGATCGAGGCCCTGAAGCTCCTGCTGGGTATCGGTTCCCCTCTGATCGGCCGTTACCTGACGGTGGACGCACTCGACATGGAGTTCCGCGAGTTCAAGATCCGCAAGGATCCCAAGAACGAGATCACCTGGGAGAACCGCGACCAGATCCAGGTGGTGGAGCTCGACGGTCACTGCCAGCCCGCACCCCTGCAAGCGCCGACTGCCTGAGTCGGGTCTAGTCTCTCCGCCCGTGTCTGGCGCGGAGGCGGCGCTGCCGTTCGTTCGGATCGTCGTCCTCAACTGGAACTCGGCGTGGTACACGGCGCGGTGCGTGCGATCGCTGCGCTGCACCGACTACCCGGAAGGGCGTTTCGAGATCGTCGTCGTGGACAACGCGTCGCTCGACGGCTCACGCGAGCGGATCGCACACGACTTTCCCGGCATCCGCCTGATAGCCAACCGAACCAACCTGGGTTTCGCCGAAGCGTGCAACCGAGCCATGCGCGATGTCGCCAGGGGTGAAGTGCCGGGTGTGGATCTGGTCGCCCTGGTCAATAACGACGCGACGGTTGAACCGGGATGGCTGCGGCCGCTCGTCGACGCCATCGGATCCGCCCCCGACGTCGGTGCGGTCTGCCCGAAGATCCTGCTCGAGGCTCCATATGTCGAGGTGCCGGTGTACGCGCCGGCCGACGGCAGCGAGGCGATCCTCGATCGGGTGCGCGTCGACGGCTTCGACGTGACCCGCCGCATCCTCACGGGCGACCTCGTGGTAACCACCCATCCGAGGCTGCCCCTCGAGACGATCCGTCGGGTGCGGACCTCCACCGCCATCGGCGTTCCCGTCGCGGCCGGGTCGAGCGAGGCGATCGTCGAGCTGCGGATCCGGGCGGCCGACGGCAACGCCACAAGCCTGCGGATCCCGGTCGACCCGGCCACCGCAACGCGCAGGATCAACTCGTTGGGAACGGATCTCACCGCGCAGTGCGAGGGGTACGAACGCAGCTTCGGCGATCGCGACGACCCGCGGATCGGGCGGCGGGAGGTTCTGGGATGGAGCGGTGGCGGCGTGCTGCTGCGGGCCGAGATGCTCGCGGCGGTCGGGGTGTTCGATCCCCGCCACTTCGCCTATTACGAGGACACCGACCTCGTGTGGCGTGCCCGCCGTGGGGGGTGGCGCACGCTGTGCGAACCGGCGTCGGTGCTGCACCACATGCACGGGGGAACCGCGGGTGCCACGGCGCGACCGTTCTTCTTCCTCAACTACCGCAACTGGCTGCTGACGGTCACCCGCAACGGCACCTGGCGGCAGCGGCGTGCTGCGTACGCGAACGCGTGGCACCTGTCGTGGCCGTATTTCCGTCGCAACGTCACCGGAAGGCTCAGGCGCGGGCAACGGCCCGACTTCACCATCACCGCGGCATGGGCGCGGGTGGCGGCCGGGGTGGGGGAGCGGGTCGGTGAGATCCTTCGCTCCCGGCGTGCCGAGATGATCGGCCTCGAGGAATCCGACGATGTGGTGAGCCGCTGGATGCCACCGTCGCACCCACGGCCCCCCAAGCCGCGCCTGGGAGGGCCGACGGTCGTCTATGTGGATGTCTCCGAGACGTTGCGTTCCGGCTGGAGAGCGGGAATCCAGCGGGTCACCTGCGAGATCATCCGCCACCTGCCGGTGGAGGCTCCCGACATCGAGTTGGTGCCGATCGTCTTCTCGCAGCTCCACGGTCGCTACCGGCAGGTCACAGCGGAGGAGTACGCCGAGCTCCTGGCACCGACCGCGCGTCAACGCCCCAGGCCGCGCCCCGCGCCCCAGCGCCCGTGGCGCCGGAGGGCGGGGGCGATCGGGACGCTGGTCGGGTTGAAGCCCCTGGCCGAGGCGCTGCGGCGTCGGCGCGCGCTCGCGGCGGAACCGCCGTTGGAGCGGGAGCTGCTGTTGGACCGCCTGGAGCCGGGCGCCGTCTTCCTGGATCTCGACGCCACTTGGAACATGCGGGCGATCACGCGTCGTGAGCTGCTGCCGAAGCTCTCCCGCGACGGTCTGCGGATCGTGCAGGTGCTCTACGACGTGTTGCCCATCAGCCGCCCCGAGTGGTTCGAACCCACGAACGCAGCATTGTTCGCCGACCATGTGGACGCGCACGCGCGCCACGCGGATCTGGTCCTGGCGATCTCGGAGGACACGTCGGCGGAATACCGCCGCCGGCTGACCCACGCGGGCCGCCGCTGCCCGCCTGTGGTCGTGGTTCCGCTCGGCGCCGAGTTGCCATCAGAAGGGGCTGGCGAGCCTGCCGCTCTACCCGACGGCGTGGGCGAGGCCCCATATCTCCTGGTGGTCGGAACGGTCGAGCCCCGCAAGAACCACGCCGTGGTCCTCGACGCGTTCGAGATGGTGGGCGAGGAGCACCCCGAGCTTCATCTGGTCGTCGTCGGTCGGCCCGGCTGGCGTTCGGAGGAGTCGATCGCACGGCTCCGGAAGCTCGCATCGGAATCGCATCGGGTGCACTGGTTGGAGACCGCCACCGACGCGGAGCTCGAAGCCCTCTACCGCGATGCGTTCGCGGTGGTCGCCGCGTCCTTCTCGGAAGGCTTCGGGCTTCCGGTCGCCGAGGCGCTCGCCCGGGGCCGGGTCGTGCTGTCCTCCAAAGGTGGGGCGTTGCGCGAGGCCGGCGGCGACGCGGCCGAGTACTTCGACCCCGAGCGATCCGAGCAGCTCGCATCGCTGATACGCCGTCACCTGGAGGACCCGGCCCACCACGCCGAGCGCCTCCGCGTGGCGTCCGAGGCGCCACCGCGACGCTGGGCCGACTTGGCGCGGGCGGTGGGGCCGCTGCTGGTCCGGCAGGCCGGCTCAAAGCAGTCGAGCGAAATGCCGACATAAGGACCCATGATGCAAACCCGCCGCGCCCGACGTCGTGCCCTGGTCACCGCCCTGACGATCGCCCTCGCCGGAGCGGAGCTGGCCCGGATGCCGGTGGCAGACGCGACCCCGTCGAACGTGGTGCCCTCAGCGTCGAGCGTCGCGGCGCCGGTCGACTACTTCGAGAACCAGTGGGGTGATCCGATGGACTTCGCCAACGGCGAGGACCTCGACCTCACGCCGGGTCGCATGGTGCAGGACGGCAGCGCCGGTTGGGAGTCGGGCAAGTTGCGGCTGTGGGGGGTCGGTCAGGTGTTCCTGCTTCGCGGTGATCCCGGGGGCCTGCCCAACAGCGCGATCCGTGACCCGCGTTCGCGGATCCTCGACGGCAGCCGCTTCAGCCGCATCACCTTCCGCATGCACTCCAACCGTGCCGCGGTCGGCGCCATCGGGTTCCGAACGTGTGGTAGCTGCGCGGACGGCTACTCGTACTTCGACATCCATCCGGGCTGGCACACCTACGACCTCGACATGAGGTCCCAACAGGACCACGAGACCTTCCAGAGCGTCGCCCACAGCGGCCACGCCGGCTCCGCGTGGGAGGGCGACATCTCGCTGCTGTACCTGTCGCCGGCGTTCAACGAGCCGACCAAGCCCAACCTGTTGTTGGAGGACTTCAGCGTCTACGAGCCGTCACCGTCGCTGTCGGTAACCCTCAGCGGCGGCAGCGGCAACGTGGAGCTGTGGTACGACACCGATGACAACCAGCTCAACGACGGCGTCTCGGGGGGTACGGGGCCCGAACCGACCGCCAACCGCATCGGAACCTTCGCCGCCGGGTCGAACGTGAGCCTTGCTTCGGGGATCTTCCGGCGTAACGGTGCCGTCCGCTTCTACACGTCGCAGTCGGAAACCCGCTCGGGGTTCAGCTCCGCGGTCACGATGCCGGTTACGTCGAGGCCTGCGCCGGTGGTCTTCTCGCCGAGCGAATCCGGCGGTGTCGACTGGGCCGCGGAGGTGCGTGGCGATCCGTGGGACATGAACCAGAGCTCCGACATCTGGGAGACGGCGAACGTCTCGGTGAGCTGGTCCGGCGGCGAGATGCACGCGGCCGGCGCCGGGGCCCGCAACGACCCCGTGTTCGTCCTCAACCAGAGCGGTAGGGCCATCGACGCGACCCGCTACCGCAAGATCGCCGTAACCATCGCCTTCGACGGCCCGTGGGGCCTGGAGGACGCGCCCGGCGGCGGCCTCGTGGGCCGCATCGTGTGGAAGACCCTCGACGGCGGAATCCAGCAGGTGAGCCTGCCGATGGTGGAGAACGTCTCGAAGTCCACCTACATCGTCGACCTCAACGGCACGGCTTCGACCGACCCGGTGGGCACGCCCGACATCCGACCGTGGGGCAGCGGCGCGGGCACCTTCGTGAGCCAGCTCCGCTTCGACCCCCACGAGGATCCGGGTGGACGTAGCTGGCACCTCGACGACGTGAAGCTGCTGCGCAACGAGTCTGTCTCGCCTACCTTCGACATCCACTTCGCCGACACTCAGTGGGCGGGGGGCACCACCGCCGACCTCTACGCGGACACCGACCGTTCGGCCGGCAACGGCCTCGGCACCCGGATCGCGACGAACCTCACCGTGGGGCAGGGAACCCAGACCTACCGCTGGAATGGCGCGGGTGTCGGTCCGGGTTCGTACTTCGTCCACGCCGTGCTGTACCGGGGTGGCCTCTCGTCGGTGGGCACGTCGACGGGCAGGGTGGACGTGGGCATCGGTAGCGCGGGCAATCCGGTTATCGGTGCGCCCCCTGCTGCGGCACCCAGCGGGCCGACTCAGGAACAGCTCATCGCGTTCTTCAACTTCATCCTGCGCACCAAGTTCTTCTGCGCCGTCGCCCGTGCTCGTCGCAACCTGGCGGTGGGGCGTGCGCCGATCTGCAACCAACTCCTCGGCCCGTGGCGGCCGCCACGCCGCCGGCGCTGAGGCTTCAGGCAGGCACCTGCCACCACACGCCGGTCCAGTCGACCCGCTGGATCGGGGCGTCGATGCCATGTGCCGAGCGGTAGTCGTCGACTGCGGCGCGGCACGACTCCCAGCCGCCGTAGTCGTCGACGATCACGAACCCGCCGGGGGACATCTTCGGATAGAGCGCTTCCAACGCGTCCATCGTCGACCCGAAGAGGTCGCCGTCGAGGCGCAACACCGCGAGCCGATCGATGGGCGCGTCGTCCAGAGTGTCTGCGAACCACCCTTCGAGGAGGCACACCTGCTCGTCCCAGAGTCCGTAGCGTTCGAAGTTCGCCCGCACGGTGTCGGCGTCGACCTTGAGCAGCTCCACATGGGACCAGTCGAGCCCTTCGTCGGCGGGGTAGGCGGGATCGGGTACCGGGAGGCCTTCGAAGGAGTCCGCCACCCACACCCTCCGGTCTCCGATCCCGTAGGCGGCCAGCACGGCCCGCATCAGGATCGTCACACCGCCGCGCCATACGCCGGTCTCGATGAAGTCGCCCGCCACGCCCTCCTCGATCGCCCGGCGACACAGACCGGCGACGTTGTCGAGGCGTTCTGTACCCACCATCGTCTCGGCTGTCGGAGGCCAGTCACGCCCCTCGGCCCGTGCCGCGGGGTCGCCGCGACGGACCGCGCGCCAACCCAAGGCGCGGAGCTGGGTCCGCAGTTCGTCGGCGTCGCCGGGCCATTGACGCAGGTCCGCGTCCCACCACTCCTGGTCCAGGAAGATCTCGCGTGTCAGACAGCGCGCGATGAGATCCAGGTAGCGCTCGCCGCCGTCGTCGAGGCTCGGGGACCCCGCATCGGTCATCTCAGTGCTCGACCCGCGAGTGGAGCAGGTCGAGGAGAAGGCTGTCGATGGCGTCTGCCACGTCACGCAGCGCGAACCGTGCCTTCTCCGTCATCCCGGAATCCTGGTACTGGGCCCTCACGGCCAAGCGGAGGTTGTTCGAGATCAGGTGATGTGCGTCCCAGGTGACCCGGGCCACATCGGCGACCGGTCCCGTGGATGCGCCGTTCTCCTGGGCCGCGACGATGAGATCCACCAGCTCGTCGAGCAGGCCGTCTTTGACCTCGTACTTGAGGGAGAAGCCCACACGTGTGTCTCCACCAGAAGTGGACTGGCCGGCGGTCAACGCCCCGTCGAGCTGCGCGGATGCCACCCGCGTCCAGCGGCTCATCTTCCACAGCAGTTCCAGGTTCGCGGTGGCCCACTCCCTGGCGGTCTGGTCTGTTCCCTCGGTTCCCACCCCACCAATGCTCGCGGCTGAGGGAGGGGACCGCAATGCAGTTGCGGAGCCGTCGATAGGGTGAGCCGGTGACTCAGGAGGCACCCGAGCCCAAGATCTCGGTCATCACGCCGGTCTACGACACCGACGAGGCGGTGTTGCGGGAGTGCGTGGCCTCGGTGCGCGCCCAGAGCTATGGCAGGTGGCAGCTCTGTTTGGTCGACGACGCCTCGCCGTCAGCCCACGTTTGGCCGTTGCTGTTGGAGCTGGCGTCCACCGACCCCCGGATCCTGGTGCGTCGCCGGGAGACCAACGGGGGGATCGTCGCCGCGTCGAACGACGCCATCGCCATGTCCGACGGTGACGTGATCGCCCTGTTGGACCACGACGACATGTTGCATACGGCCGCGTTGCGTGAGGTGGCCAGCGTCTTCGTGCACGAACCGGAGGTGGACTACGTCTACAGCGACGAGGACATCGTCGACATGGCGGGCCGACGGGGCAACCCGTTCTACAAGCCGGACTGGTCGCCGGAGCGTTTCCGCAACCAGATGTACACCTGTCACCTGTCCGCGATCCGCCGCAGCGTGGGGGAGGAGGTCGGCTGGTTCCGCGACGGCTACGACGGCTCTCAGGACTGGGACCTGGTGTTGCGGGTCACCGAGAGGGCGCGGCAGGTCGTCCACATCCCCAAGGTGCTGTATCACTGGCGGACCGTTCCCACTTCGGTGCTCGCAGGCGATGACGTGAAGCCCTACGCGTACGAGGCGGCCAAGCGGGCCATCGAGGATCACTGCAATCGGCTCGGTATCGACGCGGAGGTCGTCGAGTTGGACCAGCGGGGTCACTTCCGGGTGAAGCGGCGCGTCGGTGGCGAGCCGTTGGTGAGCATCGTGATACCAACCCGTGGTGGTTCCGGGGTGGTGTGGGGTCGGGAGCGGGTGATGCTCGTCGACGCGGTGCGCAGCATCGCTCACCGCAGCTCGTGGGAGCACTTCGAGCTGGTGGTGGTCGCCGATGCCGACACACCAGCCGAGGTGTTGGAGGAGGTCGCGGGGATCGCGGGGGAGCGGTTGCGGGTGGTTCCGTTCGACGCGCCCTTCGACTTCTCCGCCAAGTGCAATCTCGGTGCCGCGCACGCGCGTGGCGAGCTCTTGTTGTTCCTCAACGACGACATCGAGGTGATCACGCCCGACTGGCTCGAGACGCTCATCGGCTTCGCGCACGAGCCTGACGTGGGAGCGGTGGGTTGTGAGCTGCTGTTCGAGGACGGCCGGATCCAACACGTCGGCCACGTGTTGATCGGTGGCAACCCGGGACACCTTCTGTTCGGGCGCAGCGACGAGACCCTCGCGAACCGCCTCGCGGTGTGCCTCGACCGGGAGGTGTCGGGGGTGACGGGCGCCGCGTTGATGTGTAGAGCCGAGGTGTTCGACGAGGTTGGAGGGTTCAGCCGCGAGTTCCCCGGCAACTACCAGGACGTGGACTTCTGCATGAAGGTGCGGGCGTCGGGCCGGCGAGTGGTGGTCACACCCCACGCCCGGCTGTACCACTTCGAGTCGATGTCGCGTGACCCGTCGGTGTCGAGCACCGAGCTCGACCGGCTGCGGGAACGGTGGTGGACCTGGACGCATCGGGACCCCTACTACAACCCGAACCACGCACCGGGCCTCGACGGGTACCCGGACCCCGTCACCTACCCCTGAGCCACCGACCATCGGTCGGCGTGTTGAGGTGCACGCCCCCAACCTGAGGTGGGGGGCGTACCCGATGGGCCCACGGTCGACGGCGGGCGACAACTGACCCATGGAACAACTTCAGGTCCCTCCGCCCCGCTCTGTCCCGCCTGCCGGTGGAGCGCCCGGTTGGCTGCGCCGTGGTGCTGTGATCCTCGGCTGGATCTCGGCCTGGCTCACCACCCTCGTCGGGATCGCCGTCGGCTACTTCGCGGTCGGCCTCGGGAACTGCAAGTGGGGGTTCTTCGGTGAGCGCGGAGCGAACTCCGATGCGCCGGCGGTCACCAGCGGCGACCTGATCGCCCAGCTCCTCGCTGTCGGGATCGCCACGTTGCCGTGGTGGGTCGTGTTGATCTGGCCGCGTCAGCCGCAACGACGGTCGCAGGCGGCCGTGGTGATCGCGCTCGTGAGCCTCTTCATCGTGGCGGCGTTCCTCCTGCCCCAGTTCGGCCGGGACATGGAGGCATGGGAGTCGTACTGTCTCAGTTGAGGTGTGGGGCTAGCGGATCGCGCAGGCGTCCGCTCGCGTGGTTCTCGTTAACGAACGTGACGACACCTCGACCACCGCGGGCATCAGGACATCCACTCCTCGAACGGCCGTGGGTCGCCATCAAAGACAGCGGCCAGGCCCTTGACACATGGCTTAGGCGACGGATTCAAAGGGGTCGCGTGGTTCATTGGCGAGTGGTTGCGGAGGAACGAGCCGTTCTGCCTCAAAGTCGGCTATGAGGCGGTGAGGACCGCAATCCGGCCCTCCTTGCCTCAAGAATCGGAATGAGGCATGTGGGACCGTCTCGACCGAGCACGGAACCGAAGACAGCGAGACGCTTCACGCCATGTTCGGCGCAGAACTCGGCAAGCTCATCCTCGTTGATGCGAATCCCGTGTCCGAGGTCCACCGGACCATGCTTCCACGTTGCCGGCGTGAGAGACAGGTCAGCTCTCGCCATGGGTAGTGGTTGCCCTGTCGCGGAGGAGGTTGGCCTGTTCGGTGACTTCCACCAGCAGCGTCCGCACGTCGTCGCGCACGGCGGTGGCGATGTCGAGCGCCATGCGGGGATCGGACTCCACGAGGGTCCGGTGCATCCGCTCGACCGAGGCATCCAAGCCTGCGACGAGGTCCTCGGCGTGGCGGGTGCGTTGGGCCAGATCGTCGATGGTCTGCTCGGCGTCACGCACCTGCTGCACCAGCGCCCGCTGATCGCGCGCGAGGGCGATCATCTCGTGCCGCGTGGTGGCGAGGTGACGGATCGCTGCTGCGAAGGAACGGAGACCGGACGGTGAAGAGGCCACGGCCGCGAGCCTAGGTGCGACAAGAATGGCCCGCTGTGCTCCGGTTCCTGATCCTCGCATCGTCCCAGGCGCCCGCCGAGGCGTCCCTCGCTGCGGCCGGGGTCAGGCGGCACCACCCCGAAGCCGAGATCGTCTGGCTGCTTTGCGACCCACGCCCAACCGAAGCACCCTTCGCCACAGCGGGCGAGCAGATCCGCTACGCGCACACCGTGTCGATCAGCGACCTTCGCGCCACCGACCTGCTGTTGGGGATGTCGCCCGCCGCGATGCGCTGGGCGGTGCTGCCGGCGGTGGTGGCCGAACTGCTCGGCGACGGCGGGACCGTCGTTGCGCTGGCCGCTACCAGCGGACTGCACGGACCTCTCGACGAGCTGATCTCCCAGGCCCAGGACGGCACCCTGTTGCTGCCCGCACGCTTCGACCGCTCATCGGCCGGCGTCGCCGGAGGCTGGCTCGCGGACTTCGGCATCTTCGGCCCGCGGTCGGCGGCGCTGGTGGAGTGGTGGACCCGTGAGGCCCGACAGTGGGTGTTGCGGGAGGAGATCGACGAGGACGACCGGCTGTGCCCGTGGCGCTCCTTCCTCGGTCAGGCCCCGGGCCTCGCCGCCGGCAGCGACGGACGGTTCCGGCTGCATCCTGCTGCGGTCTCCGAGCTGCGCCTCGACGTATCAGCGGACGACCCGACGCGTTGTCTCATCGACGGCCGCCCCCTCGTCCTTGCGCACTACCCGGAGTTCGACCCCGATCACCCGTGGCGCTACGGCGAGGTGTCGGTCAGCGAGACGCCCGGCCTGCGCCTCTTGCTCCACCGGCGAGCCGACGCGCTGCGTGCCGCGGGATGGGTCCCTCGCCCGGATCGCGACCTGCCGCTGCCGCAGTGGCGATGCGGACCAAGCCTTGCGACGGAATACCGCCTGGCCCTCGCCCGCGCCGCGGCTGGAGAGGCCGAACGCCCCGCGAACCCGTACGTGGCCGGAGAGGTTCGGGGATTCCTCGATTGGGCGTCGGCAGCGGGGGAGCACTCGGCCACCGCCATGTCCCGTGTCGCGGATGACGTGTGGGCCCGACGCGACGACCTCGCCCACGTGTTCCCGTCGGTGCGCTGGCGTGACCGCCTCGGCTTCGAACGATGGATGTGGACCTCGGGCCTGGCCGAAGGCGTCACCAACCTCGCGGTGCTGCCCGACCCGCCGAGGCCGCGGCCCCTTCCGCCATCGGAGCCCCCGGAGCTGGACTTCGGGGTGAACCTCATCGGCTACCACGGCTCCGAAGCCGGCCTCGGCGTTGCCGTGCGTCGAGTCGCCCTCGCCCTCGACGCGGCCGGGATTCCCTGGACCGAGGTGAGCTACGACCGCACCGACAGCCGCCAGCGTGGTCACAAATCCCGTTCGACACGCGCCCCGTACCGTTTCAACCTCATCCTCATCACGGCCGAACAGCTGCCGCTGTTCGTCGATGACGTCGGCCGTGAGCTGATGGAGGGTCGCTACAACATCGGGCTGTGGTACTGGGAGACCGACGTGATGCCGGAGTCGCACCGTGGGTCATTTGAGCTCGTGGACGAGGTGTGGGGTGCCACCACCTATCTGCGTGACGTGTTCGCAGCCCACACCGACAAACCCGTCGTGCACATGCCGATCCCACTGGTCTTCCCGGCGATCCCGGATCGCAGCACCGCTCGGGCGCGGCTCGGTTTCGATGAGCGGTTCACCGTGTTGTTCAGCTTCGACTTCCTGTCGATCTCACGTCGCAAGAACCCCCTGGGGCTCCTCGACGCCTTCCACCGGGCGTTCCCCGACGGCTCCGCGCGGCTCATCATCAAGTCGATCAACGGCGAGCGTCGCCTCGACGAGCGCGAGGAACTCGCGGACGCGGTCGGCGGAGTGCCCGGCGCGGAGCTGTGGGACCGCTACCTCGACGGCGACGATCGTCTGGCGCTGGTGGCCGCCGCCGACTGCTACATGTCCCTCCACCGCAGCGAAGGCCTCGGCCTCACCATCGCCGAGGCGATGGCTGCGGGCACTCCCGTCATCGCCACCGACTACTCGGGGACCACCGATCTCACCAGCGGTGGCGCGGCCCTGCCGGTCGACGGGCCCACTGTCGAGATCGGGCCCGGCCACTACTACCCGGCCGAAGGCCACTGGGCCGATCCCGACGTCGAGCAGGCCGCCGAGCAACTGCGCAACCTCGCGGCCGACTCCGACCTTCGCCGTCGGCTCACCGAAGCGGGACACCGTTCGGTCGCCCGATTCGACGCCGGGCGCGTCGGTGACGCGATGCTCCGCCATCTCAAGGCCATAGCGGTCTCCTGATAGGTTCTCCCACCCGAATGAGCGCCCCCGCCAAAGTCTGGGAGTACCGGACCCTCATCACGAACCTCGCGATGAGGGACCTCCGATCCCGTTACAAGAAGAGCGTCCTGGGCCGCCTCTGGTCGCTCATCAACCCCGGCGTCACCCTCGGCATCTACACCGTCGTCTTCGGGGTGTTCCTCGGCGGCAACGACAGCGCCCTTGCCGCGGGCAACGGTCGAACCAAGAGCTTCGCCTTGTTTCTCTTCTGCGGTCTTGTCATGTGGAACGCCTTCGCGTCGGGCGTCAACCAGGCGATCTCCTCGTTCCTGGCGGCAGGCCCCATGCTCACCCGCACGTACTTCCCCCCGGAGTGTCCGATCATCGCCGCGACGCTCACCACGCTCATCCAAACCGCGATCGAGACGGCGATCCTGTTGGGGTTCATGATCGCGCTGGGCAACGTGAGCTGGACCTTCGTGTTCGTGGTTCCGATCGTGGCGCTCGTGACGCTGTTCGCGTTCGGGCTGGGGCTGCTGATCAGCCTGCTCAACGTGCGGTACCGCGACGTGAACTACCTGGTGGGGATCGGCTTGCAGCTCATGTTCTACAGCACTCCCATCGTCTACCGGCTCGACATCATCGACGGGAAGGTCCTCGGCGTCGACCCGCGCGACGTGCTCGTCTTCAACCCACTCACCCACTTCGTCGAAGCCATCCGCTCCAGCGTCTACCTGCTGCACGCGCCCTCGTTGCGCAACTGGATCGCCATGTTGCTGGCAGCCACGGTGGCGCTGTTGGGCGGATGGTGGGTCTTCTCCCGCAACGCCCCACGCTTCATCGAGGAGATCTGAGCGTGTCGCACAAGATCGTCGTCGACGGGGTGTCGAAGCGCTTCCGCCTCCAGGCGGACCGCTCCACCTCCATCAAGGAGCTGTTCACCCGTCGCGGCCGTGACCGCTCCGCGGACGAGTTCTGGGCGTTGCGGGACGTGTCGTTGGAGATCCCCGAGGGAGCGATGTACGCGCTCATCGGCCACAACGGCTCGGGTAAGTCGACCCTGCTGCGCTGCATCGCCGGCATCTACCAACCGAACGCGGGTGAGGTTCGGGTCGACGGCCGCATATCGACGCTGCTCGAGCTGGGAGCAGGGTTCCATCCCGACCTGTCTGGCCGGGAGAACATCTACATGAACGCCACGATGCTCGGGATGTCCCGCAAGAGCATCGACCGGGTCTTCGACGACATCGTGGCCTTCGCCGGCGTGGAGCGGTTCTTGGACTCGCCGGTGAAGGTCTACTCGACCGGTATGTACGTGCGCCTCGGCTTCTCGGTAGCGGTGCACGTGCAGCCGGAGATCCTCATCATCGACGAGGTGATCGCTGTCGGTGACGAGCAGTTCCAGCGACGCTGCTTCGACCACCTCTACACACTGCGGCGTGACGGTACGACGATCGTGGTGGTAACTCATGGGATGGCCACGGTCGAGAGCATGTGTGACGGTGCCGCGTGGCTCGAGCGGGGCGTCATCCAGATGGTCGGTGACGGCCCCGAGGTGGCGGCCGCCTACCTGAAACGGGTGAACGACGCGGAGGCGGCCACCCGCGAGTCGGTCTCGCAATCTGAGCCGACACGGGAGGTTCGGGACTTGGGCGAGGCGATCACTCTCACCGATGTCGAGTTCCTGGACCGCTCGGGCAACCCGATGGCGAGCGCGATCCACGGGGACCCCTTCACGATCCGGATCCACTTCCACGCCTCAGAGCCGCTCGAAGACCCGGTGTTCGGGATCGCGCTGTTCTCGGCATCGGGAATCCACCTGACCGGGACCAACACGCAGATCGACGCCGTGCCCACGGGTCGAGTTGTGGGCACCGGTTCAATCGACTTCCACGTCCCCTCGTTACCGCTCACCCCGGGTGAGTTCGAGTTGTCGGTCGGGATCTCAGACAAGTTCGTCCAACACCACTTCGTGCGGGCAGAGCGCGAATGGCGAATAGCGGTACGTCATGGAGGCGGCCTACCGCCCCACGGACTCATGGATCTGCGAGGGGAGTGGCGGATTCGCCGGTGAAGCTTCTCCTTGTCTCCCAGCGATACGGCCACGACATCGCAGGCGGGGCCGAGCAACTGCTCCGCCAGTTCGCCCAACGTCTCGCGGCCCGTGGGCATCACATCGAGGTGCTGACGAGCTGTGCGCGCAGCTACATCGACTGGGCGAACTCCTATTCGCCGGGTGACGATCTCGTTTCCGGAATCCCGGTGCATCGACTTCCCACGGCGATGCCGCGCGACAACCGCGTCTTCGCCGCGCTTGACCGCCGCGTTCGTGAGCCGGTCGGGGGCGCTCCACTGTCGATGGTCGTGGCCGAGGCGTGGTCGACGATGCTCGGACCCGAACTGCCGGGTCTGGTGCCGTGGTTGCAGAGTCGAGTGGAGGACTTCGAGGCGGTCGTGTTCTCGGGGTACCTGTTCCGCACCTCGCTCGAAGGCATGGCGACCGCCGCCGCTATCCGTCCAACCGTGTTGCAGCCTGTGGTGCACGACGAGCCGTACGTGCGGTTGCCGCAGGTGCGGGCGTTGTTCGACCATGCCGCTGGGATCTGTGCCCTGACCGAGGAGGAGGCGGCCCTGATCGAGGCCAGATTCCGCCCACCAGGACTGTTGAGGGTCGTGGGCGGAGGCCTGGGACCCGTTCCGGCACTAGAGGATCAAGTTGTTCCCTTCGGGCTTTCCGAAACCCCCTACGTCGTATCTGTCGGACGGGTCGACGCAGGTAAGGGAACCTTTGAGCTGATCGACTTCATCGAGGCATATCGTCAGCGACGAGGCAGTGACATTCGGCTTGTCCTGGTCGGCTCGAATGAGGCAGGAGCAAGGGTGGGCGACGGTGTGGTGATCACCGGGTTCGTCGATGATCTCGACAGGTGGACCCTGACCTCGGGAGCCGAGGTGCTCGTGCAACCCTCCTACTTCGAGAGTTTCTCGCTCAGCCTCGCCGAGGGCTGGCAGGTGGCACGACCCGCCCTCGTCCAAGGACGCTGCGACGTGCTCGCAGGGCAGGTGCGGCGATCTGGCGGCGGGCTGACCTATGCGAACTACGCGGAGTTCGAGGTGGCCCTCGATGTCCTCCTGGAGAACCCGTCGCTTCGTCGGGAGTTGGGCAGTGCCGGCCGACGCTATGTGCAACGCTACGACTGGCCTTCGGTGCTTGACGCCTTCGAGAGCTGTGTGGAGGATTCGCTACGGCACTGGCACGCTTGCCGGGCCAGGCTCGTCGGAGGTTCGGCATGAGGAAGGGAGACGGTGTGGGGGCTAGGTCGGTGCTCCAGCGGCTCTTTTCGCCTCTCACCCGTGAGGTCCAAGCGCTGAACCGTCGAGTGGACGACCTGGACCGACGGCTCCAGGCCATGGATATCGGCATCCATGAACAGCTCGGCGCCATCCGAGACGACATCCGGCTGCAGACGGAACGACTGCGGATCGAGAACGACGCGCTTCGAGCCCAATTGGACACTGTCCCCGCGTCACTCGAAGCCCGCGCGAGGGACCTGTCCGAAGCGGTACGAATCCACGCGCAGCGCCACGCGGAGGAGGTGGGAGCCCTATCAGTGGAGCGCTCCACCGCCAGGATCGGCCGGTTGGAACGCCTGGTCAGGAATCTTGACCTCCAGTCGACGGTTGCAGATGCCCGGCCCGCCGCGACGCCCTCACCCGCGGAGACCGGCTTGGCTGCGGCCTTGGACCCAGTCAGCTACGGCGCCTTCGAGGAGGAGATGCGTGGCCCGTCGTCGGTTGTAAGAGAGCTTCAGCGCGAATACCTACCGGACATCTGCTCGTTGCCTCATCCGGAACTCCCGGTGCTCGATGTGGGGTGCGGCCGCGGCGAGTTCCTGGCCTTGTTGCGTGAGGCGGGCGCGATCCCCGAGGGCCTCGACATCAACCCCGACTTCGTGGAGGAATGCAAGGAGGCCGGTTTCCGTGTCGAACTGGGAGACGCTACCGAGCAGCTGGCAAGCCGTCCGGAGGCGTCGCTTCGTGCCATCACTTCCTTCCACGTGGTGGAGCACCTGCCGATGGCCGTGCTCACGCGGTTCCTCGGCGCCGCCCACCGCGCTGTGGCCCCTGGTGGAGGCGTGCTACTCGAAACGCCGGATCCAGCGAACCTCGCGGTGGGGGCGCATCGGTTCTGGTTCGACCCAACTCACCTTCGCCCGTTGCCCTCGGCCCTGTTGTCGTTCCTGGTCCGAGATGCCGGGTTCGACCAGGTAGAGATTCGCCGTCTCCATCCATTGCCCCAGGCGGTGTCCGCGGACAGCAGCGACCCCGCCGTTGCGGGGCTCATCGACATTGTGAACGAGGCGCTCACAGGTCCGGTGGACTACCTGCTGCTGGCGCGACGACCCTGAGCGCTCTCTGCCGTAGCCGGAACTCCTCCGCCGAGCTCTTCAGAAGATCCTCGAACCTCGCCAACACCGGTGGCCATGACAGTTCGGCGTCCACGTACGCCGCGCCCGTCTCGCCGAGCTCGGGTCCCAGGTCGGGGTTCTCGATCAGCAGATCGAGAGCAGCGGCAAATTCGCTGTAGGTGCGGTAGCTCAGCGCAGCCCGGCTCCGTCGGGCGAAGCCGTCGAGAACCGCGCACTGGCCTTGCACGAGGGCGGGTCGTCGTGCCTGCCACGCTTCGGCGAGTGCCATCGAGAAGCTCTCCTGGTACGACGGTTGAACAAGGGCGGTCGCGCCGGCGAGCCCGTCCCATCGCTCCCGGTCCTCGACGAAGCCGGTCACGACGATGGCGGGATGGGTTGGCAATTCCATCGCGCCCATCCCCATGAACACAATGCGCACCGGTCGGTTGCGCTCCGCCCGATAGCGGAGGAGGTGTGACGCTGCTTCGTCTGAGCCCTTGTTGGGATCGATTCGCCCCAGGACGATCAGGTAGGGGTCCTCTCCCAGTCCATGACGTTCCCGGAAACGTCGGGGGTCGCCGGTTGGTGGGGGATCGAACCCGATGCCGATGACGTGGCGTGGAGCCCCCGGTCGGAAGCGTCTGGCGACGAGGTCGGACTCCTCCTCCGTCGAGCATGCGATTCCCGTGGCAAGGTCGAATGCCCGACGGATCGACGGCAGCCGAAACGGTGCTTCGTCGTGGGCTGCGGGGTACAGGACGGTGGGGCGTATTTCGGCCACCAGGGGTAGGCCCAACACTGTTGTCGCGTACAGGTAGGTCATGAACACGATGACATCGTGGTCGGCTGCGGTGTCGAGCAGTCGGGTGGCGAATCCCTCGGGAATCGGCCCCTGTTCACACATCCACGCTCCTTCGAGCACGGAACACGGTCGGTTCCGCCGGGAGAACGTTCGGGCGGAGATGCCGGCGAACCGGGCGGCATCCCGTGGCCGCGGGACATGACAGCGATGCACGGTGACCCCATGTTCGATACTCGTTCCCACGTCCATGTCGTCGACCCAGCTCCGGTAGTCGGTCGCCGCGGAGCTCAGCACGGACACCCGATGGCCTCCGACGACGAGGCGTTCGGCGAACATGCGGGTCAGCGCCTCAGCCCCACCGGCGACCTTGGCGCCGTAGCGCTGGACGACGAACAAGATCCGCATCGCTGCCTTCAGGTTCCTGTCCCGACGACATCGGGTAGTCGTCGGGACAGGAACTCGACGAAGCGCCGCTCGGCATTTTCCAGACTCAACGCGGCCGCACGCTGCCTACCGGCGAGTGCCATCGCACCGCGGCGCCGATCGTGAAGCACCATGGCCAGCGCTTCGGCCAGCATGGCGGGGTGGGCGTCGTCCAGCAGCAGCGCTGCGTCTCCAGCGGTCTCGGGTATGGCCCCAGCGTCGGTGGCGACCACTGGCACCGAGGCGGCCATGGCCTCCAGAAGCGGAACGCAGAACCCTTCGTGCGAAGTGGCGGTCACGAACACGTCGGCTCGTCGGTAGAGCTCGGCCAGTTCGTGGTCGTCGATGGGGCCCGTGAACCACACGCGCGGAAGATTCAGCGTGGCGACGAAGGAGCTCAGCGCCGATGCATAGGAAGGAGAACGTGGTGTGCCGACCATCACCAACGCCGCGTCGGGAAGGTGGTGTGAGGTGAGCAGGTGGTGGGCTGCGACGAGCAGATGAGGGCGCTTGTGGGGGAGCATCTGGCCGACGAAGAGGATGAGCTCGGCCGGTGCGCGACGACGGATCTCGAGAGCGAAGCCCGGAGCAGGCGGCTGGGCGAGAAGATGGCTTGGGTCGAGCAACGGTGGCACGACTTCGACATCGGAATACCCCAGCGAAATCAGGTCTTGCGCATTGAACGTCGAATCGGCGAAGGCCGCGCTGACGCGTGGAGCGAGGGAACGGAGCTGTGTGCGCCCCTCGCGCAGGAGCATCGCGAAGCCGGGATCGACCGAGTCGAAGAACTCGGGAGGTGTGATGTTGTGGTATCCGACGACGATTCGTTCAGCGCGGGAGGCGAGCACCCTGCCGATCTCTTCGTCACCGATGCTGGCCCGCAGCAACACGATGTCGTTCGAGTCGCCTTCGGGAAGTTGGGTGAGAGGTCGGATGACCTGACCGACGGAGGGATCAATGTGATGGGCGAAGACCTCGGAGTCGCCGTATCGGCGAAGCAACGCGCGAGTGTTCAATGCGATGCGCGTTATCGCGTCGCCCGCGGCGGCCCCAGCGAGAACCTGATTGATTCGCATCCGTTCAGACTGGGTCGTCGGCGCCTGCAGGGCTCGCCTGGGCCTCGAGGCGGGCAAGGCGGTGCTCCGCGGCCACGAGACGTGCGTGGACGGCGTCGATGTCGCCGAAGAGGTCGTTCGTGATGATCGCCCGCTGTTCCTCGAGGGCTGCCACGACCCCGTCGAGTGCGTCAGCGGTTCCTCTGCTCAGCTCTGCGACCTGCTGGAGAACACCACTTATCGATCTGGAAACAGCGATGCCGATGATGCGATGCAACTGCGCGCCGCCGGGCATTGTCGAAGTCAGGCCAATCCGGTTTCGGCCGAAACGTAGGGCACGGAGGTCCTCCACCCGGCGGGTCAGCGCAGAAAGTGCTGTGAAGGTGAGGGGGTCTTTCGCCGCCCGGGCGAACTGCGAGGCGAGCTGATCGTCGAGGTCCTCCGGATAGCGTCCGTTCGCTCGTCCGGCCTCGACCCGGTGTCGGATCTCTGCCATGGCTCGGGACCAGGCGCTGTCACTCATCTCGTTCGTCCGCCGTCATAGGGTGGCCGTGATGGTAGCGGCGCTTACCACCTCGGACGATCCGCGTCGATGGTGGAAACCACATGATCTGGTGGGCCCATTCGGGGGTCTTTGCTGGCTGATCGTAACCGTTGCAGCCAATCGCAACCTGTTGGGATCCCGAATCTACGAGGACGGTGACTTCGCCGCGAATTCGATCCTCATCGACAGGGCCCTCGACGGTCGGCTCCTGGTGGGCAACTACTCGAGGGTGGGCTTCCACCATCCAGGCCCCGCGATCCTCGATGCGCAGGCGTTCGGCCAAGCGCTGTTCCATCGGATCCTCGGCGTGGTGCCCACACCGTTCAACGGCCAGTTCCTGGGAGTCCTTCTGCTCAACGCCACATGCATCGGGGCGGCCGCGGCGATAGTGCGTCGACGGCTCGGCTCGACGGCGGCTGCGTTGGCGTTGCCCGCTGTCGTGTTTGTGATCAACCGTTGGGAACCCTGGGGACTCTCCTCCACATGGATGCCTCATACCTACATCGCCCCGTTCCTTCTGTTGTGCGTCGCAGCCGCATCGGTGCTCACCGCGTCGCGACACGACCTCCGCTACCTCGCCTTCAGCGGTGGCCTGCTGGTTCACGGCCATGTGTCGTTCGTGATGTTCGTCGGGGTGACGGTGCTCGTTGCCGTCGCCACGGGGATCCTGCTGCGTCGCCGTGGGGTTAGCGTGGAACTGCTGCGGCGAGAGTGGATTCCGTGGGCGTGGGCGAGTGCCGTTGTGGTGGCCTTCGCGCTCCCGGTCGTGTTGAACCTGGTTTACAGCTGGCCTGGTGAACTGGAGCGTTACGCGAATTACGCGGGTGATCGACAGGGCTTCCAGCAGCGTTCCTTCGGTGATGTCCTACGCTTCCTCGGCCACTACTGGACTCGTGATGCCGCAGCGGGTGCGGCCCTCATCGCGTTCGCCTCGGGGGTGGCGGCGGGAACGGCAGGCTGGGTTGTGAGACGCTGGCGGCTGCCCTTGGCGGGGATTGCCGTGGTGGTCGTCCTCGAAGCTGCGCTGGTCCTGTTATACGCACAGCGGGGGGTGGACAACCTCGGTGAGCCCTACATCGGGTTGTTCGCCTTGTCCGGCCCGGTGCTCGTGTTGTGGTCCGGGTCCGCAGGGCTGCTGGGGCTGGTCGAGAGGGTGCCGGAACTCGTGTGGCGCCGAGGGCTGGGCGCTCTCGTTGTGGTGGCCTGCGGTGCTTTGACCATCGCTACCGCGGCAATCGCGAACCCTTACCGAGGGTTCCGTGGGCCGGAGTTCGTGAAGGGCATCGGTCCGGGTGCCGTGCGCCTCGAGTTCGCGACGCCGGGGTGGCCCTGGGCGTTGGGTCTGGTCGAGCAACTCCGTCGACGCGGGCGTGAAGTGTGCGTGCTCAACCCTGTTTGGGAGATCCTCGTCACCGATGAGCTGATCTGCGACAGTCGTTCCCCTGGGCGGCTGATAGTTGTGTACGGCCCCGGCGAGACACCGCCGAGAGACGCGGTGGTCTACGACGACGGCGCGGTCGTGATGGTGCGCGGCTGAGGCTCGGGAAGAACGATCGGCAGGTCGGCGACATCGTTTGCGCGCACTCGTGCCACACAGAGAAGCGACTGGCCGACAGGCGGTTCCCAACGTGACTCGATCCGCCGAATGATTGGTACGACCATGCGGTCGTACGCGAGGGCAGGACCGCTCTGGGTTGGCGTCAGGCGGAGCAGCTTCGCGTAGAGGAACCAGGCGAGAGCGCCGGGAGCGTTCATGTACCGACAGGCCAACACGTCGTATCCGCACTGGTCGAACAGCGCAGCCAACTCGCTGCGTCGATAACGGCGATGGTGGCCGACCGCTGCGTCGAAGCGGCTGTAGAGCAACTCGAGCGCGGGCGCGAGCACCACGACAGTGCCGCCCGCTCCCAGTGCCCGCCCGACTGCCCGTAGCGCGTCGTGGTCGTCGTCGATGTGTTCCAGCACGTTCACGAAGATCGCCGAATCCGCTTCGATCCCGGGGGGAAGGTGGCCGAGGTCGCCTTGGACGACCGTTACCCGAGGGTGATCCTCGACAGCGGCGCGCAGCCGCTCGACCGACATCGGAGAAGGCTCGAGAGCGATCACGTCGCGCTGTTGGGCGAGGATTCGGGTGAAGGTCCCGTGACCGGCGCCGACCTCGATGACCGAATTGCCGAGATGCGGCCTGATCTGATCATGGATCCATTCCGCGTAGTTCGTGGCGTCGTCCAGGCTGTCGAGGGACTCCACCAACTCCGCCTCGGCCTCTGTCCGGACAATCGCCGCCTTGCGGGCGTGGCGCCGGCGAAGCCCCGACCACCAGGGGGCGTATCGGACGAGCATGCAGTACATCGCACGCACGCCATCCTTCCACCCGATCTTCTTGCCTTCGTCGTAGGTGCGGCCGTCATAGGAGATCCCCACCTCGAATACCCGCCACCCTGCCGCCGCCACCTTCGCGGTTATCTCGGGCTCCATGCCGAAGCGGTCCTCCTCGATCACGAGGGAGGCCACCACCTCGCGGCGGAACATCTTGTAGCAGGTCTCCATGTCGGTCAGGTTCAGGTTCGTCAACATGTTCGAAACCGTGGTGAGGAACCGGTTTCCGACCGCGTGCCAGTAGTAGAGAACCCGGTGAGACGCTCCGCCGGCGAAACGGCTGCCGTAGACCACGTCGGCCGACCCGGAGGCGAGCGGACCCAACAGGTCGGCCCAATCGTCGGGGTCGTACTCCAGGTCCGCGTCCTGGATCACGACAAAGGGCCGTGTCACGAGCGACAGGCCGCGGCGGATCGCGGCGCCCTTGCCGCGGTTGTGGGGCTGTCGGACGAGTCGGATCCGCGGGTCCTCGATCCTCTCGACTACCGCAACAGTGTCGTCGGTTGAACCGTCATCGACGATTATCAGCTCTCCGGTGAACGGCGAGTCGAGAACTCGCTTGCATACCTGATCGACGGTGGCCTGCTCGTTGTAGCACGGCATGACGACCGACAGGCAGCCGTTCAGCTTCGTGTCGAGGGTTGCGGAGGCTGGGAGCACGATGGCGGATCCTACCCGTCGGCCTCGGATTCCCCCCTAAGCCCGGCCTGATGTGACCCGCCGTACGCGAGTTCGACAGTGAGCACGGTTGCCATCATCGCCACAGCAACCTGGGCGGCCACGGCGGGAGCCGTCGGTGGGTCAGCCGACCGCAGTAGCACGCTCCCGGGCCGTCTCCAGCCGAAGTGACCCACACACCGGTAGTACTGGCGGCTGTTCCGTTCGATCGCTATTTCGGTGAGCCGGGGGCAGGATCCGTCCGCTTCGATCAGAGTTTCGATGGCGAGTCCGTATGACCAAGGGCCTGCCGCGGGTGCCAATGCCAGGATGGTCCCGAAGGTGGCCGCCACGGCCATGCGCGGACCGGTCCGCACGAATCGCGCCAAACGGTCGAGGACCTCCCGTGGAGCGACGAGCACCGTACCGATCGCCCACGCCGCCAGTACGGGGACCTCCAGGCGTGGACCCCAGGCGATCCATCCGAACGGTGAGAACCAGATGGAAGCGGTAGCGAAGAAGGCGAGAGGCCAACCCAGGAGCCCGAGCCAGCGGAGAAGCTGCGGCACCTCCTTTGTCCGGCGTGCTCCGAGCGCGGCGGCGAACGCAATCGCCACGGCGATGAGCAGCGCCGGCCAAAAGGCGAGCACTCCCGCGTTCGGGGAGAACAGGATCAGCAGGTAGTGGCGGATCGCCCGACCGGCGTCGGGCACCCTGAATAGATCCCGGAGGTAGAACGGGTTGTCCAGGGTGCCGTAGCGGAACATGTTGAAAACGCTGTTGGCGGCGAATGCGGCGACTGCACCGCCCGCGGCGGGCAGCAACACCCGCCGAGGGGGTAGCCAACGGTCCTGTCGGCTCGTGCCCAACAGAACTGCCAGGGCGAAAGCGAAGTAGGGGAGGGTTTCCTTGGAGATCCCCGCTAGGAACATGGTGGCGACGATCAGCGCCGGCCGCCTCTCGACGACGGCCAGGGCGAGCGCCATCAGAGCGACCGCGGACAGCATCTCACCGAAGCCGGCTGTTGCGTAGTACCACAGCGGCGAAAGAACGACGAAGGCCAAACAGAGTGCCCCGGCGGCGGGATGTTGCGATCGCCTGCGGGTTACGAGCCCGACCACGATCACAGCGATTACGAACGCGACGAAGTTCACGCGGCCGAGCCCCGACACGACATCGGCCTCAGACCCGGTGATCTTGGTAAGGGCAGCGGCCGGTATGTACTGGAGCAGGGGGTACGGCCCGACATCGGTGCGGTCCGGGCTGCTCTTGCCGCAGCCGGACCAGGTGCCGAGGTGGATGCAGTCGAGTGCGACCTTGGCCCCATGGGCGACGATGTCCGTATCGCCGGTGTGGAGGTTTCCGTCCGGTGCCGCATCCACCGCGACGAGGGTGGCCGCCACCGCGAACGCCAACGCCAGGATCATCGAGCTTCGTCGAACGCGAACCCGGGAAGTGCTCTTCGAGACGGTTTCTGTGGTCGTGGTCACCGTCGCCGACGCTATCGAAGCCGCCAATGAGGGCAGTCGACTCCCCGGGTGCGGCGTGGGCTTGCTAGACCTTGGGGTCCGTGAAGGGCCTCATCCTCTCCGGCGGCGCCGGCACACGGCTGCGGCCGATCACCCACACCAGCGCGAAGCAGCTCGTGCCGGTCGCCAACAAGCCGATCCTGTTCTACGGCATCGAGGACATGGCCGCAGCGGGCATCACCGAGATAGGCATCATCACCGGTGAGACCGGGCCCGAGGTTCGCGAGGCGGTCGGCGACGGTTCCCGCTTCGGGGTGCGCGTCACCTACATACCCCAGGACGCGCCACTCGGTCTCGCGCACTGCGTGCTGATCGCGCGTGAATTCCTGGGTGACGACGACTTCGTGATGTACCTGGGCGACAACATGTTGCAGCAGGGCCTCGGCGGGTTCATCGAGCGGTTCGAGGCGGACCGGCTGCGGGCCGAACAGCCCAGCTTCGACGGTGACCACCGTGCCCCGGCCGCGCAGATCCTGCTGTGCGAGGTGCCCGACCCGCACCGCTTCGGTGTAGCGGAGGTGGACGAGGCAGGCCATGTGGTGCATCTCGTCGAGAAGCCCGAGGATCCGCCGTCGAACCTGGCGCTCGTCGGCGTGTACCTGTTCACCACGGCGATCCACGAGGCTGTCGCGGCGATCGAGCCGTCCCCGCGAGGCGAGTTGGAGATCACCGACGCCATCCAGTGGCTGATCGACCACGACCGCCCGGTGCGCCACGACCTGCTCGAAGGCTGGTGGCTCGACACCGGCAAGAAGGACCCGCTGCTCGAGTCGAACCGTCGCGTGCTCGACGATCTCGAAGGTCGGATCGACGGTGTCGTGGACGAGCGCTCCGAGGTGGACGGGCGTGTCGTGATCGAGGCCGGTGCGGAGCTGGTGCACTCCCGCGTGCGCGGCCCCGCGATCATCGGTGCCGGCACCCGGGTCGTCGACAGCTACGTGGGGCCGTACACGGCGATCGCTGCGGGCTGTGAGATAACCGCCAGCGAGATCGAGAACTCGGTGGTCCTCGAGCGGGCCCGCATCGACGACGTACCCCGCCTCGTCGACTCGCTCATAGGTCGTGATACCGAGGTGCACCGCAGCGGTGCTCGGCCGAAGGCGACGCGCCTGATGATCGGCGACCACTGCTCGATCGACCTGGAGTAGCTGGAGGAACCTTGGCCACCGTCACCGAGTCCGACCGCATAGCCGGGGTGTACCTGGTGGAGCCCACGCGCTTCGGCGACGAGCGGGGGTACTTCATCGAGACGTACCGTCGCGAGTGGTTCCCCCAGGGCCGCGAGATGGTGCAGGGCAACCGAGGCAACCGCATCGCAGGATGTCTCGTGGGCCTGCACTACCACCTGCACCAGGCTGACTACTGGTACGTGCCGTTCGGTCACGCCCGGGTTGTGCTGCACGACCTCCGCCAGGGCAGCCCGACAGACGGGGCGACGCTGTGCCTGGACCTGGGCGAGGTCGGCGGCGGTGAGAACAACCACCTCGGGGTGTTCATCCCGCCGGGCGTCGCGCACGGCTTCGCGTCGCTCAGCGACATGGCCATCACCTACCTGGTGGACGGCTACTACAACCCCGCGGACGAGCTCGGAGTCGCCTGGGACGACCCGGCCGTGGACGCGGATTGGGGTGTCGTCGATCCGATCCTGTCCGAACGCGATCGGAACAACCCGCACCGGGCAGACATCGAGCCGATGTGGCAACCCCACTACCGTCTCCGTCCGTGAAGCTCTTCGTCACCGGCGGCGCCGGGTTCATCGGATCCAACTACGTCCACCATGTTTTGCAGACCACCGACGACGAGGTCACGGTCTTCGACGCGCTCACCTACGCCGGCAACCTCGAGAACCTGCGCGACCTGAACCCTGCGGGCAACCACCGGCTGCGCTTCGTCCACGGCAACATCTGCGACCGTGAGGCGGTCGCCGCGGCGCTGCCGGGCCACGACGCGGTGGTGCACTTCGCGGCGGAGAGCCACGTGGACCGGTCTCTGCTGGACCCCGACGTGTTCGTACGCACCAACTGCGACGGCACCAACGTGCTGTGCGACATCGCGGCCCAGGTCGGCGTGGAGCGGTTCCTGCACATCTCCACCGACGAGGTGTACGGATCGATCGAGGAGGGGAGCTTCACCGAGGGAGACCCGCTGTCGCCGCGTTCGCCCTACTCGGCGGCCAAAGCGGGCTCGGACCTCATCGCCATGGCGTACCGCGAGACCTACGACCTGCCGGTGGTGATCACCCGCTCCTCCAACCAGTTCGGGCCCTACCAGTTCCCCGAGAAACTCATCCCCTACTTCGTCACGACGTTGCTGGAGGGCGGACGGGTGCCGCTCTACGGCGACGGGCTGAACGTGCGTGACTGGTTGTTCGTCCGTGACAACTGCCGCGGGGTCGACCTGGTCCTGCGGCAGGGCGTGGTGGGCGAGATCTACAACATCGGCGCCGGCAACGAGCACACGAACCGTGAGATAACCGACGTGATCCTCGACGCCCTCGGCAAGGACGAGTCCTCTGTCGAGTATGTCGAGGACCGCAAGGGCCACGACCGGCGCTATTCGATCGCCACCGAGAAGGTCGCTGCTCTGGGGTGGGCGCCACAGTTGGGTTTCGAGGATGCCATCGCGGAGACGATCCGCTGGTACCTCGACAACGAGTGGTGGTGGAAGCCGCTCCGCGACCGCGTGAAGAACCGCTGAGGCTCCGGTGCGCATCGTCGTCACGGGCAGCAAGGGCCAGCTCGGCAGCGAGCTGATGCCGCTGCTGGAACGCCACCACGACGTGGTGGGTCTCGACTTGCACAACTGCGACCTCACCGATCGCGACGCAGTTCTGGGGGCGATCACCTCGGTGGCGCCGGATCTGGTGTTCCACGGCGCAGCGTTCACCGCGGTCGACCGCTGCGAGTCCGAACCAGAGACCGCGTACCGGGTGAACTGCCTGGCGACCCGGTTCATCGCGGATGGAGCGCGCAGGGTCGGGGCGCACGTGGTGTACGTGTCGACCGACTACGTGTTCGACGGGACCAAGGACGGGCCCTACCTCGAGTGGGACGAACCGAACCCGCAGTCGGTCTACGGGCGCTCGAAGCTGGGCGGCGAGCGTGAGCTGGACCCGGCCTGGACGGTGGCGCGCACGTCGTGGGTGTGCAGCGCGCACGGATCGAACATGGTCAAGACGGTCCTGAAGGTGGCCGCGGAGCGCGACACGCTCAGCTTCGTCGACGATCAGCTGGGCCATCCCACCTTCGCCGGGGACCTCGCGGCGATGCTGGTGCGCGTGGGTGTCGCCCGCATGCCCGGGGTGTTCCACGTGACCAACGCCGGAGCGGTGAGCTGGTACGGCTTCGTGCGCGAGATCATGGCCGCGGCGGGCCACGACCCTGATCGGGTCCAGCCGATCTCCACTGCTCAGTTCGAGGCCGGCCGTCCGCCGGACGCTCCACCGATGGCGCCGCGGCCGGCGAACTCGGTGCTGGAGAACTTCGCCCTGCGACACTCTGGCATCGAGCCGCTACGGGACTTCCGCGAACCGCTCGCCGAGGTGGTGGCGCGGTTGCAGGCGGACTGACCCGGCCCCTCAGCGACCGTTCGGGTGGGTTCAGGCTGGGGAGATGACGGTGCCTCGCCTAGACTCATCCGCTCGCGAGCGCCGGAGACGGTCGTCCGCGTGGTGTCTGGCCGGAGGATCCGTGAGCGATTTTGAGACCGATCTGGTGATCGTGGGCGGGTGTGGCCATGTGGGCCTACCCCTTGGCATCGTCTTCGCCGATCGCGGCGCGAGGGTGGTGCTCTACGACGTCAACAAGGCGGCTGTCGACCTGGTCAACGACGGGGAGATGCCTTTCGACGAACCGGATGCCCCCGATGTGCTTCGGCGTGTGGTGGCCTCGGGGGCGTTGCGTGCCACCTCGGATCGTTCCGAGATCGGCCGTGCCGAACACGTTGTGGTGGTGATCGGCACTCCGGTCGACGAGCACCTCAACCCCGACCTGTTCGCGGTGCCCGCCGCAGTCGAAGCGTTCGCGGACCAGCTCGTCGACGGCCAGCACCTCGTGCTGCGGAGCACCATCTACCCCGGTGTCACCGCGCTGGTCGAACAGCTCGTAGCCCGCCTCGGCCTCGACCTGGACGTGACCTTCTGCCCCGAACGCATCGCCGAAGGCAAGGCAATGGTCGAGCTGGGGGCCTTGCCTCAGCTCGTCTCCGCTCGAACCGAGCGCTCCTTCGGGCGGGCCGAGGCCCTCTTCGGCCGCATCGCCGACGACCTGGTACGCCTCGCGCCCGAAGAGGCCGAGCTCGCCAAGCTCTTCACCAACTCCTACCGCTACATCAAGTTCGCGATCGCCAACCAGTTCTTCATGGTGGCCAACGAGCACGGCCTGGACTACGAGCACATACGCAATGCGCTCACCCACAACTACCCTCGTGCGGCCGACCTGCCGGGGGCGGGCTTCGCTGCGGGGCCGTGTCTCTTCAAGGACACGATGCAGCTCGCGGCCTTCAACAACAACAACTTCACCCTCGGTCACTCCTCGATGCTGGTGAACGAAGGACTGCCGCTGTATCTCGTGTCACGGGCGGACGACCGCTACGACCTGTCCGACAAGGTCGTTGGCATCCTCGGGATGGCCTTCAAGGGCGAGAGCGACGACGCCCGCTCGTCGCTCAGCTACAAGCTGAAGCGCATCCTGCGGTTCCGCTCCCGTGAAGTGCTCTGCACCGACCCGTATGTGACCACCGACGATCAACTCGTCTCACTCGAAGAGGTGCTCGACCGGGCCGATGTGCTCTTCGTGGGGGCGCCACACGACCGCTACCGTCGGCTCGCACCTACGCAGCCGACGGTGGATGTCTGGAACGTGTTCGGCAACGGGATCACCACGTGACCGACGTGGCAGCAGCACTCGACCTTCGAGACGCCGCGACCCGCGAGCTGCGGGCGTCGATCGTCATCCCCGTCTACAACGAGGCCGAGGCGATCGTGCCATGCCTCCAGCGCATCGTCGACATCGTGACGATCCCCATCGAGGTACTGGTCGTCTACGACTCGCTCGATGACAGCTCGGTGCCGTTCGTCGAGGCGTTCGGCGAGCGTGACCCACGCGTCCGCGGGGTCCTCAACGAACTCGGCCGCGGTCCCGCCAAGGCGATCCGCGCAGGTTTCGACGCGGCGAAGGCCGACTGCGTGATCGTTACGATGGCGGACGGCTCCGACGACCCCGAGTCGATCGAGCACATGGTCCGCCTGATCGAACGGGGCTGCACCATCGTCGCTGCGTCGCGCTACATGCCCGGTGGTGCCCAGGTCGGCGGACCGTGGTTCAAGCAGCTTCTGTCGCGGGGGGCCGGGCTCAGCCTGTACTGGTTCGCGCGAGTCGGTACCCGTGACGCCACCAACTCGTTCAAGGCGTACCGCCGGGACTGGGTCGAGAAGGTCGGCATCGAATCCGAGGCCGGTTTCGAGATCGGCATCGAACTCGTCGCCAAGGCCCGTCGCTGCGGCGCGTACGTGGCCGAGGTCCCGACGATCTGGCTCGACCGCGACATCGGCACCTCGAACTTCAAGCTGGCGTCGTGGCTGCCCCGCTACCTGCACTGGTATCGCTTCGCGTACGGCCCCCGCCTAAGTGCAGAGAGCCTCGCTGCCCGCACCTCCACAGAAGGAACCCCAATCCAATGAGCAAGGTCCTAATCACCGGGTCCTCCGGATTCATCGGCGGTTACGTCGTGAACGAACTGCTTTCACAGGGCCATCAGGTGGTCGGCATCGACAACCTCTCGAAGTACGGCCGGGTCATCCGCACCTTCGACGACAACCCCGACTACACCTTCGTCGAGGGCGACGCCCAGGACACCGACCTGATGGTCGAGCTGCTGGACGGTTGCGATCACATGATCGCCGGAGCAGCGCTGATCGGCGGCATCTCCTACTTCCACGAGTACGCCTACGACCTGCTCGCCAAGAACGAGCGGATCATCGGCGCCAGCTGTGACGCCGCGATCGAGGCGCGACGCCGCGGCATGCCACTGGAGAAGGTCACCTACCTGTCGTCCTCGATGGTGTTCGAGTCCACCGACCACTGGCCCTCGGTCGAAGGCGACCAGCGCAAGGTGCCACCGCCGTTGTCGTCCTACGGCTTCCAGAAGTTGGCAGTGGAGTACTTCGCGCAGGCTGCCTGGGATCAGTACAAGTTGCCCTTCACGATCGTGCGCCCGTTCAACTGCGTGGGCATCGGCGAGGTGCGGGCTCTTGGTGAGGTCGAGGTGGCGAGCGGATCGGTGAAGCTCGCGATGAGCCACGTCGTCCCCGATCTCGTCCAGAAGGTCGTCAAGGGGCAGAACCCGCTCCACATCCTCGGCGAGGGCAACCAGATCCGGCACTACACCTTCGGAGAGGACCTCGCCAAGGGCATCGTCTGTTGCATGAGCCATCCTGCCGCGCTGAACGAGGACTTCAACATCTCGACTCCTGAGTCCACCACCGTCTTGGAGCTGGCCGAGAACATCTGGGCGCGGATCAACGGCCCAGATGTCCCCTTCGCGTATGTGTCCGACGACCCCTTCGAGCACGACGTCCAGAAGCGGGTGCCTTCGGTCGAGAAGGCCAAGAACGTGCTGGGCTTCGAGTGCACCACCACGCTCGATCAGACCCTCGACGCAGTCATCCCCTGGATCGTCCAGGCAGTCGAGGACGGGCTCATCTGAACGAGGAATCCCCGGGCGAGGACGCGGGGACCGAAGCGGGCGACGAGCCGGCCCCCGCGCCGGTGGAGGAGCCAGAGGCCGGGGGGACCGGCCGTCGCGTGGCCGAGACGGTTGCGTTGTGGCGGGACTGGGTGCCGCCAGGGTCGCCGCAACGCCGCACCGCAGTGGCGGTCGCCCTCGGCGTGGGGTTGTACCTGCTGCGCCGTCCCTCGGCGATCTCCTCTGCGTCGTTGTGGGCCGAGGACGGCACCATCTTCCTGAGCCAGAGCCTCGAGCGTGGCTGGAGGGCTGTCAACGACTCCTACGCCGGTTACCTCCACATCTCGCCACGCCTGTTGGCGATGGTCGCGAGCTGGCTGCCGTTCCGGTGGACACCCGTGGTGTACGCGCTCGGATCCGCCGTCATCACAGTGGCCTGCTGTTCGCTGGTGTTGAGTCGACGCTCCTCGTGGCTGCTGCCCACCTGGGTCTCCCGCATCGCCGTGTTCGTGGGGCTGATCTGCCTGCCCCGGGTGGCCGAGCTGCACGCCACGCTCACGAACGTGATCTGGTGGTGCGGTATCGGCCTGCTGCTAACCATCCTGTTGGACGACCCCTCGACGACGGTGGGGAAGGTGTCGGAGGCGGCGGCGGTGGCCCTGTTGGTGCTGAGCGGGGCAAACGGTGTGGTACTCGCCCCGTTCGTGGTGTTCCGCTGGTGGCGCACCCGCTCGATCCACTCCCTCGTGATCGCGGCGGTGTGGTGGGCAGCTGCAGGCATCCAGGGATGGGTGTTGATCCACGCCGAGCGGTCGCTGGACGGCGGCGATCTGCCCTGGCCGGTCACCCTGGTCCGCTGGAGCGTCGAGCGCACACTCGGGCCGTTCGTGTTGTCGGGCCCTTACGTCGATCGACCCGCGAACCTGTTGGCCGGCTTCCCTCTCGCCGCACAGGTGCTGATCGTCATCGCCGGCCTCATCGCCGCGGTGGTGCTGATCGGCGGTCACCGCCCGTCCACCTCGATCCTGCTCGTCGGCGTGGCCGCGGCGAGTTGTCTAGCCGGTTTCATGAGCCTCGGGCCCGCTGCGCCGCTGCTCCCCGAGCGTTACACGGCCATCCCGGCGGCGGCCTTGCTGATCGGCCTGATCTCGGCTCGACCCTCCCGTCGGATCATCGCCGCCTCCAAGTGCGTGCTGTTGGTGTGGATCGTGGTGGCGCGGCCCTTGGACTTCCCGATCACGCCGAGGCCGGTCCTCAAGTGGGGACCCGGAGCGGATTGCGTCGAGCGGCGCATCGAGGACCGCTGCGTCATACCGCTCAACCCGCCGGTGGATCCCGGCGTGGCTCCGTGGCAGGTGGTGGTCGACTCCGATGTCGCCCGCTGATCGGCCCCCGCGGCGCACAGCGGTGCTGGCGGCCGCCGCGGTCATCGGGGGATGCCTCCTCGCGGTCGTGGCTCCGAGCCTGAGCTGGGTTGCCGACCAGGGGGTGGTCCGCGAGCGTCTCCGCTTCCCCTCAACGACGGAGAGGTCGGCCGGGCTCGACTCGGGACCTGTCTCCACTACTTCGTTCAACACGCTCGGGGTGAGCGTCGCCGCCGGATCGGTGCCCGGTCCGATCTCGGTCCGTTGGAAGGGCTCGGCAGGATGGTCGGAATGGCGCGACCTCGAGGTCGACGAGGGCCACGGTCCTGATCCCGACAGCACCGAAGCCGCCCCGCCGATCGCCTCGGATGACGAAAGCGTCGAGGTGGTCACCGATCCGATCTGGGTTGGGGAGGCGACGGGGTATCAGGTGAGGCTCCCCGCCGGCTCGCGACCCGACGCGGATGTGCTGCTCGTGCGACCGACCGGCGGTCGGGTCAACCTCGATGCCCCGACGGCGGGCGCAGGCACACTGAACCAGCCCGCGATCCGATCCCGAGCAGAGTGGGGTGCCCGGGCACCCTCCGCGCAGATCGGCGAAGCGTCAGAGCTGAAGATGGCCGTCGTCCACCACTCCGCCACGGCGAACGCCTACGGGCCCGCTGACGTGGCGGGGATCCTGAGATCGTTGCAGGCCTTCCACATGGCAGGCCGAGGGTGGTCGGATCTTGGGTACAACCTGGTCGTCGATCGCTTCGGGCGAATCTGGGAGGGGCGTGACGGCAGCATCGACCGGCTGTCGGTTGGC
This sequence comes from Microthrixaceae bacterium, assembly GCA_020845705.1. Taxonomy (GTDB): domain Bacteria; phylum Actinomycetota; class Acidimicrobiia; order Acidimicrobiales; family Microtrichaceae; genus JADLFH01. The sequence goes on along the minus strand of JADLFH010000040.1, from coordinate 122,174 downwards.
GCCCACTCCGAGGGGTTCAACACCGCCAACGTGGGGATCATGGTCCTGGGCGACTTCTCGGCCGCCTCGCCGACCGCCGAGTCGATGCGCGGCGTCGCCGAGGTGATCGCCTGGAAGTTCGCGAACTACGGCGTGGATCCGGCGTCCTCTGTGGACTACACGTCGAACGGCAGCCCCACGATCCCCGCGGGGGTCACCCGCAACTTCCCCCGAGTGGTCCGCCACCGCGATGTGGGCTCGACGGCGTGTCCGGGCGCCGCGCTGGCAGCGAAGATCGAGGAGCTTCGGGCGCTGGTGGCGTTGCGCTACCCGGAGGCGTCGTCGCCGGCCGGTGTCGTCGACACGGCGGGAGGGTCCCGGGCCATCCTGTTGCGGGGCTGGGCGATCGACCCGAACACCTCTGCGTCGGTGGAGATCCACGCCTACCTGGACGGCGTCGGCCACAACCTCGGCCCGGCGTCCGACGACCGCCCCGATCTGGCTGCCACGTTTCCACGAACGGGTGCCGCCCATGGGTTCAGCCATGTGTTCGAGGGCCAGTCGCCGGGGCTGCATCGGCTGTGCGTCTTCGCGATCAACCAGGGTCCAGGGTCGAATCGGCTCCTGCGATGTAGCGACGTCACGGTTCCCACTGGCGCGCCGACCGGCATGATCGACATCGCTGGTCTCGGACCCGATGGGCAGCTCACGGTACGCGGCTGGTCGGTGGACCCTGATGTCCGCGATCCACTGGAGACCCACGTGTACGTCGATGGCGTAGGCACGAACCTGGGCCGCACGTCCGAGGAGCGTGGTGATCTGGTAGGGCCGTTCCCGTTGTCGGGCCTTGGTCACGGGTTCAGTTGGACGACGCAGGTGAGCGACGCGCCGCATCGTGTGTGCGTGTTCGCGATCAACGAAGGCCCGGGCACCAACGCCCTGTTGGGATGTCGCGACCTGCTGCCGCCCCGAGGCGCTCCCATCGGCAACGTGGAAAGGATCGAGCCCGGACCGGACGGCACCCTCGATGTCGGTGGCTGGGCGGTGGACCCCGACGTGTCGAGCGCGATCCCGATCCACCTGTACGTGGACGGGGTGGGTGTGGACCTGGGGCCGACCACGGTGGATCGCCCCGACGTGGCCGCCCAGCACCCGGGGTACGGGCCACGCCACGGGTTCGCGGCCTCCCGCAGCGGACTGTCGCCCGGAGGACATGAGGTGTGTGTCTTCGCCATCGACGTGACAGGCGACCCCAACCGCCTGCTCGCGTGCCGGCGCGTTGGGACACCGTCGGGGCCACCCATCGGGTGGGTGGACGCGATCGCGCGCAGCGGGCGCCGGGTGGTTGTCGAGGGTTGGGCAATCGATCCGGACACCGCCGCGAGCACCGAGATCCACGTGTATGTCGATGGTGTCGGCGCGAACGCGGGCTGGGCCGACGACCCACGCCTCGATGTTGGAGCGGCATTCGCCGGCTACGGGGCTGCACACGGCTTCAGGTGGCGCTCTCCAACGCTTCCTGTCGGCACGCACGAGGTGTGTGTGTTCGCTCTCGATGCCCTCGGGTCCCAGCCCAACTCGTTGCTCACGTGTGGCTCCGTGACCATCGAGTGATATGTGATACGTGATATGTTGAGTCAGTGGAAGGGCATCTGCTTCGCGACTCCCGACGCACAGCCGGGCTGACACTGGAGAAGGTCGCGCGAGCCGCTGGGACATCGAGGACCAACGTGTCCGCGTACGAACGGGATGCCAAACGGCCCAACAAGACAACGCTCACCCGCCTTCAGGCGGCAATCGCCGCCGGCTCGGCCAGCGTCATCCACACGAGTCGACTGCTCACGGTGCCGGGCGTCGCGGCAGCGATCCGCTCGGGTCTGCGGGAGGGCCGTTCCAGCGCAGAGATGCTTCGGCTCGTCCGACAGATGCGAGCAGACTCGTCGCAGCTCGAGTCGGCCGCAGACCACGCGGCGTTCTTCGCCGCACCCACTACGACGGGGGACCGACGCTGGGATCTGTTGGTGGCGGGCGTGGTGGAGTCGATGTTCCTCGAAGACGGCGGAACCCCGCCCACCTGGGTCGGCAAGGGGACGTTGGACACCTTCTGGTTCCTGACCCCGTCGCCAGGGCTCGATGCCTACGTGTTCGCCCGTTCGCCGATCTCGTTGCAAGTGAGGGGCATCATGGTCGACCCCGCGGATCTGGCGGCGGTGTGAGCTCCGATCCACACCTGGACGCAGGCCGGATCCGCCTGCTGCTCACCGAACTGGGCGAACGGCTGTCTGCCCGCGGGATCGAGGGTCGGCTTTACCTGGTGGGCGGTGCCGCAATGGCGATCGCGTATCTCCGCGATCGCGTCACAAGGGATGTCGATGCCGTCTTCGAACCGAAGTCGGAGATCTACGAAGAGGCGGCTCGGATGGCGGCGGATCACGAACTGGCGTCGGACTGGCTCAACGACGCGGTGAAGGGCTTGCTGCCCGATCGCCATCCACCGATCGAAGGGATCGGAACCTTTTCCGCACCAGGCATCCACGTCGGTGTGGCATCGGCCGAATATTTGTTCGCCATGAAGGCGCAGGCTGCCCGAATAGAGACCGACGGAGAGGACCTTCGCACGCTTGCGGACGTCCTCGGCCTGGAGTCGTCGGCGGAAGCGACCGATCTCGTGGAGCGGTTCTACGCGCCGCATCACCTGCGTCCGGTCACTCGACTACTCCTCGAGGAGATCCTCGACGGTCCCACTCGCTGAGCCGGACCGGGTGGGCTCAGCGCAACAGGCGTCGGGCCACCGCCGCGGGATCGCGTGCGGCCCTCTTCAGCTTCGCTGTCAGATCCGGCCCGCCACGATCGCTCAACGCCCTATCCAGACGCGCCACCTCTGCCCGAAGCTGGTGGACGAGCATCTCCAACTCCTTGTTCCGGGCCCTGTAGGACCCGGCGGTCGCGGTGGCACCGATGACCGCGTCACGGGCCCGCCACAGGTCCTGGCGTAGCTCGACCAGCTCTGCCTCGAGTCGGGCAGCCACTTCGGTGGGGTCCTCGTTCTCCACCGGTTCAACATATCCGCCCTTGTGGCACGGTCAACATGACGGTGGGGCAACGCCCGGGACCGCTGATCGTCCCGATAGCCTCCAAACCCATGGCCCTGCGGTTCGTCATCATCGGGGGCGGCCCCGCCGGCACGCAGGCAGCGACCTACGCCGCTCGCCTGGGCGCCGAGGTCACCCTCATAGAGCGCGATGTCGTCGGCGGCGCCGCGCACCTGTGGGACTGCGTGCCCTCCAAGGCGATGATCGCCACCGGAGCGGCGTATGAGGACATCTCGGCCGCAGCGGAGATGGGGGTGCAGGTCGACGTTCCCGAGGTGGACCTTCCCTTGCTGCGGACCCGCATCGGGGGCATCGTGGGCCGGCTGGCAACGGTGGGTCGGCAACTGCTCGAAAGCCAGGGGGTCCGCATCATCGAAGGGGTAGGCCGGCTCAGCGGTCCACGGACCGTGGTCGTTGCAACGACCGGCCCCGACGGCTCCGGCTCCGAGGAGGAGCTGGAGGCCGACGCCATCCTGGTGTCCACCGGAAGCAGGCCGCGCATCCCCGACTTCGCACAACCCGACGGCGAGCGGGTGCTCACCACCCGCGACGCGTATCCACCCAGAGAGCTCCCTCGGCACCTCGTGGTGATCGGCTCGGGCGTCACGGGTGTCGAGTTCGTCCACATGTTCTCGTCGTTCGGCTCCAAGGTGACCCTCGTGGTGTCACGTCAGCAGGTGCTGCCGCAGAAGGACCCGGAGGTGGCCGCCGTCCTGGAGGAGGACTTCCTGCGCCGTGGCGTGAAGCTCCTGAAGGGTGCGCGGGCGGTGGGCCTCGACCGCACCGACGACGGTGTGGTGGTGCGCTGTGACGACGGACGGGTGGTGGAGGGCTCCCACGCCCTGTTGGCCATCGGCTCGATACCCAACTCCGAGGGCCTCGGACTCGAGGCCGCCGGCGTGGCCGTCGGAGACGGCGGCTACGTGACCACCAGCGACCACCACCTTCGCACCAACGTGGCGCACATCTATGTCGCGGGAGACCTGTCGGGCAAGCTGCCGCTGTCGTCGGTGGCCTCGATGCAGGGGCGCAAGATCGCCGAGCACGTCATGGGCATGCACATCGTCTCCCACCGCCACCTCGACTACGACAAGGCCGCATCGGCGATCTTCACCGACCCCGAGATCGCGGATGTGGGCTTGGCCGAAGCCGACGCGTTCGCCGTGGGTCGCAAGGTACGTGTCACCAAGGTCCCCTTCGCCACCACCGCAAAGGCGCTGATAAACGGCGACACGAGGGGGTTCGTCAAGATCGTCTCCGACCCCGCCACCGGGGTGGTCTTGGGTGGGTCGATAGTCGGCCGTCACGCTGCGGAGCTGATCTCGGTGATCGCCCTGGCGGTGACCGCCGGGTTGCGGGTGTCGGACATCGCAGAGAGCCTGATGGTCCATCCAGCCCTCGCCGAAGCACTCGCCGACGCGGCCGAATGACGAAGCGGAGCCTGAAGTGACCGACTCGAACGGGGAACCGCCAACCGCGCCCGCGCGTTCTGCCGGCTCGGGCCCGGGGTCGATCCCGCCGATCTGGATACGGCTGGTCGCCCGCCTGCTCGACGCATTGGTGATCGAGGCGCCGTTCCTGGCGTGGGCGTTCGCTGCGGGCATCGTCCGGTCGGTCGGCGGCGAGGTGCGACTGGAAGCCCCGGGATGGTTCCTGGTCCTCAGCACGCTGGTGCCGGTGGTCTACGAGTGGGCGGCCATCTCGATCTTCGGTCGAACCATCGGCAAGGCGGTGATGGGACTGCGAGTCGCGCGCGTGAGCGACGACGGGAAGCCGAACGCCCAACAGGCGGCGTTTCGGATCCTGGTTCCGGCGGTGCCCGAGTTCGTTCTCCTGGCCATACCCGATTCCGACTCGATGATCGCGTTCATCCTGTCGGTGGCGGGGCAGTACGTGTATCTGACCTCGCTGTTCCACCCGCAGGGTCGGGGGCTGCACGACCGCGCCGCGGGCACCATCGTCCTCCGCGCCCGCTGAGCCCCTCCCCCTGCCGTTCCGAGGTGCGAGCAGAGCCAAGTTCGGCCTCCCTCGCGCCACAAAAGCGCAGGGGTTACTCGATGGTTGCGATGAGGTCGCCGGCGCCGACCGACTGGCCCGGTTCCACCTTCAACGACGCCACCGTCCCGGCCTTGTCTGCGACGATGTTGTTCTCCATCTTCATCGCCTCCAGCACACAGATGGTGTCGCCCTCGCTCACCTCGTCGCCTGCGGCCACCAGCACCTTGACGATCGTGCCCTGCATCGGCACGGTGACCGTGCCCGAGCCCGCGGCTCCCGCCGACCCACCCGATGAACGTCGCGGCTTGGCGCGACGGGCGGCGCCACCGGCCGTGGCCGTTGCGGCGCCGGCGGATTCCGGAACCCACATGGCCACCGAGAAGCGCTTGCCGTTCACCTCCACGTCGATGTCGCGGCGCAGCTTCGGCTCGGACCCCTCGACAGAAGGCGCCGCCGCTTTCGACGTGACCCCCGTGAGATCCAGGGTCGACTCCACCCACTTGGTGGAGTGCTCGAACGCAGCGAAGTCGGGGTGGCGGAGGATGGCGAGGTCGGCCGGGATGGTGGTGGCGACGCCCTCCACCACGGTCTCCTCCAGGGCCCGGATCATCCTGGCGATGGCGGTGGGGCGGTCCTTGGCCCACACGCAGAGCTTGCCCACGAGGTTGTCGTAGTACTGGCTGATCTCGTCGCCCGCCTCGTAGCCGCCGTCCCAACGCACCCCGGCGCCGGAGGCCACCTTCAGCTTGGTCAGCGGGCCGGGCGAGGGGAGGAAGCGCCCCTCGGCGGGATCCTCCGCGTTGATGCGGCACTCGATGGCGTGTCCCCGAAGCTCCACGTCGGCCTGGGTCAGCGGCAGCGCTTCACCCGAGGCAACCCGCAGCTGCAACTCGACCAGATCCTGGCCTGTGATCAGTTCGGAGACGCAGTGCTCCACCTGGAGGCGGGTGTTCATCTCCAGGTAGTAGAAACCCCCGTCCTCGTAGAGGAACTCCACGGTGCCGGCGTTCACATAGTCGCAGCCCTTTGCCACGGCAACCGCCGCCTCGCCCATCTGGCGGAGGATCTCGTCGGGGATGCCGGCAGCGGGCGCCTCCTCGATGAGCTTCTGGTGGCGTCGTTGCGCCGAGCAGTCGCGGGTGCCGAGGTAGACGCAGTTGCCGTGGTCGTCCGCGATTACCTGCACCTCGACGTGGCGGGGCTTGGTGAGATACCGCTCCATGTAGCACTCGTCACGACCGAAGTACGCCTTCGCCTCACGCTGCGCGGATTCGAGCGCTTCGGCGGCGGAGTCTGCCGAGTCGACCACCTTCATTCCGCGCCCGCCGCCTCCGTAGGCGGCCTTGATGGCGATCGGATAGCCGTGCTCCGCCCCGAAGGCCACGATCTGGGCGGGGTCGGTGATCAGCTCGGTGGTGCCGGGAACCCCGAACACGCCGACCTTCTCCGCCGCGAGACGGGCCGAGATCTTGTCGCCCATCACGTCGATGGCCGCAGGTCTGGGACCGATGAAGCTCACGCCACGGTCGGTGATCACCTGGGCGAAGTCGCTGTTCTCCGAGAAGAAGCCGTAACCGGGATGGACTGCGTCGGCCCCGGATCGCCCGATGGCGTCGAGGATCGCCTCGGTGTTCAGGTAGCTCTCCGCTGCGGTCTGTCCACCGAGCGCGTAGGCCTCATCGGCCAGACGGACGTGGAGCGCCTCCCGATCCAGCTCGGAGTACACGGCCACAGTGCCCACCCCCAGCTCCCGACAGGCCCGGATGACCCGGACTGCGATCTCCCCGCGGTTTGCTACGAGCACCTTTGTAAACACGCCCTATCGTGGCCGCGTGGATACCGGCCGCGCCAAAGGAACCGTCCCAGGAGACCGTTTCTCCAAGCGCGAGTGGGTTGCACGGACGGGCTCGACGAACACCGACCTGCTCGCCGTCGCCCGGGCGGGTGGGCCCGAACAGGTGCTGGTTGCCGACGAGCAGACCACGGGGCGAGGCAGGTTGGGGCGAAGCTGGGTCGCGCCGCCGGGGGCGTCGCTGTTGTGCTCGATCCTCCTGCGCCCCGACATCCCCGCGGGCGAGGCGGGATGCTTGACGATGGCTCTCGGTGTGGCGGCCACCGACGCCGTCGCCGAGGTGGCGGGCTGCCGCCTCGGGCTGAAGTGGCCAAACGACCTGGTGAGCGTGGCGCCGGGTGGCGACCTCAAGGTGTCAGGGATGTTGAGCGAGGCGGTGTTGGACGGCGAGCGTCTGGCCGCGGTGGTGTTGGGAATCGGGATCAACGTGAACTGGCCTGACGAACTCCCCGCAGAGCTCGCGGCCACGGCCACCTCGCTGCGCCACCTCGTGGGCCGAGATATCGACCGTCACCTGCTTCTGGAGGCACTCCTGGCAGCCTTCGAGACCCGCCTGGACGAACCGGCAACGTCGCTGCTCGAGGTCTACCGCAAACGCTGCGCAACGCTGGGACGAAGAGTTCGCATCGAAACCACCGACGGAGCCACCGAAGCCCTCGCCATCGACATCGATCCCGACGGGGCGTTGGTGGTGGAGTCGGCCTCGGGTGTTCGCCGCAGCGTGTTCGCGGCCGACATCGTCCACCTTCGGCCGTTGAGCTGAACGGTCCCTCGCCGACCTCAGCGTCCTCAGGGGTCGATGGGAGCGTCGGGGCCGCTGAACGCCGCGACCCACGCCGACCGGACCATGTTGGTCCAGTGTCCGGGACAGCCCGGCAACGCGACGCCGTCGATCGAACGGACAGGCTGGACCTCCCGACCGGTGGAAACCAGGAACATCTCGTCACACCGGCCGAGTGCGTCCATCGGTATGTCGGCTTCCCGTAGCGCCACGTCGAGTTGTTCCAGCACCAGGGCCCGGGTCACCCCCGCCAGGCAGCCGGCGGAAAGCGGGGGCGTGAGCAACTCGCCGTCGAGGCCCACGAACACGTTGGAGCCGGTGCCTTCGCAGAGCATCCCGGCGGTGTTCGCGAAGAGCGCCTCCTCGGATCCCACGGCCAGCGCATCGGCGAGAGCGAGCACGTTCTCGGCGTAGGAGGTGGACTTGACGCCCGCCAGTGCCCCGTTCTCGTTGCGCGTGTAGCCCACGACGATCACGTCGCAGGGTTCGGTGCGGATCGACCCCGGCCGGATGGCGACGATCACCGTAGGGCTGATGTCGCCCCGTGGTGAGCCGAGCGGGCCTCGTCCCGCGGTCACGGTGACCCTCACGAAGCCGTCGCCGCCGTGGTCGGCGCACACCGCTTCGACCGCGTCACGAACCGTCGCGAGGTCAAGGGGTCCCAGCCGAAGGGCGGCAAGCGATCCACCAAGGCGGTCGAGGTGACGGCGGAGGGCGAAGGGCCGGCCACCGATTACCTTCGCGGTCTCGAACGCGCCGTCGCCGACGGTGATCCCATGGTCGTCGTAGGCGACTCGGGCGTCGGCCTCATCGATCATCTCGCCGTTGATCCAGACCCGGCTCATCGCACAGCATCGCTCATGGCACGGGCTCCGCGGCCCCCGACGCCACCGACAGGAGCCGGGCAGCCTTGAGCTGCGTCTCGGCCCACTCGCCGGTGGCGGTCGAATCCCAGGTGATCCCGCCTCCGGTGCCGAAGCAGAGTCGACCTTCGTCGATCCAGAACGTGCGGATCGCCACGTTGAGCTCGCCCGTTCGCGACCCGGCGTCAACCCACCCGATGGCTCCGCAGTAAGGGCCACGGGAGGCCGGCTCGAGCCGGGAGATGATCGAACAGGCCGCGATCTTGGGGGCTCCGGTCACCGAGCCGGGCGGGAACGTGGCGTCGATCAGTTCGGGCCAGCCGAGGTCGTCGCGCAGCTCGCCGCTGACAGTGGAGACGAGGTGGTGCAGGCCCGGATGGGCTTCGACCGCCAACAGCGAAGGCACGCTCACCGACCCGTACTCGCAAACCCGGCCCAAGTCGTTGCGTACGAGGTCCACGATCATGATGTTCTCGGCGTGGTCCTTCGGAGTGAAGCCGTCGGGCGTAGCCGCGGTGCCCTTGATCGGAGACGAGGCGACGCGCCGTCCGTCGCGTCGGAGGTACCGCTCGGGAGACGCCGAAGCGATCGCTACCCCTGCCGGGGGGACGCGCACCACGGCCGAGAAGGGGGCCGGATTGCCGAGGGCCAGAGCAGCGCCGAGCGCCGCGATGTCGTGATGTGGGTCGTCGAGGTCCTCGACGGGGGCCGACAGCACACGGGTGAGGTTCACCTGGTACACGTCGCCCGCCGCGATCGCCGCGCGGATCTCCTCCACCCCGAGCCCGAAGCCCTTCTCGTCGAGACTCGAGGACCACGACGATGGGCTCGGCCCGTGCCAGCGCGCACCCCGCCAAGGTCGAGCCGGGCGAACCGTGCCGAAGCGAGCACACACAGGTGCTCCGTCGTAGGGGACGACGACCGCCCAGAACCCCTGGGAGTCGAGTGCCGAGAGGTCGGAGGTGACATCGAGCAGGTCGGTGCAGAGGCGGTCGCCGACCACGGCGAGGGGGGCGGCGGCCACGGTCGAAGCCTAGATGAGTGGCTCCAGGGGCTTCCGGAGAAGGCGGGACGGTTCCCGTGAGCGGCCCCTCCTGCCTCAATGCCCCGGCCCCTCCTGCCTCAATACCCCGGCCCCTGCTGCCTCAAACCGGTTCTTGAGGCAAGGCGGTGCGGTTTCCGGCCCCTCCTGCCTCAATGCCCCGGCCCCTGCTGCCTCAAACCGGTTCTTGAGGCAAGGCGGTGCGGTTTCCGGCCCCTCCTGCCTCATGAATGAGTTTGAGGCAAGGCGGGCCGGGCCGTGCTGCCTCAAAGTGGACCGCCCAGGTGCCGAGACCGGCGCCGCGAAGGTGGCTGCTAGCGTCGGGGCTCGTGGCTCCCTCGGCTCGGCGGGTCCGCCGATCGTGGCCCCAGCGACTCCTACTCGCAACGAATGTGGTGCTGGTGCTGGTATGCCTGAGCGCGGCGGGCGGCCTGAGCCTGTTCCGTTCGAAGGTCGCATCGCTCGACACGCTGGAGCTGGGTGTGTCGCTGGCCCCGAAGCTCGCCGACGACGAGCCGCGCAACATCCTCATCATCGGCACCGACAACGCGGATCGACTCGATCCGACGGATCCGGTGCGCTCGAAGCGTGGGCGAGGCGGGCGGCTGGCGGACGTCATCATGGTTGCCCGGCTGGAACCCAGGGAGAACCGGGCGTCGCTGCTTTCGATCCCTCGTGACACCTGGCTGCCGATCGCCCCGTTCGGAGACAAGGGCAAGATCAATTCGGCCATCGCCGGGTCACGGGGGTCGGAGAACCTGATCGACACGATCAAGCGTGACTTCGGGATCTCCATCGACAACTACGTGGAGGTCGACTTCCAGGGTTTCCGCCAACTGGTCGCCGCCCTCGACGGCATCCCCGTGTACCTCACGGTGCCCGTACGCGACACGGAGCACACCGGACTCAACCTCACCGAGACAGGCTGCATCGTGTTGGATCCGGTTCAGGCGCTGGCGTACGCCCGTTCCCGTCACCTCCAGTACAAGGACCCGAAGACGGGCAAGTGGGTCCCCGACGCCTCCAGCGACCTGGGACGGATCAGCCGCCAGCAGGACTTCATCGAACGTGCTGCACAGCGGGCGGTGGACCGTGGGGCGCGGAATCCCGCCACGGCGCTGTCGCTGATCGACGCGGCAACCAACGCAATCACCATCGACAACACCATGACGGTGGGCCAGATCCGAGACCTCGCCGCACGGTTCGGCAACTTCAACGTCGAGTCCCTCCAGAAGTACCAGCTCCCGACCGGCTCGGGGAAGAGCTCGAAGGTCTCCTATCAGGTGGTCGACTGGGAACAGGCAGAGCCGATCCTCGACGTGTTCCGCGGCCTCGTCTACGGCCGGGAGGTCACACCCCGCAACGTTCAGGTTGAGATCGGCCCCGAAGCCGGTCCCGACGCGGCGGCGGCGATCTCGTCGGCGCTGGAGTCCCACGGGTTCGACACTGACGTGATGGCCGACGGCGATGCCTCCGGGAAGCGACCCGCCAAGACCGTGATCCGCTTCGGGGCGCGGGGCCGCGAGGGGGCGGCAGTGCTGGCGAGGTGGTTGGAGGGGCCCGCTCGGTTCACCTACGACCCGGATCTCCCCGGCGCCCGGGTTCATCTCGTGATGGGCGAGGACCTCAAGGGCGTCCGTAGCGAGCCACTGCCACGCGAGGCGATCGAGGCGCCGCCCCTCGCCAGCGCCACGACCACAACGGTCCCCGGCCGGCGAGGTGCTACCACCACCCTTGTGCCGCAACCCGGAGCGCCGGTGACAACCGCTCCACCGGCGACGCCGTCGACCACGGTGGTGGGGTTGGTGCCCATCGATCCGGAGGAGGCCGCCAAGTGTCGCTGAGCAGCGCCGTCCTTTCCCACCGGTGGCAAGCGCGGCGCTCACCGATACGATCGGAGGCCCCTGAAGCATCGGCCGACCACCGGAGATGACGTGGCATCGAACATCGCAGTGATCGGAACCGGCTACGTGGGACTCACCACAGGAGCGTGTCTCGCTCACATCGGCCACGACGTGATCTGCGCCGACGTGGACCAACACAAGGTCGAGCGACTGAACCAGGGCGAGCTGCCGATCCTCGAAGACGGCCTGGAGGAGATAGTCCGCGACGCCATGTCGGCAGGACGGTTGCGCTTCGTGCTCGGAGCCGCCAACGCGGTGGCCGACAGGGAGTTCGTGTTCCTCTGCGTGCCGACCCCCCAGGGCGAGGACGGCTCAGCCGACCTCTCCTACATCCAGGACGCGGCGACCGAGATCTCTCCGCACCTGCTGTCAGAGGCCATCGTGATCAACAAGTCGACAGTGCCGGTCGGCTCCACCCGAGTGGTGGAACGCGCCCTTCGGCGTCCCGACGTGTCGGTCGTCTCCAACCCCGAGTTCCTGCGTGAAGGTTCCGCGGTCCACGACTTCCTCCACCCCGACCGTGTGGTCATCGGCGCCGACGACCAGGCGGCCGCCATCCGGGTGGCGTCGTTGTACCTCTCCCTCGCGGCGCCGCTGATGGTGACCGACCCTGCGTCCGCGGAGACGATCAAGTACGCGTCGAACGCATTCCTGGCGGCGAAGATCAGCTTCGTCAACGCCATCGCCGCGGTGTGCGAAGCGGTGGGTGCGGATGTGGCCGACGTGGTGTTGGGCATGGGATACGACAAGCGGATCGGCCAGGAGTTCCTGCGTCCCGGTCCTGGGTGGGGTGGGAGTTGCTTCCCGAAGGACTCCCACGCCCTGGTGCACATAGCGGAAAACGCCGGTTACCAGTTCAGTCTGCTCGAAGGTGTGATCGAGGTGAACGAGCAGCAGTTCGACCGTGTGGTGGACAAGGTTCGAGTCGCGGCCGGCGGCAGCCTCGACGGGGTGCGAATAGCGGCCTGGGGCCTCACCTTCAAAGCCCGCACCGACGACACGCGGGACTCTCCGGCCATCAAGATCATCGGGCGCCTCCAGGCTCAGGGGGCGGAGGTGATCGCGTACGACCCGGCGATCCACCACGACATCGCCGGCATAACCGTGGCCGCCGACCCTTACGCGGTGTGCGAAGGGGCGGCAGCTCTGGTGGTTCTCACCGAGTGGGACGAGTTCAAGTGGGTCGACCTCGAGAAGGTCGGCGCTGCGCTGGCGAAGCGTCGAATCGTGGATGCACGAAACCTGATGGACCGCAACCGCCTGCGCCAGGCCGGGTTCGACTACCAGGGCATCGGTCGGTCGTGAGAGTCGTCGTGACCGGTGGGGCCGGGTTCCTGGGGTCCCACCTCTGCGACGCCCTGGTCGCGCGCGGCGACGATGTGGTCTGCATCGACAACCTCGTGACCGGCTCCCACGACAACGTGGCGCACCTGTTCGGCCACCGCTTCACGTTCGTGGAACACGACGTGTCCAACCATGTGTGGGTGCCCGGGGAGGTCGACGCCGTTTTGCACTTCGCGTCGCCGGCGTCGCCGCGGGACTACCTCGAGATGCCGATCCAGACCCTCAAGGTCGGAAGCCTCGGCACCCACAACACCCTCGGCCTGGCCAAGGCGAAGGGGGCGACGTTCATGTTGGCCTCCACATCGGAGGTCTACGGCGACCCGCAGGTGCATCCCCAGCCGGAGAGCTACTGGGGCCACGTCAATCCCGTCGGCCCCCGAGGGGTCTACGACGAGGCGAAGCGCTTCGCCGAGGCGATGACCATGGCGTATCACCGCTACCACGGCCTCGACACCCGCATCGTGCGCTTCTTCAACACCTACGGGCCACGTATGCGCCCCGGGGACGGTCGTGTGGTGTCGAACTTCATCGTCCAGGCGCTCGCGGGTGACCCGATCACGGTGTACGGCGACGGCAACCAGACCCGCAGCTTCGGCTACGTGGACGACACCGTCCGCGGGGTGCTGGCCCTGTTGGACAGCTCCGAGCACGATCCGCTCAACATCGGCAACCCCGGGGAGTTCACGGTCCGGGAACTGGCGGAGATCGTCATCGAGCTGACCGGCTCCACTTCCTCGATCGTCTGCGAGCCGCTGCCCGTCGATGACCCGACCCAACGCCAGCCCGACATCACGCGGGCCCGGGAACTTCTCGGATGGGAACCCGAGGTCGCTCTGCGTGACGGGCTCGTGTCGACCATCGAGCACTTCCGGCACCTCTGAACACGAAAGGCCGGGCCGCCCTGCCCCATGGGGTGGACGGCCCGGCCCTTCGTGTCATCGAGTGATCAGATCGGGTTGCAGGTGATGGTCCAGTTGGTGGTGTTTGGCCAAGCGTGGGACGAGTTGATGAAGATCTTGCCGCCCGTGTCGGCCGTCGCACCGATCTGGTTGGTGTAAGGGCCGGCAGTGTCGCCATCGACGTCCATCGAGCACTCGTAGCCGGTGGGCGCCTGGAAGGCGTCACCGGTGGGGCCGCCGATAGGGTCGATCAGGGCGACGGTCTCGGTTTCGAAGGCCGTGCAACCTTGGAACCCGAAGTCCCACCAGCCGTCCACTCCGAGGTCGACCTGTTCGTCGTCACCGCCGCCGAGGCCGGAGAAGCAACCGACGGTCTTGTCTGCGGTGCCGTTCACGACGATCGGCGACGGTGGCAGCGTCGTCGTGGTGGTCGTCGTTGTCGTTGTTGTGGTGGTGGTGGTGGTGGTCGTCGACGACGTAGTAGTAGTCGATGACGTCGAGGTGGTGGTGGAGCCGCCGCCTCCCGTCGGGGGGGTGTAACAAGCGGTAACCGCCAGGGTCAGGGCACTGAGGATGGTGAATGTCTTCCAACGCATGGCGTGAGAAATTAGTCACAGCGGTGTGTCAACGGCAAGAAACTGCCCGTGGCAGCGGGGGTCAGTGGACACGTGCCTCCGCAGCCTCGCGGTTGGCCCGGTACCAGTCGATCGTCCTGCGCAAGCCGTCCTCGAAACGCACCTTGGCCTCGAACCCGAACCGCTCGCGGGCACGCGACGGGTCAACGCGCCTGCGTGGTTGGCCGTCGGGCTTGGTTGTGTCCCAGCGGATCTCGCCCTCGAAACCGACCAGCTCCGCGATCATCTCCACCAGATCTCGGATGGGCCGCTCCTCGTCGGTGCCCAGGTTCACCGGGTCGCCGTCGTCGTAGAGCTCTGACGCCAACAAGATCCCCTCGGCAGCGTCGTCCACATAGAGGAACTCACGGCTCGCCGAGCCGGTTCCCCACACCTCGATGTGATCCGCCCCCGACTCGACGGCGTCGACCGTCTTCTTGATGAGTGCGGGGATCACGTGGCTGACCGCCGGATTGAACTTGTCACCCGGACCGTAGAGGTTCGTGGGCATGAGGTAGATGGCGTTCTGGCCGTACTGCGCGCGGTTCGCCTGCACCTGCACCAGTTGCGCGAGCTTCGCGATGCCGTAGGGGGCGTTGGTCTCCTCGGGGTATCCCTGCCACAGCGAGTTCTCTTTGAAGGGCACCTCGGTGTATTTCGGGTACGAGCAGATCGTCCCGACCACCACGGTCTTGGGGACCTCGAACCGCCGAGCCGAATCCAGTACGAAGGTGCCCATCAACAGGTTGTCGAGGTACAGGTCGGCGGGCCGTTCGCGGTTGGCGCCTATTCCGCCGACCGAGGCCGCCAGGTGGATGATCAGGTCCGGTCGATGCTTGGCCACCATCGCGTCCACTGCGTCGGCACGCCGCAGGTCGACTTCGGTCGATGAGGGGGCGATGAGCTCCTTCGGCGCGCGTGGGCCGAGCGCGTCGCGCACCGCGGTGCCGAGGAATCCACCGGCTCCGGTGACGAGGACACGGCGGCTGGCCCAGAAGTCCGACATCGGCGCGCAGGCTACCCGCTGGCTTCGTTACGGCCTGTCCGCAGCATGGCGCGGAGCTGGAAGGATGAGCGGGTGGCCTCCCCGCCGTCCGTAGCCTTCACGCTTCTCCAGTCGTGGCACCGAGTACCCGGTGGAACTGCGTCATCGGCGCTGCGTCTCGCCGCGGCCCTCGCCGCGTCCGGTCGTGTCGAGCTGCGAGGCGTGGGGCCGCGGGGTAGCAGCGTTCCGTCCCCACCCTGGACCCCGCCGATTGGGATCCACCGCCTTCCACTGCCCTATCCGCTGATCTACGAGGTCTGGCACCGTTGGCGTCGGCTGCCCGTTCAGCGCGCCACAGGTCGGGTCGACATCGTGCATGCCACGACGACGATGGTGCCGCCCCGTGGTGGGGCGGCGTTGGTGGTGACGGTCCACGACCTGTTCCCCTGGACCGACCCTTCCCGGTTGAACGCTCGGGGGGCACGACTGTTGTCACGCGGCCTGGAGCTGGCTCGTGACGAGGCGAGCGCGATCCTGTGCTCCAGCGAGGCAACCGCAGCGGCGTGCCGGGCGAACGGGTTCCGCAGCGATCGGCTCCACGTCGTCGCACTCGGGCCGAGCTTCGAGCCGCCAGAGCCTGCTACGACAACGGCGGCACTTCGAGAGCTGGGGCTCGATCGCGACGGCTACCTTCTCGCCGTCGGAACCATCGAACCCCGCAAGAACCTACGCACCCTGCTCCAAGCAGTCGTGAAGCTCGAACGGCACCATCCGCTGGTCGTCGTCGGCCCCGACGGCTGGAACGAGGATCTGGCCCCGCTGATCGAAGCGGCGGGAGATCGCGTCCGGCGTGTGGGCTTCGTCTCGGAGGCCACGCTCGCCGCCTTGTGCGACGGAGCGATGGCGCTGTGTTGTCCGAGCCTCGGGGAGGGCTTCGGCATGCCGGTGCTCGACGCCATGACGGTTGGGACAGCGACTGTTACGTCGAAGGACCCGGCGCTGTTGGAGCTAGTGGGACCTGAGGGGATCACGGTCGACGCGCTGGACGTCGATGGGTGGGCAACGGCGCTGGAGCGTGTTGTCGACGACGAGGAGTTGCGCCGGAGCGTCGGTGAGCAGGGCCGGAGAATCGCGGCTGGTTACACATGGGAGGCGGCGGCGGACGCGACGCTGCAGGTCTACGAGGCGGTGTTGTCTTGAGTGAATCCGAACGCAGCCGCATCGGGGTGAACCTGTTGTGGATGGTCCCCGGCGTGGTCGGCGGGTCCGAGGATGCAACAGTCGCGCTCCTGCGGGCGCTTGGCGATGAGGTCGCGGATGACCTTGAGATCGTGTTGTTCGGGTTGTCCTCGCTGCCCGACGCCCACCCCGATCTCGTCGAGAGGTTCGAGACGGTGATCGCGCCGCTCGACGGCAACTCGAAGGTGCGTCGGGTCATTGGCGAGAGCAGGTGGCTGCCGAAGGCCGCAAAAGCCGCAGGCATCGCACTCATGCACCACGCGGGAGGCACGTTGCCGTTCGGCTACCGACGGCCCTCGACGATCTGTGTCCATGACATCCAGCCGCTCGACCTGCCGCAGAACTTCCACCCCGCCAAACGCGTGTACCTGCGTTCGGTGCTCCGCCCCAGCGTACGCCGCGCCAGGCTGACCTCGGTGCCCAGCGAGTTCACCCGACAACGGGTGTTGGAACGCCTCGGCGCGGAGCCCGATCGGGTCGTGGTCGTCCCGTGGTCGGCCCCTCCGGCACCACCGGCGCCTGTGGTTCCGGCGCCCATCGACGGCCCCTACATCCTCTACCCGGCCATCACCTATCACCACAAGGACCACGCGACGCTCCTGGAGGCGTTCGCGGACGTCGCGCCCCTTCACCCCACGCTCCGCCTGGTGCTGATCGGAGGTGAGGCCGACACGGAGAAGGCCGTCAACGAGCGGATCTCCCAGCCCGACCTCGCCGGGCGGGTCGAACGGCTCGGTCGGGTCGACGCAGCCACCCGTGACGCGCTGACGGCGGGGGCGCTGGGTGTGGTGCTTCCTTCCCGATACGAGGGGTTCGGCCTCCCGGTGTTGGAGGCGATGGTGGCGGGTGTACCCGTGATCGGCGCCGATGGAACCGCGCTGGCGGAGGTGCTCCCTCCAGAGGTGCCCCATCCGCCCATCGGACATGTGGCCGGATTCACGACTGTGATCCGGGCGCTGGTCGAACAGCCCGCGCTGCGTGACCGCTGGATAACCGCCGGACAAGCCGCCGCGGCGCGATTCACCCCGGAGCGGAGCGCGTCCGCGATGCTGGGTGTCTGGCGTCAGGCCCTCGCCGCCGACACAGAGCCGCCACCGTCGTGAACATCCTCGTCGTCTGCCCCCACTTCCGCCCCGATGTCGCGCCGACCGGTGAGGTGATGTCGAACATCGTGGAGCAGCTCGCTTCCCGCGGCCACCGCCTGCACGTGATCACCGCACTGCCGTGGTACCGCAACCACGAGGTGGACGAGGAGTGGCGCGGCGGCTGGTCGCGCACGGAGGACATCGAGTGGGGTGCGATCACCCGCCTGCACCCGTTTCCCACCGACAAGTCGAACATTCCGGCACGAGCGGTCGCCTTCGGGGGCTTCACAGGGTTGGCGGCGGTCGCGGGGCTGCGGCCGAGGTTCCGACCCGACGTGGTCTTGGCGATGTCGCCACCGCTGATCATCGGTATCGCCGGGGTGTTGTTGGCCAGGAGATGGCGGGTGCCGCTGGTGTTCAACATCCAAGACGTGTTTCCCGACGTGGCGATCGAGGTGGGCGCCATCACGAACCCCAAGGTGATCCGTGCCGCCCAGTCGCTGGAACGCACCCTGTACCGCGCCAGCGACGCGGTCACCGTCCTCTCCGACGACCTCCGGGCCAACCTGGTGGAGAAGCTGCGCGGCGATCCCCGAGGGCGGGTTCGGGTGATTCCCAACTTCGTCGACGTGGCCGCAATCACGCCTCAGCGGGAACACAACTCGTATCGGAGCGAGTTCGGTCTCGACGACAAGGTGGTCGTGATGTACGCCGGCAACCTGGGCTATTCCCAACCGGTGGAGCTTCTCTTGGATGCTGCCGCCGCGCTGCGCGACGACCGTGACCTGGTGTTCGTGGTCAACGGCGGCGGCTCCGCAAGGGCTGAGCTGGTGAGGCGTGCCGAGGGACTGGACAACGTGGTGTTCGTCGGGATGCAGCCCAAGGAACGACTGTCGGAGGTGCTGGCGGCGGCGGACATCCACACCGTCTTGTTGCGTCGGGGCCTGGCCCGCTCCAGTGTCCCCTCGAAGCTCTATTCGATCCTCGCCGCGGGTCGACCGTGCGTGGCGTCGGTAGACCCGGGAACCGAGGTCCAGCGAACGCTTCAGGCCGCGGACGCGGGCGTCGTTGTGGGGCCGGAGGATGCCGAGGCCCTCACAAAGGCGATCGGATCTCTGGTCTCCGACGATGTGGAGCGGGCGCGCCTGGGTGCCAACGGCCGACGGTGGGTGGAGGAGTGGTTGTCGCCCGCGGCGGTCGCCGAGGAATACGAGACGCTGTTCACGGAGCTCGTTTCCCGGCGGACCTCCGAACCGGCGTAGGGATCCGCCGGCAGAGGACGGATTCGTACGCAAGTTCGGTGTGTGGGATCGCCTGAGGGCCTCGGGTGGTTCCGGGCGGTAGCCGCTGCGCGGCTACCGTGTTCGGCCGTATGGGCAAGGCCTCCTCGACCAAGAAGATCCAGCGCGTCCAGCGCGCAGGTACCACCAAGGTGGCCGGACAACGCCGGCCCTTGGGCTTTCCGTTGGCCGTTGTGGCTGTGGTGGTGGTCGGCAGCGTGCTGGTCTGGCTGGCGCGTGACTCCCGGGTGGGACAGTCGAGCGAAGCGCCGATCGTGGGTGACCACTGGCACTACGGGTACGGCTCCTACCACTGCGACTCCTACCCCGACGCGCTTCAGAAGCTCCCCGACGGCCCTGGTGACCCCTTCGGCATCCACACCCACGCGGACGGGCTCATCCACATCCACCCCTTCAGTACCACCGTGACCGGCAAGAACGCGACGTTCCAGAAGTTCGCCGACCAGATCGGCTTGGAGATCTCCGACGACGAGGTCACCTTCCCCGCCGGCGCCGGGGGCGACATGTGGAAGTCGCCGTCCACCTGCACTATCGACGGCAAGAAGAAGAAGGCAGTCCTGAAGGTCTTCGTCTGGCCGCCTCAGGCCAGCGAGAAGGTCAAGCCGGAGGTCTTCACCAAGGACTTCGGAAAGGTCCGCTTCACTGACGACGGTGGCATCCTGGTCGTTGCGCTGGTGCCGGAGGACACCAAGACCATCCCGCTGCCACCGTCTGTCGAGCAGCTCAAGAACCCCCTCGAGGCGGAGGGCGGGGGCACCCAGGAACCCACCGATGGGTCCCCAACCTCCTTGCCGCCGGTCGAGACGCCAACGACGACCGCTGTGGCCGGTTCTCCAACCACCACGGCGGCGCCATCGGCGGAACAGACCACGACGACGGCGGGCTAGGGGGTGCGGGCGGTCGTCCTCGTGGGCGGGTTCGGCACTCGACTCCGCCCCCTGACCCTCGGATGTCCGAAGCAGCTCCTTCCGGTAGTCCACTCGACGATGATCGAGCGGGTGGTCGGGCGTCTCGGCGAGATCGGTGTCACCGAGGTCGTGTTGTCTCTCGGCTATCAGCCCGACAGCTTTCGTGAGGCGTTCCCCGATGGTCGTTGTGTTGGAGTGGAGTTGTGTTACGCGCAGGAACCGGAGCCCCTCGACACCGCTGGAGCGATCGCGTTCGCGGCGCGTGCCGCCGGAATCGACGACACCTTCCTGGCGCTCAACGGCGACGTGCTCACCGATCTCGATGTCGGTGCGCTATGGGCGTTGCACGCGGAGCGGGGCGCGCGGGCCACGATCGCGCTGACCCCGGTGGAGGATCCGTCCCGCTACGGCGTCGTGGTCACCGACGACGATGGACGGGTCCGCCAGTTCATCGAGAAGCCGGCGCCGGGTACGGCACCGAGCAACTGGATCAACGCGGGCACCTATGTACTCGAACCTTCGGTACTCGATCTGGTGGAGCCGGGCAGACCTTCGTCGATCGAGCGGGACGTCTTCCCGCGGCTCGCTTCGGAGGGCTCTCTGTTCGCGATGGGATCCGAGGCGTACTGGATAGACGCCGGCACTCCCGAGGCGTACATCGCAGCGCAGCTCGACGAGCTCGACGGACGCCGCTCCGGCGCGCATGTGAGCGGGATCCACCCGGGGGCCTTCGTCGCGGCCACGGCGAAGGTGGAGCGCTCGGTCGTGGGAGAAGCCGCCTCGATCGCCGAGGGGGCGCTGGTTGTTGATTCGATCGTGATGAGGGGTGCGGTGATCGGTGGCTGTGCGGTGATCCGCAACTCCATCGTCGGCTGGGATGCCCGGGTGGGGTCGAATGCGAGCGTGTTGGACCTGAGTGTGATCGGACCGGGTGAGTCGGTCGATGCCGCCCTCACCCTTGAAGGAGCCACAGTTCCGCCGAAGGAAATGTGGACCTGATCTCGGCGACCACGGTCGTCCCACTAACGGAGGTATCGGTGTGAAGGCCCTCGTAACCGGCGGTGCCGGCTTCATCGGTTCGACGCTCGTGGATCGGCTCCTCGCGGAAGGTTGGTCGGTGGACGTGGTGGACAACCTGTCATCCGGCAGCCTCACGAACCTCGCGGAGGCCCGCTCGGACCGCAACAACGAGCTGAGCTTCCACCAGATCGACATCTGCGTCGACTCGGTGGTGGAGTTGATCGAGCGTCGCAAACCCGAGGTCGTGTACCACCTCGCAGCACAGGCCGATGTCCGGGTGTCGGTTTCCAACCCCGTGCTCGACGCGCAGATCAACGTGATCGGATCCATCAACGTGCTCGAGGGCGCCCGTCGCGGGGGAGCGCGCAAGGTGGTGTTCGCATCGAGCGGAGGCACGATCTACGGCGAGGTGGACGCGTCAGAGCTGCCCGTCACCGAGGCGCACCCGCTTCGCCCGCTGTCGCCCTATGGCATCACGAAACGTGTCTTCACCGACTACCTCGCCGCCTACCGGGAGATGTACCAGCTCGAGTACACCTCCCTTGCGCTCGCCAACGTCTACGGACCGCGTCAGGATCCCCACGGCGAGGCCGGTGTGGTCTCGATCTTCGCCGGCAAGCTGCTCGACGGGGAGCCATGCACGATCTTCGGCACGGGCGACCAGACCCGTGATTTCGTGTTCGTGGACGACGTGGTCGACGCCTTTTACCGGGCGTCGGATCGGGGCGGCGGATTGCTCATGAACATCGGCACCGGCCGGGAGACCTCCGTCAACGAGCTGTATCGATCGATGGCCGAGGCTGCCGGCGTGACAACGCCTGCCATCTACGCGCCGGCGCGTGACGGCGAGCTGGACCGATCGGCTCTGGACGCCAGTCGAGCGAAGATGCAGCTCGGCTGGGAGGCGTGGACCGAGATCCCCGAAGGGAGCCGCGCGGTGATCGAGTGGGAGCGGGGTCGCAGGTAGCGGTGGGTCCCGGTGGGGAGACAGGATGGGCCGATGCAGTTCACCGTCGCCATCCCCATGCTCGATCCGAGCCACTACCTGCCACTTGCCCGTACGGCCGAGGCGGTGGGCTTCTCCTCGGTGGCGGTGCCGGAGTCGGTGTTCTACCCCGAGACCGTCTCGGCGAAGTACCCCTACACGGAGGACGGGTCGCGGTTCTGGCCGGCGGAGACACCCTTCCTCGACCCCTTCGTGGCGATTCCTGCGATGGCGGCGGTCACCGAACGCATCCGCTTCTACACGAACGTCCTGAAGCTGGGCATCCGCGAGCCACTGCTGGTGGCGAAGGCCGTCTCATCCGCGGCGTCGCTGTCGGGGGGACGTGTCGGGCTGGGGGTGGGGCTGAGCTGGATCCCCGAGGAATTCACCTGGTTGGGCCAGGAGATGAGAAGTCGGGGCGCCCGCGCCGACGAGGCGATCGAGATCATCCGACTTGCTTGCAGCGGCGAGTTCGTCGAGTACCACGGCGCCCACTACGACTTCAACCGGCTGATGATGCGGCCCGCCGCTCCAGGGCAGGTGCCGATCTACGTGGGTGGACACTCGCCTGCCGGCCTGCGACGTGCCGCGCGATTGGGCGACGGTTGGATCTCGGTCGTGAGCACCACCGAAGAGCTGGCGGTCGTCATCGACAAGCTGGCTGTGTTGCGCCGCGAGATGGAACGCGATCACCTGCCCTTCGAGATCAAGGCCATCTCGATGGACGCGCTCGAGGTCGACGGATTCCGTCGCCTCGCCGAGGTCGGGGTTACCGACGCGATCGTTTGCCCCTGGTACTTCTACGGTGGCGACATCGAGGACCTGGAGGTGCAGCAGGAGTCCCTCGAGCGCTTCGCGGCGGAGGTCATCTCCGTCCTGTAATGGCCGGGGTGGTGGGGGTGGGATCCCAGTCAGCGGAAGAGGTCGTCGGAGGGGTGGCGGACGACGTCGGCCACCACGCCACCCCTGTCGTCGTCGCCGAGGAACCAGCTCGGATCCCCGCCACGGATCACCGCAGCGGGCACCCCCGTCGCCTTGCCCATCACCAGCTCCGCCGCGGCGGCCAACTCGTCGACGAGGGCCACCTCGGTCACCTGGAGCGTGCGACCGTAGGCGTCGGTGCTGCCGCGCAGGTCGAGGACCGGGACCAGCCCGGCGCATCCGATCGCCACGTCCACAACGCCGCGTCGCCAGGGCCGGCCGAAGGTGTCGGAGACGATCACTCCCACACGGACGTCGAAACGTCCCCGCAGCCCGTCGCGGATCCTTCGTGCGGAACGGTCGGGGTCCTCAGGCAGCAGCGCGGCCCAGCCCGACTCCACGTTGGACAGGTCGATTCCCGCGTTGGCGCACACGAAACCGTGCTTCGTCTCGCTGATCACGAGGTCGCCGCGCCGTCTGAGGATCCGAACCGACTCGGCCTCGACAACCGGCTTGTGCGAGAGCGGATCGGTGGCGTCGATGCGGACCATCGCCCCTTCGGCCTTTGAGACCACCTTCTGTGTGACCACCACGATGTCGCGATCACACAGCTCCACTGCCGAACCGATCATGCCTGCAAGGTCCGCGCCCCGGGTGATCTCGCCGATGCCGTGGACCGGCAGCATCTCGATGCTCATCGGACCGCTCCGACGCAAGCGGCGGCCAGGGCGGTCGCAGCCTCGATGTCGACCATGATCGAGGGCTCGCACACTGCTCGCATGCCGGTGGCCTCGATCGCGGGGCCGAGGGCCGTATCGACCGAGTCGATCACGATCGATGCAGCCAGATCCCGGTAGATGCCCGCGACGCCGAGGGCCGATGCCTCATGTCCCAGCTCGGCCAGCAATCGGTCGGCGGGGCCTTTCAGCGCTCTGCCTCCCACGATGGGCGATACCGCCACACAGCTGTCACGACGCGATTCGACCGCCGCTCTGACCCCCGGAACTGCGAGCACCGGCTCGATCGACACGATCGGGTTCGACGGAGCGATGATCACCACGTCCGCGGCGCCGATCGCGTCGATGACGCCTGGTGCCGGCTCGGCCACCGCGGCTCCCACGAAGCTCACCTCGCAGACCTCGACGCCGTGGTGGTGTCGCACGAAGTACTCCTGGAACGTCAACTCGACCCCATCCGCGGTGACTAGCCGAGTGCGGATCGGATCGTTCGACACCGGCAACAGGTGCGCTCGGATCCCCCAGGCCGCGGCGATCTCCGCCGTGATCTCCGACAGGGCGCCCCCGTCGAGGCGACGCGAGGTGCGGTACAAGTGCGTGCCGAGATCAGTGTCGCCCAGGTTGAACCACGAAAGGTCCTCGCGGCCGGCGGAGGCGGCATATCGCCGCAGCAACTCCATGGCCTGCCACGTCTCGTTCCGCAGCCCCCAGCCGCGTGTGGGGTCGATCGCCTCGGCGAGTGTGTAGGTGATGGTGTCGAGGTCGGGCGATATGTGCAGCCCGTGGAGGATGTCGTCGTCGCCCACGTTCACGACTGCGGTGACCAGGTCCGGATCGGTGACGCGGACCACGCCGCGCAACAGGCGCGCAGCGCCCACCCCGCCGGCGACGACGGTGACGCTCGGCCCGACGCCCAATGTCAGCCGGCCGTCAGGAGATGGGCTTGAGCTTGCCCGTCAACAGGTCGACATCGGCCGACACCATCATCTGGACGAGCTGCTCGAAGGTCGTCTCGGGTTTCCATCCGAGCTGACGGTGGGCTTTGCCCGGGTCGCCGATGAGCAGGTCGACCTCGGCTGGTCGGAAGAACTTCTCGTCGACGATCACGTGGTTCTCCCAGTTGAGCCCGACGTGGTCGAATGCGAGCTCGCAGAACTCTCGCACGGTGTGGGTTTCGCCCGTGGCCACCACGTAGTCGTCGGGGGAGTCCTGTTGGAGCATCAGCCACATGGCTCGGACGTAATCGCCGGCGAAGCCCCAGTCGCGTTGTGCTTCGAGGTTGCCGAGGCGGATCTCGCTGTCGAGTCCCAGCTTGATCCGAGCCACGCCGTGGCTGATCTTGCGGGTGACGAACTCGAGTCCCCGCCGGGGCGACTCGTGGTTGAACAACATCCCGCTGCACGCGTGCAGGTCGTAGCTCTCGCGGTAGTTGATGGTGATCCAATGTCCGTAGACCTTCGCCACCCCATACGGCGAACGCGGATACAGCGGAGTGGTCTCGGTCTGTGGCACCTCGACCACCTTGCCGAACATCTCCGAGGACGAAGCCTGGTAGAAGCGGATGGACGGATCGACGATGCGCAGAGCGTCGAGGATCCGCGTGACGCCCAGCGCGGTGACCTCGCCGGTGAGCACCGGTTGGCTGAAGGAGGTGGGCACGAACGACTGGGCCGCGAGGTTGTAGATCTCCACCGGCTTCCACTCGCGCAGCAGCTCGATGAGCGACGCCTGGTCCAACAGGTCGCCGTAGACGAGGTTCACCCGGTCCTGGATGTGCGCGATGCGCTCGAATGTGACCGTCGAGGAACGGCGGACCATGCCGAGAACCTCGTAGCCCTGGTCCAACAGCAGCTCCGCGAGGTAGGAGCCGTCTTGGCCTGTGATGCCTGTGATGAGCGCGCGCTTGGGTGCCATGAGGGTGGCGAGCCTAGTCGGAGAGGCGGGATCGACAGTCCTCCATCAGGTCCTTGATGGTGGTGCCGATGGGGATCTCGGGCTGCCATCCGGTGCACTCACGCAGCTTCGAGAAGTCACCGACCAGCACCGGAAGGTCGACCGGACGGAACAGCTCGGGGTCGCTGACCAGCCGCATCGGCCGGGTTGCCATCACCAGGAGCTGTTCTGCGATCTCGCTGATCGCGACGGCTTGGCCCGAACACACGTTGTAGACCTCACCCGGCACCCCGTGGTCTGCAAGCAAGCGGTAGGCACGCACGACATCGCGGACATCGGTCAGATCCCGCTGGGGCGTGAGGTTGCCGACGGGAACCTCGTCGCCACCGTCGATCTCGTTGCGGGCGATGCGCATGGCTATGGCCGGAGCGACGAACCGATCCGACTGCCCGGGGCCGATGTGGTTGAAGGGCCGCACCCGGATCACCTCCAGCCCCAACCCCAACCAGGCTTGCAGGCCGAGGTAGTCCGCCGCGATCTTCGAGGCCGCATATGGACTGGCCGGCTCGAGGGGGTGGGATTCGGTGATGGGCAGCCGATCTGCGGGCACCTTGCCGTAGACGTCCGCGCTGCCGACGTTGACGACCCGCGTCGCTCCGTGGTCGCGTGCCGCGGCGAGCACCACCAGCGTGCCTTCGGCGTTGATGCGGAACGTTTCCCTCGCGTGCTTCCAGGAGCCACCCACGTCCGCGTCTCCGGCGAGGTGGAACACGACCTCGGGTCTTGCGGCCGCGAAGGTGCGTGCCCACCCCTCCGCGTCGAGGAGGTCGGGGCCTCCTTCGCTGCGGTCGGTGGTTATCACCTCGTCGCCCGCGGCGCGGAGATGCGCCACCAGGTGGCGGCCTACGAAGCCGTTCGCTCCGGTGACGAGAGTCCTCACGACGGGTAGGGGCGGTCGAGGATCGGGTCGGGGGCGAGCACGCCGGGAGTCTAGGGGTCTGGGCGTGGGGGCGGTTCCCGACCGTTGTCGGCTACGATCGCCCGCCGGCCGTAGCTCGGGCGACGGCCGGCGCGCTCGCTCATGTCGTCCCAGTCCCCCCCCTCCGACCCCGACGGCGATCCGCCCGAGGGGCGAGATGGCGAGCGAGGAATGCAGGTGGGGACCGGTCTGCCGGCGGTCGTCGCCGTGGTGGCGACCACGGGAGGACCCGAGGAGATCGCCCCTGCTCTGGAAGGGCTCGCCGCCCAGGAGTACGGCAACCTGACGGTGGTCGTCCTCGACGCCTCCGCCGAGCAGGCCACCACCGAGAAGATCGCAGAGTTGCTGCCGGGTGCGTTCGTGCGTGAGGTGTTCTCGGCGCCGAGCTTCGGTGCGGTGTGCAACACGGTGTTGGGCACGGTCGAAGGCGCCACCTTCCTGCTGTTCTGCCACGACGACACACAGCTCGAACCGGGGGCTGTTCACGCGCTGGTCACCGAGGCCTTCCGTGCGAACGCGGGGATCGTCGGCGCCAAGCTGGTGCGCGCCGAGGACCCCGAGCGCCTCGACGAGATGGGATATGGCGTCGATGCCTTCGGCTTCACAGTGCCCTTGATCGAGGCGGGTGAGCTGGACCAGTCCCAACACGACGCTTCCCGAGATGTGTTCATGGTGTCGACCGCCGCGATGCTCGTGCGCGCAGACCTCTTCGGCGACCTCGGAGGCTTCACGCCGGCGATGACCCCGGCGGGTGAGGCCCTGGATCTGTGCTGGCGGGCTCGCGTGGCGGGAGCGAGCGTCGCGGTGATGCCCGCCGCCGTTGCCCGACACGCCAGGGATTCCAGCCTCGCCGATTCCTCTGCTGATGACCGCCGCAAGGAGGTGCGTGACCAGGCGCGTGTGGTGCTGACCACCTACGGGCCCGGTCACCTTCTGCGAGTGGCGCCCCTGGCGGCGCTGCTCTCCGTGGCCGATCTCGTCACCTCGACGTGCTTCGGACACGTCGGTCGATCTCTCGACATCATCCGCGCTTGGGGTTGGAACCTGCTCCACCTGCCCTCTGCCTTGTCCCGACGCCGGAAGGTGCAGGCGTCGCGCAGGGTTCCCGACGGCGACATCCGGGCCGCCCAGATCCGCGGCAGCGGTCGGATCGTCACCTCATACCGGAACCTCCGGGCTGCGACGAGCCGTCGCATCCCGGACGCGATAGCCGCGGCACGGGACCTGCCATCGACCCTGCAACACGAGTCGGTACTGGCAGGTGCGGTGTTGGCGGTGATCCTGGCGGCCGTGTTCGCGATCGGGTCGCGTGGCCTCCTGACCCACGGCGTGCCGGTGTTGCGTGACTTCCTTCCGGTGGGTCCTCCAGGGGCCCTCCTGCGTGAGTGGTGGGGAGGTTGGCGGCAGGAGGGCTTCGTGGTGAACGGGGCTGCGCCGGGTGTGCTGGCGGTGTTGGGCGTCGGCCACTTCGCCCTCCTCGGGGGTGGCGGGCCGGCCCGGACCCTGGTTCTGTTGGCCGGTCTTCCCCTTGGGGCGCTCGGGGCCTGGCGTTGCGGCCGCGACATCCTGTCGCCGAGAGCCCGTCTCGCCGCCACGATGGCATATGTGGTCGTGGCGGTTCCCTATGACGCCATCGCCTCGGGGCGATGGGTTGCCTTGGTCTCATACGGTGTCGCTCCCTGGATCCTTGCGCATCTGGCACGCGCGAGTGGCGTTGCACCCTTCGCCTCGTCCCGCCCCTTCCACGAGGGGGTCGTGACGGGCCTCATCGTGGCGATCGCTGCGACGGTCAGCGCCGTCGGGTTCGTGATCACGCTCGGGATGGCGGTTCTCATCGGGGCGCTGCTCGCCCTGTCGGGCGACGTGGCCGGGGCAAGACGGGTCGCTCGGTCAGGGGGGATCGCGATCGGGGTCGGTTTCCTCTGCTCGTTGCCCACATCCCTCGACCTGTTGGCCCGTTCGGACCGCTGGAGCGTCCTGTGGGGGCCGAACGATTCGCGCCGCCCCCACCTCGACGAACTTCTGCGGTTGAGCGTGGGTGGCGACGGCGACACGCTGTTGTGGGCGGCGGTACCGGTGGTGGCTGTGCTGGTGATGGTCGTGGGACGCGGATGGCGGTTCCGCTGGGGTGCCATCTCGTGGTCGGTCGCGATCGCCGCCTGGGGAGCCGCGCTGTTGTCCTACCGGTGCTGGCCCGACGGTGTGCGCCCCGGCAGTGGTGTTCTCCTCGCGCCGGCCGCCGCAGCGTTGGCCTTCGCCGTGGGACTCGGAGTGGAGTCCTTTCACGCAGATGTCCGGGGCGGAGCCTTCGGCTGGCGCCAGGCCGCCGCGAGCGTGGTTGCGCTGGTCGCAGCCGTAGCCGTCGTACCGTTCCTCCAGGCGGCGATCGACGGCAGGTGGGGCCTCGTCGACGGGGACGTGGTGGCGGCTGTCGCGACGCTGGAGGAAGCCGACGACTCGAACTATCGCACCCTGTGGCTCGGTGACTCCGACGTGCTTCCCATGCGCTCGGTGCCTCTCGAAGAGGGTTTGGCGTTCGCCGTCACCCGCGGAGTGCGTCCCGGCCTCGGCAGCGTGCACCCCCCGCGTCGTTCCCGGGCCGCAGACGCGCTGGCCGACACGGTTCGCTCGGCGCTCTCAGGCGGACAGAGCCGCCTCGGTTCCCAGCTCGTGGACCACGGTGTCCGCTACGTGGTGGTGGTCTCGAGCCTGAGCGCCGGGAGCCTTTCGGATTCGAGTCCGATGCTCGACGCGACCCGCTCGACGCTCGCACAGCAGCTCGACCTGCACTCGCTCGACGTTGCACCCGGAGTGGACGTGTACCGCGTCGCGGACGGCCGAGTCACCGACCCGGCGCTCGGCCGTACCCGCCGCGCCCCGGGGTCACGGATCGCGTTGAACGTGATCCAGTTGATAGCGCTCGTGGCCGCGATCCGAGCCGCCAAAGGAAGAGCACACGCCCGCTCCACCCCTGACGCGGAAGTGCAGCGGTGAGACGGCATCTGCTGGCGATCGCGTTGGTCGCGACGGCGCTCGCGTCCCTGATGCTGTTGGACCATCCGGTGGACACCCGCGATGCCGAGCCGCCTCAGAAGGCCCCCCGGCCGGCGCTGTCAAGGAAGGGGGCGACCACATCCACGTGGTACTGCGCCGCGGGGTCCGCGGGCACCGGCGACGCCACCACCCACGAGTTGGTCGTCTTCAACCCCACCGGTGCCGATGTCGATGTAGTCATCTCGACCTTCTTCGCACGCCGCGAGGCTGCGGCTCCGGCTACCACCGAGACGACGACCGAACCTGCGACCACAACCAGCACTGAGTCACCTACGACCACCGTCGTCGCCGGACCTTCCACCCAGAAGGTGGCCGTGGCGGGTCGATCCAGCCTCGTGGTGCCCCTCGCCACGCCAGGCGCTTCTGCGATGGTGGAATTCGCCGCGGTCGGTCCGGTCGTCACGCACCGCTTGGTGATCGAGGGCTCCTTCGACGAGGCTCCCTGCGCTACCTCCGCATCGGCAGTCGCGTACTTCCCCACGGCGAACACCGAGACGGCCAAGGGCGCGTCGTCGCAACTCTGGCTCTTCAACCCGTTCCCCGCGGACGTGAGCGTGGATGTCCAGGTTGCGAGCGAGGACGGCGTACGGACCCCGGGACAGCTCCGTGGGCTCGTCGTCGCCGGCGGGTCATCACGAGCGGTCGAGCTCGGTGGGATCGTCCAGACACGCGACCAGTTCGCGATGGCACTGCGGGTGCGCGGCGGGGTGATCGTTGCCGAGCAGAGCCGGCTCGAACCAGGGGGCGGCGGACTCGTCCTCACGCCAGGTGTGCCCGCGACCTCGACCCGGCTCGTCTTCGCCGACGGTCGCTCAGGCGGCGGGATTGGAGAGCGGTTCGTGGTCTACAACCCGGGCGACGAGGAAGCGTCGGTGCTGCTCCAGGTCGTGCCCTTCGACACCGATCTCCAGTCGTTGCCCGAGAAGTTCGACCTTGCCGTTCCGCCCCGCCGATACATGGTGCTGGACCTCCAGGATCAGGTCCGTGTGCCGTCGGATCGTCCGCACTGGGTGCGTCTCGAGTCGGTCAACGGAGCCCAGGTCGTGGTGCAGCGGTTGGCGCAGCTGCTCGCGGAGGGCTCCCCGTGGGCGTTGCGCTCGGGTGTCGGCGGCAGCGTCGGCCAGCCCGTGATGGCCCGACGGTGGACGATGCCCTGGGCGGATCGTTCTGCGGAGTCCACCTCCACGCTGGTGGTGGTGAATCCATCCACAGACACGATCGCGAGGGTGAAGGTGAGCCGGATCGCTGCCGGAAGCCGGGCTCCGGTCGGATCCGAGATCGAGTTGGCTCCCAGTGGTGGTGTTGCCATCGAGTTGGGTCCTGCCGGAGCGGAACCCGCGGGCATCGAGATCGAGGCCTCCTCGCCCGTGGTGTCGGAGCGCCGGGTTGCCGCGGCATCCGGTGGCGACTTGGCGGTCATCCCGATGATCGGCCGAAACGGCGAGTTCGCCGAGCTGCCTTCGATGTCGCACACAACGGCAGTCGAGCTCGGAGGAGGCTGAGTGGACCGTGTCCTGTTGGTCGCAGCGATCGTGGCAGTGGCGGTGGCCGTTGCGCTGGTGATGCAGCGGCGGCGACCGGCGCCCCCGATCAACCGGGCCTTTGCGGCCCCGCACCAGCTAGACCGAGCCGACTTCGCAAGTCCAGAGGCGCCACTGCTCGTGGTCGTGTTCTCCTCGAAGACATGCGATGCCTGCTCGGCGGTGTGGGCGTTGGTGGCGGCAGTCGAGGGCGACGACGTCGGCACCGTCGAGGTGGAGGCCGTCGCAAACGCCGATCTGCACAGCCGCTACCGGATCGAGGCGGTACCCACCACGGTGATCGCCGATTCCGCCGGGGTGGTCGGCTGGTCGAAGATCGGGCCCGTGTCCTCGTCGGAACTGGGCAGGGCGCTGGCAGGCATGGGGGCGACGCCCGCCGAAGGCGGCTAGCTGCCGCCGGCCGGCCGGCAGCTCAGACCGCAGCGTCGGGCGGGGTGGGCTGGTGCTGTTGGGGCGGGGGGGCGATGGCGGTGGAGGTGTCCGAAGCGCGACCGCCATCGGCGCCGTTCGGCGTCGTCTCCGCCGACTCGGCAGAGCCCGCCGGTTGGTTGCCGAGGCGGACCAGACGGCGCACTTCGTCACCCGAGATGGTCTCGTGCTCCAACAGGGCGCGGGCGACGAGATCGAGGGAGTTGCGGTTGTGGGTGAGCAGATCCTGGCAGGACTGCTCGCACTGGCGGAGGATCTGCTCCACCTCCTCGTCGATGATCCGTGCGGTCTCGTCGGAGTAGTCACGGGTGGTCATCAGGTCTTCGCCGAGGAAGACCTGGCCTTGGGATCCCCACGCCATGGGCCCGATCCGGTTGCTCATGCCCCACTCGCGCACCATCTTGCGGGCACGTTCGGTGGAGACGACCAGGTCGTTGTTGGCGCCGGTGGACACTACCCCGAACACCAGCCGTTCCGCGATCCTGCCGCCCATGGCGACGACGATCGACTCCTCGAGGTAGTCCTGGTCATAGGAGTGGCGGTCCTCCGCCGGGAGTTGCTGGGTGACCCCGAGCGCCATGCCGATGGGCAGGATCGTCACCTTGTGGAGCGGATCGGCGTGGGGAAGCACCGCTGCGCAGACGGCGTGGCCGGCTTCGTGGTAGGCGGTGAGCTCCTTCTCGCGCTCGGAGAGGACGAGTGACTCGCGACGCTGGCCCATCAGCACACGATCTCGGGCGTACTCGAAGTCGTCGTTGCCGACCGCCTGGTGGCCCACCCGAACGGCGTGGAGGGCGGCCTCGTTCACGAGGTTCGACAGGTCGGCACCGGACATGCCCGGCGATCCACGGGCCACCAGGTCGAGGTCGACATCGGGATCCATGCGCTTGTGTCGGACGTGGACGTCGAGGATCTTGCGCCGGTCGTCGAGCTCGGGCAGCGGCACGACGACCTGGCGGTCGAAACGACCCGGCCGCAACAACGCCGGGTCGAGGATGTCGGGACGGTTCGTGGCGGCCATCATCACGATTCCCTCGGTGGCCTCGAAGCCGTCCATCTCCGAGAGCATCTGGTTGAGGGTCTGTTCACGTTCGTCGTGGCCGCCACCGAGCCCCGCGCCGCGCTTGCGGCCGATGGAGTCGATCTCGTCGATGAAGATGATGGCCCGGCCCAACTTCCGGGCGTTGTCGAAAAGGTCGCGCACCCGGCTGGCGCCGACTCCGACGAACATCTCCATGAAGTCCGAACCCGACACCGACAGGAACGGGACGCCCGCCTCGCCGGCCACCGCGCGCGCGATGAGGGTCTTGCCCGTTCCCGGGGGCCCCACCAGCAGCACGCCCTTGGGGATGCGAGCACCGATCTCGGCGAAGCGGTCGGGCTCCTTGAGGAAGTCGACGACCTCCCTGATCTCCTGCTTCACG
Organism: Microthrixaceae bacterium; assembly: GCA_020845705.1. Lineage (GTDB taxonomy): Bacteria > Actinomycetota > Acidimicrobiia > Acidimicrobiales > Microtrichaceae > JADLFH01. The sequence goes on along the minus strand of JADLFH010000040.1, from coordinate 89,305 downwards.
CCCTCGTAGCCGGCGACATCCGCGAAGGTGGCCGCGGGGCGCTCGGTGTTGTAGGTCTTCGCCCGGGACCGACCGATCGACATGATCCCCGACATCTGCCCCTGGGCGCGGCGCTGCATCCACACGAAGAAGCCGATGATCAACACAAGCGGCAGCAGGAGTTGGATGATCGGGGTGATTATCGACGTTTCGGGCGGCTTGTAGCTGAGCTTCGTCTTGTCGGCCAGAAGCTGGGTGTCGTCGTCGGAGATGTCGGGCGGGATGGCGGTCTCGAACTCGCCGCCCGCGTTCACCTCGGCGGTGTAGGTGCCGGTGGCGGAGTTGTCGGCGTGCCAGGTGACCGCCTTGACGTTTCCGGCCTTCACCTGCTCGATGAAGCTCGAATACGGCACCGAGGTCTCGGCGGAACGATCGAGCGCGAGGGACGACAGGATGGACAACAAGACGATCACGAGCAGAATCCACAGCGCCCAACGAGGCAGACCCTGGTCCATCCGGCCGAACGGTCGCTGCTGTTGGTTGGGAGGGGTCGGCTCGGGTGCCACGTGCCCAGCCTAGAAGGCCGCGCTGTCATTTCCCCAGCGGCGGGTGCGGGGACCCCGGCTCGCTCCGCCGTGGGCCGCTGTGATCGGACATGTCCACATCGAAACGCCGCCGACCAACTACCGTGCCCGCCGTGAGTCGCGTGTGTGCCCGTCCCGGCTGTCCCCGACCAGCCGTCGCCACATTGAGCTACGCGTACGGGCCGCGGGCGGTTTGGGTGGATGATCTGGCCGCGGAATCGCACCCGATGACCCATGACCTGTGCGCGCAGCACACCGAATCCACACGGGTACCCATGGGTTGGGAGCTACGAGATCGCCGGTCTGTCCATCAACCCCTCGTCGCGCGCATCCCGGCCTGAACGGCGGCGGTAGCCCATGAGCGCCGAGGACTCCCGAAGTGTCGTCGCGCCCTGGGGTCTCCTCGATGCCATGGTGGCGTATCTCCTGGGCTTCGTCGGGTCCGGAATCGTCGCGGGAGCGCTCCAGGCCGGCGACGGCGCCTCCATGGGAGCCAGGTTCGTCGCCAACGTCCCCTTGTGGGCGGCGTTCGTGGCAGGCCCGATCCTCGCGACGCGGGCCCGCGGCCGAGGACCGGTGGCAGAGTTGCGCCTGGCGGTTCACCCAGCGGATTTCGGGGCGGTGTTGGTTGGCGCGGTGGCCCAGATTGCGATCACCGCGGCGTACCTGCCTTTCGTGAGCCGCGAGGAGCTCGAGGCTCCCTCGCGATCGCTGGTGGATGCGGCTGGAGGGGGAGGGCGTTGGATCCTGGTCGTCATGTCGTGTGTGATCGCACCGCTCACCGAGGAGCTCTTCTACCGGGGCCTTGTCATGGGCGCCCTGAACCGGCGTTTCGCCCCCTGGCTCGCGGCGGGCATCTCGGCACTGGTGTTCGGTGCGTCGCATTTCCAGGCACTTCAGTTGCCGGGTCTGGTCGCGTTCGGGTTCCTGGCGGGGATGCTGAGCCTGCGAAGCGGCCGCCTGGGTACTGCGGTGGCCGCGCACGTCGGCTTCAACGCCGCGGCACTCTGGTATCTGCTGGGTTGAGCCCTCCGAGGGTCGCCCTCGCGCCGGGGTAGGCCGTACGCACCAATTCGGCGCTGTGGCCTCAACAGCGGCGGCTTTCAGACGATCGGGTGGGGTACCACTGGGAGATCGGGGAGCCGAGCGATGTCCGACAACCATTCCGACCCGTCGTCCACCGGCGCTGGACGATCGGACACCACGGGACCTCGCCGACTCTGCGTCTGTGGGCAGGAGCTGGTGAGGATCAACCTCCTCGTCGATGGCGAGGCGATAACGATGTGCTCCTGTTCACACTGCGACAGGCGGAGCTGGCATCGCGGCGACGAGGAGATCGCGCTCGATGGCGTGCTGGCAGACCTGAGCTCGTCGCCGACCCGATATCGTCGGAACCTCGCTGCACGCTGAATCCCGGTCCTCGGGGTTGCCGCGGCGGACGGCAAGTCTCGTGGAACGATGAACACATGGATGGCGACGAGCTGATCGACCGCGGCCCGGAGGAGGAGCGGCTGCCCTGGTGGTGGCCGCTGTCCACGTACCCGGGCGACGAGGAGGCACGGCAGATCGTGCGGAAGGCTTCGACCTTCGCCACGGTGACGGCGTGCTGCCTGTTCATGTTCTTCGTGGTCCGCGACGGGCTGCTGCTCAACACGACTCCCACAGGTGGCGACATGGGAGCCCACGTGTGGGGCCCCGCCTACCTACGCGACGAGCTCCTGCCGAACTGGCGGCTGACGGGGTGGTCGCCCGACTGGTATGCCGGGTTCCCCGCATACACCTTCTACATGGTCGTGCCCAGCCTGGCGATCGTCGTGCTGAACGTCGGGCTCCTGCCCTGGTACTGGTTCCCCCTCACCGGGATCGCCTTCGTGGCGTTGTGGCGGTACGCCCGCTCGAAGACCGCGGGCCCGCTGCTTCGGGCACTGATCACGGTGGGTTGCGTCGCGGGGTTCGTGTTGTCGGTGGAGATCCCCTACAACATCGCGTTCAAGTTGGTGGTGGTGTCGGGCCTGGTACTGCTGCCTGCCGGCGTGTGGTACTTCGCAAGCGGGCTGGGTCTGCGGTCACCGGGTCCGGAACTGATGTCGGTTGCCGGCGTCTTCTTCCTGATGGACAAGTCGCTGTTTTCGATCCTGGGTGGGAACGTGGCATCGACGATGGCGGGGGAGTTCTCCTTCTCGATCTCCTTCACCCTCAGCCTGTTCTTCCTGGGTGTGGCGGCTCGGGGCATGGCGACGGGCCGCCGGCGGGTGGTGGCGGTGCTGTTGTTGAGCGGGGCGATGCTCTGCCATGTGATCCCGTTCATCTATCTCTGCCTTGCAGTCCCGATCCTCATGCTCCTGCGCATGCCCTGGACGCGGGCGGCGCGGGCAGCGGAGCGCTACGGCGTCGTCGATGTGCCCGAAGGGGAGCCACGTCGGGGGCTCCTGCGACGCGCCGGTGGTTGGACCTGGGCGCACGTGCCGATGTGCGTCAAGTGGTTCCTGCCGGTCGGGCTCATCAGCGGCCTGCTGTCCATCTTCTGGTACGGCCCGTTCATGGTGCAGAGCACCTTCCTCAACGACATGGGGTGGGAGAAGTACGGGCGTCTCATCGGACCCGACGGCAAGCACCACGACTACCTCCACGAGTACCTGCGCTACCTGTACCCGATCGCGCCGCACACACCGACGCTGAACCCAACCGGCGCCGAGTCGCTCGAGCCGAACATGTTGCACGGACGGGTGTTCTTCATCCTCGCGGGCATCGGTGTGTTGCTGTCGCTGCTGTTGGTCGTGCGGGCCGGGATCTTCCTCGCCCTCGTCGGTGGGGCGGCAGCGCTCGCGTTCTGGCTCATGCCGCAATGGCGTTTCTGGAACGCAAGGGTGCTCCCGCTCTACTACCTCTGCGTCTATCTGCTCGCGGCGCTCGGCGTGTGGCTCGTGATCAGAGCGGTCTACCTGCTGATAGTGGGACGATGGGCGCATCCACCGAACTGGATCGGAGTCCCCACGACCGTGTTGTGCTCGGTCGGGTCGCTCGGCGTGCTGCTCGTGAGCATGCACATCGCCCCCGGCGGAAAGCCGGTGTTGGACGAGAAAGGGGCCGTCAAGGCGAACGAGCGGGGGGAGCAGGCCTACGGCTGGGGCCCGTTCACGACCTATTACCACGGCCCGGTCCGCGACTGGGTCCGATGGAACTTCGACGGTTACGAGAACAAGCCCAGCAGGACCGATCGAAGCGATTCCATCGAGCTGGAGGGGATCCGCCAGACCATGTCGGAGGTGGGCCGCAAGTACGGCTGCGGCCGCGCCTACTGGGAGTACGAGCCCGACCTCAACCGCTTCGGTACCCCGATGGCGCTGATGCTGTTGCCGTACTGGACCCAGAGCTGCATCGGATCGATGGAGGGTCTCTACTTCGAGGCGTCGGCCACCACCCCGTTCCACTTCGCGATGCAGGGTGAGTTGTCGTCGCAGTGCTCGTGTGCGCAGCGACCCGACACATACGGCCTCACATACGGCGAGGTCTACAAGGGTGCGCAGCCCGAGCTGGGCTTCGACCACATGCAGATGCTGGGCGTGAAGTACTTCATGGCCACCAGCGACACCATGAAGCAGGCCGCCGAAGCAGACAAGCGGCTGCGGAAGATCGCGTCGACCGGACCTTGGGACGTCTACGAGATGGCCGGCTCGGAGCTGGTGGTCGGTCTCGACCGCGAGCCGGCGGTCTGGTCCAACGTCGAGGACAACTTCCATTCGTGGGGCAACCCCGCGATGAGCTGGTACCTCGACTCCGACCAGTGGGACACACCGATGGCGTCCAAGGGTGAGCCGTCGTGGGAGAAGGTGAAGTTCCCGAAGCGGGCGGACACGAAGGAGATCGAGCCCGCCGAGGTCGACGACGTGGTCGCCACCCGCGACACGATCTCCTTCAGCGTCTCAGAGGTGGGCAAGCCGGTGCTTGTGCGCAGCTCCTACTTCCCGAACTGGGAGGTCAGCGGCGCAAAGGGCCCCTATCGGGTCACGCCGAACCTCATGGTTGTCATCCCCACCTCCAAGGACGTGAAGCTGACCTACGGGCGGACCTCGGTCGAGCTGGCCACGATGGGGATGTCGGCGATCGGTTTGGTGCTGCTCATGCTGCTGGCACGCCGCCGGGAGCCCGGTGGGCTCGTAGCCCACCAGTGGCTGGGCGACCGTGAACCCCCGCCCCCGCCCCCGTCCCCGCCGCCCTCGGTCCCAGCTCCCGAGCTCGACGCCCCTGAGGCCTCGGCCGACGGGTCGGAGGTGGCTGAGCCGGCCGATACCGATGACCCCTCCGGCACGGCTGAGCCCGACGACGAGGCCGTGCCGCTGTCGTGAGGTTGTTGCGTCGATTCGTCGCTGTCGGTGTCGTCGCCACGGTGTTGGACGTGGGAGCGGCGGTCGTGTTGGTGGCCGTCGTGGGTTGGCACCCGGCGCTCGGAGACGCAGTGGCGATCCTGGTGGCCACCGCCGTGTCGGCCTCGGGCCACCTTCGGTTCACCTTCGCGGACGAGCCGGCGCGTCGCTGGTTCGCGAACGCCCCCCGCTACCTGGCGACCGCGTTCCTCGCCTTGGCGGTCGATGTCGGAGTCTTCTGGGCCCTCACCGCGAGGCGGGAGGGGCTCGCGGTCCTCTGGCTGGTGGCGGCGAAGTCGGTGTCGCTGACTGCGGCGTTCAGCATCCGTTCGGTCCTGTTCCGGCGAACGATGTTCAGTGCCGTGCGGGCAGACCAGGGGTCTCCTCTGTCGCGCCCGCCGGCCCCGGGTGCATTGCGGCTCAGCCTCGTCATCCCGGCGTTCCGTGAAGAGGACGGCATCGCCTCGACGGTGGCGCGCGTCGAGGCGTCGCTCGGTCACCTGCGCTCGGAGGGGGGCTTGGAGATCGTCGTGGTCGACGACGGTTCGCCGGATCGCACAGCCGAGGCCGCCGAGGCCGCCGGCGCCGATCGGGTGATCCGCCTGGAGCGCAACTCGGGCAAGGGAGCCGCGGTGCGCGCCGGAATGCTGAGCGCGCAAGGACGCTGTGTGGTGTTCACCGACGCGGACCTGTCCTATTCGCCGGATCAGGTGCTCGGCCTGCTCGCCGAGATCGAGGCCGGCTGGGACGTTGTGGTGGGCAGCAGGCGCCACACCGATACCCGCGCGCTGGTAGCGGCACGACGGCTTCGGGAGTTGGGTGGCAGGGTCGTCAACGCGCTCACCTCGTTGGTCCTGTTGGGCCAATACCGCGACACGCAGTGCGGACTGAAGGCCTTCCGCTCCGATGTCGCGAAGCTGATCTTCTCCCTGGCGCGCATCGACGGGTTCGCGATGGACGTGGAGGTGTTCCACCTGGCGGAGCGCTACCGCCTGACATTGCGTGAGGTGCCCGTGGAGGTGGTCAACAGCACCCGTTCGACTGTGCACGTGGTTCGCGACACATGGAGGCTGGTGCGTGACCTGTTCCGCATCCGACGCATCGGCCGCGGAGGGGGATACGAGACCTCGGCTGCGGACGTGCCGCCCACGCTGGTCGATCCGCACCGCGTGCTGTCTAACTAACCTCGCCGCCACGATGAGCGACTTCGCAGCGATCTTCAAGGCCTACGACGTGCGGGGCACCGTCCCCGACCAGTTCAACGCGCAGATGGCCCTTGCCATCGGAGCGGCGTTCGCGCGCTTCGTGCGGGCCGAGGACCCGGCGGTCACCCGGGTGCTCGTCGCTCGGGACATGCGGCCTTCGGGGACGGATCTGGTGGCGGCCTTCTCCGAGGGGGTGTGCTCTCAGGGCCTCGACGTGGTCGACCTTGGTCTGGGCTCAACCGACCTGCTCTATTTCGCGGCGGGATCGATGGTCGCCGCAGGCGCGATGTTCACCGCGTCGCACAACCCCGCCCAGTACAACGGCATCAAGTTCTGCCTGGCGGGCGCGCGTCCCGTGGGCGAGGACACCGGCCTGGCGCAGATCCGCGACTGGGCCGCGGCCGGGTCGGAGCCGGTGGCCACGCCCGGGTCGGTCTCCCACCAAGACGTGCTCGACGCCTTCGCCGCGCACGTCAGGTCCTTTGTCGACGTGTCGGCCCTGCGGCCGTTGCGGGTGGTGGCCGACACCGCCAACGGCATGGGCGGCTTGGTCGTGCCTGCGGTTTTCGAGGCGCTCCCGTTCGACTTGGAGGTCATGTACCCGGAGCTGGACGGCACTTTCCCGAACCATCCGGCCGACCCCATCCAGCCGGAGAACACCGAGGACCTGCGGCGGAGGGTCGTGGAGGTGGGAGCCGACGTGGGCCTCGCGTTCGACGGCGACGCGGATCGCGTGTTCCTGGTGGACGAGACGGGCATCGGACTGTCGGGGTCGACGACCACGGCGATCCTCGCCGATGCCCTCCTTCGACGAAACGGTGGCGGCAAGGTGGTCCACAACCTGATCTGCTCCCGGGCCGTTCCCGAGGTGATCCGCGAGGCAGGCGGCGAACCCATCCGCAGCAGGGTCGGCCACAGCTTCATCAAGGCCGTCATGGCCGAGACCGGCGCGATCTTCGGCGGCGAGCACTCGGCCCACTACTACTTTGCCGACAACTACCGGGCCGACTCCGGCCTGATCGCCGCAGTGTTGGTGCTGGAGCAGCTTTGCGTTCGCGATATGCGGCTGTCGGAGCTTCGTGAGCCGTACGAGCGCTACGCCGCGTCGGGCGAGATCAACACCAAGGTCTCCGATCCGCTCGCTGTGATCGAGTCCGTGGCCGCGCACTTCGCGTCGCTTCCCCAGGATCGGCTCGACGGGTTGACCGTCGACGCGGGCCAGTGGTGGTTCAACCTGCGGCCGTCCAACACCGAACCGCTGCTGCGGCTCAACCTCGAGGCGCCGACGGAAGCCGAGTGTGCCGAGCACGTAGCCGAGCTGCGAGCGCTGCTTGGGGATGGACAGGAGGGATAGGAGCCGCAAGGCACTACCCTTTCGGGCCGATGGCCCTTTCCGATTCCACCCTGCTCGAGTACCTGGCCTGCCCCGAGGACAAAGGCCCGCTGTGGTACTTCGAGAGCGACGACATCTTGTACAACCCCCGGCTGCGGCGCAGCTATGCGATCCGCGACGGCATCCCGGTGATGCTGATCGACGAGGCCACCAACCTGAGCGAAGCCGACCACGACAAGCTCATGGCGAAGGCCGAGGCCGAAGGGATCGGCCCCAACTTCGACGCCGAGTGACCTCCGCGAGGGCTGAGGCCCCAACCCGGCTCGACTCGCTCGGGATGTTCGCCGCGGCGTCCTCGCTTGGCAACCAGGTCCGCATCGCAGCCGCGGCGGCACACTCGGTCGAGAGGCTTCCCTCCGCCGAGGGGATCACCTCGGTGGTCGTGGCGGGTATGGGTGGCAGCGGAATCGGCGGCGACCTGACCGCCGCGGTTTGTGGTCCGGTCCTCGACATCCCCGTCATCGTCCCCAAGGGCTATGAGATCCCCCACTTCGTCGGTCCCGACACCCTGGTCTTCTGCGTGTCGTTCTCGGGCAACACCGAGGAGACCGTCCAGGTGGCGGAAGACGCGATCTCGCGTGGGGCGCGGGTCGTCATGATCACCTCGGGCGGCGAGTTGGGGGCGCTCGCGCAACGCCATGGTGTGGCCCAGGTGCCCATCGACACGTCCATTCCCATGCCCCGAGCAGGTATCGGAGCGGTGTCGATCCCACCGCTGGTGGTGCTGGAGCGGCTCGGGTTGTTGCCGGGGATCTCCAACCAGATCGCAGCCGCGGCCGAGCACCTCGACGAGCGGGCCGCGGCCCTCGACGTTGTGGGTTCCGAGGCGGCGGTGCTTGCCAGACGCATCGGCCGCACCATCCCCGTCATCTACGGCGGCGGGCTGATCGGCGAGGTGGCGGCATTGCGCTGGAAGGCCCAGTTCAACGAGAACGCCAAGGTCGCTGCCTTCGCAAACCGCATACCGGAGCTGACCCACAACGAGATCTGCGGATGGGGCCAGCACGGCGATGTAACCCGTCAGGTGTTCTCGATGGTGTTGTTGCGACACGGGACCGAACACCCCCAGACCCGGCGTCGTTTCGAACTGGTGGAGGAGATCTGCGAGGAGGTCGTGGCCGACGTGCACACGGTTGAGGCCGAAGGCAAGGGATACCTGGCGCAGATGCTCGACCTGGTCATGGTCGGCGACTTCGTGACGCTGGAGGCGGCCGCTCAGGCCGGCATCGACCCGGGTCCCGTACCCGTTCTCGACTACATCAAGGACCATCTGCGTTCTTGAGCGACCATCGCCTGAGGCGCGTCGCCGGGCAACCCACGGCCTGCCGTTCTACACTTGGCCGACTGCGAGCTGCCGTTGAACCGGAGCCTGTTGGCCCCAGCCCGCGACCCACTCACGTTCAACTCTGATCACACGCGGGAGCGCGCATGTCCATGAACCCCGACGACTTCAAGGTCGCAGACCTTTCCCTGGCCGGCTTCGGCCGCAAGGAGATCCAACTCGCCGAGCACGAGATGCCCGGCCTGATGGCCACCAGAGCCGAGTTCTACGACGCCCAGCCACTCAAGGGCGCACGCATCATGGGCTCGCTGCACATGACCGTCCAGACGGCGGTTCTCATCGAGACCCTCGTCCACCTGGGGGCCGATGTGCGCTGGGTGAGCTGCAACATCTTCTCCACCCAGGACCACGCGGCCGCGGCCGTGGTGGTCGGTCCCGAAGGCAGCGTCGATGCTCCCGGCGGCGTGCCCGTCTACGCCTGGAAGGGCGAGACCCTCGAGGAGTACTGGTGGTGTACCGACCAGGCGCTGCGCTGGCCCGATGGCGGTGGCCCCAACATGATCCTCGACGACGGCGGCGACGCCACGATGTTGGTCCACAAGGGTGCCGAGTACGAAGCAGCCGGAGCGGTGCCGGAGGCAACCGAGTCGGATTCCGAGGAATGGAAGGTGGTCCTGGATCTCCTGCGCAACTCGCTGGCCAAGGAGCCGAACCGCTGGACCGAGGTGGGCAAGGGCATCAAGGGCGTCACTGAGGAGACCACCACCGGCGTGCATCGGCTCTACCAGATGATGGAAGCCGGCACGCTGCTGTTCCCGGCGATCAACGTGAACGACTCGGTCACCAAGTCGAAGTTCGACAACCTCTACGGCTGTCGCCACAGCCTCATCGACGGCATCAACCGGGCCACCGACGTGATGATCGGCGGCAAGGTCGCCGTGGTGTGCGGCTACGGCGACGTGGGCAAGGGCTGCGCGGCGTCGTTGCGCGGCCAAGGGGCGCGGGTGATCGTCACCGAGATCGACCCCATCTGCGCGCTCCAGGCGGCGATGGAGGGCTATCAGGTTCTCCGCCTGGAGGACGTGGTGGAGACCGCCGACATCTTCATCACCACCACTGGCAACTTCAACATCATCTCGGCCGAGCACATGGCACGGATGAAGCACCAGGCCATCGTCGGCAACATCGGTCACTTCGACAACGAGATCGACATGGCCGGTATCGCCCGGATGAGCGACGTCCGGCGCGTGAACATCAAGCCGCAGGTGGACGAGTTCGTCTTCCCCGACGGGCACTCGGTGATCATCCTGGCCGAAGGGCGCCTATTGAACCTGGGTTGTGCCACGGGCCATCCGAGCTTCGTGATGTCCAACAGCTTCACGAACCAGACGATCGCCCAGATCGAACTGTTCACCAAGACCGCGGACTACCCCCTCGGCGTCTACACCTTGCCGAAGGTCCTCGACGAGAAGGTGGCTCGGCTGCACCTCGACGCGCTCGGGGTGCGGCTGACCGAGCTGACCAAGGACCAGGCCGACTACATCGGCGTGGCGGTCGGTGGCCCCTACAAGCCGGAGCACTACCGCTACTGAGGGCGGCCCAAGCTTCGTTGTCGTAGGGCGTTCCTATGGTGGGGGGAGTGTTGGTGCCCCCCACCTGCTGCGGCTGTGGCCGTGTCGGCCACGTCTTGTGCGCGGACTGCCGCGCGCAGCTCCGCCCGGCTGTGCCCTTGGTGTCGCCACCGGGTGTCGACGAGGCCTTCGCCCTGCTCAGCTACGAAGGCGTGGCGGCGACGGCAATCCAGGGGGCGAAGTTCCGTCACCACCGCGAGGTGTTGACGCTCTTCGCCGACGCTCTGGGCCGACTGGTCGCCGGTCGACTCGGAGCGGAGCTTGCCGGGTCGGGGAACGCCGCGGTCACCTGGGTGCCGGCGTTGGCGGCCAACCGTCGCCGCCGGGGCGTCGACCAGGGGGAGCTCATCGCGGCGCGGGTGGCGGCGGTCCTTGGCCTACCCCGGCGGTGTCTCCTGCGGCGCACCGACGGTCACTCACAGCTCGGCTTGGACCGCGCGACCCGCTTGGCGGGCCCCGCAATTGCCGGATGCGCCCCGGCGCCCACCACAGTCGTGCTGATCGACGACGTCCGCACCACCGGCTCCTCGCTGCGGACGGGCGCAATGGCGCTCCGCTGCGGCGGTGCAGAGCGGATCGTGGCGGCAACGCTCGCGGTCACACCGGACCCCAAGCGCCTCCCGGGCGTCTACCATCCCTCCACAAACCCACCTTGCCACGGCACCAAAGGAGATCCTGTTGCAGATCCGAGTGAGTGCACGCCATACCTCTCTTCCCGACCGTGACCGCGACCTGATCGTCGAGAAGATCGACCGGCTCGCGAAGTACCTACCGGGGATGGATTCGGCCCACGTCCACTTCTCAGCGGAGCGCAATCCGCGGATCGTCGACAAGGAGGTGTGTGAGGTCACGCTCGAAGGACACGGGCATCACGTGCGCTGTACTGCCAACGGGCCCGACCAGCTCACCGCTGTCGACAGGGCGGTCGCCAAGTTGGAGAACAAGCTGCACAAGCTCAAGACCCGACTCGCCCGCAAGCCCTCCCACCGCGACCACTCCAAGGCGAAGATGTGGGCGCAGACTCCAAGCGAGCTGCCCGTAGACCTTCTTCCCGAGGAGCCCGAAGCCCTCACCGCAACAGGCGAGACCGTCGCCGCCGGTTCCGACGCATCCGAATACCGCATCGTGAAGATGAAGCAGGTGGAGAAGCTGGTGCTGGTTCCCGAGGAGGCGGCACTGCGGATGGACTTGGTCAGCCACGACTTCTACTTCTTCACCAACGCGGACACTGGACGGGCCGCTGTGGTGTACCGGCGTGAAGACGGCGACATCGGCCTGATCGACGAGACCGCCTGACCCCCCACCCCCCCAACCCCCCCCACCCCCCCAACCCCCCCACCCCCCCCACCCCCCCCACCCCCCCGTTCTGTGATGCGAGACACGACGTTTGCGTCGTGTCTCGCATCACAGAACGGGCAGGGGTGGGCGTGGCGGAGGTCCGGTGATCGCCCGCCGATAGGCTGAGCGGACCTATGGGCATCTTCGACAAGTTCCTACGAGCGGGCGAGGGCCGCAAGGTCAAGGCCCTCGCCGATCTCGTGCCCGACATCAACGCGCTCGAACCTGAGATCGAGGCGCTTTCCGACGACGCGCTCCGTGCCAAGACCGATGAGTTCCGCCAGCGGCTCGACCGCGGCGAGCCGCTCGACGAGCTGCTGATCGAGTCGTTCGCGGTCACCCGTGAAGCCGCTCGTCGCGTGATCGGCCAGCGCCACTACGACGTGCAGCTAATGGGCGGGGCTGCTCTTCACTTCGGGTGGGTGGCCGAGATGAAGACCGGCGAGGGCAAGACGCTGGTCTCCACGTTGCCCGTCTACCTCAACGGGCTGACCGGCTCCGGTGTGCACCTGATCACGGTGAACGACTACCTCGCCAAGCGTGACGCCGAGTGGATGGGCCAGGTCCACAAGTGGATGGGCCTGTCGGTGGGCATCATCCTGCCTGATGTCTGGGACTGGGACTTCAAGCGTGAGCAGTACGCCTGTGACATCACCTACGGCACGAACAACGAGTTCGGCTTCGACTACCTCCGCGACAACATGGCGATGTCGCTCGAGGAGAAGGTGCAGCGCGGCCACAGCTACGCGATCGTCGACGAGGTCGACTCGATCCTCGTGGACGAGGCCCGCACCCCGCTGATCATCTCGGGTCAGGTGTCCGACGCGGCGAAGCTGTATGTCCGGTTCGCTTCGATCGTCCGTGGCCTCAAGCGCGACGTCGACTACGACGTCGACGAGGAGAAGCGCACCGTGGCGCCCACCGACGCCGGCGTCGAACGGGTGGAGCGCGCCCTCGGGGTCGACAACATGTACGACGACCCTTCGGCCAACCTCGTCCACCAGCTCACCGTGGCCCTGAAGGCCAAGGAGCTGTTCCACCGCGACAAGGACTACCTGATCCAAGACGGCGAGGTGAAGATCGTCGACGAGTTCACCGGCCGTGTGCTGGAGGGCCGCCGCTGGTCCGACGGTCTCCACCAGGCCGTCGAGGCGAAGGAGGGGGTGCGGATCAAGGAGGAGAACCAGACGCTCGCCACCATCACCCTCCAGAACTACTTCCGCCTCTACGAGAAGCTCGCGGGGATGACCGGGACCGCGGTGACCGAGGCCGCCGAGTTCATGAGCACCTACAACCTCCAGGTTGTGCCCATCCCCACGCATCTCCCCCCTGTCCGCAAGGACCAGGCCGACCAGATCTACAAGACCGAGGACGGCAAGTTCGGCGCCGTGGTCGATGACATCGCCGAACGGATCGAATCTGGCCAACCGGTCCTTGTCGGCACGATCTCGGTGGAGAAGTCCGAGAAGCTCAGCCGCCTGTTGGACAAGCGCGGTGTGCGCCACGAGGTGCTCAACGCCAAGCAGCACACCCGTGAGGCGGAGATCGTCGCCCAGGCCGGCCGTCTCGGTGCGGTCACCGTGGCCACGAACATGGCCGGCCGCGGGGTCGACATCCTCTTGGGCGGCTACCCAGAAGGCCTTGCCCGCCGTGACGTGATCGGCGAGGGCCTCGATCCCGACAGCGACGAGGGACGTGCCCGGCTCGAAGAGCTGTTGCCGTCCCACGCCGAGGAGTGCGCGGCCGAGGGAGTGAAGGTCCGAGAGCTCGGTGGGCTCTACGTGTTGGGAACCGAACGCCACGAGTCGCGGCGCATCGACAACCAGCTCCGCGGTCGTTCAGGCCGACAGGGCGATCCCGGCGAGAGTCGCTTCTACCTCTCCCTCGAGGACGAGCTCATGCGGCTCTTCGCCACCGGCGCCATCCAGATGGTGATGGGCAAGGGCTGGCCCGACGACGTGCCGATCGAGTCGAAGATGGTGTCGAAGGCAATCGAGCGGGCGCAGAACACCGTCGAACAGCGCAACGCGGAGACCCGCAAGAACGTCTTGAAGTACGACGAAGTGATGAACGAGCAGCGCAAGGTGATCTACCGCCTGCGTGACCAGGTGCTCGAAGGCGCGGACCTGTCCGAGCAGGTGTCGCAGTACCTGGCAGAGGCAGTCGATGGAGCCGTCTCGTCGAACTGTGCGGGTGAGTACGAGGAGCAGTGGGATGTCGACGGACTCCTCGTCGAGATCCACACCTACTGGCCGACCGAGATCACAGCAGACCAGGTGCGGGCTGCGCCTTCCAGCGACGAGGTGTACGACCTGCTGATGGCCGATGCCACGGCGCATCTCGCCAAGCGGGAGGAGGAGCTGGGCTCCGAGACCATGCGCGAGGTCGAGCGTCAGGTGATGCTGGGCATCTTGGACCAGCGCTGGCGTGAGCACCTCCGGGAGATGGACCACCTCCAGGAGGGCATCCACCTTCGTGGTATCGGGCAGAAGGATCCGCTCACCGAGTGGCAGCGCGAAGGCTTCGACATGTTCGGCGAGTTGGTACGCAACTCCGGGTTGGAGTTCGTGAAGTACATCATGCGGGTACAGGTGGTCGAGGAGTCGCGCCCCCAGCAACAGGCCGAGCAGCTCACCTACACCGCGCCCGAGGACCCGTCGTCGGCTCCAGCGGTCGGTCCCGCCGCCGCTGCGGGTCCCGTTGCGACAGCGGTTGCCGAGGATGCGGAACCCGAGCAGATGCGGCCGATCGTCAAGTCCGACTTCGACAAGACCGGCCGCAACGAACCGTGCCCCTGTGGGTCGGGCAAGAAGTTCAAGAACTGCCACGGGGCTGCCTGAATGCAGGACTTCTCCACGGCGTTGGGCGAGCTGTCCCGGCGTGTCCAAGAAGCTCACCAGTACCTTCGGATCGACGAGCTGCGGGCACGTCGTCCTCAACTCGAGACCGAGATGGCGCGGCCGGACCTGTGGGACGATCCCGCAGCAGCGCAGGCGGTCCAACGCGAGTTCGCGGCGGTCGAAGACGATCTGAGCCTCTACGGGCGACTGTCGTCGAGCGTGGAGGATGCGGCGACACTCGCCGAGTTGGCGCGCGAGGAGGGCGACGAATCCCAGGAACCCGAGATCGCCGCGGCCATCGCCGCGATCGCAGCCGACCTCGACGAGCTGGAACTGCGGGCGCTGTTCACCGGTGAGTACGACGAGCTCGACGCCATCTGCGAGGTGAACTCCGGCGCCGGTGGCACCGACGCTCAGGACTGGGCCGAGATGCTGGTGCGCATGTACAGCCGCTGGGCCGAGGACAAGGGCTTCGAGGTGGAGTTGGACGAGGCCACCGCCGGCACCGAGGCCGGGTTGTCGTCGGCCACCTTCATCATCAAGGGCCGCTACGCGTACGGCTACCTGCGTTCCGAGCACGGTGTGCACCGGCTGGTGCGGATTTCGCCGTTCGACAACAACGCCCGCCGTCAGACCAGCTTCGCCTCGATTCACGTGACGCCGCTGCTCGACGACGTGGACGACCAGATCGAGATCGACGACAAGGACCTGCGGATCGACACCTACCGCTCGTCGGGCGCCGGCGGCCAGCACGTGAACGTGACCGACTCGGCGGTCCGCATCACCCACCTGCCCACCGGGATCGTGTCGTCATGTCAGAACGAACGGTCACAGCATCAGAACAAGGACCGGGCGATGACGGTGCTCAAGGCGAAGCTGTTGGAGGTGGAGCGGCAGAAGCACGCGCAGAAGCTGGCCGAGATCGCAGGCGAGCAGCGTGCCGTGGACTTCGGCAGCCAGATCCGCAGCTACGTGCTCCAGCCGTACCAGCAGGTGAAGGACCTGCGCTCGTCGGTGGAGATCGGCAACGTGGATGCTGTGTTGGACGGCGACCTGGACCCGCTCATGGAGGGCTACCTCCGCTGGGAACGTGCCGCCGGCTGACGGCGCCCCTTCCGAACTTGCGTACGGATTCGTCCTCCAGCGACGGATTCCTACGCAGGTTGGCGGTCGAACAGACCTGGACTTCCCGGGTGGGGATCAACCGAACCGTGGCGGGCCCACTGCATCGGCGGCGCGACGGAGGTACTCCCATGCGAGCTGCGGGTCGAGGCCGCCGCAGAGGGGATGGAGCCCCAGCACGAAGTACTCCGCCACCAACTGCTTCGCTTGCGTGGCGCTCACCACGCGATGGGCGCCGTTGGCGGCCCGCAGAGACTCGACATCGGACGCTTTCGAGAAGCTGGCGGTCCGCTCCGCTGTTCCGGCCACCGAGCTCCACTCGTAGTAGCCGCGGGCGTCGAGCGCCATCGCCTCGCCCACGTCGTTCCAGCCTTCGTCGAGGTCGTCGTTGACGAAGACGATGAGCGGCATCTCCGGTGGCGGCAGTAGGCACAGGCCCGGGGTGTGTCCGGCTTCGGTCGCCGCCTGCTCGTATGCCTCTGCCAGGCCGGCACCGTCGGTCTGGGCGAAGAACCCGATGCCGAAGCGTCCCGCGCGACGAGCCGCGGCGATGCTGCGGCCACCCCACGCGAGCCGTCGTCGTGGCGGTGAGAACGGCGCGGGGGTGACCCGTGGCCACGCGGATGTGTCCCCTGCCGTGTCGAGAACGTCCAAGAGCTCTGCCAGTCGTTCATCGGCCAGGCGCGCCCGACGGCGGTAGTCGAGGCCGGCCAGTTCGTACTCCTCGGGCCGGTAGCCCAGACCCAGCACCACCAGCACGCGCCCTTCGCTGATGTGGTCCAGGGCGATGATCTCTTCGGCGAGTCGTACCGGATCGTGCAGTGGCAGCAGAGTCGCGGCGACGACGATCCGTACGTTCCGGGTGACCGCCGCGATGGAGGCGGCGAGGGTGAGGGGGGAGGCGAGATAGCCGTCCTCGGAGCTGTGGTGCTCCGACAACACGACCGAGACGCAACCGCGTTCCTCGGCCCACGCGGACATCTCGATAGCGGTGCGGTACCGGGCTGCACGCTGGGAGGCGTCGGCGCCGGGTGACCGTAGGTCGAAGCGCATCAGGAACATGACGGCCGGCACGCTACCGGCCCCTACCCTGGTGGGATGTCTCGTGGAGGACGCCCCTCGGAGCAGCGGAAGGCCACTGCCGGGGCAACAGGACCGATGCGGCAACCGGGGCGTCGACCGATCCGCCACCAGGTGGCGGCGATCGTGTTGATAGCCATCGTGTTGGCGATGGTCGCGGCGGTCGCCTTCGTTGCGACCGGCTCTCCCGGTGGTTGACATACAACCAAATGGTTGTATGTTGTTCATGTGGCAACAGCGACCATCGAGGAAGATCGCATCGATGCGCTCTTCGGTGCGCTCGCAGATCGAACCCGCCGTGACATCCTCCGGCGAGTGCTGGTCGCCGAGCACTCGGTGTCGGCGCTCGCGGCGGCCTACGACATGTCCTTCGCCGCGGTCCAAAAGCACGTCGCCGTCCTGGACCGTGCGGGGCTGATAGCGAAACGAAGGCGCGGCCGCGAGCAACTCGCGCGCGGCGAGGTCGGGGCGGTGCGGTCGGTCGCGTCCCTGCTGTCGGATCTCGAAGAACTCTGGCGCGGCCGTATCACACGCATCGACGACCTCCTCGCCGAAGACATCACCAAGGAGTAGAAGCCCGTGCCGGTAACAGGTGTCACCAGTGACCTCGACGCTCTCACACTCACCATCCGCGCCGAGTTCGCGGCGCCGCCCGAGCGTGTCTGGCAGATCTACGCGGACCCCCGTCAACTCGAGCGGGTGTGGGGACCGCCCACTCACCCGGCCACCTTCGTCACCCACGAGTTCCGCCCCGGCGGACGCGCCCACTACTTCATGACATCACCGGAAGGCGAGAGGTACTACGGCTGGTGGGCTCTCACGGCCGTCGATGAACCGAAGTCGTTCGCGTTCGACGACGGGTTTGCAGCGGATGACACGTTTGCGCCGGTCGAAGGCATGCCGGTTTCCCGCAACCTGTACACCTTCGCCTCCACCGATATCGGGACCCAGGCCGTATTCGAGAGCGTGTACGAGTCGGTCGAGGGCCTTCGGAAGGTTCTCGAGATGGGGGTGGTCGAGGGAGCATCGTCGGCCATCAACCAGATCGACGCCTTGTTGGCCTGAGTCGATGGATTCCCAGGATCTCCACGTTGTCGCACCGGAGTTCGTCAAGCTGGCGGGGCGGATCGGTTGGTGCGTCGCGGCCACGGTGACACCTGGCGGCCTACCCGCGACCAACGTGGTCCGCCCGGTCTGGGAGTGGGACGGCGAGGTGATCCAGGGGTGGATCGAGCTGCCGGCGGATTCGGCGGAGGCGGCGAACCTGGCAGTGATGCCCGCGATGTCGCTCACCTACTTCTCCGCCGACCACGGTGCGTGCAGCGCAGACTGCGCCACGCAATGGGAGTCACCCGACCCGCAGAGCCCCAGGCGCGCGCGGCTGGTGCCCCGCATCCTTCAGGTCACGTCACGGAAGGAATCCGAATCAGGTGTCGACGTGATGCTGAGTTGGCGACGATCTCGGACCGACGCGGGAGATCCGGCGTGTTGGGCTCACCTCAGAACGGGATGGCCATGGTCGGCAGCGGGATGTTGATGATCGGCGGCAGCGGGATCACCAGGTCGCCGAGGCCAGGGATTCCCAGTCCCGCTCCGTTCACGGTGAAGGACGGATCCTGGATCGTGATGGTCCGCGCCGCGAGGTTGAGCGTCCCGTTCTTCACCACGACCGTGGAGGGGATCAGCAAGTCGACCTGAACGGGCAAAGCCAAGAAGCCGCATCGCAGGGTGATGGTGGAGAGCGGAATCCGCAGCTTCGGTATGCGGACGACGATGTTGGGCACGGTGAAGACGCTCAGCGACGGATCGATCCGAACCTTGGGGATCGTCAGGGTCGCGCCGACGACGTTCACTCCGGGCGGGCGATAGGAGATGTTGCAGAGGCCGAATGGGATCGTGGTGGCGGGTGGACGGATCTCGATGGGGGGAAGGGGGATCGTGAGCGGCCCGAAGTCGATCTCCAGGCCACCACCGCCCGCCGGCGGCGACGGTGGCGTCGATGTGCACGCCGCCCCCATCAGGGCACACATGGCGGCGAGCACGACAAGCGGTGCGCGCAGCCTCCGCGCAGCGTGTCGCGTGGATGGACGATCGATCTCGGTGGACATGGCCTGATCCCCTCAGCTGACCCCGTTGCACGGGCGTAGGCCTGTTTGTACCGGAGGCCGTGTACGGTGTCGCCCCCTCGGAGGGGGGAGATGTGCTCGGATCAGGGGGAGCTGTCCCCGCGGGTTGGTGCGGGCTGTGAGCTGTAGGTCAGCACCTCGTCAAGCCCCTCCGGCGGGGTAGGGTCCGGCTGATGGCTACCCACGAGGTGACCAACCAGCCACCTCCACTGGAGAACTACGACCTCTACGGCAGCGACCCGGTGCTGGCCGCCGCCGTCGAGCGGGAGGGGGGCGGGTGGGCGTCGGCCGACCTGGCGGCGTTCGGGTGGTCGGTGAGCTCCGCCGAGTCGTACCACGCGGCGGCCCTTGCCAACACCCAGACGCCACGACTGCAAACCCACGACCGCTTCGGAAACCGCGTCGACGAGGTCGACTACCACCCGTCGTGGCATCACTTCATGGGCCAGTCCGTGGCGAACGGACTCCACAGCCTGCCCTTCGAACGCGCCGCGGGGGAAGGCGGCAGGGTGGTCCGTGACGCTTACTTCATGCTCATCAGCCAGATCGAAGCGGGCCACGGCTGTCCGATCTCGATGACCACCTCGGTCGTGCCGGCGCTGCGGGTCGAGGAGTCGCTCGCGGCCGAATGGGAGCCTCGCATCCTCACCCGCTCATACGACCCCCGCCTCGTCCCGCTGGAACGGAAGGCCGGTGTGATCCTCGGAATGGGGATGACCGAGAAGCAGGGTGGCTCCGACGTGCGGTCGAACTCGACTGTGGCGACCCCGATCGAGGGTGGTGCCACCTACTCCCTGGTCGGTCACAAGTGGTTCCTGTCCGCTCCGATGTGCGACGCATACCTGGTGCTGGCCCAGGCACCAGGGGGTCTCACCTGCTTCCTGTTGCCGCGGGTCCTTCCCGACGGGACGCGCAACGGGCTGCGGCTGCAACGACTCAAGGACAAGCTCGGCAACCGGTCCAACGCGTCGTCGGAGGTGGAGTTCGACGGGGCGTTCGCCCACCGGGTGGGGGAGGAGGGCCGCGGCGTGGCGACGATCATCGAGATGGTCAGCCACACACGAATGGACTGTGTGGTCGGATCCACCGCGCTCATGCGCCAGGCCGTCACCCAGGCGGCGTGGCACGTCGCGCACCGCCACGCGTTCGGTCACCGGCTGGCGGACCAGCCGGTGATGCAGAACGTCATCGCCGACATCGAGGTGGAGGTGGAAGCGGCCACGCTGATGATGGGCCGGCTCTCCGGGGCCTTCGACCGCGCCGTTGCGGATTCGACCGAGGCCGGTTTCGCCCGCGTCGCCACGCCAGTGGCCAAGTACTCGGTGACCAAGCGTTGCAGCGAGGTGGTCCGAGAGGCGATGGAGTGCCTGGGCGGCAACGGCTATGTCGAGGAGTCGGTGATGCCTCGCCTGTTTCGGGAGTCGCCGGTGAACGCGATATGGGAGGGATCCGGCAACGTCATCGCCCTCGACGTTCTGCGCGCACTGATGCGCGCACCCCAGGGAGCGAAGGAGTTCATTGCCGAGGTCGAGCTCGGCCTCGGTGCAGATCGGCGTCTCGATGCCGCCATCGCGGCGATGCGCGATTCGCTGGTGTCCCTGGATGAACCCGAGGCGGGAGCGCGGCGGTTGGTCGAACGGATGGCGCTCACCTGGGCGGGGTCGTTGTTGGTGCGTCACGGCGACCCAGCGGTGGCAGACGCCTGGATCGCCTCGCGCCTCGACGGAGACCACGGGGGGCTCTTCGGCACGCTGTCGCCGGGTTTGGACCTCCCCGGGTTGGCGGCGCGTGCGATGCCGCGACGATGAGTGCCGACACCGACACTTCAGTCCAACCCGCGGTGTTCATCGGTCATGGCAGCCCGATGAACACACTGGAGCTGAACCGCTGGACCCTCGCGTGGCGGGAGCTGGGAGCGACGCTGCCGAGACCGCGGGCGGTGCTGGTCGTCTCGGCCCACTGGTTCATCGGGCACAGCGCCATCACAGCCATGGAGAGACCGCGGACCATCCACGATTTCTACGGTTTCCCCTCTGAGCTCTTCGCGTTCGAGTACCCGGCGCCCGGCGCGCCCGCGGTGGCCGAGGAGGTGGCGGCGGCGCTGGCTCCGTCATGGGTCGGGCTCGATCGGGACAGTTGGGGTATCGACCACGGGGCGTGGTCGGTCCTGGCCCACCTTCTCCCCGATGCGGACGTCCCGATATTGCAGCTCTCGGTGGATGCGACCAAGACCTGGGACCAGCACCTCGAGTTGGGCAGGCGACTGGCCGGCTTGCGCCACGAGGGTGTGCTGGTGGTCGCCAGCGGCAACGTGGTGCACAACTTCCGGTTCGCCGACTGGTCGAAGGTCGACGCTGCGCACGGCTGGGCCGAGTCCTTCGACGATGCGGTGCGTGCGGCGATGACCACCGATCCCGCTGTTGTCGGTGGACTCGCCGCCCACGACGCCTACCACCTGGCCGTTCCGACACCCGACCACTACATGCCGCTGGCTTATGTCGCGGGTGTCGCCGTGGAGGAGGGTCTGGCGGCCCGTGTGGTCACCGATGGCCACGCGTACGGCTCGTTCTCGATGGCCGCGTACTCGGTGGGCTGAGCCCGGCGAAAGGCCGTCTCAGTCCTCGGCGAGAAGCCGGTAGAGCTGCTTGCGTGCGTCGGTGATGATCGCAACTGCCCGCTCGACCTGCGCTGCGCTGCCGGCTGTGCCCACCTGACGCGCTGCCGCCCCAAGGGCCGTCACCGCGGCGCGCAGACCGCCGCTGCCGTCGCCACCCCCCCCACGGGGGCCCACCGGCTTGCTCGATCCTTTCGGTCGCCTCGGTTCGACCCTCGTCGGTCAGCTCGTAGACCCGCTTGCCGTCCCTTTCGGTGGAGGTGGGTCTGGCAGCCGGGTCAGAGGATGATCGCGAGTTGTCGGCAGACCGCCAGCAGGTTGCCGGCGCGGTCCCAGATCTCACCGTCCTCCACCATGTATCCGTCATGCGCCATCGGACTGGCGAAGCGGACCAGCACCCAGTCCATTGGGTCGGCGGGGAGTTGATGGATGTGGATGGTGAGGTCGACCGTCGGCACCGCCAGAGGCTCGTTCGCCCGGTGGAACACGGGCGGGAACCATGCGTCGGTGATTGCGGTGAGGGCGACCTCGTCGATCGGGGTGGGTTCGCCGAATCGCAGCCAGCCTCCGCTTACCGCGGGCAGGGGGCCATCCGCTGGTGGCTGTTGTGCGCTCGCGGAGCCCACGCACGGCAGGATCTGGTATCGAGCGTTGATCGGCACCACTGCTGCGTCCTCGTCGGGCGGTTCCACCCACGGCAACTCCTCGGGGGAAGGTGCCGACGGCGGGTCGATCTCGCTGAACGCGTACGCCTCGCGGGGTGCGCCGACCGCGGCAACGGCCACAACCAGCAGGGCGTCGTCCTGGGACATGCGGGCGGTCACGGCGCTCACGCGTCGGCCGCGCCGCTCAACCACCACGTCGATCGCGACGTCGCCCACGGCAGGGGGACGCAGGTAGTGGACCGTGAGGGAGCGAAGGCGCTTCGCCTGGTCGTCGGGTTCGCTGTGTCGGATCTCCGCGGTGATCGCCCGAGCCATCAGGGCGGCTACATACCCACCGTTGGGGCCGACGACGATCCACCAGCCTCGGTCCACCTTGGCGCGGTAACGCCCTTCATCGATGCGGGTCACCGACGTATCGGTGAGGAAGCGACTCATGGTTGCAGGCTGTCACACGGCCCCACGCGGTGTGCCAATCCGAGGTGGCTCAATCGGGCAACGTGGGCATCGACCAGCCCGCATCCCGACCGACGAGAACGGCACGGGTGACTGCGTCGGCTCCGAAGCGACGGCGCACTTCGTCGAGCGCGCCGTCCAAGCGATCGTTCTCCCTGCGGCGATCGAAGGGCAGCTCGAGCTGGACGGCGTCGTCGCCGTCGAGCTGGGTGACAGAGACGCCCAGGAGGGTGATGCCATCAGCTTTGATCTGGGGAATCGCATCGGTGAGCAGGCGGCGCAGGACCGTGAGGATCGCATCTGTCCGGGAGGTGGGGCGGGCGAGAGTGTGCGAACGGGAGATGCGAGAGAAGTCGTCGAAGCGGATGCGCAGAACCACGGTTCTCCCCACACGGCAGCCGTCACGCAGTCGTCGGGTCACGCGGTCGACGAGGCCGACGAGGATCGCGTCGATCTCCGACGGGTCGTGTCGCCCTCTGCCCAGGGCGCGTTGTGATCCGATCGAGCGGCGCCGCCGTCCCCTCTCGACGCGCCGTGGGTCGCGGTGGTTGGCGAGCGCATGCAGGTGGTGTGCAGCCGCCCCGCCGAGCATCGCTGCCAGGGCCTTCTCTGGGACGGCCGCGACCTGGCCCACGGTGCGGAGTCCCTTGTCGTGGAGCTTTGCTGCGGTCTTCGGGCCGACGCCCCAGAGCCGCTCGACGGGCAGCGGGTGGAGGAAGTCGAGCTCCTCGCCTGCGGGGATGTGCAACAGACCGTCGGGTTTGCCGACCGCACTTGCCACCTTGGCGAGGAACTTCGAGGTGGCGATGCCGACCGTGATCGGAAGATCGACCTCGTCGCGGACGCGCCGGCGGAGGCACCGCGCGATCTCGACGGGCTCGCCACCGCTGCGGCGCAGGCCACCCACGTCGAGGAATGCCTCGTCGATCGAGATCCCCTCGACCAGTGGTGTGGTGTCCTCGAAGATCCTGAACACGGCACGGGACGCCTCGGTGTAGGCGGTGAAACGAGGCGAGACCACCACCGCGTGTGGACAGAGGCGCCGTGCCTGGGTGCCGCCCATCGCGCTGCGCACTCCGTAGGCACGGGCCTCGTAGCTCGCCGCCAACACGACTCCGCCTCCCACAATGACCGGACGGCCCCTCAGGGCCGGGTCGTCGCGCTGTTCGACCGAGGCGAAGAACGCGTCGAGATCGGCGTGGAGGACGTGGGCGACAGATGACACGAACAAATGTTCGCACAAGGGGTGGCGGGGGGCAACGGTTAGCGTCGTCGGGGTGGAAGAGCGGCGGCGCACCCGGCTGGATCCCGATGCTCGACGCCAACAGATCCTCGACGTTGCCACGCGCATGTTCCGTGACAACGAGTACTCAGCGGTATCGCTCGAGCAGGTGGCGTGTGCGGCCTCGGTGACCCGCGGCCTGCTGCACCACTACTTCGGTTCGAAGCGAGATCTGTACCTGGCCGTGGTTGAGGCGGCAGCGCGCATCCCTCCTGAGGCTCGACTGGTGCCCGAGGGGGCTGCGGGCGACCTTGCAGGAGTGCTGCGCGCCTCGGTGGACAGCTGGTTGCGGATGATCGAGTCGGCAGGTGGCCTGTGGTCGGGCGGCGGGGGAGTGCTCGGCGCGTCGGACCTCGACGACGTTCTGCGGTCCGCGCGCGACGATCTCGTGGAGCGGATGCTCGTGGAGGTCCCCTTTCCGGACGACCTGGACCGCGATCTGTTGCGGAGCGCCCTTCGTGCCTACGCGGCATTCGCCCGAGCCGTCACCGACGAGTGGATTGCGGAGCGCTCCATCGACCGAGAGCAAGCTGCTCGTCTGTTGCACGGCACGCTGCTCTCGTTGGTCGAACGTGTCGTTCCGCGGATGGGCGAATAGTTCAGCCGAGGTGACCCTCGGAGCGAAGCCAGGCCTCCACCCGGCGCATCCCCTCGTCGAGGTCCACCTTCGGCCACCAGCCCAGGACCCGGTGTGCCTTCTCGTTGGACACGCCACGCGTCTTGGCCAACATCAACATGACCCCACGCCCCAGCTCGGTGTGTCGTCGCCGCGCGACCGCGACCAGTCGGGCGGCCTCCGCCGCGGCGACGGCCACCGATGTCGGCGCGCTCCGCGGCGGATCGTCCATCCCCAACATCCGTGTGAAGTGACCGAAGTACTCGAGGGTGGTGACGGGCGACTCGCCGCCCAGGTTGAAGATCTGGCCCGTAGCAGCGGGGTGGGTCGCGGTCGTGACGATTCCGTCGACCAGGTCGTCGATGTAGATGGGGGTGAACAGGCCCTTGCCCCGGGCCGGCAGCAGGAAGCGTCCCGATCGCAGCGCCGCGATCGGCTCCAGCACCCACGGGCGACAACCCGGCCCATATATGTCAGCCGGGCGGATCACACAACACGACTGCTCTCCGGCGGCGTGGGCAGCCAGCACCAGGTGTTCCGCGGTGATCTTCGTGTCGGTGTAGGGGTTGCCGGTGGGCATGAGCGGCCAACGCTCGTCCAGCTCACGGTCGGGCAGAAAGCGGCGGGCAGCGTCGGGGTGAGCGTGGGCGAAGCGGGTGACACCCATCGTCGAGATCTGCACGAACCGGCCCACGCCCGCGTGCGCCGCAGCATCCAACACGCGCTGTGTGCCCACCACGTTGATGTGCCAGGCGCGTTCGGTGGCGATGTTGTTCGAGACGATCGCGGCAGTGTGGATGGCCACCTCGGCGCCGGCGAGTGCGTGGCTCCAGGTGGACGGGTCGGCGATGTCGCCCGCCACGACTCCGTGGTCGGGATCGGCCGACACGTCCACCCCGCGAACCTCGACTCCCTCGGCCCGGAAACGCTCCGCGAGCGCACGACCCACGAACCCGTTCGCTCCGGTGATGAACACAGAGGAAGGGCGGTGTTCGGTCATTGCAGCGGGGTGGTCTCAGTAGGTGCGTGCAGCACGGAACTGCTCGTAGCCGATGGGGTTCGCGTTCAGGTCGGGGTCGATGCGCACGTGGATCACCGAGGGGAGGCCTGAGGCGACCGAACGCTCGACGGCGGGGGCCAGCTCGGCGATGGACTCGACCAGTTCACCGTGGCATCCCAGCGCCCGGGCCAGATCGTCGTAGCGGACCGATGCCGACAGCTCGGTCCCGTGAACCTGATCGTCGGGCACGCCGCCGAAGCGGTGCGCGGTACGTTCCATGCCCCAGCCGTCGTCCGCGGCGACGATGCAGACGACCGGAGTGCCCTCCCGCAGTGCGGTCTCCAACTCCATGGCGTTGAACCCGAATGCTCCGTCGCCCGAGATCAGGTACACGGGCCGCTGCGGCGCAGCCAACTTCGCCCCGATGGCGAAGGGTAGGCCCGTGCCGAGGTAGCCCATCTTCACGGAGTAGAGGAACGAGTCGGGCACGTAGACCGGGTTCAGAGCGACGCTCCACAGGGTGGTGTTGCCCCCGTCGACCACGACCACTGCGTCGCGTGGGAAGGCATCGCGCGCTGCCATGACCATTTGGCCCGGGTTCACCCCGCGGGCCGGCTCGGCGAGCACGGCCGGCGCAGCGTTGGCCACCGCCTCGTCGTGCAGCTCCGCGTATCGCGCCGCACCGGCCAACTCCTTGCGTGGCTCGCAACGGGCGCGGACCTCGGCGCCGAGTGCTTCCAGCGCGGCTCGGGCGTCGGCGACGATCGGCAGGTCCACCGGCCGGTTGAGGCCGATCGACATCGGATCCGCGTCGATGTGGATGGTGAACTGCTCGTCGGGCTCACCCCATGCGGGCGGCATGCCCCAACCGTCGTACTCGCCCAGGCGTGCGCCGACCACCAGCACCACATCGGCGTCGTTTCGTACCGCGCGCAGGGTGGTTGCATCCGCGATGTGGAAGTAGCGCGGATGATCTTCGGGCACCGCGCCCCGGGCGCCCAAGGTAGTGCTCATCGCCGCGGCCAGATGATCGCCCAGCTGGACGAAAGCGCCGGAAGCCTCCGACCACAACACACCCTTGCCCGCGAACAGCAGCGGTCGCTGCGCCGCAGCCAGGCGCTCGGCTGCGGCCGCGATCAGGCCCGGGTCGCCTGCGCCTACGTTGAGGACCCGGTTGTGGGTCGCTGGTGTGACCCGCAGCGGCCCGAGGTCGATCTCCTCGTTGAGCAGCTCGTCGGGGATGGCCAGGAAGGCAGGTCCGTGACGACCGACGGTCGCGGCCCGGAATGCTGCGCGCACCAGATCCGGCACCCGGTCGGCCCGGGAGATCAACGCGGCGAACTTGGTGATGGGCCGCGCCATCGCCACCAGGTCGGTTGCCTGCCAGGCGCCGCCGCGGTCGGGCGAGTTCACCGCGGCGCGGCGTGTGCAGGCGATGGCGACCACCGGGTGTCCTTCGCCATGAGCGCTGGTCAGCCCGGCGAGGGCGTTGGCGCCGCCGGGGCCGGGGTTGCCGATCACGACGGCGGGCCGATGCGTGAGTCGCGTGTAGGACTCCGCGATGTGTGCGGCCGCCTCCTCGTGGCGGGTGTTGACGTAGCGGATGCCGTACGCGTCGAGGTGGCGCACGAAGGGTATGTGGGCCCCATCGACTATCCCGCACATGAAGTCCACGCCTTCGAGCTGAAGGCAGCGGACCAGAAGTTCACCGACGGTGATCGAGGCGCTCATCGTTGAGGATGTCTAGTACAGGACATCGGCGATGAGGCCTCCGTCGGGCCCCCGCGCGACCACCAGGCGCGACATGCACGGCATGCAGTACACGCGATCGCCGGGTCGCAGCTCCCGGTGTGAACGGATCACCACCTTGCACACCGGGCAGATCACCTCGTTGGGCGCAAGCGTGTCTCCCGGTCCGTCCCAGAGCCGGTAGAACTTCCGCCAGCGCTTGGGCACCTCACGAAAGCCGGTCTCCTCGAGCTCGAAGCGGCGTCGAGGAGCTTCGTCGGAGTCTGTCTCGAACTCGACCGAGTTGGCTGTGTCGAGATCGTCGTTCATCCACCTAGCCCCAGGCGTTCCACGGCGTCGAGGTAGCTGCGACCGAGCTCTGGGAACTCGTCGGGCCGGAGCCCCAGATCACGGTAGGTGGCCTCGAAGCAGCGGAGGACGAGCGGGTCAAGCCGCGCACGGACCTCCGTAAGCTGTGCCCGCCGCTGGGGGTCGCCCGCGAGGCGGCGTCCCAGGTCGTTCTCGCCGAAACCGAGGTGTCGCCTCTCGTCCGCGATGACGCCTTCGAGGATCTGCGCGGTAACCGGATCGGCCGTCGTCTGGTGGAAGCGGAAGACGGTGTCCTCCATGGTCTCCAACAGCACGTTCTGTGCGAAGACGGCCAGATCCCACTGGCCGTCATCGACGAAGCCCAACAGCGTTCGCTTGAACTCGAGCAGCTCGGGGTTCGCCCGCGACGCGATGGTCGTGTCGAGGTCGCTCACCCCGAGATGTTCGAGTCGACGGCGGAACACCTCCACATGGCGCGCTTCGTCCGCCACCTGTGTGGCCATGAAGATCTGCGACGGGTTCGTGGCGGCGAGACGGACCAGTCCACTCGAAGCCTCCAGGGCCGCCGTCTCGCCGACGGGGTAGTTGCAGAGGATGGTGACGAGCTGGTCGCGCTCGGCGTCGTCGAGCTCCGCTTCGACAAGGTCGGGGTCGTACCCGTTGGGCCGGTCGCCCAGGTATCCCTCGATCGCCTCGAACCAGAACTCGAACGACTGCACCTCACGGAGGAACTCGTCCTCGTCGAGGAGGTGAGGCTCCCAGGCGTCGCCCGTGTCGCCTGTTTCGCCTGTTCCAACCATCCTCAGGCGGGGACCTTCGGTGACTGGTACTCGATGCCGATACGGCCCAGCCGAGTCTTGAACTCCCCGAGCACGGTGTCGGCCAGAACAGCCTCCATCACGTCCGGGGTCGCGGTCATCAGATCGGCACCGTGCCAGCTGACTCCGTCCAAGGGGTTCTCGTCGCGCTGAGCGGCGATGGCCTTCGCCTCCTCCATGCGTTGGCCGGCGTCGCTGAACATGTCGGTGAAGGTGGCGAGCATGTAGTAGGACATCTCGGCCTGCATCTTCTCGACCTCAGGCCGCTTCTCGGGGTGTTCCTGGATCAGTGAACCGATGCGGTTCTCCCCGAAGCCCACGTGGCGGCGTTCATCGGCGATGGTGCCCGCGAGCGTCTTGGCGAACTTCGGGTTGCCGGCGGAGGAGGCCTGGAGGAGCTCGAACACCGAGAAGGCCATGCCTTCGAGGACGATGTTCTGACCCACCACGCCGGCGACGAAGTCCTTGTTCGCCACCTTCTCCAACAACACCTCGGCGAACTTCACGAGGTTCGGGTTGGCCAGGTCGGCGACTGTGGAGTTCACGTCCTCCTTCTTTATGCCCAGGTCCATCAGCCTCTGCGTGAAGATCTCCACGTGGCGGGCCTCGTCGAGGGTCTGGGTGGCGAGGAACATCTTGGAGGCGTCGTCAGGTGCGCAGTTGATCAGCCCTGATGATGCCGCGAGGGCGCAGCGCTCGCCGGCGATGAGCTGCACGGTCACGGCGATGGAGGCTTCCCGCAGGCTGTCGATGGTGAGGACTTCCTCTGCCTCGGTCTCGTCCGGGTCGTGGCCGTAGACGGTGCCGTCGAGATAGCCCTGCGGGCATGCCTCGAGCCAGCGCTGAATCGAGTACTGGGAAAGGAAATCTGCCATGGGTACCCCCTTTGTCGACCCCTGGCGCCATCACCGGGGATGGTGCCTCGATCCTTTCGCCGGCTCGCCACGATCGGAAGGGACAAAGGTCCCACCGGGGGTGTGTCGGATGACACGTCAGTTCGACCGATACGCGCGTCGCCTGGGTCGCCGGTGGAGGGCTGCCGTAGGGTGCTCGGGGATGAGCGCGTCGAGTGAGTCCCGAACCGGCGCCGATGTCGCCGTCATCGGAGGGGGCATCACTGCTCTGGTTGCGGCGCGGAGGCTGGTCGAGTCCGGCCGATCGGTGTGTGTCTTGGAGGCCTCGGCTTCCCTCGGTGGCCAGATCCGGACGGTGGACTTCGCCGGGCACGCCGTTGACGTGGGCGCCGAGGCGCTGCATGTCGCTGGACCGCATGTGGAACGACTGATCGATGAGCTGGGCCTGCGAGACGATCTCGTGGTGGCGAACCCCGGCTTCGCCTGGATCTGGACGCAGCGGGGCCTGCGACGGATGCCCGCGGGGATGGGCCCGGCCGGCCCCACACGCCTCGGGCCGGTGGTGGGCTCACGCGTCTTGAGCCCCGGCGGGATCGCCCGTGCGGCTCTCGAGCCCATGGTACCCAGGGGCCCCGGCGGTGCCGATGTGGGGGTGGGCGAGTTCCTGGCGCGGAGGTTCGGCCCACAGGTCAGCGAGCGGCTCGTGGATCCGGTGCTGGGCAGCCTGCATGCGGGGGAGATCGACCGGCTCAGCCTGCGGGCCGCGACTCCCCATGTGGCGACGCAGGCGGAGAGGCATCGTTCCCTGCTGTTGGCACACCGTCACCGTCGGGGGGCGGCCGCTCCGTCGTTCGTCTCGTTCGCCGGCGGGCTGAAGCGGCTGGTCGATTCGCTGGTCGCCTCCACCGGGGCGGAGATCCGAACTTCGTCGCCGGTGGCGGCGCTGTGCTACGACAGCGGTCGGGTCGAGCTGGAGATGGTCGACGGAGCCCGCAACCTGTTCGACGCGGTCGTGGTCGCCACGCCGGCGCGGGTGGCGGCCGAGTTGTTGGGGCAGTGGTGTCCCGTGGCAGCGGCCGAGCTTGGGGGACTTCGCGC
This sequence comes from Microthrixaceae bacterium, assembly GCA_020845705.1. Classification (GTDB taxonomy): domain Bacteria; phylum Actinomycetota; class Acidimicrobiia; order Acidimicrobiales; family Microtrichaceae; genus JADLFH01. The sequence goes on along the minus strand of JADLFH010000040.1, from coordinate 58,903 downwards.
CGCGTCGGTTGCCACCGCGGTCGTCTCCTATCCCCGTGGGCGGGTCGCCGCCACCGCAGCGATGTCGGCGAACGGACTCCTGGTCCCTTCGGGCGCCCGTCGGTTCCTGAAGGCAGCCACCTTCCTCACCTCCAAATGGCCCCATCTCGAGGACCCGGACCGCTTCCTCGTGCGGTTGTCGGCGGGTCGGATCGGCATCGACGAGCTGGCCGACCTCGACGACGACTCCGTCATCTCGAAGATGCAGAAGGATCTGGCCGAGATGTGCGGGCTCGACGCGGAGCCGCTCGGTTGGCATCTCGAGCGTTGGCCCACGACGTTGGCCCGACTCGAAGTCGGTCACCTCGAACGACTCGCACGAGCTCGGGCCGCGATCGGTGACGCGCCGATCCTGCTCGCCGGGGCTGCGATCGACGGGCTCGGGATCGCGAGCTGCGTCGCATCCGCGGATCGGGTCGCGACAGCGGTGGAGGCCGCGGTGGAGGTCGCAAGGAGATCCGAGGAGTTGCGCACGTGACCGAGCTGCCCACTTCGCCGACCCACGCGATCCGGACCCTGCACCAGGACGTGTCGCTGCGTCCCTTCATCGTGATCTGGGAGGTGACCCGGGCGTGTCAGTTGGCGTGCATGCACTGTCGCGCCGATGCCCAGACCCGTCGCGATCCCGCCGAGCTCACCCTCGACGAGGGTCGTCGATTCCTCGATGACCTCGCCGCCTACGGTCCGCCGCGGCCGATGGTGGTGCTCACCGGCGGGGACCCGTTCGAACGCGACGACCTGGGCGAGCTGGTCCGCCACGGCACCGAGGCCGGGCTGCACGTGTCGCTTTCCCCCTCGGTAACCCCGAAGCTCACCCTGGAGCGGCTCGTCGAGTTGCGAGCCGCCGGTGCAGGTGCGGTGTCGCTGTCGATCGACGGCGCCACGGCCGGCACCCACGACGGGTTCCGCCGTGTGGCGGGGGTGTTCGACCAGACGATCGAGGCCGCATCGGCGGTCCGTGAGGCGGGGCTTCGCCTACAGGTGAACTCCACGGTGACCCGCGCCAACGTCGGGGAACTTCCGGCGCTGCTGGAGATGGTGGTCGGCCTCGACGTGTCGTTGTGGAGCGTGTTCTTCCTGGTGCCCACGGGACGTGGCCGGCAGCTCGAGATGTTGAGCGCCTCGGACACCGAAGACGTACTCCACTGGCTACACGACATATCCGACCATGTGGCGACCAAGGCGACCGAGGCGCCGCATTTCCGGCGGATGGCGATTCAGCGGGCGCGGGTCGACGACATCGACGTCGCGTTCCCCCCGGGGGAGCTCCGAGGTCGCCTCCGAGCGGAGACCGTCGCCCGCCTGGGGTCGGTTCGCGGCCCCCGTCGTGGTCCGCGACCGCCATTGGACGTGAACGCAGGCCGCGGGTTCGCCTTCGTCGACCACCGCGGCTCGGTCTACCCCAGCGGGTTCCTTCCGCTGGTGGCCGGGTCGGTTCGGGAGAGCACCTTCGGAGAGATCTACCGCGAGTCGGAGGTGTTCGTGGCCCTGCGTGACGCCGACCGGCTCGGCGGCCGCTGCGGGCGCTGCGAATACCGCGAGGTGTGCGGCGGGTCACGGTCGCGTGCCTTCGCCACCACCGGCGACCTCTTCGCCGAGGACCCGTCCTGCATCTACTGAGATAGCAGGAGGGTTCCGACCATCGCTCCCAGAGATAGGCGGGATCAAGGTCCTAGGACCCTATGAGCCGTGGTGCGCGGTCCCTAGGTTCGGACATTGAAAACCTATGCTTTGGGAGGGAACCCACATGGCGATGGACGACGGCCTCGTACCACGCAGTGATTCGCCCGCCGACGACCAGCGTGGCGCGGTGTCGCGCCGGTCGCTGCTCGCAGCGGGACCCGGCGCCCTGCTCGGGGTCATGGCCGGAACGGGCGGCCGGGCCGCTCTCGCGTCGCATCTCTCGATGCTGCAACCCATCGAGGCGATCACGAACCCGCTCGCGGCATACCCCAACCGCGACTGGGAGGACGTCTACCGCGACCTGTACCGCCCCGACTCCACCTACCACTACCTCTGCGCGCCCAACGACACCCACGGGTGCCTCCTGAAGGCCAACGTGAAGAACGGCGTCGTCGTCTACGCCGATCCGTCCTTCGGATACAACAAGGCCACCGACATCTACAACAACAAGGCGTCGAACCGCTGGGACCCCCGGGCGTGCGTGTCGGGGCTCGCCTATGTGCGCCGTGCCTACAGCGACCGCCGGGTCAAGGGCTGCTACGTACGTGAGGGCTTCAAGAAGTGGTTCGACGCCGGAATGCCCCGCGAGGACGACGGCCAGCCGGCGCTGCGGTATCGCTCCGGCCGGGGTAAGGAGAAGTTCGTCAAGGTCTCCCACGAGGAGGCGGCGGCCATCGCAGCGGGTGTCTACGTCAACGTTGCCAAGACCTACAGCGGTGACGAGGGGGCGAAGCTGCTCGAGAAGCAGGGCTACTACGAGCCCGAGATGATCGAGGCCATGCACCATGCGGGTACCCAGACGCTGAAGTTCCGTGGTGGGATGCCGTGCAACGCGCCGTTCCGCATCGGCGGCTTCTACCGACTCGCCAACATGATGGCGCTGCTCGATGTAGCGGTTCGTGGCGTGGATCCCTCGGAGTCCTACGGCGGACGTCACTGGGACAGCTTCTCGTGGCACACCGACCTGCCCCCCGGCCACCCCATGGTGACGGGCCAGCAGTCCATGGACTTCGACCTGTTCACCGCCGAGAACGCCAAGCTCATCACCTTGTGGGGCATGAACTGGATCGCCACCAAGATGCCCGACGGCCACTGGCTGACCGAGGCCCGGCTGCATGGCGCGAAGCTGGTCACGATCGCCCCCGAGTACCAGTCGTCGAGTTGTAAGGCCGATCGCGCCATCACGATCCGGGCCGGATCCGACAGCGCCCTGGCCTTCGGCCTGGCTCACGTCATCGTTCGCGACGGCCTCTACGACGCCCAGTACGTCAAACGACATACAGACCTGCCGCTGTTGGTGCGCACCGACAACAAGAAGCTCCTCCAGGCGCGTGACATCCGCAAGGACTACAAGGTGGCGCCGTTGCGCACGGTGCAGGTGGTCGAACCTGGAACCCCACTCCCACCCGCGGCCCAACAGCCCCAGCAGTACGTGCCGAGGGACCTGCGTGAGGAGTGGGGCGACCAGGTGGTCTGGAACCTCCGCACCAACGCACCGGCCATCGTCACCCACGACCAGACCGGCGTGAACCTGCCGGACGACATCGACCCCGCCCTGGAGGGGACCTTCCCCGTCACCCTGGCGGACGGCAGCACCGTCGAGGTCCGCACGGTGTTCGACGCGGTCAAGCAGTACCTCCAGGACACGTGCTCGCCCGAGCAGGTCTCCAAGGTCACGTGGGTGCCCGTCGATGGCATCGAGGAGCTGGCGCACGACATCGCAGCGAACCCCGGCAAGACCCTGTTCGTCGCAGGGATGGGGCCGAACCACTTCTTCAACAACGACAACAAGGACCGGGCGATGTTCCTGGTCGCGGCGCTCACCAACAACATCGGCCACTACGGCGGGACGGTGGGTTCGTTCTCCGGCAACTACCGGACACCGAACTTCTCCGGTCTCGCGCAGTGGACCTACGAGGACCCGTTCAACATCACCTTGGACCCCGCGCAGAAGGCGAAGCTGAACAAGCGGCTCAAGGCAGAGTCGGCGCACTTCTACGACTACGGCGACCGTCCCCTGAAGGTCGGCAACAAGATGTTCACGGGCCACACCCACATGCCCACGCCCACCAAGACGATGCACTTCGCGAACTCGAACTCGCTGTTGGGCAACGCCAAGGGCGCCCACGACGTGTTCGTGAACACGCTGCCCAAGATCGAGATGGTCATCCACCACGAGTGGTACTGGACGGCATCGTGCGAGTACGCCGACATCGTCTTCGGTGTCGACTCGTGGCCAGAGCGTCAGCTCCCCGACGTGTACAGCTCGATGACCAACCCCTTCCTCCAGGCTTGGCCGGCGACGCCCATGAAGCGCATCCACACGACGCGCGACGACATGGAATGCAACGCGCTGGTCGCGGCTGCGCTGTCGGAGGAGACCGGTGATTCTCGCTTCGCCGACTACTGGAAGTTCGCGGCTGATGGCAACCCCGGTGTCTACATCCAGAGGGTATTCGACGCCGGAAACGCAACCGCCGGCTACTCGTTCGACGCTCTGCACGAATCGTGCAAGAACGGAACTCCGTTCCTGCTCATGATGCGCACCTACCCACGGCTGCCGGGCTGGGAGCAGACCAACGAGTCCAAGCCCTGGTACACGAAGTCGGGTCGGCTGGAGTTCTACCGCGACGAGGACGAGTTCATCGAGTACGGCGAGAACCTGCCGGTTCACCGCGAGCCGGTGGATGGCACGGTCTACGAGCCAGGCGTGATCATGGCCGTCAAGCATCCGTTCATCAATCCTGCGCAGCCGGAGGACTACGGGCTCGACCCCGACGACCTCTCCACCGAGGTGCGCCAGGTTCGCCATGTGGTGCGCACCCCCGAGGAGATCGTCAACTCGGAGCATCCGCTCCGGGCCGACGGCTACAGCCACGTGCTGGTCACCCCCAAGTACCGCCACGCCTGTCACTCCATGGGTGCATCCACCGACACCGAAGTGCTGATCTTCGGACCGTTCGGCGACTTCTACCGCCACGACAAGCGCAAGCCGTGGGTGGCGGAGGGCTACGTCGACATGCACCCCGACGACGCCGAGGAGCTCGGCATCCGCGACGGCGACTACATCTGGGTCGACGCCGATCCGTCGGACCGACCGTTCAAGGGCTGGCAGGACAAACCCGACGACTACCACGTGTTCCGCTGGATGGTGCGGGCGAGGCTGAACCCGTCTGTGGTCCGCAAGGTCGCACGCGCCTGGTTCCACTTCCACGTGGCCACCCACGGTTCGGTCGAAGGACACGAGACCCGTGACGACAAGCTGGCTCGCAACCCGCGTACCGACTACCAGTCGGGATACCGCTACGGCTCCCACCAGTCGGTCACCCGGGCGTGGCTGCGTCCCACGCTCATGACCGACTCGCTGACCCGCAAGGAAGGGGCAGGTCAGGTGATCGGCAAGGGCTTCGAGCTGGACGTCTACGGCGCGGTGGGGGCACCCAAGGAGTCGTTCGTGAAGTTCACGAAGGCCGAGGACGGCGGCGAGGACGGCGAAGGCAGCTGGTACCCCGCCGAGCAGGGCTTCCGGCCGGGAAGCGCGAACACCTCGATGGAGAAGTTCCTCGCAGGCGAATACATCACCACGGAGAAGGGCTGAACGATGGCAGAGGTGACCAACTGGCAACTCAACCGGGCGATGTACTACCCCTACGAGGAGTCACGCCCGACTCGCCAAGCCGCCGCGGTGTTCGACACCAACAAATGCATCGGCTGCCAAACCTGCACGATCGCCTGCAAGACGTGTTGGACATCGGGCCAGGGCCAGGAGTACATGCTCTGGAACAACGTCGAGACCAAGCCTTGGGGCTCCTACCCCTTGGCGTGGGACGTGCGTGAGCTCCAGCTGCTCGGCCCGCAGACCTGGGACGGCGACACCTACACGGGGAACACGATCTTCGAAGCAGCCCCCGCAGGTGAGCGAAACATCGCGTGGAAGCCGACCGAGCTGGACTACGCGTACCCCAACCGGGGTGAAGACGAGACCAACGTCTCGATCACAACGAAGCGCTACAACCTGAAGCTTCCGCATGACATGTGGTTCTTCTACCTGCCTCGGGTGTGCAACCACTGCACCTACCCTGCGTGCCTGCAAGGGTGTCCACGGCAGTCCATCTACAAGCGGCCCGAGGACGGCATCGTGTTGTTGGACGAGGAGCGTTGCCGGGGATACCGGGTCTGCTTCGAGGCGTGCCCCTACAAGAAGGTCTTCTACAACCACACCACCAAGATCTCCGAGAAGTGCGTGTTCTGCTTCCCGGCGGTGGAGCAGGGCATCCAGCCACGCTGCATGCGCAACTGCATCGGCAAGATCCGCTCCTTCGGCTTCCTCTCCAAGCCCGAGGAAGTGCGTGAGGACAACCCGATCGACTTCCTTGTTCACGTGCGCAAGGTGGGCAAGCCGCTCTACCCGCAGTTCGGCCTGGAGCCGAACGTGTACTACATCCCGCCGATCCACGTGGCCAGCGACGACTTCCTCACGATGCTGTTCGGCCCTGGCTGCCTCGACTCCATCGCCGCCTACAAGAAGGCGATGAACGGCGAGGATCCCGAGCTGCTCGCGGCGTTGCTGCTGGCGGTGAGCACCGACCGGATCATCACCCGCTTCAAGCTCGTGGGAAACCGGGTCCACGCATGGGCCGAGAACGGCGACCAGGTGGTCGACATGCCGCTGAAGGTCCCCACGGTGGAACGGGTGCCCTTCGACCCCGACCTCAACGTCTACCGCTACAACTTCACCTGAGGAGGCGACGATGGCCCCAACGACCCAACAAACCTCACGTCGCGACCTGCTGAAGGTGGCTGCCGTCGGTACCGGCGCCGCCGTGCTCGCGGCTTCGTGCTCCGACGACGAGGAGTACACCGGGCGTGGTGTGCGCGTGCTTCGTGCAAGTGAGGTACCGCTCGATCCGTTCCACGACATCTGGCGTGATGCGCCCTTCACCGATGTAACGCTCGGACCCCAGGACGTGGCGCTTCCCCAGCGGGTGAAGCCGAGTGTCACCAAGGTGCGGGTTCGATCGGTCCACGACGGCAAGAAAATAGGTTTCCGTCTCGAATGGAACGACACCGAAGTCGGCGACAAGACGATCCGTGTCGACGACTTCCGCGACGCGTGCGCCGTGCTGTTGGCCCCAGGCGATGCAGACGAGTCGCTTCGGCTGATGGGTTCTGCCGAAACGCCGGCCACGTTGCTGCACTGGAAGGCCGACTGGGAGCGCATCGTCTCCAAGGGCGACGAGGGCCTCGACCAGGCGTTCCCCAATCGAAGTGTCGACACCTACCCGATCATCCACGAGATCCCCGCTGACGAGGTGGGAATCGACTCCTACGTAGCGGCCAACGCCACGGAGTGGCTGCCCGCCATCCATGTGAAGAACCCGGTCGCCGGTAAGGCCGAGCGCGCCAGTTCCGTCGAGAAGGCCATCGCGTACAGCTTCAGCACCACCACTTCGGCGCCCACCCAGGATGCCGAGGGCCGTGGCAAGTGGATCGAGGGCGACGGTTGGCGGGTGGTGATCGTCAAGCCGCTCGGAGCCCGTGACGAAGGCGAGATCGCCCTCAAGCCCGGCACTGTGGCCACCTGCGCATTCGCAGTCTGGTCGGGCGGCAACCGCGACGTGGGGTCGCGCAAGTGCCCGGCGACCAAGGTCGAAGCCCTAGAGCTGGACGCCTGAGCCGTGAACGCGACCCTTACCGCGTCGGATACCGGCCGCCTGCGAGCGGCTGCCGTCGCCAGTGCGTTGCTGGCACGGGTGCTGGGCCCCGACCCCACGGCCATGGTCGATCCCGAGATCCTCGATGCGGTCGCGGTCGCCCTGGAGGGTGCCGGAGCGGAGGCGGCGCTGGCTCGCTTCGGCAACGGCCGCAGCCTCGACGAGTTCATCGACGACCCGGCGGAGCTCGCCGGGCGGTGGGTGCGCTGGTTCGAGCTGGGACGTGTCGCCCCCTATGAGGCATCCAACGTGTTGACCGCTGCCGGTGGCGTGACCCCAAGATTGGCCGACGTGGCGGGCTTCTACAGGGCGTTCGGGCTCGAGGTGGTCGACGAGCGCCCCGACCACGTCGTCGCGCAGCTCGAGTTCATGGCCATGGCGCTGATGGCGGAGGCAGAGGCGATCGAGGCAGGCGACGACGAAGCCGCCGAAGCCACTTCGCGGGCGATCCGCTCGTTCCTGCGTGACCACATCGGCGTGTGGGTAGACGCCTGGGCGGCGCGCGTGTCTGGTGTCGACGAGCTGGTTCCGTGGGTTCCGGCCGCCTCGGCGGCCGCCGAGTTTGTCCGTGCCGAGGCCGCTCGACGTAACGTGATCCCCTTGAGTGAAGCGGCGGTGTTGCCCGCCGACGCCGGCCTCGCCTACGACGAGGAGGCGGACATGGCCTGTGAAGATGCGCTCGAGTAGGAGCGCTTTACCAAAGGAGCATTTGATGCACAGGAGAACACGCCAGGTGGCGGTGGCACTGGCGATTGCCGGAGCGCTACTGGTGGGCGGATGTGCTGAGGACAAGTCGACCGCAACCTCGGGTGGAGGCGACAATACGGAGACGCCTGCCGGCGGCGGAGACGGTGGGGGAGACGGCGCGAAGCTCTACAGCTCGACCTGCGCTGCCTGCCACGGCAAGGACGCTCTGGGCATGCCGAACCTCGGCAAGGACCTCACCACCTCCGAGTTCGCCATCGGTCTGTCCGACGCCGACCTGGTTGCCTTCCTGAAGAAGGGTCGCGACACCAGCGACCCCGCGAACACCACGGGCGTTGCCATGCCACCCAAGGGCGGCAACCCTGCCCTGTCCGACTCGGACCTCGAGTCGATCGTGACGTACCTCCGCACGCTGGAGAAGTGACCTGCCGGCCCCGGCGCGGATCTCCGCGCCGGGGCTGAAGCACCCCCTCAATCGTCGAGGCTCGAGGTCTCCGCTGAGGTGACGGCTCGCCGGACGATCCGATCGGCCAACCGTGTGGTGAGAGCCTCGGGCAGCATCCGCGTCATCAGAGCCGCGCGCCGAGCACGCCGCCCCGGTATGACCATGAAGCGACCGCGGTCGAGTTGACCCAGCACCTCGCGGCACGCCTCGTCGATGGGGAGCGTCCCTGCCACGTCCTTGAGGGCGCGGGTAGCGGGGTGCATCGAGCCCGCGTACTGCTCGACCATCGGGGTCATGATCTCCGGAGGGCAGATCACAGACACGTCGATGCCCTCCTGCGCCCATTCGAGTCGCAGCACGCGGGCGAGACCGATCACGCCCGCCTTCGACGACGCGTACGCCGCGTACGTGTAGCCGCCGGTAATGCCGGCCAACGACGCGATCAGGGCCAGGCGGGAGCCCCGGCGCAGGTGAGGGAGAGCCGCGGCGGCCACGTTGCGGCTGCCCAGGAGGTTCACCGCGATCGTCTGGTCGAAGTCGGCGGGCTCGGAATCCGCGAATACGGCGTTGCGGCTGATGCCGGCGCTGTTGATCACCAGCGTGGGTCGCCCGAGTGCCTCGACCGCGTCGCGGAACGCTGTGGCGAGCGCTTCGGGATCCCGCACATCGATTCCGTCATGCAGAGACAGCCCGCCGTGGTCGCCGGCCACCTCGGTCACCTCGGCACGGACCGCCTCGGACAGCTGTAGGTCGAACACGGCGACGCGCTCGCCGCGGGCTGCGGCCAGGCGGGCGAGATGAAGTCCGATGCCGCTGCCACCACCGGTGACGAACAGCGTCACGGGAGATTCTCGATGATCCGTTTCGCGATCGCCAGGTCGGATTCCTTCTCGGTGGGGCCGGTGTTGTCCACCGAGATGTCGTAGCGACCGTGGAGGACCTCCAAGCCGAACGACTCGTTGTAGGACGCCTCGTCGCCGAGGCCCATGATGTCGGAACCGTCGAGCCCCTCTTTGGTGGCGTCGTACATCTCCTTGGCGGTGGCGGCGTCGGGGTGTACGTACACCGAGATGCTGAGCGAGTTGAGGGCGTCGGAGTCGCCTTCCCAGGAGCAGCCGTACATCTGCCCTGTGCTCTGATCGGTGGGAGTGGCAGGCTCGCCAAGCGCCGCGGCGACGTCGTCCGCGGCGAGCAGCGCGCACGCGTCGATCGCGCCGACGTCATCGCTGCCGTCGTCTTGCACTCCGCCGCTGTCGTCCTCGCCCGCCGCGGCGGTGCTCGTTGGTGTCGCGGCGGATCCGTCGGACTTGTCGGAGCCGTCGTCGGAGCCGCAGCCGACAGCCGTCAACAGGAGGATCGTCACCGCCAGGGCAGCCATCGGTCGCTTCATCGCAAACCTCCTCGGAGCGCGTGAGGCAAGTATTGCCGCTCGTGGCTGCGGCGGTTGTCTCAGAGCCGGAGTTGGCTCGCGGGACGTTCGGTCCACTCCGTGATGGCGAAACCTGCGCTGCGCCTGGTGAGAGCGGCGGTCACACCCCGGGCCGCCCCTCCCGAGCGTCCGAGAGCGCTGAGCTCCCAGCGGTCGGCACCCACCTTTCTCGAACGCACCGTCCACGAACCGTCGGCCCCCGAGCCTCGCAGCGTGATGTCCGCCGCCTCCTCGCCCTGCGATATCGCCGCGTGTGCGTTGGCCAAGCCCTGCTCGGCCTGGGCGATCGCGGCCTCGCGGTTCTGTTGGAAGCGTGCCGAACGGCCGTCGCTGATCGTCTGGGAGACCAGCGTGGCCACCACGGCGGCTAGCACGGTCGCCACGATCACGACGAGAGCCACGCTTCCCCGCTCACCGCCACGTAGTCGCCCGACACGCTTCGCTAGCACGGCACCTCCTCGGGAATGACGCCGCGCAGCGCGACGCTCGCCGACAACTCCGACTGTCCGCGGCCCGGCGCGGGCTCATTTCCCAGCCTGACCACCACACGCGCCGTGCAGCGGTTCAGGTCACCGAGGGTCAGCACGCCGGGGAGGAGCTCGCGTCCGGTGGGTGAGTAGTAGCGGAACGTCGGCGTGCGGCTGTGGGGGGGGATGCCACTCAGCACCGATCGGCTGGATTGGACCCGACCCGAGCGAAGCGTCTCTCGAACGAGCTGGGCTCCCGTCACGCGGTATCGCACGGTCACACCGTCGAGAAGTTCGACGCGAAGATCCTCAGGGGCGGCGCCGGCCATTCCCACGAGCCGCAGACTCGTGGCCGAACGCAGGTCGCGACCCACCTCCGAGAGCGCCTGGCGCAGAGCCGCATGGGCCTCGATCGACTGGGTCTGGCGGGTCGCTCCCGTGTTGAGCGAGCTGAACACGGAGAGCAGCACCGCCATGACGACCACCACGAGGGTCATCGTCACCATCATCTCGACCAACGAGGTTCCCCGGTCGCCCCGAAACCTGCCGCGCGGCTGGAGCGGAGCTGGGCGCGTCACGGGGCCACCGTCACGTCATCTGCCGCCGATCCGTCGCCGGGGAACGTGGCCGCCAAGTTCCCCGACGGAGACGTGTACCGAGCCGTGACCAGCGGCGAGTACGTCCCTGGAGGGGTGCCCGCCGGCACCCGAAACGATGCCGTGAGGGATGCGCTGCCGCCTGCGGGAACGTTCAGCACGCCCCAGGAGGCGGGCACGTCGCCGGGAGCGGGCCGGCGGATCGGGGTCCGGGTGGCGCCGCCGACGCTCCTCATTGTGGAACCCCCGAGCAGCCGCCAGCCCAGAGGTGCGACGAGGTCGATGACCAGTGCCTTGGCCTCGGCCCGCGAGTTCGACACCCGCACGGTCCAGGTCGCGACGGCTCCCGGGGCCGCGGCGAGGGTGGGAGTCGTCGTGGCTACGTCGATGCTCAGCGCCGGTTCGCACCCGACGCCGAGGCCGATGCCGGTGAGCGAAGCCATCGAGGTCGGAATCCGAGTGGTTCCGGGGCGGCCTGCCGCGTCGTTCGCCACCGAGCGGAGGTCCGCGTTGGCGAGCACGAGGCCACCGGTCGTCGATGCTCCGGCACCGCGGGCCTCGACGTCGACCGAGTCGAGATCCCCGTTCTCGACGAACAATCCGACGCTTCCCCCGTCCGCCGCGCCGTGGCCGCCGGCGGAAAGACGGCCCATCGCGGCCACAGCGGTGGCTCGAAGCAGCACGATGCCTCCGCCCACGCTCCCAGAGCGGCCCCTGGCGCCGGGCACTCCGCCCATGACGAGACGATCCGCTGCACCGATCACACCGGAAGGAGCCGGCGCGTCGAACCCGGCACCCGAGGCCGACATCGACGGCGACCGGTTCCCGCTGAGCGTCGCGGTCCCCGCGACGTCCATGGCTGCGACACCGCCGCTGCGGCCGTCCCACGGCGCTGCCGTGACGCCGTCGATGGTGGCGTCTCCGTAGGTGGGTACTCGTATCACCTGGAAGAGATCCGCTGCCGAGTAGCCGAGTGCGAGCCCTCCGCCCGCTCCGACCCCTGAGACGCCGAGATGACCACCGACTATCTGGCTGGTTGCCAGCGCATACTCGTAGCGGCCCGCATTGGCGCCGCCCACCTGCATGACCACCAACAGGTCTCCCGCAGCGATGATCCCGCTTCCCCGGAGCGCAGCAGGGTCGATCGCAACGACGGTGGCTCCCGCAGCGCTGTCGGCCGACCCCGGGACGTACAGGTTCACCACTCCCCGCAGAGGGCCGGGTGCCACATCGACGGAACGCTGTAGGCATGGCGCGACGGGACCGTTTGCGGCGCGGGCGGACTGGAGTCGCACCGTCATGTCGGCGCCGCGACCCCCTGCGAGGGGGTCGCGCCAGGACACCACCACGGTGAGCAGCTTCACCGCCGCGGGAACCCTCCGACCGTTGGACATCGTGACCGCCGACCAGGTCACGTTCCGGAGCGTCGTGAAGGTTGTGGTTCCCCGTCTGGTCTCACTGCGTGGCGTGATCAGCGCTCCGGAAACGGCGACGGTCTCGTTGCCCTCGAACCTCTCGGTGTAGCCGTCCGCGCCAGGGGAGAGCCCGAGCCTGTCGAAGGGAGCGGCCCGCATCTCCTCCAAGGCAGAGGACGCCAGCTCGACGGCCGTGGCCCGGTGCCCGAGCGCGACGGTGGCCTGGCCGGTCGCGTCGAACGTCGTCACGGTCGCGAGGATCACCGACGAGAACATCGCGATCGACACCACGACCTCGAGGAGGCTCATGGCGCGTTCGGACCCGCGTCGGGGCGAATGCGAATGCGGAGACCTCGTCGTCACGCCGGAGTGATCGGCTCTCGGCGACGTCGAATGAAGCATTCCCCGAAGCGCTCGAGGATGGAGACGAGGGAATCTCAAGCGGCGTCGACGCGTGCCGATCGAAGTGCCATGAGATGGGTCCGCTCGAACGCCGGTGAAGACGGCGCGCCTGTTGATGCAGGGCAGTCGACGACGCTGATGATCGAGCCGCTGCCGCTCGACGATGTTTCGCCGCTGGTGGCGGCCGCCCTGCTGGAGGAGGGCTTCGCTGATGCCGGAGTCTCCGAGGGAGATGTGGGGGCTGTGGCTGTGGGGGCTGCGGCAGAGCCGACCGAACCGGAGGCCCCCAAGCTCGGCGGGCGCAGGGCGTCGCGGTCGGGTTACGGGCAGGTCGCCGGCCTCGTCATCTCGGCGGATCGTGTACGTGTGTGTCACGGCGCACCGGGACGGGATCTCCGAACCGGGGAGATCGAACTGCCCGAGGGTGTGATCGTGGAGGGCGAACTGCGGGACCCCGAGGCGCTCTCGGCGGCACTCAGGACCCTGTGGCGAACGGCTCGCATCCCGACGCGCAAGGTGGCGTTGTCGGTCGCGAACCACGACGTGGTCAGCCGAAACGTGACTCTGCCTCAGCTCTCCAACCGGGACATGCGATCGGCGTTGCGATTCGAGTTGGTGGAGGCGATCCCCTTCCCCGTCGAGGACGCCACCTTCGACCTCCAGGTGACCGACACCGAGCTCATCGAGGACACCGAACGCGTCCAGGTGCACGTCCTGGCCATCGCCGCGCTCAGCCAGATGTGCCAGGACTTCGCCGGGGCAATGCGGGCCGCGAAGCTCCGCCCCAAGGGGATCGACTACGTGGGCTTCTCGCTCGTCCGTGCCGTCGCCGCGGTGGCGCCGACCGATGTCGTCGAATGCGTCGTCGAGCCTGGCGAGGGTGCACTCACCGTCGCGGTTCACCAGCGGGGCACTGTTCGCTTCGCCCGTACCGTGCTCACCCACAGCTTCGGATCGTCGGTCTCGGGAGAGATCGAGGACCAGCTCAACTCGATCGAGCAGTTCCGCCAGGGCGCAGTCGGCCGTGGCGGATCCCGAGGTGAGCAGGTGAGCCCGCTCGCGATGCGGGGCGACCCCTTGGCCGAGGCGGTGCGGGCCACCATCGAGTACTACGGATCGCAATCGGGGGCCAAGCCCATCGAGCGAATCACGGTGGTCGGGAGCGCGGAGTCGGCTCGGAACCTCGCCACCTACCTGCAACAGGCCGTAGGGGTTCCGACGGGTCTCGCGTCCCCACTCAGACCCGATGTCGGCAGACACGACATTGACCTCGACGAGGACCACGGGCCCGGCACCACCGAAGGATCCGGCGAGGACGCCGCCGCGAGCAGCGACGAGGGGAGTGGCTCGAACCTCGACGCCTTCACGGTCGCCTATGGGGTGACGCTCGAGGTGGGAGGCCAACTGCGCGGACCTGCACCGCTCGCGTTGCTTCCGGAACGGCCCGATGCGAGAGGCGCCAAGCGGACCATCCTGACCATGGCGGGCGGGGCTGTCGCCGCGGCCCTGCTCTTGATGGGAGTCGCCTCGGTCGCCGGTCCCGACGTGGACTCGGCGACCGCGGAAACCGAGATCGCCGAGACGCAGCGGACGATGTTGGAGTCGCAGTTGGCGGAGCTCGAAGGCGCCCAGGAGGCGAGTCGGGAGCATCGGCGCCTCGGCAACCTCGAGTCGGACCTGCGTGAACAGCAGGTGGACTGGAACAGGCTCATCGGGGAGATCCGACAGGCCGCGCCCGCGGGTGTCGATGTGCTGACCATCGAGGGCGCTGCGCCCATCAAGGACGGCCGGGACTCGGCTCCCGGCGTGGTGGAGGTGCGCGGGACCGCTGCGGACCAGCTCGGCGTCAGCACCTACCTGGCCAGTCTCGACGGCATCGAGGGCCTGGTCCGGCCGTGGCTCACCTCGGCGACAGCGGAGGCCGACGCCGGTCCCGACGGTCGCCTGAACTTCGGGCTGAAGGCTGAGCTGGGCAAGTCGGCGCTGGTTGCCGAGCCGCAGGAGGAGACCCGATGAGCCTTGCGCGCCGAAACGCGATCCTGTTGGTCGCCCCCGCTCTCGTGGTGGCGATCGCGTGGTGGTTCTTCGTGTGGGGGGCCGGAAACGCCGCCGTCGCCGCCGCCGTCGAGCAGCAGGACGCCGTGTCGATGGAGGTGATCGGTCTGGGCAACGCCGTGTCGAAGGCCAAGAAGTACGAGTCCGATCCCGTGGCTGCGGCGGACTTCGCCCGACTGAGGACCGCTCTGCCGGAGCGGACCGATCTGAGCGCATTCCTCCTGCACAACGAGGAAGCGGCGCGGGCCGCGTTCGTCTCCATCCAGGCGGTGACCCCCGACGAGGTGGAGACGGAACTGCCCTCTCCCGATGGGCTGGAGTCGACGAAGGTGACCATCACCGTGGTCGGTGAACCTTCGAGCGTGTTCGACTACGTCGAGCGGGTTCAGACCCTCGCTCGATCGACGACGATCGACCGTCTCGAGATCCTCAGGGTGGAGGGCACCGCGTTGGAGGCGACCCTCGACATCCGGATCTTCGAACAGCGCTGACGCCACTGCCCCCGAAAGCGCTGACGCCTTGCGGGTCAACCGATGCAGCGGTAGAGGTCCTCGATGGTCGTGAGGCCTGCTTGGACCTTGCGAAGCCCCGCCTCCTTCATCGTGAACATGCCCTCCTCGATCGCCTGGCGCTCGATCTCGCGGCTCGGCCGCTGCTCGAGGATCATGTGGCTGAGCGTCTCGCTCACCTCGAGGAACTCGTTGACCGCGAAGCGTCCGCGGTAGCCCGTTCCTGAGCAGTTTTGACAGCCCTGTGAGTCGAATGTGGCGAAGCTGCCGTCGGCACCGCACAGGTGAGGGGGGATTCCGGCGGCGGCCGCCAGCTCCGGTGCCAGCACCCGCGGTGTCTTGCACATGTCGCAGAGTCGTCGTGCCAGGCGTTGGGCGAGGATCCCCCGCAGCCCCGCCACCACCAGGTACGGCTCGAGGCCCATCTCGATCAGGCGCAGCGGTGTCGAACTGGCGTCGTTCGTGTGCAGGGACGCCAACACGAGGTGGCCCGTGAGCGACGCCTCGACGGCGATGGTCGCCGTCTCCTTCTCGCGGATCTCGCCGACGAGGATCACGTCGGGATCCGCGCGGAGCATCGACTTCAGTGCGGTCGCGAACGTGAGGCCCGCGCGCACGTTGGTCTGCATCTGCTTGAGGCCCTCCATCCGGTACTCAACCGGGTCCTCGACCGTCATGATGTTGCGGCTCGGTTCGTTCAGTTCGCGTAGCGCCGAGTACAACGTCGTGGTCTTGCCGGATCCGGTCGGACCGGTCACCAACACGATGCCCCAAGTGCGCTTGAATACGTTCTGGAAGCGCTCGAACTGGCTGGGATGCATGTCGAGGTCGACCAGGCGCATCAGCCCGTCCTCGCGACGGAGGATACGTGCGACCACCGCCTCTCCATAGACGGTCGGCACCGACGCGATCCGCAGGTCGATTGCCCGACCCCCCACGACCATCGACGCGCGTCCGTCCTGGGGGACCCGCTTCTCGGCGATGTCCATGCCCGCCATGACCTTCACCCGACTGATGATTCCCGGCTGAAGGGCGCGAGGTGGGTGCATCACCTCGTGGAGCACTCCGTCGATCCGGTAGCGGATCCGCATCGAGGTCTGTGTTGCCTCGATGTGGATGTCGGAGGCTCGTTCTTGGACGGCCTTCCCGATGATCAGGTCGACGAAGCGGATGATCGGGGCCTCGTCGCGTGCCGTCTCGACAACCCGCAGGTCGCTCTCGGTCTCCACCTCGCCGGCGTCCTGCACCGCCATGCGGATAGCGTTCTGGACCTGCTCGTCGCCCTGTCGCGACCTGTTGATCGTGTCGATGATCTTGTCCGGATCGGCCATGACCGCGCGGATCGGGACGCGGAGGATGGAGCGGAGGTCGTCGAGGGCGATGACGTCGGCGGGGTTCGCCATGGCCACGACGGCGTTCCCGTCCTCCATCCGCACGGGGACGGCTCGGTGCCGCCGAGCCAGTGGCTCGGGGACCTTCTGGACCAGGGTGTGGTCCACGTTGAGGCCGTCGAGGTTGATGAATGGAAAGCCGAGTTGGTCGGCGAGGGCCTCCATCAGCTGTGCAGGGGTCACCAGGCCCTCCTGCAACAGCACCTCGCCCAGCCGGCGATTGGTGGTCTTCTGGAGTGCGAGCGCATCCCCGAGCTGCTCGTCGGTCACGAAGCCACGGTCGACGAGGATGTCGCCCAGGCGACGACGTGCCGGCTCGGGGCTCGGGGTCGAGTCGGGGGCGGGGTTGGGTGCGAGAGCGAACGCCATAGCCCGCCCATCGGCCGCCAAAGGTCGATCCTGAGCGGTTCGGGATTCTCCACTCGGGCCGGATCGCTGTCGATACGACCCTCATGGCAGCCATCGTGTTCAGCTACCGCGCCATCGACCACGCAGGTGACATCCAGTCCGGCACGCTCAACGGCCGTTCCACCGGCGAGGTGGCCGACCGTGTCCGCCGCATGGGTCTACGGCCAATCGAGGTCCGCAAGAAGAGCGCCCAGGTGTTCCAGAAGGACTTCTCGATGCCGGGATTCGGCGGCAAGAGGAAGGACGAGTTGGCGCTGTTCAGCCGCCAGTTCTCCACCATGACCTCTGCGGGAACCCCGATCCTGCGGTGCCTGTCCACGCTGGAACGCCAGATCGACAACCAGCGCTTCGCCGAAGCGGTGGCACTTGTGCGGGCCGATGTGGAGAACGGCGATCAGCTCTCGGTCGCGATGGAACGTCAGAGCGGCTGGTTCAGCGAGTTCTACGTGTCGATGGTCCGAGCCGGGGAGGCCTCCGGTTCCTTGCCGGAGGTTCTCGCCCGACTCGCGGTAGCAGCGGAGCAGCAGGCGGCGCTGCGCAAGAAGGTCAAGTCCGCGATGGCATATCCGACCGCGGTCGCGGCGCTGATCGCCCTGTGTGTGGTCGCCATGCTCATGTTCCTGATCCCCACCTTCTCGGGGATATTCGACGACTTGGGCGGCAAGCTCCCGCTCCCGACTCGGGTCGTGATCGGGGCGTCCGACCTGCTCACCGGCTACTTCCCGATCGTGGCACTGGGCGTCGGGGTGGCGGTGTGGTGCTTCAAGAGGTGGAAGCGCAGCGAGTCGGGACGGCGACGGTGGGACCGGTTCAAGCTGCGACTCCCCGTGTTCGGCAAGTTGGCGCGCCAGGCCGCGCTGGCCCGCTTCGGGCGCAGCCTCGCCGTGCTCACCAGCACGGGCGTCCCCGTTGTCACTGCCTTGGACATCGCGCGGAGCACGGCACAGAACATGGTGGTGCACGACGCCGCCGGGGTGATCGCGGAGAAGGTCAACAACGGCAGCCGTGTGGCCGATGCCATGGGCGAGCACGCCATCTTCGACCCGATGGTGGTCCAGATGGTGAGCGTGGGTGAGGAGTCCGGAGCGCTCGACCTGATGTTGACGAAGGTCGCCGACATGTTCGAGCAGAACGTCAACACCACCGTCGACTCGCTGACCTCGTTGCTCGAGCCGCTGCTGATCGTTGCGATGGGTGTGACCGTCGGCGGGATGCTCGTCGCGGTGTACCTCCCGATGTTCAAGGCGGTCGAGCTGGTCAAGTGACGCGCGGGGTCCCCGTGGGCGGATCAAGGGCGGCGAAAAAGAAAACTCAATCCGTCCCGAAGTGCGCCGAATCAAAGAGGGCCGGCACGTTCCGGCACCGACTACAGCACCACTACTCAGGAGCATCCCAATGCTGAAGACCAACCGCCGGCCGCACTCAACGCGCGGTGAAGCCGGCTTCACCCTCATCGAACTGATGGTCGTCGTGTTGATCATCGGCATCCTGTTGTCGATCGCGATCCCGACGTTCCTCGGCGCACGCACCCGCAGCCAGGACGGCGTCGCGAAGTCCTCGCTGCGCAACGCGCTCACGGCTGCCAACGTGATCTTCACCGACAACGAAAGCTTCAGCACCGCCGACTTCCGGGCCATGGCCACCGCCGAGGGAAGCCTGACCTACGTCGATGGTGCACGGGCCACGACGACGGCGAAGAACATCTCGGTGTACGCGACGGCCACCACCTGGTCGGCCGCGGCGATGTCTGCGTCGGGCAACTGCTTCTACATCCGGGCAACGAGCACCGGCGGCGTCACCTACGGCAGCGCGACCCGCAACTGCACCGGGCGGGCTGCCAACGGTGCCCGTGCCGCCAAGTGGTGAGTCACGGGGCGACGGCATCGAGCATCTGAAAGGAGGGGCCGGGCATTGCGCCCGGCCCCTCCCGCGTGCGGGAAGGCTCAGTGGAATCCGGCTGTCTGTGGTCGCGGTACGGTCGTGAAGTGACCGGGAACCGCTGGCTTCAGATGATCGAGAGCAACCCTGACCACTCCGTCTGGTACATCGAGCGGTTCAGGACGATGGCGGCAGAGGGGGCCGATCTCGACGGCGAAGCCCGCTTCGTGGACGCGATGGCCAAGCGCAACGCCCGGATCCTCGACGCAGGTTGTGGACCGGGCCGCGTTGGTGGACGGTTGGCGGCGCTCGGCCACGACGTGGTCGGGGTCGACCTCGATCCGGCACTGATCGCCGCGGCCCAGCTGGATCATCCCGGTCCACAGTGGCTGACCGCGGACCTCTCGGAGCTTGACCTTGCCGAGATGGGTGTGGAGCCGCGCTTCGACGTGGTCGTTGCGGCGGGCAACGTCATGACGTTCCTCGATCCCGCAACCCGACGGGCCGTCCTGGGTCGCCTCGGGGAGCACCTTGTGGGTGACGGCCGGCTCGTGGTGGGGTTCGGAGCCGGCCGTGACTACGCGTTCGACGACTTCTTCGCCGATGCCGCGGCGGTGGGCCTGCGGAGCGAGCTGAACCTCGCCACCTGGGATCTTCGGCCTTTCAGCCCGACCTCCGACTTCCTCGTCGCCGTGCTCGTGAACTGAGCCACCCTCACAGAGCGACCCGAGGGATTGGATCGGTCCCTGGAGGGTTGCGGATGATGCATCGACCAGCGAGCAACTCGATCGACAGTTCGATGAACTGGCTCTCTCCGGTCAGCCCCCAGGGGACCACCGGCAGGTGCTCGTAGAGGTCTGCCCTTTCGTCGGGCACCAGCGACAGTCGGCCGGTGGCGAGGACACTCCACCCGCTGTGCTCGAAGCGGTCGAAGCCGTCGACCTCGAAGCAGGCGACGGTGCTCTGCCGGGCGGCGCGGACCTTGACCCCCTCCTCGGATCGGAACACGATCGTCGAGTTGTGGACCGTGTAGTTCACCGGCAGGATCACCGGGAGGCTGTCGACGCTCAGGCCGAGCCGCCCCACCTTCTCGATCTCCAACAGCCGTCGACAGGTGGGCTCGTTGAGCATGCCGAGTCCGTGACTGTCAAGGTCGACCACGATCCCGCCTTTCGTGTCGGGCAGCCATCCCGATCCTCATGGGTGAATAATGTCCAGAGGCGATGTCGGCCGCACAAGGGCAGAAGGTCCCTTCACCCGGTGGGGGGCTGGGCAGCCACGACGCGCCGCGGCCCCGACGCCAGGTTGTAGGTGACCAGCACTCCCGCCAGGGTGAGCAGAGCGCCGCCGACGGCCACCGCCGAGGGGCTTGCCGCTGCAAGGCCGCCAACCGCGGAGGCGAATCCCGACACGGCGACGCCCAGGGTGAGCTTTGCCGTGGGTAGGTGGTAGAGGTCGGCGAAGAGCAGGGGGCGGCCGCTCGGTCCGGTGGTGACGCCGCGGGCACGCAGGGCGGTGTAGGAGATGAAGGGGACGATCTTGTGGGCGTGGCCGATGACGGCCAGGCCGAGCCAGGCCGCGAGTGCCGCCACCTCGGCGGATACGAGCCGGTAGCGCAGCGCGGTGTCGTCGGTGAGCTCGGAGCCGAGGGCGAGCCCGCCGGCCGCGACCAGGAAGCCGGCGGATGTGAACAGGAAGCCGTGCAGCAGCTCCAGGCGCCGTCGCCGGACCCGTACCACACCGACCAGGGACCCGAGGTGGCAGGCCAACCCCGAAGCGACCACCACCGCGCCCGACCAGGCGAGGAGCTGGACCGCGAACAGCAGGCCCAGTGCGAGCGCCGCGACTCCACCCGCGACCAGGCCCACGGCCCAGGCGCCCGCGCGTGCCTTGGGGCGATGCGCCAGAAGGAACATCGGCCACAGCTTCTCGGCGACCGCGACATAGGTCAGCCCCAACCAGCCCAGCAGGCCCAGGTGTGCGTGGGCCAGGACCCGATGCGGCAGGAGGGGGAACCAGAATTGCTGACGGTTGAACGCGTACACGACGCCGAAGCCGACGGTCACGACGAGGTAGGCGATCGAGAGCCGCAAGCCCGCGAGGGGTACTCCGCCTCCTCCGGCGGCCAGCGGCGAGGAGAGGTTCCAGGCGGCCAGCAGCACGGTGAGAGAGCCGACCACGCCGCCCGTGGCGACGAGAGACTCCGGCCCGTGCGCGAATCCTGTGGGGATCAGCCAAGAGGTCAGCACCATTCCGACCAGCGTCACGCGTGCCGCCAGGACCGAGCGCAAGGGGCGGCGGCCGACCACGGGTGTGAACTGGTGGGCAGCCCCGAGCACGGCGGTGCTCAGGAAGGCCAGCATTGTGACGTGGACCGCGGAGAGGGCGCCAGGGATGGTCGGAGTCCGTACCAGGGTGTCGGCGGCCAGGCCAACGGCGAGACCGGCTCCGATGAGGCCCACGCCGCCCGCTGCCAGGAAGCCGAGTGGTACCGACGCCGGTGGAACCGACATGGCCGCGCCGGGCATGAGGGGTGCGCCCGGCGGGCTCGGTGTGGGTGCCATTGTCTTGTCCGGCACTGGACGACTCCCTGATATTTGTCTAGTAAGTACTAGAACAATATGGGAGCGGAGAAGCGCCGCCCAAGCCAGGAGAGAGACGATGCAAACGCTGGACGTGCGAACGATGGCTCCACCGGATCGGCACCGGGTCATCTTCGAGCGGATCGACGCGCTGGCCACCGGGGACACCCTCCGACTTGTGAACGACCACGATCCCGCTCCGTTGCGCTACCAACTCGACGCAACCCGCCCACAGCAGTTCCGCTGGGAATACGTCAACCAGGGTCCCGAGGAGTGGATGGTTGACATAACGAGCAGGGCAAGGGTGGTGGATGCCCGCCCGACGCTGGCCGCAGGCGGCGAGCCGTTCGCCGAGATCATGGAGGCCGCGTCGCAGGTCGGCGTCGGGGAGGTGCTGGTGGTCTATGCACCCTTCGAGCCCGTGCCGCTGGAGGGCGTCTTGGGCGAGCAGGGATTCGACCACACGGTCGATCAACTCGAATCCGGCGACTGGCGGGTCGTCTTCGAACGCACCGATCGGTGAGCGAGCCAGGCGAGCGAGTCCCGACGAACCGCTGGCGAGCAGGGACCGAGGCACGGGGAGCGGCGGATCGGGTCCGCCGCTCCCACGCCCAGACCCGGGGAACCGTTCGCCTCGCTCTTACTTTCGTGGTGGCAGCCGTCATGGCCGCCGTCGTTGCCGACGGGCCGTGGTTGGCGTTGCACCTGTTCCTCGCGGGTGGACTCGTTCTGGCGATCAGCGGCGTCTCGGTCATGTTGACCGTCACCTGGTCCGCCGCGCCCGCTCCTGCTGACATCGCTGTGATCGCGCAGCGCAGTTGTCTTGCCATCGGGGTCGTGGGGGTTGCTCTGGGCCACGAACTCGATCTCGGCTCCGCTGTGCTCGTTCCCGCCGGCGCGCTGGCGATCGGAGGCCTGGTGCTGCTCGCAGGGATTCTCGCGCTCACTGCTCGTCGGGGCGTGCAACGGCGTTATGGCCCCGCGGTTCTGGCGTACCTGCTGGCGTTGGGCGCGGGGATCGGTGGGATGACCCTGGGAATCATCCAGGCAGCGGGCACGCCCACCGCCGGCCTGCGGGCTGCGCACGTGACCCTCAACGTGTTCGGTCTGGTGGGCCTCGTCGTGTACGGGACGCTGCCCTTCTTCGCCTCCACAGTGGGTCGGGCACGCATGGCACCCCACGCGTCTCGAACCGGCCTCGCGGCGTCGGTGCTGTGGCAGGCGGCCGCAGTGTTGACCGCGGTGCTCGGCCTTTCTCTCGAGATCGACGTTGTGGCATCCGCTGGGTTCGGTGCCTACGCGGTGGGCCTAGGCGTGGTTCTGTGGCTGTTGCCCAAGCCCACCCGCCGACAACTCGACTGGGCGGGGCCTCGTCTCGTGGGCCTGTGGATCGGCGTGTTGTGGTGGTTGGTTGCCGTGGTCGCGATCATCATCGACATTGCACGGGGCGGAGGGTTCTTCGATCGACGCTGGCTCTTGGTCCTGGTGGTCGGCGGGTACGCCCAGATCTTGTGGGGCTCGCTCGCCTACCTTCTGCCCGTGCTGCGTGGCGGTGGGCCCGAACAGCTGAGTGGTGGCTTCGCCGTCACACGCTCATGGTTCGGGCTCGCGTGCGGGAACGTGGCTACGGTGAGCTTCGCCGTTGGCATGCCCACCGTCGCGGTGGCCGGAATCGTTGCCTGGAGTTTCGACACCGGGGTCCGTGCAGTGAGGGTCCGCCTGGGCGCACGACTCGAGCGCGACACCGCAGAGCGGGGTGGCGCAGGGACAGAAGGGACGAGCGGATGACGAGCTTCCTGCTGCCGGAAGAGCCGATCACAAGCTTCGACGAGTGGGTGGACACCGGTGTCGGTGGTCGGGGTGTGGAGGCAGCACGCCGACTCGGTGCTGAAGCCACGATCGAGGAGATCAGCCGCTCGGGCCTCCGAGGTCGTGGTGGCGGTGGGTTTCCGACCGGTCGGAAGTGGGCCGGCATCGCAGGCGACCCGAGTGCACGCAAGTACCTCGTGGTCAACGGTGCCGAAGGCGAGCCGGGCACCTTCAAGGACCGCGCTCTGTTGCGAGCGAACCCCTATCAGGTGGTGGAGGGGCTGGTCATCGCGGCGTTCGCGATCGGAGCAGACGAGGTCTACGTGGGGTTGAAGGCGAGCTTCGAGCGTGAGATCGAGGCGCTGACCCGCGCTGTACAGGAGTTCCAGAACGCGGGAGCCTGCACCACCTGCACCGTGAACATCGTGGGCGGACCCGACGAGTACCTCTTCGGCGAGGAGAAGGCGCTGTTGGAGGTGATCGAGGGGAAGCCGCCGCTGCCCCGTTGGTTCCCTCCCTATGAGCAGGGGCTGTTCGCGGTGGGTCCGCAGGAAGGTTGGGAGGCCGCACCACGGGCCGGCGGGGCATCGGGGACACCGTCGCCGAACCCCACGCTGGTCAACAACGTGGAGACGCTGGCGAACGTCGCGCACATCCTGGTGCGAGGAGTGGACTGGTTCCGTTCGATGGGTACCGACGAGTCGCCGGGCAACATCGTCGCGACCGTCGTGGGCGATGTGGTGGCGCCCGACGTCGGCGAGGTCGAGATCGGTACGCCTCTTGGCGCCGTCATCGATGCCGTGGGTAGCGGACCCCTGCCCGGGCGGAGCGTCAAGGCGGTGTTCTCCGGGGTGGCGAACCCGGTGCTCACGGCGTCGCAGCTCGACACCCCGGTGAGCTACGAGGGGTTCCGGGATGCCGGCAGCTCGATGGGAGCAGCCGGATTCATCGTCTACGACGACTCGGCGTGCATGGTGGCCGCGGCGCATCGTCTCTCGCGGTTCCTGTCGGTCGAGTCGTGCGGCCAGTGCCCACCGTGCAAGCTCGGGTCGGGTGCCATCACCGCGCGGCTGGAGCGCATCGAGTCGGGCGAGGGCGACGTCGATGACATCGCAGCCGTCCACGGTTGGCTCGGCCGTGTCACCGACGGAAGCCGCTGCTACCTGGCGACCGAAGAGCAGGTCATGGTCAACAGCGTGCTCGTCGCGTTCCCCGAGGAGTTCGCGGAGCACCTCGACCAACACGCCTGCCCACGGCCCTCCACCAGTCCCGTACCCAAGCTCGTCGATCTGGCGGACGGCGTAGCGACCTACGACGAGCGCTACTGGAGCAAGCAACCCGACTGGACCTACGCGGACTGACACACCGGGTGCCGGTGCCCGCGCCCCCGGTGTGTCAGGGCCGTGCAACCGCACGGCGGAGCAGTACCGATGCCAGCGGGATCAGGACGAAGATCATCGCGGCGAGCACGCCGAGCGGGCCGAGGACATCGCCGATCCCGCCGCCGTCGCGTTGGATCGTGGCGAATGCCCGGTACGCCCAGTGGTGCGGCGTGACCCGCGAGATCACCAGCAGGCCCGAAGGGAAGAACTCGATCGGCATCATCGAGCCCCCTAGTGCCGCGGTGACCAGTCCCACGCCGACGCTGGTGCCGGCGGCCGCGTTCACGTTGTCCATCAGCGCGCCGATCACCAGGCCGGCACCGGCGGACGCGCCGCAGAACATGGTCACCGTCGCCGCGGTGGCTATGGGATCCCCCCAGCTGACACCGAAGAGCAGGGCGGTCCCGGCGACGATGTAGAGGCCTTGTACCAACGCGATCGCGATGCGGCCCAGGCCTTCACCCACTATGAGCTGGAGCGTGGAGATGGGGGTGGTCAGCTCGCGTTGGGTCACCCGGAGCTCGCGGGACTGAATGAGGGGGATGGCGCCGGTGAGCGCCGAGAGGAACACGAACAGCGCCAGCTGTTGAGCAGCGCCCAGATCGAACTGGCCGAGGTTCTGGAACTCGTTTTCCATTCGGTCACCCGCCTTGGTGACGCTGAGGCGGGGTCCCACCGAGTCGAGTCGGTCGAATGCGTGTTCCGCGGTCTTGCGGTCCACCCCGTCTGACACCAGCGAACCGAGCGCGAGCTCCCGATCTGCGAGCGATGCCACGGCTTGGCGAATCGCGGCGGTCGCAGCCTGGCCCTTCGCGAAGCTGCTGGGGGTGATCCGAACCGTGCCGCTGAGGTCGCGCTCGCCCTCTGCCCAGCGGCTCGGCAGCTCGATCGCCACGTCGATTCGGCCTCGTGACACCAGATCGCGGGCCTCGTCCGCGTCGTCGAAGTGCTGCACGGTGAGGTCACGTTGTTCCAGCTCTTCGGAGAGTTCCCTGGCGCCGGTTCCGGTGCCGATGAGCCCAACCGTGCCCATGTTCGGGATGCCGCCGAACTGTAGTCCGAGCACCAATATGAGCAGGAGCGGGAAGAGGAAGACGAAGAAGTAGTTCGAGCGGTCACGGAAGTACCGCCTGAGCGCGGTGGTGGCGATCGCGGCGACGACGTTCATCGCGCGGGGCTCCGGTCGGGGAGCAGCACTGCTGCCACCACCGAGATCGCGCCGAAGCCCAGGAGGAACGTGAGGGGCGCGGCAGCGTCGGCGATGCCGCCGCCGTCGGCGCCCACTCCGACGCCGCGGATGAACGCGGCGGTGGGGGTGAGATCCGCGAGTCGGGCGAAGAACCCGGTTCCGGTGAGCTGGAAGAACGATCCGCCGAGGATTCCCAACACCACGCCGAGGATCGCGGTGATCATCTGCGCCTGCTCGGCGGTTCTGGCCACTCGGACCACCACGAGGCTTGAAGCGGTCACGGCGGCGACCGAGACCACGACGACGACGCCGACGGTGAGGAGGTTCTCGTATCGAAGGTCGAAGAGGATCACACCCAGCAGGAGCAGCACGGCTGTGGCCACGACACCGAGGATGAAGCTCACGACCGCCTTTGCGGTCATGACCGTGTGAGGCGAGATCGGCAGTGAGCGAAGGCGTGGGAGTGTGCCCAACTCACGTTCCTCCAGGTAGGCGACGACACCGAAGCCGATCGTGAAGAACATGAAGAAGGCGGCTTGGCCGGCCACGAGGGCCCCTTGGGTGGAGAGCTGTCCGGGCGGGGCTTCGCGGTCCGCGACGTCGAGTGTGGGTGGGGAGTCGGCGACTCGGAGGGCGACTTGGGCGATTGTGGCCGGGGCGAGACCCTCGGCGCCTGCAACTGAGGCGGCCTTGGCGGCAGCGGCCGCGCGGGAAACAAATCCCTCTACGACCAGGGCGATGATCTGGGGTTCGATGCCTCCGCGGCGGACCACTGTGACCCTCGGCTGTCCGCCGGTGCCCAGAGATCGGGTGAAGTCGGCGGGCACGGTGATCGCCACGTCTACCTTGTCGTCCTCGACGGCTGTCTTCAGCTTGGGGGTGGCGGCGTTCGGATCGCTGTGGGGCAGGCGGGTGAGGTCGACCTCCATCGAGTCGAGATCGGCAAGGGCGCCCGCGAGCCCGCCGGCAGCCGCGTCATTGGCCTCGGAGACGAGGGTGACCCGCACCCCGCTGAGCTTCTCCGGGTTCATCCCGCCGAAGACCGCGTTGAACACCACCATGAGGGCGAGGGGGACAACCAGGGCGAATATGAACACGGTCCGGTCACGGATGCGTTGGCGAAGGTCGCCGGCGACCATCACGCCGATGGCCGCCACATCCGACGTGCGGTGGTCCTCGGCCATCGGCTCAGTCCCGCAGCGCCCGGCCGGTGAGGTGCAGGAAGACGTCTTCGAGGTCGGGGCGGGAGACGTCGACATCGGTGACGGCCATTCCTTCCCGAGCGGCCGTGGCGAGCAGCGAAGCGAGGTGGGTGGGCGCGTCGGCAACGGTGAGGGAGATGGTCGTGCCGTCGCCGGAGGCCGCGACGACGCCGTTGGCCTTGCCGAGCGCACGCGTCGCCTCGAGGACCGACCCGGATCCGGAGAGGCTCACGGCGTCGGCTTCGCCGGTGATGCGGAGTAGCTCGTCGACCGTGCCTTCGGCGACCATCGACCCCTGGTCCACGATGCCGATGCGGTCGCAGAGCCGCTCGGCCTCCTCCATGTAGTGGGTGGTGTAGAGCAGCGCGAGCCCTTCCCGCGAGAGGGCCTCGACCGACTCGAGGATGGCGTTGCGCGACTGGGGGTCGACGCCCACGGTGGGCTCGTCGAGGATGAGCAGGTCGGGCTGGTGGAGGAGACCGATGCCGATGTTGAGCCGTCGCTTCATGCCCCCGGAGTACTCCTTGGTGAGGTCCCCCGAGCGGTCCGAGAGGCCGATGACGTCGAGCACCTCATCGGCTCGCTCGCGGAGCCGCCGGCGGGGAATCCCCTGGAGGCGGCCGAAGAGCACCAGGTTCTCCCGGGCCGTGAGGTCGGGGTAGATGGCGAGGTCCTGGGGGACCAACCCGAGGTGCGCCCGGGCCTCCCGGCGTGTCGGGCCGTCCTCGAAGCCGCAGAGCCGGATGTGGCCTGAGTCGGGCTTGAGCAGGCCGGCGATCATCGAGATGGTGGTGGTCTTGCCGGCGCCGTTGGGGCCGAGCAGTCCATAGGTCTCGCCGGGGGAGATCTCGAAGCTGACGTCATCGACGGCGCGTCGGCTTCCGAAGGCCTTGGTGAGCCCGTTGACCGAGAGCACAGGCGGTGCGGTGTTCGAACCCGACATGGCGGCCGTCATCGGCGCCGAGCGTATCGACTCGGCGCGTCACCGATCTGGAGTGGCGCTCGACGCGCGTCGGGACGCTCCGAAGCGGTCGTCAGCCGGGATCGGCCACGGTGCGGGTCGGGTCCATCAGGTTGAACGGGGCCCCGGTGCAGTCGGCCGCCGCGACCAACCTGCCGTAGGGCGTGTCATGGGGTCCCATGAACACGGACCCGCCGAGTGCTGCGACCCGCTCGGCGGCAGCGTCGGCGTCGTAGTCGCGAGAGAGCAACTCGAACCACATCGGCGTGCCGATCGACTCGTTCAGGTCGAATCCGAGGTCGGGAAGGGTGTACTGCGCATGAGGTGGCTCCGCCGTTCGGGGAGGCCTCCAACTCTAGATTGAGTTTGTCAATTTGTGCGTTGACAAATGCGGGATGTTGCACAAGAGTGGCAACCATGTTGTTGGCAAAGGGGGGAGTTTGAGCGCCGAGCTGTCCAAGGCGTTCGCGGCCCTCGCTGATCCGACACGTCGGGCACTGGTGGCTCGCCTGGCGGTTGGTGACGCAACCGTGATGGAGCTCGCGGCGCCGCATTCGATGTCCAAGCAGGCGATCTCCAGACATCTGCGCGTGCTGGAAGGTGCCGGGCTGGTCTCCCGTCGGGGCGATGAGTACCGCAAGCCGGTGCACCTCGAGGCGCAGGTGTTCGACCTGATGGCCAGGTGGATCGAGCGCTACCGCCGCCAAGCGGACGCGACACGAGATGGAGAGGACCGAGCATCATGACCACCATCCGCTACGCCGAGGCATCGATCGAAGCCGACCCCGATCTTCCGATCATCCGCATCACCCGCGACTTCACGGCCACACCCGCGCAGCTGCACCGTGCCCATACCGACCCCGACTTGTTCGCTCGCTGGGTCGGTCCCGACGGTATGGACACCCGCATCGTCGAGTGGGACGTACGCGACGGCGGGTCATGGCGCTATGTCGCCGCCCGTGGCGGCGAGGAGTACTGGTTCCGCGGCTGCTTCCACCAGGTGACCGATACCCGCATCGTGCAGACCTTCACCTTCGAGGGAATGCCTGATGACGTGTCGTTGGAGACCCTCCACTTCGAGGACCTCGGTGACGGCACGACCCGGCTGCACGCCCAGTCGCTCGTCGACGGCTTCGAGGGCCGCGACGCCTGGCTGGCCTCGGGCATGGAGGTCGGCATCGACCAGGGTTACTCGAAGCTCGACCGGCTGGTGGCAGAGGGGGCGATCTGATGGGGCTCACCCCAGCCGAGGAGTTCCACGACACCGCGGCCCGCTTCGCTGTCGTGGTCGACGCCCTCGGCGACACCGATTGGGACCGCGCCTCGCCGGTGGAAGGTTGGACCGCGCGTGACGTGGTCGGCCATCTCGTCGAGTGGTTCCCCGCCTTCCTGCGCGCCGGCACCGGCCTCGAACTGCCGGTCGGGCCCGGCGTCGAGAACGATCCGGCGGGCGCGTGGCATGTGTTGAGCACCGGAGTCCAGGCGTTGCAGGATGATCCGGCGACCGCGGATCGAGTGCTGTCCAATCCTCATATCGGTGAAGTGCCGCTCGCTGATGCGGTCTCCCGGTTCTTCACCGCCGACGTGTTCATGCACACCTGGGACCTGGCTCGCGCTACCGGCCAGGACGACTCGCTCGACGCTCACCGCTGCGCCACGTACCTCGATGCGATGTTGCCGTTGGACGATGTGCTCCGGGCGAGCGGCCAGTACGGGCCGAAGGTCGAGGTGGGCCCCGACTCGGATCCTCAGACGCGGCTGATTGCCTTCATCGGCCGCGACCCCGCCTGGACGAGCGCCTGAACGCCCATTCCTGAGGACAATACGACCGTCGGCGGTCGTATTGTCCTTGAGAATGGCTCTGAGGCAAGACGGCCCGCCCGACGAGATCCGCACCAGGCCCTGGTCACGCCGTGACGTGCTGGCGGGCGGGGTGGTGGCGGCGGTGTTGGGGGCGTGCAGCGACACCGGTGACCCGAGGGTCACCGGTGCACCCACGTCGGCTGCGTCGTTGCCGAGCACGACAACCTCGCCCGAGGACAGCGCTCTGCGGGCCCTGCGGGCCAAGGACTTCGAGGGTCTCGGCATGTGCAAGCTGCTGCCGGAGGCGACGGCGGGACCGTTCCCGCTGGATCGGCTGATCGAGCGGCGCGACGTCACCGAGGGCTATCCGGGTCATCCGTTCCGCCTCGGTCTGCGAGCCGTCGACACGCGCTGCGAGCCGGTGGCTGGCGCAGTCGTGGAGATCTGGCATGCGGACGCGACCGGCGACTACTCGGCGTTCGTCGACGGTGGCAGCGGCAAGGACGAGTCGGCCGGCACCACCTTCATGCGTGGTGCGCAGACCGCTGCAGAGGCCGGCATCGTGGAGTTCCACACGGTCTACCCCGGCTGGTACGAGGGCCGAGCCGTCCACATCCACGTGCGGGTCCACCTCGACGGGGCGTTGCGTTGGACCGGCCAGATGTACTTCGACGAGGAGTACACGCGTGCGGTCTACGCCACGGGCGTCTACGCCGAGTTCGGCAACCCCGACACCTCCAACGAGGCGGACACACTCGCGGGCGATCCCGCGGCCGACGGCACGCTGTTGCGCACCACCCGAGCCGAGACCACCGCAGGAACTGGGACCCTCGGCCTACTGAACCTGGTCGTCGGGGTGTGATCGCCAACCGAAGTGGCGCGGAGACTCGAAGGGCCACTCGGCCGAGATCCAGGCGGGGATCGTCTCGCTGAGCGCGAGGTCTACCTCCGAGCCGACGAGATCATCGACGACCCACCAGGAGATGTCAGCATCGGCGTCGGTGGTTTCCGGCGGATCGATGTAGACGCAGCCCAACAGCGCTGTCTCACCCGCGTCGAAGAGCGCGTAGTTGAACGACTCGTGTCGAGCGATCTCCTCCTCGTGGCGGACCAGATCCGCCAGGTCCTGCTCGAAGGTCATGTCCGCCGGGGGCCAACCCCAGACTGGACCGAAGATCGAATAGAGCCGCGCCTGGGAACCCATGACCGCCGGGTAGTCGAGGTCCACGTCGTCGGCGCGGATCGGGCGGAGGTGATGTCCGGTCCAGAGCTCAACGCGGAGTGGGTGGCTCCACTGCGGAGGCAGCCAGGGTTCGGTGGTGGTCATTCGGTGTCCTGGGTCGGTCTGATCAGCTACTGAGGATGTCGATGCCGAGGGACTCGAGCAGCTTGTGTGCGAGCCGCTCCACGAGGCGGGGGCGGGGGAACAGCAGGGGAGCGGGTTGCGTCTCTGCCGCCGGGCGAACCATAGGTGCCCACGATTCCAGGCAGCGGAGCGACCGAGCGCGTCAGTTATGATTGGAAGTGATGCGTACGACGCTGAACCTTGACGACGAGGTTGCCGCTCAGCTGAGCCATCGTGCGAAGCGTGAGGGTCGTTCCATGTCACGGGTTGCGAACGAACTGATCCGCGACGCCATCCGCTCACGCCGGCAGAACGAGACCGAGGCGTTGGCGCCCTACGTTCCCCCCGTCATCGACACAGGTCGACCGCTGATGGATGTCACCGACGTGGCCGAAGTGCTCGACGTGCTCGATGGCGCCTGAGCAGTCCTCGGCGGTGTTGATCGACGCGAACCTTCTGTTGTGGGCGCATCACAGTCGTTTCGCCGATCACGAGGCTGCGCGGGGCTGGTTGGCGAAGACCATGTCGAGAACTCCAATGGTCGGCATCCCCTGGCCGACGACGCTGGCCTTCTGTCGGATCTCGACTCACCCCCGCGTGTTCGAGCAGCCGATGACGATCGGCCAGGCTTGGGAGATCGCGTCCGGATGGTTGGCTCGTCCGAACGTCACGACTCCCCGCGGAGCTCCGACAGGGTGGCGACGCGCGCACCCGCCTTCGCTGCCAGGGTCTCGAGCCGTTGCAGTCCCTCGGGATCGTCCTTGAGGTGCTGGTCGTAGAAGGCGACCGTGGATCGGGCAACCAACTCGTCGAGTGGGGCGCCCAGCCCCTCGAAGAAGCCTTGGTCATGTCCGCTGCCGACCAGCGTGAGCAGTTGTCGGGCCCCCGGGTAGTCGTCCAAGAGCGACTCCGCGGCGCCGTAGGGAACTGTGGGGTCCGCATCGCCGTGTACCAACAGCGCCGGAGGAGCCGCGGCCCCGTCGGTGGTAGCGCCGGCCGGGCTGCTCCACGCCCCGGCGAACTCGGTGACGGCGTCCACACGACGATCGGCACAGCACGGATCGGCTGCGGCCAGCAACGTGGTGATAGCGCCGAGGGACTGGCCGCCGAGACCGATGTGCTCGGGATCGACCAGCGCCGCCCATGGCAGGTCGGGGTCGCCGGCTGAGTCGAGCACCCTGTCGATCAGGAAGGACACGTCGCGGGCCTGCTCGTTGACGTCGCCGTAGTTGGTGCCACCTGCGGTTCCCTCCTTGGAGAGGGGGAAGTCGGCTCCGACCACGATGTAACCGGCAGACGCCCAGACTTCGAGGGTGGCCTCGTAGTGGACGGTCAGGCGGGTGCTGCCGTGGGAGAACACGATCAGTGGCACCTGCTTCCCGGCGTCGAGCTTTGGGTACCAGACGTGGACGGGCAGGGTTCGGTTCGGTAGTTCGGGTCGGCCACCGTGGGCCTTGGTCACGCGGGAGGAGTCGACGAGCTCGGTGGTTGCCTCTTCGACCTCGAAGGTGCCGATCGGCGTTGTCGCATCCGGGGCGGGGTTGGTCGGTCCCGTGGAGGTAGCGCCACGTCGTTCGGCCTCGGAGGCCACGTCGCCGTCGCTGGACGAGCACGCCGATCCGAGGAGGAAGATCACGGCACAGAGCGTGCCGATGGTTCGGGTGGAGATCATCCGGTGTCCTCCTTCAGGCGATGCGATAGGTCTGGACGCCGTGGGCGACAACCTTGCCGTCGGCGTCGGTGGCGGTGATCTCGGTGAAGATCAGCTCGTTGCCGCGTCGAACCGTTCGGGCGTCACACACCAGGTCGGAGTGCCGCGCGGCGCTCAGGTACTGAACGGTCATCGACACGGTGGCGGCGCGGGTGCCCTTGTCGAAGTCGTGGTTCGACCAGGCGGCGAGAGCGCCCGCCGTGTCGATCATCGAGGCGATCACTCCACCGTGGTACGCAGCGCCGTCGTTGGTGAGATCCGCCCGGAAGGGAAGCCGGACGCGGATGTCGTCGGGTTCGTAGCGGTCCACCACGGCTCCGAGCCCCGCTAGGAAGGGGGTGGCCTGCATCACCTCGACGACGGCGCGGCGGCGCGCCTGTTGTTCCTCATCGGTCAGCGCGTAAGGCATCGCGCCAGCGTAGAGATCCGCGCTTCGCTCATGAGCGGAGGCGGCCGATGCCGGGGATGAAGCGGCCGACCTCACCCGCGTACCGCTGGTAGTCGGCGCCGTGGGTTCGTCGCAGGTACGGCTCCTCTACACAGCGCACCTGGAGTTCGAGCGCGACTCCCAGCATGAGGAATCCGGCGAGAACCACCACGTTCGGCACCATCAGGGTGAGGCCGAAGGCGGTGGTGACCATCGCCGTGAAGATGGGATTGCGGACGAAGCGGAACACCCCGCCGGTGACGAGCGAGGTGCGTTCCGCCTTGTCGACCCCGACGCGCCATGAGTCGCCCATCGCGAGCTGCGCGGCGAGGGTGGAGGTGACCCCGACCACGGCGATCAGGAGACCCGTGACACTCAGAGCGTTGCTCTCGACGAGCGGGTCCAGCCCGGCGAGATCGAGGATCGGCGCCGCTAGGGCGGATAGCAAGGCCCCCACCATGAGGACGGCCGCCCACCATTCGGTCGACAACGGTGATGCGGAAACCTTGCGGAGCCCGCTGTCGCCGGTGCGGCGCAGAGCGAGTGCGGTCCTGGCGCCGAATGTGAGTGCCATCCAGATCACGAAGATGGCCAGTGCGGTCACGGTCATGAGTGCTCCTTCGGTGGGATGGCTGCTTCAGGCACGGTCGTCGAGATCCTGGTGCGACTCGTCGATGTCCAACTCGAGATCGACGAGGTCCAACAGCGCGTGCAGCAGGTGTGGAGACGCGAGTTCGTAGCGGACCTGGCGGCCATGGCGGGACGCGGAGACCAGCCCGCAACCACGGAGGCACATGAGGTGGTTGGAGATCCTCGGTCGGCTTGCCCCGATGCGATCGGCCAGGTCGCTGGGGTATGCAGCGCCCTCGGTGAGGATTAGCAGGATCCGGCGGCGTGTCGGATCTGCCAAGGCGGTCCCGACACGTCCAAGGGTCTCCAGCGCTCGGTTGTCGGACATTCCAATAACTATACAGGCAAGCCTGAATTCAGGAGCAACTGAAGTGTTGTGATGTGAGATTCCGCCCCTCGAAGCCACGCGACGGGGATACGGTTCACGCGATGGGCCGCCTCAGCGATCAGGACTATGCCGACGAGGTCTCCGAGCGGATCGAGGCGTCGCCCGAAGTCCTCTACGAGTTGGTCTCGGACCTGCCCCGGATGGGCCGCTTCAGCCCCGAGAACCGCGGTGGCAGATGGATCGGTAGTCCACGGGGCCCCGTTGTCGATGCCAGGTTCCTCGGTCTCAACCGGCGCGGTCTTGTGGCCTGGGCGACGATCAGCAAGGTGGTGGTGGCCGACCCCGGACGCGAGTTCGCGTTCGAGGTTCCCTCCAGCGGCGCCAAGTGGACCTACCGCTTCGAGGCCGACGGTGAGTCCACCCTGGTCACCGAATGCCGGGAGTCGTTCAGGAAGCGTCCGCTGGTGGCCCGGCTGTTCGCTGGAGGGCTTTTGGGTGGCATCGGCGCCCATGACCACGAGATGCGCGAGGGAATGGCGGCCACACTCGAGCGACTGAAGGCCGTCGCCGAGGCAGGCTGAAGAGATGGACGGCGTCCTGTCGTCCATTCGGCGCAACGCCGTTGGTGCAGATCGAGCGGATCCGACGGCTCGCCAGACCCCACGAACTTGCGTACGTTTCCGTCGCGGGAGGCCGGATCCGTACGCAAGTTGGTGAAGGGGGCCGGTCCCACAGCCGAGCCGTTGCGGCGAGCTCAGGAGTCGAGTTCGAGCACGGTGGGGAACAGGACGTTGTTCTCCTTGTGCACATGGAGGTGCGTGTCGGCCTCGAACTCCTCCAGGCCCTTGTAGAGCGCCTGATAGCTCGCGCAACCGTCCGCCGGAGCCTGGTATCCGTTGGTGAGCTTGCGGAGCTGCGCCAACAACTCACCGGCGCGGTCGTGCTCCATCATCATCACGCGGATCGGGTTGCCGATGCCGCCGCAATGGGCGGTGGCGCCTTCGGCTCCGGAGGTGAGCTCCCGGATCATCGGGAACAGCACCTGCTCCTCCTTCGCGAGGTGTGGGTCGAGATCTGCCTGGAGCTCCAGGTAGGTGGCCGCCACTTCGTGCAGCTCGGGGTGCCGGTCGCCGTGCACGCCACGGACCTTGATGGCCAGCTCGGCGAGGCGGGGCATCTCCTCGTGGAGGTACCGGTGATGGGTGGCCTCCAGGTGGTCGACGAACTCGGCCGGAGCCATCGAAGTCCATTCGCCGCGATCGGTGGCGGGCGCCGCGTCGAGCTCGGCCTGCACGACGGCCGGGTCGAGGTTCAGCTCGGCGCAGGCCGCTTCGAGGGTGCGCTGACCGTGGCAGCAGTAGTCGAGGTCGTGGCGCTCCAGGATGCGTGCCGCCGAGGGGTTGGCGTCGATGATGGCTGCGAGCGTCTGGCTGGGGGACATGGTGGTCTCTCCGTGTAGGAATCGAATAGTCACAGAGTAGAGGATTCTGTGCTGATCGACCAGTGACCTTTGCCTCTATTGCGCGAGGTCTTACGTCGCTAACCGCCGCCACATCGAGGTCCGATGCGACGTAGGTTCTGCTCGACGTATCGCAAGACGACCGGGCGAGCGCCCGGTGGAGGAGCAGAGGATGACGGTAGCCGTACGGTCGAGGTCAACGGTCGATCGGCGCGCCGCCGGCTTCGGTGTCGCCGCTGTCGTGGTCCTGTTGGTATTGGTCTACCTGGGCAGCGGTGGGCTGCGGTGGTTCGATGCTGCGCTCGCGGGCTACCTCATCGGTGTCCTGATGGCTGTGTTCGCCGTCGTCTACCGCTACCTGGTGTGGTTGCAGCGGCCGCCCACCGCACGGCTGAACCGCCGCGGCTGGGAGGCGTTCCGCCGCAAGGGACGCGTCGGCCACAACGCGGTTGGCCTCGCCGGCCTGGTCGCTACGAACCTGTTGGCACAGGGATTCATCCGTCATCGCTCCGCGGCAAGGTGGGCGGCGCACCAACTCGTGTTCTGGGGGTGCCTTCTCGCCGCAGCGGTGACCTTCCCGCTCACCTTCGGCTGGGTCCACTTCGAATCGGTCGGCCAGGAGGCGTCGCAGTACCAGGCGTATCTCTTCGGAGTGGGCACGGGCACGTTCTCGGCCACCAGCGCCCTCGGGTTCGTCATCTTCCACCTGCTCAACATCTCGGCGTTCCTCGTGATCGCCGGCGTGCTGGTGTTCCTCTACCGCCGCACCCGCGACCCCGGAGCGCTGGCGGTTGAACGCTCCGGTGACTTCGTTGCTCTGGCAGGGCTGTTCGCCGTGTCGATCACAGGGCTGTTCCTCACGGCCTCGACGCTGTGGCTCCAAGGTCGCTACTACAGCTTCCTCACCAACCTGCACGCGCTCACCGTCATCCTGGGGCTCCTCTACATCCCCTTCGGCAAGCTCTTCCACATCTTCCAGCGGCCCGCGAACCTGGGCGTCCACTTCTACCGGGACGAAGGCGCGAGCGGGCCTCAACAGCGCTGCCGTGAGTGCGACCGGCCGTATGCGTCGGCGATCCAGGTTGCTGACCTCGAGGACGTGCTGCCGATGGTGGGGTTCGACTTCCGAGACGGCGCCGGGGGGAACTGGCAGGAGGTGTGTCCGTCGTGTCGGCGCAAGCTCGTCACCGCGGCGCAGGTCGCACGGGTGGGAGGGTTCGGCTGATGGCGAAGCCGCCTCTGACCGAGGAGGAGCTGATCGCCCGCTACGGCCCCCACCTCAACGAGACGCCACCCGGAGGGTGGAACGCGGGTGTCGAGGCCGACCGTGAGGTGAACACGCACTGCTGCTTCTGCGGCCAGCAGTGCGGCATCCGCCTCAAGGTCAAGGACAACGAGGTGGTCGGTTTCGAGCCGTGGTACGAGTTTCCCTTCAACGAGGGCAAGCTCTGCCCCAAGGGTGTCAAGCGCTATCTCCAGGGCGGCCATCCCGACCGGCTGCTGGAACCGCTCGAACGCGACGGGGCCGCTCCAGGGGGGTTCCGCACCGTGTCTTGGGATCACGCCCTCGACCGGGTCGTCGCCGAGATCCGCCGCATCCAACGGACCCACGGCAACGACTCCTTCGCGATGCTCTCGGGTGTCTCGCTGACCAACGAGAAGTCCTATCTGGTCGGCAAGTTCGCACGGCTCGGGTTGCAGACCGCGAACCTCGACTACAACGGCCGGCTCTGCATGGTCTCCGCCGGGGTCGCAAACAAGAAGGCCCTCGGCATGGACCGAGCGGCTAACCCCTGGAGCGACATCCCCCTCGCAGACGTCGTCTTCGTCGCCGGCGCGAACGTGGCCGAGTGTGCGCCGATCACCACCTCCTACATCTGGCGGGCACGCGACCGCGGAGCGAAGCTCATCGTCGCCGACCCGCGCGTGACCCCACTCGCCCGCACCGCCGATCTCTTCCTCGGCCTGCGACCCGGAACCGACTCGGCGTTGATGACCACGATCCTCCACGTGCTGGTCGCCAACGACTGGCTGGACCACGGCTTCATCGACGATCACACCGTCGGCTTCGACGAGGCCGCAGCAGCGGTGGCCGACTGCACCCCCGAGTGGGGTTCGGGAATCACCGGCGTACCCGCGGATCGCATCGTCGAGGCCGCACGGCTGTGGGGCACCTCGGCGACGGGCATCCTTCTGCACGCAAGGGGGATCGAGCACCACACCAAGGGCGTCGAGAACGTCCTGAGCTGCATCAACCTGGGCCTGGCCACAGGCAAGTACGGCAAGCCGGGCTGCGGGGTCAGCACCATCACCGGCCAGGGCAACGGCCAGGGCGGCCGCGAGCAGGGCCACAAGTGCGACCAGCTCCCCGGCAACCGCGACATCACCAACCCCGAACACCGCGCCGCGGTGGCCGAGGTTTGGGGCTGTGACGTGGAGGAGATCCCCGGCAAGGGGCTCTCCGCCGAGGAGATCGTCGAGGCCATCCACGCCGGGGAGGTCAAGGGCCTTCTGTCGATCTGCTTCAACCCGGTGGTGTCGCTGCCCGACACCGCCTTCACCGCCGAGGCGCTCGACCGCCTGGAGTTCTATGGGGTCATCGACTTCTTCCTCTCCGAGTCGGCACAGCACGCGGACGTGGTGTTGCCGGGATCGCTGCACGAGGAGGACGAGGGCACCTCGACCT
This sequence comes from Microthrixaceae bacterium, assembly GCA_020845705.1. Classification (GTDB taxonomy): domain Bacteria; phylum Actinomycetota; class Acidimicrobiia; order Acidimicrobiales; family Microtrichaceae; genus JADLFH01. Next base: position 20,253 of record JADLFH010000040.1, on the reverse strand, counting down.
CGGTGGAGGGGCGCGCCATCAAGATCAACGCCGCGATCGACCCGCCCGGCAACGCCCGTCGCGACTGGGAGATCCTCTTGGAGATCGCCCGCCGCCTCGGCCGCGGCAGCTATTTCGAGTTCGGGTCCACCCACGAGATCTTCGACGAGATGCGAGCCGCATCACGGGGCGGAACCGCCGACTACTACGGCATGACCTGGGAGCGGATCGAAGCGGAACACGGCATCTTCTGGCCGTGCCCCACCGAAGGTCATCCCGGAACGCCACGCCTCTATGAGGGCGGTGTGTTCGCCCATCCCGACGGCAAGGCCCGCTTCCACTCGGTGCGGTACCGGCCGCCCGCCGAGGTGGTCGACGACGAGTACCCCATCTGGCTCACCACCGGCCGAGTGGTGAGCCAGTACCTCTCGGGCACCCAGACCCGCCGCATCGGACCGCTCGTGGAGCAGTATCCCGAGCCGTTGTGTGAGATCCACCCGCGGTTGGCCACGCGGCTGGGCGTGGAGACCGGCGACATCGTGCGCGTGACGTCACGGAGAGGGTCGATGACCCTGCCCGCGCGGGTGGTGGAGTCCATCCGGCCCGACACCGTGTTCATCCCCTACCACTGGCCGGGCCGCCAAGCAGCCAACCAGCTCACCAACCGGGCGTTGGACCCGATGTCGAAGATCCCCGAGTCCAAGGTGTCCGCGGTGCGGGTGGAGAAGGCCGAGGGCCACGTCGAGGTGGCGGACCGTCGGGTCACCACCCTCGAGAAGTTGGGGCGCCGCTGATGGCCAACCCACTCATCGCCGGGAAGATGTTCGTGATCGACCAGAGCCGCTGCATCGGATGCGAGGCGTGCGTGCAGGCGTGCGAGGAATGCGGCACGCATCGGGGCCAGTCGCTCATCCACCTGGAGTTCATCGACCGTGGCGCGACCACCCAGACCGCGCCGATGGTGTGCATGCACTGCGAGGACCCCACCTGCGCCGAGGTGTGCCCGGCCGATGCGATCAAGCAGAACGAGGACGGGGTGGTGCAGTCCGCTCTCAAGCCGCGCTGCATCGGATGCTCCAACTGCGTGCTGGCCTGCCCGTTTGGCGTGCCGAAGTACTTCGCTCTGCCCGATCAGATGATGAAGTGCGACATGTGCTACGACCGCAGCTCGGTGGGCCTCAAGCCGATGTGCGCGTCGGTGTGCCCGAGCCAGGCGTTGTGGTTCGGTACACCAGAGGAGTTCGACGCCACCCGACGCGGCGAGCTGGTCTTCGAGTTCCGCTTCGGAAACCAACTCGTGCCGACGAAGCTCGCGACCGTCGTCGACCACCGCGACGACGGGCCGATCGATGTCCTCGCCGAAGCGCCGAAGCGCTGGCAGGACGATCCCTTCGGCCTGGAGGAGGATGCCCCGTGACCGAGCAACGCCGGGAGTTGGGCCCGCTGGTCCCCGACGAGCTGTGGCGCCGCGACTTCCCCTACACCTCAGCGGGTGAAGAGCAGGTGACCCGCCGGGACTTCACCCGGTACCTGGCCGCGGCGTCGTGTGCGTTCGCCGCGGGCACCGTGGGCGTCGCGGCCTACGCAGCGGCACGAGACACCCACGACGGCGAACCGAAGGAGATCGTGGCGCTCGCAGAGGTTGCCGAGGGAACGAGCCATCTGTTCCGCTACCCCACGCCGAGAGATCCGGCGATCCTCCTGCACCTGCCGGGTGGTGAGCTGCGGGCGTACAGCCAGAAGTGCACGCACCTCGGTTGTGTCGTGTTCTGGGAGGAGGGGGCAGAGGATCTGCTCTGTCCGTGCCACGAAGGCCATTTCGACCTGCGCACCGGTGAGCCGGTGGCGGGACCGCCTGATCGGCCTCTGCCCGGCATCGAACTGGAGGTGCGTGACGGCAGGGTGTGGGCGCTGAGGATGACAACGTGAGTGCGGATCTCCCACAGGCGCGACCGACGCCGCCGGCGCGATCGGAGGCTCGTCGCTCATCCGCGATCCTCGTGTACCTGCTGTTGTTGGTCGCTTTGCAGATCTTCCTCCTCGTGGTCGCGCTCGAGGGTCTGCTGGGCGACGAACCAGACCTGGCCCGCAACGCGGCGCTGTTGTCGGTGGGCGTGTTCGGCTCGGCCCTGGCGCTTCGGTGGTTCGTCGGTGACCACTGAAGAGGAGCCTGGCTCCTCAGGCGAAGCGCCCTCAGGTGTCGCCACCCTCTTCCCCGGCTACTTCGCAATGTCGATGGCCACGGGGATCATCGCCCTGGGTGCGCACCAACAGGATCTCACCACGGTGGCCGACCTCCTCTACGGAATCGGTTGCGTGGCGTTCGTGGTGCTGGCGGCCCTGACCCTCATTCGGCTGGTCCGCTTCGGTGATCTGCTGTTGGCGGATCTCACGAACCACAGCAGCGGGTTCTCGTTTCTCACGATCGTGGCCGCGTTGAACGTGTTGGCGGGCGGCGCCGCGGTGATCCAAGGGTGGTGGAGCGTCGCCCGGGTCGGTTGGATCGTGAGCATCGTGTTGTGGGCGTTGCTGATCTACCCACCGATGCTGGCGGTCATCATCGGGGACGACAAACCTCCGTTGGGAAAGGGGATCAACGGCACGTGGTTCCTGCTCACGGTGTCCACGGAGTCGATTGCGGTGGTCGGCGCCCTGCTGCTGGCGCACGACGGTGACGCCAACCATCTCGTGGAGCTGATCGTGTTGAGCGCCTTCACCGTGGGTCTCGTCCTCTATCTCATCGTGATGACGATGTTGTTCCTCCGCTGGACTTCCGTACCGTTGGGACCCGAGGAGCTCCAACCGCCGTCGTGGGTGGCGGCGGGAGCAGTGGCAATCACGGTGCTGGCCGGGTCGAACCTGCTCGCCGCCCGTGCCGCTGCGCCACGCATCGAGCGACTGGCCCCCTTCATCGAGGGGATCGTGATCCTGGCGTGGGCCACCGCCTCCTTCTGGTTCCCGGTGATGGTGATCATCGGCATCTGGCGGCATCTGATCCGCAAGGTCCCCCTGCGTTATCACCCGGCGTACTGGGCGTTGGTCTTCCCCATCGGCATGTACGGCGCCGCGACTTACCGCATGGTGGCGGTCACCGACCTGGGTGTGCTCGACATCCTGCCCCGCGTGGCGCTGGGCGCCGCCCTTGCCGCCTGGGCAGCAGCCATGGGCGGGCTGGTGTGGTCTACCCGCAACCGGAGCTAGATCTCTCCACCACGAACGCCACGCTTGCGGGCGGGATGGTGATCGCCCCGCTCACCGATTTCCCCTTGATGGCCGGTGGGGTGCCGTCCTCGTTGGCTTCCAGTGGTGTGCCGTTCAAGGAGATCGAGGTGCCGTCGAGCGAGTCGCCGGTGAGCAGGTACACGGTTGCCTCGCCCGAAGAGGTCGCGACGGTGCGGGAGGTATCGCGCGAGGAGTTGACGATCGCGTAGGTGACGCTCGGCTCCTTCGCCTCGGGTGTGCAGTGCGCGTAGACGGCGAGGTCGGGCGCCGCCGCTGGGCCGGACTTCGTGACGAGCGCCTTGCTGCCCATGAGGCGCCCCCACAGCAGCGCCGCCCAGTAGTTGGGGCGAGGGGAGAGGTCCTTCTCGTCGATCAGGCCGTAGTCGCTGGCCGCGAGGGTGTTGTGGAACACGGCGTTGCCGTCGCCATCCGCGAGCCGGCCGAGCGTGTCGACATAGCGGATCACGTCGATGTACTGGGCGGCCCAGCGGTCACCGCCGCACGCGGCCTGCGCTGTCTCGGTGATCCAGGTGGGTGCTTTGGGCACGTAGCGATCACGGAGGTTCTCGTAGAAGTCCTTGGTGGCGACGATGCGAGAGAGGAACCCACCTGTCAGAGCGACATCGGGGCCTTCGGTGGAGCCGCATCGCTCCGACACCTTCGGGTAGAAGTGGTAGCTGGCGACGTCGAGGTGGGATCCGGTGTCGCGGAACATGTCTTCGGCGGGGATCGACGGGGTGATCACCAGGTTCCCCACGTCGCCCGCCGCGCTCGGTCCGACGATGCGTGTGTCGGGCATTTCGGAGCGAACCACCTCCACGAAGGACGCGAAGTCCGCTGCGTAGGCGGCGGCGCCGTAGCCGGTCGGCACGCCGATGGGCAGGCTGGGTTCGTTGATGAACTCGACCGCGACCAAGGGGATGTCGTTGTCCTTCGTGAAGCGCAGCAGCGCTCGCGCCTGGTCGGGCTTCCAGGCGCCGGATGCGTCGCGGGCGCCGGTGTCGGACGCGAACGAGGTGGTGATCTCGCCGCCGACGGCCTTCGCGAACTCGCCGACGCCGAGCCACTGTTCTGTGGTGAGCACGCCACCGTAGCCCTCAGGGGTCTGGCCGCCTGTGGTGCCTTCGGCGTCGAAGTAGGTGGAGTTCGCCCAGGATCCACTGACGCGGATGTAGGCGGGGCCGAGTGCCTTCGCGAGGTTGCGCAGCCTCTCGGAGCTCAGGTCGATGGGCGGGCGGATCACCTTGCCCTGGCCGGCGTCATACGGCTTCCAGAACTCCCCGCCGGTGACCTCGACCATCTCGACGTTGTAGGACTGGTACCTGTGGTCGACCGTGGCGATCACCTCGCCTGTGGTTTCCAGCACAACCTCCGCATCGGTGGCCGGCGCGGTCGACTTCGGTGCCGTGGAGCGTTCTGTTTTCCCCGAGTCGGCGCCGCCGCTGCCGTTGTCGCTGTCGGAGCAGCCGAGCGGGATGCTCATCACGCCGGCAAGGGCGACGACACCGGCGAGGATCCGATGGGTCCGAGTTCTCGAGTGCACACGATGTTCCGATCTCGTCAGAGGATGATCTCGAAGAGCGCAGCCAACTCCACGCCCATGCGCTCGCCGGCGGCGGTCGCGCCGCGCCGCAGGAATGCGTCGGGGTCGGCCATGTCGCCGCCAAGGGCTTCGAGGTAGGCGCGGTGGGCCGCGAGAGAACGCACGCCGATGTCGAAGGTGTCGGTGGTGTCCACGCCGTGGGTTGCCATGGGGCTGGCTCCGAACGCAACGAAGCGGACCCCGTCCCAGGCATCGCCACGGTCGGTGAAGACCCACGGGTTCGCCGCGTCGCGCACGGCGTCGAGAAGCGCACGGCCGACCGCGCGGTGATCCGCGTGGTTCCAGCCCGGTCCGCCGAAGTTCTCGCGGAAGTTGATCGACAACACCACTTCGGGTTGGTGTCGGCGGATGGCGGCTGCGAGGTCTGCTCGCAGTTCGAGGCCCTCGACTATCAGGCCGTCGGGCCGGCCGAGGAACTCCACGTCACGGACACCCACGATCTCACAGCTTGCGATCTGTTCGGCGCGTCGAAGAGGGCCGACCTTCGACGGCTCCATGGTGGAGATTCCGGCCTCGCCGTCGGAGACGAGCACGTAGGTGATGTGCTTGCCCTGAGCCGTCCACTTTGCGACCGCGGCGGCGGCTCCGTACTCCATGTCGTCGGGGTGGGCGACGACGGCCAACGCCCGCTGCCAGTCCTCCGGGAACAACTCCAGTGCGTTGGCCTCGCTCACAGCGATCGACGTCTTCAACCGGCGGGCTCGAGCACGAAGACCGGGATCGTTCGTTCCGTCGCCGCCTGGTAGTCGTCGTAGGCGGGCCATACCGACGTTGCCCGCGCCCACCAGGCGGCCTTCTCGTCGCCGTCCACCTCGCGAACCGAGAAGTCGCCCACCGTGTCAGCGTCCTGTAGGCGGGCGACGGGGTTGGCCCGGAGGTTGTGCACCCACTGCGGGTTCATGGGTGCGCCGCCCATCGATCCGATCACCGCGTAGCGGCCGTCCTCGTCGGCGGTGCGGACCAGCGGTGTCTTGCGGACCTTCCCCGACTTCGCGCCGAGGGTCCAGAGGATGATCCACTGGTCTCCTACGAGTTGGCTCGGTTCGGCGCCCCCGCTGGATTCGTACCGCGCGACCTCCTCTGAGATTGGTCCCCACGGGCTCGCTTCGTACTCCGCATCGAACGCTGACATCAGGGCCTCCGTTTCGTCCGGGGTGATCGTATGGGAGCCGGAGCGGTTCGGGCCGCAGGCTGAGCGGGATTCGTCAAGGGCGTGGCCTCCGCGGTTCGACCGCTCTACTCCAACAAGCCCTCCAGGCGAAGAGCCCAACCAGTTCCGTCGTGATACCCTAGGGGGTATGTGTAGAGCGACTGTGTGTTCCAAGTGTTCGCGTCCCTCCTGGGCCGGGTGTGGCGCCCATGTGGAACAGGTGTTGGGTCATGTACCACCTGAGGAGCGTTGCCAGTGCCAGCGCCGTGGGCTGATGGCGCGCCTGCGCAGGGGCTGATCAGGCGAGTTTCGTGAACAGCTTCTGAACGTCCTCGATCGCGTAGCCCGCGGCGGCGGATCGGTCGGGGTCTTCGAGGCACCAGGTCAACCCCGCGGCCAAGAGCACGAAGCCGGCCTGCTCCAGCGCCTTGGTTGCGGCGGTGAGCTGGGTCACCACCTCGCGGCAGTCGCGCCCATCCGCGAGCATCTGGGCGACGCCGCGCACTTGGCCTTCGACCCGGTGCAGGCGTTTTGTCAGGTCCGCGACGGTCTCCTCGGGCAGGTCCATGAACCCAGATTACCCCTGGGGGTATTGATTGGTACCGTTGGGTAATTCGGGGACCCGTTAGGATCCGGCGCTCGTAGCCGACCGGGGAGCAGGAGATGGCGGGTGGCCTCGTCGGCCTACTGGACGACATAGCAGCACTGGCGAAGCTCGCGGCCGCATCGATAGACGATGTGGGCGCCGCCGCCGGCCGCGCCAGCGTGAAGGCCGCGGGTGTGGTTGTCGACGACGCCGCGGTGACCCCCACCTACGTGCGAGGCCTCGCGGCCAAGCGCGAGCTGCCCATCATCAGGAAGATCGCACTCGGCTCGCTGCGCAACAAGCTGCTGTTCATCCTTCCCGCGGCCATGGCGCTGAGTGCCATCTCGGGCAAGCTGGTCGAGATCGTGTTGATGTGCGGTGGCACCTACCTCTGCTTCGAGGGTGCCGAGAAACTCCACCACCGGGTTACCGGGCACGGTGGTCCGCACTCGGATGCGGCTCACTCCGGTGAGGCTGACGGAGAACCGGATCCGGAGGACACCTTCGGCCCCGAACACGAGGCGAAGACCATCGCCGGGGCGATCCGCACCGACTTCATCCTCTCGGCCGAGATCATGGTGATCGCGCTGAAGGAAGTGCTCGGCGAGGCGATCGCGTCGCGCGTTGCGATCCTCGCCGTGGTCGCTGTGGTCATCACCCTGCTCGTCTATGGAGTGGTGGCGTTGATCGTGAAGATGGATGACGTCGGGCTCCGCATGGTGGAGACGGGCGGTTCCGGCGCACAGAAGATCGGCCGCGTTCTGGTGGCTGGGATGCCGAAGGTGCTGAGCGTGCTGTCAACCGTGGGCATCGCCGCGATGCTGTGGGTGGGTGGGCACATCCTGTTGGTCGGAGCGGCGGAGTTGGGCTGGCACGGGCCCGAGGATCTGCTGCACTCGATCGAGGAACCACTCCATGAGGTGGCCGGGGTGGGAGGTGTCCTCGGATGGGGTGCCAACACGTTCGTATCCGCGGTGGTGGGAGTGGCAGTGGGATTCCTCGTGGTGACGACCGTGACCTGGATCCGCGACTTCCGGGCGCAACGCAAACAGCCGGCGTAGGTCCTTCCCCCCGGCTCAGTCGAGTTCGCGCAGGATCTCGTTCATCTCCGAGCGGAATCGCCCCAGCTCGTCGCGGTGCAGCGCCGAGAGAGATGCGAGCATTCCCTCGCCACGCTCGGTGACCGCCACGAGCCGGCGGCGGTGATCGGTGGGGTCGGTCACGGTCCTCACGAGCCCGGCGGCTTCAGCGCGCTCGACGAGTTCGACTGTGGAGTGGGTGCGGAGCTGAAGCGCGTCGGCCAACTCCGAGATCGATGGGTCGCCGGGCTGGTCGAAGCCCTTGACCGCCAACATGAGTTGGTGTTGTGCGGGGGTGATGCCGGCGGATCGAGCAGCGTCCTCCGAGAACCGTTGGAAGACCCGCAGGGCACGGCGGAAGCGTGCGAGCGCCACGTAGTCGTGGCGGGTGATGGGTCGTGGGGCCAAGGCCTCAGCCTTGCATGGGCGGCGGAGCAGCAGGGAGGGGGTTGCGGGCGCGCTGGGTTTCGATCAGCTCGACGCGGCTGGACACCACGAGAGCGACCACTGCGGCGATCATCGTGACGGGGAGCAACGCCAAACCCGCCATCTCGGTGACCACGAGGGTCGATCCGACCGGGGTCTTGGTTACTCCGACGCACAGCGCGGTCATGGCGCACGCCATCAACACCGTGGTGTTCAGCATCGGCAGTTCGTGATGGGCCATCTGCCCGGCGGTGGCGCCGATGAAGAACAGCGGAATGATGAACCCGCCCTTCCAACCGGTGGCCAGTACAACACTCGTGCCGGCGAACTTCGCCACAGCGGCGACCGCCAGGGTGCCGAGCGCGAGCCTGCCGTCCACGATCTCGTTGAGCTGCACCTCCCCGAAGGTGAGGGCGAAGGGGGACCACATCCCCAACAAGCCGAGCGTCACACCACCCAGCACGTAGCGACCCCAGGTGGGGACCGGCCTCAACGCACGCCTCAGAAGGCCGACCGTGGTGGCGAACACCCAAGCGCCGATTGCGCCTATCAGCCCGATGATCGCGGCGACGGAGAGGTCTCGCGAGCTGAGCACACCGAAGCGGGCGAAGTGCCACACCGAGTCGATGCCGAGGTCGCTCAGGGCGAGGTACACGCCGTAGCCGCAGAGCGATCCGACGATCGCTGGAATGAGTGCCTCGTAGTACTGGAGCCCCCGTCGATGCAGTATCTCGAGGGCGAAGAAGGCGGAGCCGAGCGGCGCGCCGAACAGCACCGTGAAGCCTGCGGCCATACCGCAGATGGTGAGGATGCGGACATCGGTGGGGCTGCGGCGGAGCCGGGTGGCCACGACGGTGCCCAAGGTGCCGGTGGTCTGGACCAGCGGTGCCTCGGGCCCCATCGCCGAGCCTGATGCGACACACAGCAGCGACGCGGGAATCAAGGTCCGGAGCCGGCGCACGTCGGATGCGCCGCCGAGTACGTGGATGTTGTCGACGAGCAACTCCACGTTGCCCGTCTCGCCGCCGAGGGTCGTGACGAGTGCCACGGCGGCTCCGACTCCCGCGAGGATGCAGAGTTGCACGAGCGGCGCGTGGTGGTCGGGGCCGATGAGCCCGCTGAGCAGATGCAGGGCTCCCACATATGCGGCGCCGAGTAGGCCTCCGAGCGTGCCGACGGCGATGACCGGTATGCCGAGGCCGCTTCGCAGGCGGACCATCGCGGAGTTGGTGGCGCTTCGGGCGGGAATGCGGATCATCGCAATAGTTCGTATCACGAGCTATTGCAGGGTGCCCATTCCAAGTCCGTCTTGCGGATAGGTGGTCGATGGCCTAGAAACAAACCAACAGGTCGGTATCTGAGATGACTCCCACAGCCACACCGAATCGCCGCACACAGGGCGACCGCAGCGCGACCACGCAGGCAGCGCTGTTGCGAGCCACGATCGAATGCCTGCTCGAGCACGGGTACGCGGGCACCACCACCCGGCTGGTGGCCGATCGAGCCGAGGTGTCCCGTGGCGCTCAGACGCACCACTACCCCACCAAACGCGACCTGGTGGTGGCGGCTGTCGAGCACCTCTTCGACGCCCGGGCGCGGGAGTTCACCGCCGCGTTCGAGGGAGTGCCCGTTGCCGAGCGCACCCTCGACCGCGCGATCGACGCGTTGTGGTCGATCGTCAGTGGTCCGTCATATGCGGCGGTGCTCGAAGTGGTCGTGGCTGCCAGGACCGATGACGAGCTTCGTGCGGTGGTGCACGGAGTTGCCGGCAGCCTCGAGCGGAGCGTCGTCGAGCTGCTCATGTGGTTCTCGCCCGAGATCACCGACTCGGCACAAGCGCACCGGATCGTCGACCTCGCCTTCACGCTCGTACAAGGCGCCGCCGTGTCACGCCTCGGAGGCTTCGGCGAACCCGACCAGGTAATCGCCTATGCGAAGGCCGTCGCCGAGACGGTGGCCACCGCCCTGCTCCAACCAGGTCAAGTTGTCCAACGCGCATCGAGCGCAACAGAGGAGGAATGATGGCTGTCACCCAGACCGCGACCAAGGCGCGCAACGGGCACCGCCCCTCGGCTGATCGGGAGATCCCGGTCCGTCGTCTCGAGGTCACACCTGACGCATCAGGGACCGACTGGATCGTGCCGGGCGATCCCATCTTCAGCCACCTCCTCGCCGTGCTGTCGGCTGTGTTCCCCCGTGGCGAGGACTTCTTCGTGGCGTCGGTACGCCGACACCGCGACGCCATCGCCGAGGACCCAAAGCTCAAGGCTCAGGTGAAGGGTTTCATCGGCCAGGAGGCCATGCACGGACGTGAGCACCGTGCTCTCAACGCTCAACTCGCGGAGCTCGGCTACGCCACGGTCCGGGCCGACCGGATCATCGGCGAGATCTGCGACTTCATACTGAAGCTGCCCCCCGAGACCCTGGCGATCGCGGTGACCGCGGCGGCGGAGCACTTCACGGGTCTGTTGGGTGAAGCGGCACTGGGCGACGAGTCGACTCGCAACACCCTCTTCGGCCAGGAGGCCATCGAGCCGCTGATCTGCTGGCACGCGCTGGAGGAGCTGGAGCACAAGAACGTGGCGTTCGACGTGATGGTCGCCGCAGGGGCGGGTTATCCGGTGCGCGCCGCCGGGTTCGCGGTGACCACCGGGGTGCTGGCGGGCTACATCGTCTTCGAATGGGGCCGTTGCCTTGTCGGGGACCGCCGCCAGATCAAGCTCGGCCATGTGAGGAAGTTCGTGAGCGACCTGCGCCGCCAGAAGCTGCTGAGCGGCTGGTCTCTGGGCAAGGCGGTGTCCTACCTGCGGCCGGGCTTCCATCCCGACGACACCGACACCGACGCCCTGGTGGCGGAGTGGCGGGAGCGGCTCGCTGAGATCGCCCCGATCAACACGGATCGCAAGAGCGCCTGACCCCACCCCCTTCGCCCAGTCGGGGGGTGCTCAGCTACGTTCCGAGAGATGAACACGGCGGCCGCTCACCCAGGCGCGGCTGATGCGAACGGGATCCTCCTGCTGTCGTGTCCCGACCGGCCCGGGATCGTCTCCGCGGTGGCGGAGCTGATCTTCCGCCACGGCGGCAACATCGTCCACGCCGAACAACACACCGATACCGAGGCATCGGTGTTCCTCCAGCGCGTCGAATTCGGCCTCCGCGGCTTCGGCCTGAGCCGTGATGAGCTTCGGGTCGCCGTCGAGGAGCTCGGCGCACGCTTCGGCATGACGGCCGCGGTGCGCTTCTCCGACGAGCGCTGCCGGGTGGCCCTGTTGGCCTCGCGCGAACCCCACTGCCTCTACGACCTGCTGGCTCGCTGGCGAGGTGGCGAGCTGCCGGCCGATGTCGCCCTCGTGCTCAGCAACCATCCCGACCACGCGGCAACCGCCGAGCATTTCGGTGTTCCGTATCACCATCTGCCCACCGAGCCGGGCGGACGTGAGGCGCAGGAGGTCGCGATGGTCGATCTCCTGAGGGCGGCGCGCGTGGATCTGGTGGTGCTGGCGCGGTACATGCAGATCCTGTCCCCGGCGATGATCGCCGCCTACCCGCATCGGATCATCAACATCCACCACTCGTTCCTGCCGGCGTTCGTCGGCGCCAGGCCGTATCACCAGGCCCATGAACGGGGCGTCAAGCTGGTGGGGGTGACGGCTCACTACGCCACCGACGACCTGGACCAGGGTCCGATCATCGCCCAGGACGTGGTGCACGTGAGCCACCGCGACGACGTCGCGGACCTGATCCGGCGAGGGCGTGACCTGGAGAAGTCGGTGCTTGCCGAAGCGGTCCTCGCACACATCGAGCACCGCATCCTCGTCTACGGCAACAAGACCGTCGTGTTCACCTGACCGCAGCAGGTCCGAGCGCCGTGGCACGCCCGCACCCGGATGAGCCTCAGGCCCCACAGACCAAAGACAGCTCTACCACAACTTGGACAGCGAGCCGTCAGACAGGGATGAACAGGCCGAGCCCGAAATGCGACATCGCGCCGAGCGCGAGTATCCCGCCTGCTGCTATTGGCTGGTCGAAGCAAAGGTGGATCCGGTAGCGGTGCGGGTGGGCGCGATGGGGAGCTCGGCCGGGCCTGGGGCGGCTCGTGGTGAAGTGGCCCTCCCATGGACCGAGTTCGATCTCGGGGGCGGGGAGCCCGCGCTCGGCACAGTCGGTGAGAAGCTCTCCGGCCATCTGGTCCTCCCAACTGCGTTTCCCCTTCGGGTGCCGTCCCGCAACCGCGGGTGTCACCGATCGCCAGGTCGTTGCCGGACCGCACATGTCGGGAGCCAGGTCCGCCACAGTGCCCGCGCCATCGGCGATAACCCGAAAGGGCCTTGACGCCGGCACCCACGGGAACCCCTTGACGTTGCGGACCGACCGCAGAGCCTCCAGTTCCTCCATGTCGAACCCTCCGGGTGCCCACACGAGGAAGGTGTCGACGCGGTCAGCCGGTGCCGTGATTCCGTCGCCGGGCATCGGCAGGTAGTGGGCGTGGCTGTGTCCAACGAGGTGGCCGTCTCCGGAGCGGCCAGAGAGCGCTGCGGAGGGCGCGCCGTCGTTACGGCGCCCGAAGACCGCCATGGCGGCCACGCGGAGTGCGGAGGTGTGAACCAACGCGTGGGCGAGTGGGAGGCGGGTGGCGGAACGGCCGGCCTCATTGGGGACTACTGAGAAGCGCACGGCTTGCGGGCGAGCGGGAGGCGTCAAACGCCGTTGAGGAGGGCGGACAGTCACCGGCGCGGGCCTTACGAATGTCCGCAGCCTCGCGTGCGATGGCAAGGTGGATCGGGTCTTGATGTTCTCGCGGAGATCTGAAAGCCGCACGGTCAACGAGTCGGGATTCAGCGGCATCGTCGGTACGAGCAGTCGGATGGGGGACACTCCGGCATCTGTGCTCGACTCGGGAACCAGGAACGAGTTCGGCGTAGGAGGCTGTTCGTGGGCGTCGAGGAGGCGGGCATCGGCCAGTGACTCGGCCCGTCCGAGCCAGGTGATCGACGAGCAAAGTCGACCCAGGGCGCTGCGTTGTTCCTGGCTCAGCGTCACGTCGGGCCATGTGATCCACAGGGCCGGTCGATCAGCGGCGCACACCACGAACGTGTCGTGGACGAGCATCGTCGACTCGGCACCGGATTTCTCGCCCGGCATGTAGTGCCGTGTGTGGCCGACGGCAGTGCGCTCGTCGAGGTGGAACTGTGGTGGGGTGCCGAGCGCCGCCAAGAGGGAGCTGACCGTTGTGGTGTCGAGGTCTGAACATCGGGTCTTCCAAACCGCGTAGAACGTGCGCAGCAGCCGCCACGGCGAAGGCGGCCACTCGACCACTCCGTCGTTCGCCGAGGTTCCCATAGCCGTCGCGTGGTAGCGGCCCAGTGGGAAGGTCACGGCGATCGTCACCCCGTCAATGGGCGGCGCCTCGACCGTGGTGATCACGACTTCTTTCCTCGCACCCAGGTCAGCTCCGACGTGTCGCCGAAGAGGCCCTCGGCGCGACAAGCGGATGCCAGGCTCCGGACCCGCTCGCCCAGGGCGTCGATCGTCTCCAGGGCATCGCCGCCGCGGCTCACGAGCCGCTCGTCGAGGATCTCGAAGTCGCAGTTCGTGCGCAGGCGTAGCGGCTCCGCCAGCAGCGTGGCGATCTCGAGCTTTGCGACGTATTCGAGCAGTTGCTCCGCCGGAGCGGGCAACCCGTAAGACCGCAGCTGCGCCAGGTCGAGGTTGAACGACGCGGTGATGGTCCGCGCCGTCCACTCCGTCCGGGCGAAGGGCACCGAGCCGTAGCCCTCAGTGGCGTCGGAACCACTGGCCTCCTGTGTATGGCTGACGTGGTCCCGCTTGACGCCGCCACTCTCGGCGCGTCGCACGTCTGTTGCCTCGATGAACCCGGTGAGCAGTCGGGTGAACTTGGGTTGACCAGGGAACTCCTTGCCGCTCTTGCCGGCGAAGAACACGCCGTGTACCAGCGCGAGAGGATCCAAGCCGAAGACGGCCAGCGCCAGCCGCTGGTAGTCGTGTGGTGAGGTCTCGGAAAGCTGGAGTGATTCGACCAGCAGCTCGGACCCGGTTCGGCCGTCAGGCAATGTTGCGAAGCGCACGTAGGGGCTGGCGAGGCGGTGGGACTCCTCGCGGCTGCTGGTCAGGTGGTTGCCGGCGGGGTCGAGCACCCGTATGAACGGGAGCTCTGCGATCACGTCGGTGGGATTCGATGACCCGGCTTCCCAGAGAGTGGCCTCGAGGCGGTTGGCCATCGACTGGGCGGATTCGACCAGCAGACAGGTGGTCCAACCCCCGTCGTCCGCCGGGCGGTCGAAGGTGGCGGCCCCGAGATCCGCGAAGCCGGTGGGGGCGAAGCGCGATCCCTGCACCGGGGTTAGGGCGACGTCGAGCAGGAAGCGGTTGGCCATGGTCGTGGTCATTTCATTGTCCTTGTGGAGTGGGGTCGGAGATGGATGTGCTCAGGCGTTCCACGTCGTGTGGTGAGAGCCGGATGAGCAGGGCGACTGCCGCTACGGGCGGCTCGAGACTGCTGGCAGGAGAGGCCCGCCGCAGGCTGGTGATACTCAGGCGGGCCAGGATTGCCAGCGCCTCGCTGCCCACCTCCTCTAGACGTCCAGCGGCGAGCAGGCGTCCCCATGAGCGACGTGGCAGCGGGTGTACGGCAGCCTTCGTATCGCTCACGACTCGACTGGGCTGGAACGGGGAGTCGAGGAGGCAGAGACGAACCGCGGCGAACCAGGGGTCGACCACGGAGGGGGAATGGTTCGGGTCGGGGTCCTTACGCAGGATGGTGGAGACCTTCGGCGCGTCCCAGCCTGCGAGTATCGCCATGCCTCGTGCCAGCCGCATCATCCGAGCGAAGTCGACGCGGCCTGAGGTGAGGGCCACGATGTCTTCGAGCGACGCCCACAGCCCCGACCTGTAAGCCGCGAGCCGGAGTTGGCGTGCTTCACCCGGATGCACCTGATCGGCCGCGAAGAGGCGCCTCAGCAGCACTTCGCTTGGTGGTGAGGAGGATCGAGCCGCACCGATCGCGTCGGGTGCTCGTCCGTTGGCATCTTCGGGCCAGGAAAGTCGGCTTGTGTTTCCAGCGAGGCCACGGAGCGCCGCGGCCATGGAGGGGAGCGGGCCG
This sequence comes from Microthrixaceae bacterium, assembly GCA_020845705.1. Classification (GTDB taxonomy): domain Bacteria; phylum Actinomycetota; class Acidimicrobiia; order Acidimicrobiales; family Microtrichaceae; genus JADLFH01. The sequence continues at coordinate 5,088 of JADLFH010000040.1, read as the reverse complement.
TCGGCGCCGGAGAGCGAGGCGAGCGCAGTGGCAAGCCGGACCTCGGCTGTGCCGTCGTAGACCAGTCCGACCCAGGTCGCCGCGTCGAGGAGCGGTTTGCCGCCGCGCCACGCGGGGAGCGGTTGGCAGCGCTCTCTGCCGGAGAGGGATCGACCGACCGCTCGCTCCAGGTCGGCGAGCGCAACGAGCACTTCCGTGAACGACGTTGCAGTTCCGCCCGCGTCGACCACCGCGGTCTGCGCCCTGTCGAGGTACCGGGCGGCAGCTGCCACGCTCTCTCCACCGACGGATCGTGCGTGGCGGACCCATGCGTCGACGGCGCCCAGGTCGGCGGCTCCCGGTACTCGCCGCACCTGGACCCGCCCGACGGGACCAGCGAGGTACGACTTGCCGTTGCGCTGCGCGATCTGGTGTCGCACGAAGGTGTGTATTCCCCTGTCGACCCCGAGGCAGGCCACTGCGCGGGCGGCATCGATGCTCGACGCCGCCTGCTTGCCTTGCCATGCAAGGCGGCCCTCGGAGATCACCCTGCGAACCTCGGGCCAGGTGGCAGGCGCATCCCACAGGGGTGCCCACAGCTCGCCACGGACGTCTTCGTTGGGCGAGGACTCGCCGCCGAGACGACTTGCTCGGACCATGAACGGCGCTCCCACGAGTTGGCGCCGGCCAGAGCCAAGGCGACTGACGACCGATGACCCGAGAGCGATCAGGCCCTCGAAGGTGAGCACGATCGCCCAAGGGTTCGACGCCGATTTGGCGGAGCCCTGGGGCGAGCTGTTCGGTGCGCCGGCGGCGTCGCTGTCGTACATGCCAGACGTGGAGTCGATCAGCGCAGGTGCCGGCTCGCGGAACAGCAGCGAACGTAGCCATGCCTCAGAACGTGGGGACTGCTTGGGGTCGATGAAAAGACGTACCAACTCGCCGTGGAGGAGCCGCGAGAACTCGAAACGGCCGTCGTTGCCGCCCGAGCCCAGCAGGGGTGGGAACTCGGCCTTGTCGGTCGCGAGCGCCACCGCAGCGTCCATCCAACCGAGCGCCTCGTCGGGCGCGGCCGATCGCCACAGGGCGAGGCGAGCGGTCTTCTCGCCGCTGATCCACTGCGGATCGAGTCGGGCGACACGCCAGGCTTCGAGCGTCGCCCGGTACTGGTCGAACCGGGGATGAGTCGACGAGATGATCTGGTCGAGCTGTGATGCGGTGGTGTCGTTCTGGTCGGGATCGCCTTCCTTGTTCCACGGTGAGAACACAGGGCTCGGAGCCCATCGCCCTGTGAGGAACTCGACGATCAGGTCTGCGTCGGATCCTTGGATCGTGAACTGGTCGCGTTGCCACGCACCGGTGACCTCGGGGTCGAGCTGTTCGGCCACGACCCTATGCAGCCCGAGCGCGCTCAGGTAGCTGCTCAGCGGTGTCGGATTAAGGCCGGTGATCAGCGCGCCGCTCATCGACCGCCCCCCTCGATGCTGGCCCGCCAGTCCGCGATCCGGACCACGGCCTCCATCCATGCGAGGCGGAACGGACCGTGCTCGGCGAGGAGTCGCTCGGCCCTTGCAGCCCATGAACGGCCGGGGTGTGAGCCTCCCAGCGACGCTGCGGTGAGGTCGATAGTGGTCGCCGGGGCGACAACGCCGTCGCCCAGGTCGACTGGACCCACATGGTCGCCCTCGCGGACACCCTGCATCTGGCCCTCGGGTTCTCCGTCGAGTGAACGAATGGAGAGGCGGGTGCGCCCGTGATGTGCGGCGACGAGGTAGGTGACGAGGTCGGGGTCGCAGCCGCCGCGCGCCGCTACCTGCGGGTGGGCGTCCAACAGAAGCGCTGAGACCAACTCGTGGCGGAAGCCCTTCCGATCCTCCGGTATCGAGAGTCGTCCGCTGGTCCCGCTCTTGGCGAGCACCACATCATTTGTTGCGGAGGGTGATCGTTCGTGCAGCGCGGCCTGGAACACCGGATGCGCCTTACCCAGGTCGTGTAGCCGGGCGGCTAGGCACATGCCGTCCCTGAACCTGCCGTCCGCCAGGTTGAGTTCGTCACAGAGACGTTCGGCGGCATCTTCGGCATCGACTAGGTGACGGGCCAACTCGACGGCTACTGCAACCTCGGTGGTCAACGGATCGTCACCGCTGTCCCTGTCGTCGTCGAGGCCCGGCTTGTCGCCGCTGCCCTCATCCTCAACTTCAACAGGCTCGACCCGCTTCTTGATCGTCGGGTCGAACCCTGTTTCCCGGGAGTATCCGCCCGATTCCGCGTCGATGAGAAGCTCGATCCCCTGCCGTAGGTCATCGGCCCGGGCCAATCGCCATTGAGCCAGGAGCGGGTCGTAGATGGCCGCGTGGCCGGTGATCGTCTTGAACCAGTCGCGGGCGGCGCCGATGGGGACTGCGCAGCGCTCCGCTCGCGAAGGGCGTGGACCCAGATCGGCAACACCTCCGTCGGGAAAGGTGCGCCAGGCCACTGAGATGTCGAGATCGCCATCGGCGCGGATGAACCGCGACACGTCCACGTCGTTACCGGCGAGGTCGGGCGCGGTATCGAAAAGGTCGAGCAGGTCTTTCCGGCGGAGTACAAGCAGGGGGTCGGAGGTCTCGGTGGTTCCCATCGCGGCGAGCGTGTCGGGGGTGACCTCGCTGAGGTGGATCTGTCCCGCGATCGCCCACGCTGCTTCGACTGTTGCATCGTCGTAGGGCCCGCGCCCGGAGCTGTCGACCACCACGACCCGGGCATCCGACAGCTCTCCCCAACGGTTGCAGCGCCCGGCGCGTTGCACGATCGACGACCACGGCGCGCACTCGGTGACGAGAGTCTGTGAGCTCAGGTCGACACCGGCCTCGATCACCTGGGTGGAAACCACCACGAGGCCGCGCCCGTTGGTCGGACCCTCGAGCACCCGTGCCATTGCCGACTCGCGGTCGGCCGATCGGAATCGGGAGTGGAGCAGAACGACCTCGGTGTCATCGACGAAGGCTCCGTTGCGGAGCAGCCGGGCGACGTCTTGGGCGGCCTTTACGGTGTTGAGCACGACGAGCGTGGTGGACCCGGCGACGTGCTCGGACTGCACGACGCCGGCGACGCTTCGGGCAAACTTGGAGCGGTCCTCGATGCGACGTTGCACAAAGAACTTCGGCGCAGCGAGCCGTGTCGCAAGGGTGGCGTCGTTGCGGTCGGCCTCGCCGAGGGTGACGGTGGATTCGACCTTCGGAGCATCGACGGTGGACATCGAGGCAAGGTCGATCGTCGCTGACATCCAGGTGGAGCAATGGCGGGAAGGGACACCGAGTTTGTTGCGGAGCCCGTGGAGCTGTCGTGAGGTGGTGAGCGCGACCCCCATGAGTTGCACCTCGTCGAAGACCCAATGGCAGTCGTCGTTGAAGAGTGCGAAGTCGACCGGCCACGCGTAGCGGCTGGCGAGATAGCCGCGGTTCAGCGCCCGGGAAAGTGCCATGTCGAGCGTGCTGACGATGATCGCCGGCTTGGCGGGGTTCAGGCGCCATTGCTGGTCGGGTACCCGCTCGCCGCCCATCAGCAGGTGCACATCGACCTGGTCGTCGAGGCCGAGCCGATGGATCCAGGTACGGGCAAGCTTCGCGGTCTGGTCTGTCAAGGTTCGCAGGGGAAGGCACCAGATCAGGCGGCTGGGTGTCGCCTGCCGAACCCCGGGATCGGGGTGGCGGAATCTCCGATAGGTCCAGCCGAGCATCACGGCCGGTGTCTTGCCGCAGCCGGTCGCCGCGTTGAGCACCTGGGGCAAGCCTTCCTCGGCGATCCGCCGCTGGTAGAGAAAGGGTGCAGAGCCGTGACCCAGGGCCGTTGAGTACACGGCGTCGATCTCGCTCATCGTCGCTCCGGCTGTTCGCCTGGGTGGGTGGGCCTACCTGATTCGACCCACCCACCCGCAAGAGGTGTTGTGCGGGTCGTGATACGAGCGGCCAAACAGCCTTCCGCAATGGAGCCTCTTACAACCACGAAGTCTATGTTAAGGCTCTTTGGCATGGCAACAGCGATAAATTTGGATGATCCGACCATGGATATGACGTTACGATGTTCTCCGTGACGTTCCTCTCGACCTTCAACGCACCTCGGCATCTTGCCGAGGTGCCGGCGCCGGTCGTCGCACTGCTTCGCCGCATCGATTTGGCACAGGGTCGGCTCGGGCGGCTCACCGCCGACGCTCCCGTTGTTGCCGATGCCCTTGCCGCCAAGTCGCGTATCGAGTCGGTGATCGCCTCCAACGAGATGGAAGGTGTGGGCACCGCGCCACGTCGGGCGGAACAGATCGCACTCGCTCGGATCGAACCGGTCGGCCGGGACGAAATGGAGTTGGCGGGCTATCGCTCCGCGCTCGACGACATCTTCCGGCGACCAGATGATGTTGTGGGAGTGCCACGGCTCATGTACTGGCACCGTGAACTGTTCCGCCACGCGGGACCTGATGTGGCCGGGCGGCTCAAGACCCACGAGAACCGAGTGGCCAATCCCGATGGGAGCGATCGGTTCCGCACCGTGTCGGCGCGCCTCACCCCTATGGCGCTTGACGCGCTCGTAGATGGCGCGGAGGACGCGTACCGCCGGGGAGTGCATCACCCCGTTCTCGTCACTGCCGTGTTCGTGCTCGATCTGCTCGTGATCCATCCATTCGAGGACGGCAACGGCAGAACCGCGAGGATCGCGACCAACGCCTGGTTGGCCCGTGCCGGCTACGAGGTGGGACGATTCATCTCGATCGAGCAGATGGTCGCCGACCGGCGCGCTGCGTACTACGAATCTCTCCGTGCCTCCACCGAGGGATGGCATGACGGCAACCACTCGGTGTGGCCCTGGACCACCTACTTCGCGGAGGTGGTTGCTGATGCGTACGCGAAGCTCGACGCCCGTCTCTCCGGCGCCGTTCTTCCAGATCAACGGTCCCTCGTGGAATCGTGGCTCGCGACCGCCGCACCTGGGACCTTCAGCATGGGTGACGCGCTTCGGGAGCTCGCCGGTGTTGCACCCGGAACCATTCGGGCGGTCTTGAACGCCGCACGAGCGGGTGGGGCGTTGTCGCTCCGCGGATCCGGACGTGGAGCCCGATGGGTCATCGAAGACAGGGCT
>JADLFH010000039.1 GCA_020845705.1 Microthrixaceae bacterium | reverse complement strand
GCTCGTCGCATCCTGGAGCTGAAGCAGGTTCCAAGGGTTGGGCTGTTCGCCCATTAAAGCGGTACGCGAGCTGGGTTTAGAACGTCGCGAGACAGTTCGGTCCCTATCCTCTGCAGCCGAAGGTGATTTGAAGATAGCTGTCCCTAGTACGAGAGGACCGGGACGGACGCAGCTCTCGTGTGCCAGTTGTCCTGCCAAGGGCATGGCTGGTTAGCGACCTGCGGAAGGGATAACCGCTGAAAGCATCTAAGTGGGAAGCCTCATTCGAGATGAATCTACCCACAGGGTCAACCTGGTAAGGCCCGTGGTAGACCACCACGTTGATAGGCCGGAAGTGTAAGCATGGCAACATGTTCAGCTGACCGGTACTAATCGGCCGAGGGCTTGGGTTCTTATTCTTCGACCCTGCTCGTGCTCGCTATGAAGTCCTCGAGGAGGAGGCTGATCCGCCTCCTATTCTGAGTTGACAACTGATTTCGGTGGCCATAGCGGAGGGGTCACACCCGTTCCCATTCCGAACACGGAAGTTAAGCCCTCCAGCGCCGATGGTACTTGGGACGAGAGTCCCTGGGAGAGTAGGACGCCGCCGGATTTCTTACAAAAGGGACGCTCCAGTGAGCGTCCCTTTTGACGTTTCGGGTTCCAGGGTCTTGGCGGTTTCCGCCCACACGCCGCCCTTCGAACCTGCGTACGAGTGCGTCGTCCAACCGCGGATTCGTACGCAAGTTCGGGCCCGGGGGGGTGGTGCAGTGCGGGTACGCTATGTGGTCATGGCCCCGGAACGTCGTCCGCCGTCACGAGAGGGCCGCGGCGGGGCGCCCCGGAAGAGCGGTCCGCCGGGAAGACCATCGGCAGGGCGGGCTCCACGTCCTGAGCCGCCGCGCACCAAGGACGGCAGGCCGATCCGGATCTCCCGGAACCCGATCGAGCGCAGTGGGCCGCGGCCGGCACCGCCCGATCGGTGGATCGACGAGGGTCCGGCGTCCGGCGCGGCCCCGAAACCTCGACCACGTAGGCCCTCATCGCCGTCGGCTCCCGCGATGGAGGTAGAGGAGCTGGTCGGCCTTGTGGGTGCCAAGCGGGCGGCGGTGCTTGCCGGCAGGGTCTCAGACGCCGCTGCCGCGTTCGGAGCCGAGCGCTTCGGCGAGGCGAGGCGTGTCTTGAAGGCGATCGTCGAGGAGGTTCCGGCCGCAGCGACACCCAGAGAGCTCTACGGGCTCACGCTCTACCGGCTAGGCCGCTACCGGGATGCGGCTGCGGAGCTCGAGCGGTTCCGGGTTCTCGCCGGCGACAGCACCGAGCAGCATCCGGTGTTGGCCGACTGCTATCGGGCACTGCGTCGTTTCAAGGTCGTTGACGAGCTGTGGGATGAGTTGCGCGAGGCGTCTCCTTCAGCGTCGCTGGTCACCGAAGGTCGAATCGTCGTGGCCGGATCGCTGGCCGACCGGGGGCGGCTCGCGGACGCGGTACGCCTCTTGGAGCGCGGCTGGCGTCCGCCGAAGCGGCCCGCGGATCACCATCTGCGACGCGCCTACGCTCTGGGCGATCTCTACGAGCGAGCCGGCGACCTGCCCCGTGCCCGGGCCACCTTCGGCTGGATCGTGGGACACGACCGTGAGCTGGCCGATTCGGCCGATCGTCTAGTGGCCCTGGGGAGCTGAGAGCCCGGCTTGGCCCGGCGCCTGGGTGCTCCCGTACCCTTGCGCCACACTCGATCCGAAGACGCATAGAGCGCGACCCAGGGAGCAAACAACCGTGGTTGACATCCACAGCCTGCTCGGCGACGAAGCCGACAACCTTCTGTCCTACGAGTCCAAGACCATCAAGCGTGAAGACCTGACCCTCCCAGGGCCAGACTCGGTCGACCGGGTCTTCGGGCTGAGCGACCGCTCGCCCCAGGTTCTGCGCAGCCTCCAGTCGTTGGTCTCCCATGGACGGCTCGGCGGCACCGGCTACGTGTCGATCCTGCCGGTAGACCAGGGCATCGAGCACTCCGGTGCCGCATCGTTCGCGCCGAACCCCGCCTACTTCGACCCGCTGAAGATCGTCGAGCTCGCTATGGAAGGCGGCTGCAACGCAGTAGCCACCACCTTCGGTGTGTTGGGACTGGCCTCGCGGCGTTACGCGCACCGGATCCCCTTCATCGTGAAGCTCAACCACAACGAGCTGCTCACGTACCCGAACCAGTTCGACCAGATCATGTTCGGGTCCGTGCAGCAGGCCTACGACCTGGGCGCGTCGGGCGTGGGTGCCACGATCTACTTCGGGTCCGACAACGCGACGCGCCAGATCCAAGAGGTGTCCGCGGCGTTCGAGGAGGCTCACAGCCTGGGCATGTTCACCGTCCTGTGGTGCTATCTGCGCAACTCGGCGTTCAACAAGGACGGCGTCGACTACCACTCCTCGGCCGATCTCACCGGCCAGGCCAACCACATCGGTGTCACGATCGAGGCCGACATCATCAAGCAGAAGCTCCCCGAGTGCAACGGTGGGTACAACGCGTTCGAGAAGTACGGCAAGACCCACAAGCTGGTCTATTCCGACCTCACCACCGATCACCCCATCGACCTGGCCCGCTATCAGGTGGCCAACTGCTACATGGGCCGCATCGGTCTCATCAACAGCGGTGGCGCCTCCTCCGGCCAGACCGACCTGGCCGAGGCCGTGCGAACGGCTGTCATCAACAAGCGTGCCGGTGGCATGGGGCTCATCTCGGGCCGCAAGGCGTTCCAGCGGCCCATGGCCGAGGGCGTCGAGCTACTCAACGCCATCCAGGACGTGTACCTCAGCGATCAGGTGTCCGTCGCCTGAACGCTCATGGTCTGACGATCGCCGTCGATCTGGACGGCGTGATGTGGTGGGGATCGGAGACGATCCCCGGCGCACCATCGGCGATCGAGTCGCTCAGGGAGGCCGGCCACAGGCCGGTGTTCGTGACCAACCACGCTCTGTCGCCCCAGGCCAAGATGGCCGAGTTGGCACGCCACGGCGTGTTCGACGCGGAGGTGGTGACCTCGGCCGAGGCCGCCTCGTTTCTGTGTCGCGGTTCGGAGCGGGTGGCGGTGTTGGGAGATCGTTCCCTGGCCGAGGTCCTCCGCGGCGACGACTACGAGGTAATCGACCTCCGCGACGACACCCCAGTGGAAGGGGCCGATGTCGTGGTCGTCGGCGCGCACCCGGACTGGGATCGCAGTCGCATCGGTTGGGCAGCCGAGCTGATCCGCAGAGGCGCGCGGTTCGTGGCGACCAACAACGATCCCACCTTCCCCGTGACCGAGGGTGGCAAGGCGCGTCTGCTGCCGGGAAACGGGGCGCTCGTGGCGGCGTTGGCGACCGCCTCGGGGTGTGAGGCGGAGATCGCCGGCAAGCCGGCCACGGCGATGGTCGATCTGCTGGAGGCGCGCTTCGGCGCCTTCGACGTGGTGATCGGCGACCAGGCCGAGACCGACGGATGGCTGGCATCGGCCCTTGGTGCCCGCTTCGCACTGGTGCTCAGCGGTGTGACCACCGCGGGGGATCTCCCCACGACCCCGCCCGCCGACCTCGTGGCGGAGGACATAGCGGCCCTGGTGGCACAGCTCGAAGCGGGATGACCGGCCTCGCAACTCTCTTCGTTGCGATCGACTCACCGCATACCATCGCCGGGGTGCGACGCCGACTCGACGCGGACCTTGTTCGCCGGGGACTCGTCCCGACCCGAACCCAGGCCCAGGATCTGATAGCCGCGGGCAGGGTGCTGGTGGGTGGTGCTCCTGTCGACAAGGCGGCCCGCATGGTCGGGCCGGGCGAATCGATCGTGGTGGAGGGGCCCCCGCGTCGCTTCGTCGGGCGAGGGGGCGAAAAGCTGGCCGGAGCCATCGAGCGCTTCGGCCTCGATTTCGGCGGTGCCCGGGTGCTCGACGCAGGCGCATCCACCGGTGGGTTCACCGACTGCGCTCTCCAACACGGCGCCCGCGAGGTGGTCGCGCTCGACGTGGGCTACGGGCAGCTCCACCCTCGCCTCCGCGACGATCCCCGTGTGGTGGTGATGGAGCGCACCAACCTCCGAGCGGTGGACCCGTCCCAGCTCGGGCCCTTCGACGCGGTGGTCGCCGATCTGTCGTTCATCTCCCTGAAGACGGTGCTGGGCCGGCTCGTGGGTTGTGCCGCTGTCGGCGCTCCGCTGATGCTGTTGGTCAAACCCCAGTTCGAGGCCGGTCGCGCCGAGGTGAGTCGCGGCCGTGGCGTTGTCCGCGATCCGGAGGTGTGGCGCTCGGTGCTGGTCGCGGTGCTGGCCGCCGCCACCGACGCGGGCGCACGTATCGACGATCTTGCCCCGTCGCCGCTTCGGGGAGCGGAGGGCAATGTGGAGTTCCTCATGCTCGTCCACCGCTTGGATCCAGCCGCAGGGAACTCCGGCGCGGACTTCGACGAGATGGTGGACCGGTGCGTTGCGGAAGCGGAGGTCCTCGGATCGTGAGTGCGTTCGGATTCGTCCTGCACCCCGGACGGGCCATCGAGCTGGCCGCCGATGCGGTGAGCTGGCTTCGCCAACGGGACCACGAAGTGCGGCTCGAGGTGCCCGATGCGGCGGCGGTGGGTCACCCCGACCTCGCGGTCGCGGAGGCCGACCTCGCTGTCGGCGTCGACCTGGTGGTCAGCCTGGGCGGTGACGGAACGATGCTGCGGGCCGTGGGCCTGGCCGCACCTGAGGGCGTGGCGGTGCTGGGTGTGAACCTCGGCCAGCTCGGCTATCTCACCGAGGTCGAGCCTGCCGGGATGCGAATGGCTCTGAAGCGCTTCCTCGCGGGGTCCTACTCCATCGAGGAGCGGATGCGAATCGCTGCGACGATCCACTACAGCGACGGCGAAGTGGTGGGGATCGACGCCCTGAACGAGGTCGTCGTCGAGAAAGCGCATCCGGGTCGGACGGTGCGACTCGACGTGGAACTCGACGGCCGACCCTTCACCTCCTACGTGGCCGACGGTCTCATCCTCGCCACCCCCACCGGCTCGACGGCGTATTCGTTCTCGGTTCGTGGGCCGATCGTCGATCCACGACATCGGGCAGTGGTGCTGACCCCGGCCGCTGCCCACATGCTCTTCGACCGTTCACTGGTGCTGAGGCCCGACTGCGAGGTGTGCGTCACGGTGGCCGGTGACAGAGAGGCGAGCGTGTGTGTGGACGGCCGGACCGTCGCCATGCTCGGTCCCGGTGACCGCGTGCGCTGTAGCGAGGGCAGCCCGCCTGCACGACTCGTCACTTTCGGAACGCGGGACTTCCACTCGGTTCTGCGGTCCAAGTTCGGGTTGACCACCCGCTGAGCGCGCGCCGGGCGCCCGCCGGCTGGTCGGTCCAAGTCGTCTGAGACAGGGGAGCGGAGGGCGTCACCTACGCTTCGGAGACGATGCTGGTGGAGCTCGCAGTCAAGAACCTCGGCGTGATAGCCGAAGCCCGTATCCCCTTCGGCGACGGGCTCAACGCGCTGACCGGCGAAACAGGCGCGGGCAAGACCATGGTCGTGGAGGCGCTTCACCTGCTCCTGGGCGCCAAGCCCGACCCCGGCCGGGTGCGCAGTGGCGAGTCCGAGGCCGTGGTCGAAGGCCTCTTCGTGGTGGGCGACGACGAGTGGGTCCTGCGGCGGGTGGTACCGGCGGAGGGTCGTTCCAAGGCGTATCTCAACGGTGCGCTGTCCACCTCCGCAGAGTTGTCCCAGCTTGGCGAAGGGCTGTTGGAGCTGCACGGCCAACACGCCTCCCAGGCGCTGCTCCAGCCCCACCGACAACGCGACGCGCTCGATCGTTACGCCAAGGTCGATCGAAACGAGCTGGTCGCCGCGCGTCGGGAGCTGCGAGAGCTGGAAGAGCACTTCGCGGCGTTGGGTGGCGACGAACGGACGCGCGCGCGAGAGATCGACCTGCTCACCTATCAGCTCGCCGAGATCGACGCGGTGGAGCCGACCGAAGGCGAGGAGGATTCTCTCGAAGGCGAGGAGGAGCGCCTGGCGGGAGCGCTGGAGCACCGCCGGGCCGGGTTGGCGGCATCCGATGCGTTGTCCTCCGATGGTGCGGCGCTCGACACCGTGGCCGCCTCGCTGGCGAAGATCGCTTCACGGCGGCCCTACGAGGAGATCGACGCCAGGCTGCGCTCGTTGCACGCGGAGCTCACCGACGCCGCGGCCGAGCTACGCGACCTTGCCGAGAGGATCGAGCCCGACGAACAACGCCTCGCCCAGGTCCGCTCCCGGCGGCAGTCGCTGATGGATCTGCGACGCAAGTACGGCTCCAGCATCGGGGAGGTGCTGGACTTCGCGACGGAGGCTCGGGATCGGCTCGCCGCGCTGAGCTCACACGGAGAGACCCTCCAGGCAGCGGGCCAGGAGCTGGAGCGTGTCAGGGGCCGCCTCGGCGAGGTCGGTGCCGCGATCGGACTCGCCCGGCGCGCCGCGGCCGAGGATCTCGCAGACGCCGTCGCGGAAGGGCTCCGCTCCTTGGCGCTGCCTTCGAGCCGCGTCGTGGTGGAGGTCTCCGACACGCCGGATGCGCCCGCCGCCGGCGAGTCGGTCCAGTTCTTGCTCGCCACGAACCCCGGCACCGAAGTGGGTCCGCTGAGCCGGGTGGCCTCCGGTGGCGAGTTGAGCCGGGTCATGTTGTCGTTGAGGCTGGTGCTGTCGGGGGGCCCGCCGACGATGGTCTTCGACGAGATCGACGCGGGGATCGGCGGCGAGGCCGCGACAGCGGTGGGTAGAGCGTTGGCCGACCTGGCCCGGGACCGACAGGTGCTGGTGGTCACCCATCTACCCCAAGTCGCCGCCTTCGCCGATCATCAGGTCGGAGTCACCAAGGAGGTCGTGGGCGCCACCACCCACACCACGGCCATGCCGCTTCAGGAGCGTGAGCGTGTGATCGAGCTGTCACGCATGCTCTCCGGCTCGCCCGACAGCGCCATAGCCCGACAGCACGCGGAGGAGCTGCTGGCCACAGCGGCAGGTCGCCGCACGCAGGGCGCGTCGTGATCGTCGCCGTGGCCGTCGGCGTCGGCGCCGTCGTCACGCTCGCACTATGGGTCGGCACGAGGCCCGTCTTCGAACGGCCGATCTTCCTACGGGAGAACTTCGCGGGGCGGCCGGTGCCGGTGGCGGTGGGCGTGTTGTTCGCCGCCTCCGCCACATTCGGCGTGGCCGTCTTGACGGTGATCGACTCTGTGGGCATCGAGGTGGATCCGGAGGCGGTGGCGGCATCACACGTCTCACTGCTGGCCGTGGTCGGCTTCACCCTGTTGGGTCTGCTCGACGACGTGGCGCAGGACTCCGGTGTCTCGGGATACCGGGGCCATGTCGCGGCGCTGGTTCGTGGGCGGCTGTCCGCCGGGGCGCTGAAGCTGCTCGCCGGAGGGGCGCTTTCGCTCGTGGTGGTCGCTCCGGTGGCGGGTGAGTCCGCAGTGCGGCTCGCCGTCGATGGGGCGTTGGTCGCCCTCAGTGCGAACCTCGCGAACCTGCTGGACCGTGCGCCTGGTCGGGTGCTGAAGGTCTCCGTGGTGGCGATGGCAGCGGTCATCGCCGGAGCGGGAGCGGGAGCCGAAGCTATCGGCGTCGGTTTCGTGGGCGGCGCCGCGCTGGCGCTGCTGGTCCCCGATCTCCGCGAGAAGCTGATGTTGGGCGATGCCGGCTCCAACGCTCTCGGCGCGACCACAGGGCTCGGGCTGGTGTTGAACTGCTCGGAGATGACCCGAACGATCGTGATGATCGTCGTGTTGGGCTTCAATCTGCTCAGCGAGGTCGTGTCCTTCTCGGCGGTGATTCGGCGGGTCGGGCCCCTCCGCCTCCTCGACGAATGGGGTCGTGAACTACCGTGAGCGTTCGATGAGCGCCGTCGAGACGCCACCACAGGCCATCACGGGCATCGCACGAGTCGGGCGCCGCACGAAGGACCTGATCAAACGCCTCCAACCGGGCGAGATCGCCGTGATCGACCACAAGGATCTCGACCGGGTGGCGGGGGAGGGTCTCGCCGCGGTCGGACTGGTCGCGGTCGTCAACGCCTCGGAGTCCATCTCCGGTCGCTATCCCAACTCCGGTCCCCGCTGCGTCGTGGAGTCGGGAACCGTGTTGTTGGACGCGGTCGGCCGCTCGGTCATGGACGAGATCGAAGACGGTGCCGAGGTCACCATCGTGGGAGGATGCCTGAGCGTCGGCGACCGCGAGATAGCCAGCGGCACGGTGATGGACCAAACCCTGGTCATCGAGCGGATGGAACTGGCTCGCGAGTCGATCGGCAACGAGCTGGAGCGCTTCGCCGTGAACACGCTCGAGTACATCGAGAAGGAAGCGCGCCTCATCTTCGAGCCGCTCGACAGTCCCGAGATCCGCACCGACTTCCGCGATCGACATGCCCTCGTCGTGGTGCGAGGACACGACTACAAGGAAGATCTCAAGGCGCTGCGGCCCTACATCTCGGAGTACCAGCCGGTGCTCGTTGCCGTCGATGGCGGGGCCGATGCGCTGTTGGACATGAAGCTCACACCCGACATGATCATCGGTGACTTCGACTCGCTGTCCCAGCGCGCGTGGAACTGCGGTGCTGAGCTGGTTCACCACGTCCACCCCGATGGCAGGGCGCCCGGGCGTGAGGAGCTACGGGAACAGGGCCTGCCCTACCACGAGTTCGTGGTCGAGGGCACCAGCGAGGATGCCGCGATGCTGCTGGCCTACGAATGCCGGGCCAAGTTGATCGTGGCGGTGGGAACCCACGCGTCGATGGTCGAGTTCCTGGACAAGGGTCGTGCCGGGATGTCCTCCACGTTTCTGACGCGCCTGCGGCTGGGTCCGATGCTGATCGATGCGAAGGGTGTCAACCAGCTCTACCAGGGGCGGGTGCGAAGGCGTGACGTCGCCATGTTGATCTTCGCCGCTCTGGTCGTGATCACCGCGGTGATCGCATCTTCGGAGGCGCTACAGGTGCTGTTGCGTGCGGCGTGGCTCGATGTCCGCGATCTCTGGTACTCGATCACCGGGCAATTGAGCTGACGTGGTCTCATTCCGCTTCTACGTCGTCGCGACGGTCGCGTTGTTCCTGGCGCTGGCGGTCGGCATCGTGGTGGGCTCGGCGCTGAACGAGACGATCGTCTCGTCGCTGAAGGAGAGCATCGCGCGGGTCGAGTCGAACCTCGACGAGTCGGTCCTCGCCATGGAGAAGCGCAAACGGGAGATCGACGAGTTGGATCGGTTCATCGACGCGGCCGCCCCCTACGCCGTGGAGGGGCGTCTCGATGACACCTCCACGCTGGTCCTCGCGGACCCGGGGGCTTCGGAGGCCCAGGTCGATGAGCTCGTGGCGCTGTTGGGCCAGGCCCGGACCGAGCTAGAGGGAGTCGTGTGGCTCGGGGACAAGTGGAACCTCGACGAACAGGCCCATCGAACCGAGCTCGCTGAGATCACCGACACGGCCGATTCGGGCACCGCGGCGCGCCGTCGCAGCTCGGCCTGGGATGCCGTGATGTCGGAGATCCGCGCTGCCGGCGGGTCCACACCGGCCACGCCCGGGGCCTCGACCGCGACGACCACCACCGTCGCTTCGGGCGCGGCCGCGGGAGTTGACCTGGTGTCGCTGCCGATGCTGAAGGCACTGGCGGAGGCGGGCTTCGTGGAGGTGGAGCCGGTGGAGGACGGCACCGAGGTGGGCGGTGTCGGCGGTGAGCTCCTCGTGGTGGTGGTCAACTCGTCCAGCTCCCCCTTGGGCGACTCCGGGCTCGGAGGTGTGGAGATCGTGAACGCGGCTGCGGGGGCAGGGCTGGGAGTTGTTGCAGCCGAGTCCTACGACCCGAGTGGAGCGCAACCGGAACGGGCCACCACGCTGAGGCCGCTGCGGGAGGCGTCGCCCGAGGGGGTCTCCACCGTGGACGATCTCGACTTGGTCGCCGGCCGAGTGGGCACCGTGTTGGCGTTGGCGGACCTGTTGTCGGATCGCACCGGCCACTACGGCTACGGGCCCGGTGTCGATCGGGTGCTGCCCGAATGGGTGGCGAACTGAGCGCGGACACCGCCGCGGGGGCCGAGGTGCCGACAGTGGCTCGATCCGCTGCCGGCATGGGTCTCGCCGCGGCGATCTCGCGTGGCTTCGGCGCATTGCGTGTGTTGGTCATAGCCGCCGTCCTGGGCACCACCAACCTGGGAAACGCGTTCCAAGGTTCGAACTCGTTCTCGAACGTGCTCTTCGAGTTGCTGGCCGCGGGCGCGCTCTCCGCCGTGCTCGTACCGACCTTCGCGGGCCTGATGGGCGATCGTGAGGACCTCGAACGGCTCGTGCGGCAGCTTCTCGGGGTTGCCACAGCGGTTCTGGGGGCGGTCACGGTAGTCGCCATGGCGGCCGCACCGTGGATTGCCTCGCTGCTCAGCTCCGAGGTCGCCGACGAACGTGTCGCGCGGGACCAGCAGCGGCTCACCGTGGTGCTGTTGTGGTTCTTCATCCCCCAGGTGGTGATGTACGGGTTCGGGGCGGTTGCCACCGCGCTCTTGCAGGCTCAGCGCCGCTACCTGGTGCCGGCGGCGGCACCCATCGGCAACACCGTCGTGATGGTCGGGTTCCTCCTGGCGTTCCGCGCGGTTGCCGGTCCTGCGCCGGGCCTGGTTCTGAGCGGGACCGAGCAGCTCCTGTTGGGTCTCGGCGGCACGCTGGGCGTCGTCGCCTTCGTGGCGGCCCCTGTCGTTGCCGCCCACAGGGGTGGGTTGCGCCTTTGGCCGCGCTTCGGTTGGGACCATCCCCGGCTCCGCACGGTGATCGGCCTGTCGGGGTGGGCGAGTCTCCAACATGGTTTCGCGGCACTACTGCTGGCGGCGACGACCGTCGTGGGCGGCGGCGTGGAAGGGGGCGTCGTGGCATATCAGGTGGGCTGGTTCTTCTTTCTCGCCCCCTACGGAATCATCGCGCAGCCGTTGCACACGGCGATCCTCAACGAGTTGGTCGAGGAGCACGCGGCGGGCCGCCACGACGCGTTCGGGGCGTCGCTGCGCTGGGCGTTGGACTCGATGACGGTCGCGTTGGTGCCGCTGAGCGCCCTCGCCGTGGCCCTTGCGGTGCCCGCGATGCGAGTGGCTGCATTCGGAGAGTCCGCCACCGAGGCCGGAGTCGGGGTGTTGGCCGCAGCGCTGGCGTCGCTGGCGCTGGGGTTGTTGCCCTACGGAGCGTTCTTCCTGCTGTCTCGTGCCTGGTACGCGCTTGGCGACAGCCGCACCCCGGCGGTGGCCGGCGGTGTGTCGTGTGTGGCCGGTGTCGTCGCGATGGTGGTGGCGGGTCGCCTGAGCGAGGGGAGCGCCACGGTCTACGCGCTGGGCATCGCTCACAGCTCGGCGTTCCTGTTGGGCTCGTCGATCCTCGCCGTGGCCTTGCGGCGGAGGACCGGTTCCTGGCCGATTCCGCCCGTGCTGGGCCGGGTGCTGGCAGTTGCCGTGCCGCTGGGGTTGGCCATGTGGTTCGCGGCCGACACCTGGGCCCCGTCGGGCCGTCCGGCGTCGATGTTGACCGTTGCCGTCGTCGGCGGCCTGGGAACGGTGCTGTATCTGGCCGGGATGCGGTTGGCGGGAGTTCGGGTGAGCACGCGACTTCCGCGCACTGGGATGGCAGCCTGATGTTGCCGAGGAAGCTCGCCCTGTTGGCTCTGCTGTCGTTGTCGGCGACCGCTCTAGTGGGTGCGTCCCCCGCCGCTGCCGCCGGGGGCGACGAGTCGTCGGCCTCGGTTCGGCGGGTGTTGGTCTTCAGCGTGCCCACACTGTCGTGGGCGGATCTCCGTGAGGGAGATCTGCCGAACCTGACCAGGGTCCTGCGAAGCTCCGCGATCGCGGACCTCTCGGTGCGCAGCGTCACACGCCGAACGAGCTCCACCGACGGCTATGCAACGTTGAACGCCGGAACCCGGGCGAGGGGTACGGCTGCTGCAAAGCTTGCCTTCCTGGCGGGGCCGTCGCGCTCAGGCGGCAGCGACGACGACGGAGACCCGATCGACCCACCGCATCAGGTGTTCGAAGCCGAACCTCCCGGCGACGATCCCGCTCTGGGCGTCTTCTCCGACCCCGAGGACCTCGACGCGCCCGCCGCACAGCCGGTAACGCCCGATCCGAACGGAACCACCGGCTATCGGGCATCCGCCATCACCCAGGAGTTCGCGCGCCGGACCGGGGTGGAGCCACGTGTCGGGCAGGTCTTCAACTTCGGCCTCGTTCCCATGCTCCAGGCGAACGACGCTCTGTACTTCGGATCCGAGATCGGAGCCCTCGGCACGGCCCTGTCCGACGCCGGGGTCCACCGTGGTGCAATCGCCAACGGCGACCACCCCGAAGGCTCCGACGTGGTGGCCTACAGCCGCGAGGCGGCCACGGCGCTCATGGATCACCGCGGGATAGTCAGCGCAGGCCGGGTGGGAACGGCGCTGCTGGAGAGCCATCCGGATGCACCCTTCGGCACCCGCTACGACAACGAGGCCGTCGCCGAGGCCTTCGCGGAGTTCTGGAAGGACCGTTCGGTGGTGCTGGTGGAAGCCTCCGACTTGGTGCGCTACGAGGACTTCAAGGATGTCGCCAGCGAGTCGCAGCGCCAAGACCTGCACCGTGCTGCTCTGGGGCGGAGCGACGAACTGCTCGGACTGTTGATGAGCCACGTGGATGCGTCGCGGGACGCGGTCGTGGTCGTCGCCCCCTGGGCCCGTGACTCGGGCACCTCGCTGACAGTGCTCGGACTTCGGGCCCCCGGCATCGAGCCGGGACTGCTGTCGTCGGGAACCACGCGCCGTGACGGCTACGTGCAGACGGTGGACGTGGCGCCCAGCATCCTCACGCTGTTGGGGATCGATCCGCCCTCCTCGATGGAAGGCACACCGGTTGAACGGTCGTCGGCCGGCGGCACCTACTCCGAGCGGATTGCGATGCTCGACGACGCCAACTCGGCTGCGCAGTTCCGCGACGACATGATCGGGTCGATCTCGACGTTCTTCGTCGTTGCGCAGATCCTGTTGTGGATCCTCGCCGCTCTCGCGATCTCTCGGCGCGCCACGGCTGGGTTGCGTCTAGGGCTGGAGGTCCTCGCGCTCGCACTGCTGGTGTTCCTGCCCACCACCTTCCTGGCGGGCGTGATTCCGTTCTTCCGGTGGGGTGGGGGGTGGTACTGGGCCTTCGTGCTGGTGGTTCCCGCTCTCGTCGCGATGGTCGTCCACCGAGTGGCACGCGGTGACGTGGTGGACCCGGTACTGGTGGTGCTCGGTGGGATCGTCGGCTTCTTGAGCATCGACGTGGTGGCGGGAGCGCCGCTCCAGTTCAACACCGTCTTCGGCTACACCCCCACCGTTGCAGGGCGTTTCGCGGGACTCGGCAATCCGGCCTTTTCGATGCTGACGGCGGCGGGACTGCTGCTGGCCGGCCTGTTGGCGCACCGCGTGGGCGGGCGTCGGGGCAACTTCGTTGCGGCCGGGCTGTTGGTGTGGTGCCTCCTGTTGGACGGGCTGCCGTTCTGGGGCGCGGACGTGGGGGGTGCGCTGACCCTGGTACCCACCGTGGGGATCGTGGTGTGCCTGGTGTTCGGCATCCGTGTCCGCCTTCGGACCGCAGCGATCGGCCTCGTCGCAGCGGTGGTCGTGACCACGTTGTTCGGCCTCGTCGACCTGACCCGCCCACCGGAGCGCCGCAGCCACCTGGGACGCCTGCTGGCCGACATCGGAGACAACGGGGTGGAGGCGCTCCAGACGGTGATCATTCGCAAGTTGATAGCCAACCTGTCGGTGATACTGAGCTCGGTGTGGACCCTGATGGTCCCCGTCGCGTTCATCTTCCTGGCGTATGTGATCTGGCGGGCCCCCGGTCGGATGCAGCGCATCGCCGAGGTGATACCCCAACAGCGGCCCGCGGCTATCGGCCTCGTGGTGGCCATGCTTTTGGGCTTCGCGCTGAACGACTCGGGCATCTCGGTGCCGGGGCTCATGCTGGGCGTCACCAACGCCACGCTGGTGTTCCTGTTGGTCCGCGTGGCCGAGTTGGGCAACGGTGACGATCAGGAGGAGTCCGCCGGCGGATCACAGCGTGGCCGCACCCAAAGCGCAGCGGACGGCTCCCACGACCTGGCGACCACGTAGCCGGAGCGTTCGAGGCGGCTGGGGAGATCCGCGAAGGCTCCGAAGCGGTCAGGTGAGCTGATCACAACAGCGCAGACGCGGGGATCCGCCGCCTGGCGGGCGAGGGACACCGAGCTGTAGCGGCCCTGTTGAACCCGCAGCATCGAGGTGTCCACCAGGTCGTCGGTGGTTCTCCGACCCGCACGCCACGCCCAGCCGGGGTCGTCTGGGATGGCCCAGGCCCCTTGGGGGAGCGCTTCGAGCGCGGCGACGATCTCGCCGTCCCTCGCGTTGTAAGGACCCGGGTCGAGCAGGTCGTAGAGCTGCACCCCGGCAAGTGGGATGGCCACCACGGCGAGTGTCGCCAGCATCGGCCGCGGCGGTCGGTGCCGCGCAAGCAACAGGGCGACGGGGATGGTCACAGCCGAGACGTGCGCCCGCCACATGGGACTGACGGCGAACATCAACCATCCCGCAGTGGCGATCGCCCAGGACGCCACGACCACTCCGGCGGAGGGGAAGGACAAGTCATCCGCGGGGAGCTCGCGGTCGTCGACTCCGATCCGGCGGGGGCATCGACGGGTAGCTCGCAGCAGCGCCAAAGCCACACACGCTGCGGCGAACAGGTACAGGACGAGGTCGCGGTCCCACAACGTCGAGAGCATCTTGGCCGAGTTGGCCACGGGTTGGGGTCCCTCCGCGGCCTCGGTGCGATAGCGGAAGGACTGGTCCCAGACATCGGCGAAGCCAAACGGCAGGCTGATCGCGACGAAGACCGCGAGGGCGGCAATGCCGGCAACCAGCGCACGCCCGATTGCCTGCGCGTCCATTCGGCGCTCGCGAAGCCCTGCCCCCAGTGGTGCTGCCAGCACCAACCCCACGGGCACCAGGATGTGGGCTTCGATCGCCTTGGTGCTGAGCGCCGCGCCCACCGCCAGCCCCGTCGCCGCAGCGAGCCACATGGTGGGTCGACGCCGTAGACGCAGGGTGAGACCGACTGCGCCGATCGCGAACGCCAGGGCCGGGCCGTCTGCCGCGATCGGACCCGACACCCACGCGACCACGCCGCTGGTCGCGGTCACCGCTCCTGCCAACAGTGCGCCCAGGCGGTCTGCCACAGCGAGAGCGGCCCAGTAGGTGAGCAGGGTGAGGGCCAGCCCGGAGATGACCGCGGTGGTTCGGGGAGCGTCGAGGCTGCGTCCACCGAACAGGTCGCCCAGCCACACCAACGGCAGGAACAGCGGCCCCTGACTGGAGAACACGTCGCGGAAGGGCACTCCACCATGGCGCATCGCGATGACAGAACTGGCGAAGACGCCGTCGTCGAAGGTCAGGTGGCGCTGGGAGAAGTAGGCCGGGATCCTCACTAAAAGCGCCACCAAGCCGAGGGCGACCAGATCCAACCGGCGCAGTGATGTCGGCCGGCCCGCAGGGCCTGTCTCGTGGTTGGGCGACTCGATCTCGGGCATCGTGGGGAGGGCTCGGGCGACTGGCAACGCTACAGCGGCCGGGATCGGCCCAGGGTCGCGGGAGTGGCGCCCGGCCCGCGCTACCGTGAAGAGACCCCGAGCGGCTGGAGGAAATCGACGTGGCCAAGCACATCTTCGTGACGGGTGGCGTGGCCAGCTCCCTCGGAAAAGGCCTCACGGCCTCGTCGTTGGGACGGCTGCTCAAGGCCCGCGGCCTTCGGGTCACGATGCAGAAGCTGGACCCCTACATCAACGTGGATCCGGGCACGATGAACCCCTTCGAGCACGGCGAGGTCTTCGTCACCGACGACGGCGGTGAGACCGATCTCGACCTGGGCCACTACGAGCGCTTCGTCGAGTGTCAGCTCACCCGCGACTCCAACGCGACGACCGGTTCGATCTACCAGGCGGTGCTCGCTGCGGAACGCCGAGGCGACTACCTGGGCAAGACGGTCCAGGTGATTCCTCACATCACCGACGAGATCAAGCGCCGCATCCGGCGTCTCGTGAACGACGATGTCGACATCGTCATCACCGAGGTGGGCGGCACCGTGGGTGACATCGAGATACTGCCGTTCCTCGAAGCCATCCGGCAGTTCCGGCTCGATGTCGGCAGGGAGAACGTCTGCTACGTGCATGTCACGCTCGTCCCCTTCATCGGTCCTTCGGGCGAGCAGAAGACAAAGCCCACCCAGCACTCCGTCACCGAGTTGCGAAGCCGTGGCATCCAGCCCGACGCGATCGTGTGTCGGTCGGAGGGGCCGATCTCCAGCGATCTGAAGCGGAAGATCTCCTCGCTCTGCGACGTTCCCGTGAATGCGGTCGCGAACGCGGCCGACGCCGACAGCCTCTATGACATCCCCCTCGTCATGCACGAGGAGGGCCTCGACACTGTGGTCTGCGACGTGTTGCGCCTCGACGTGGGCGAACCCGACCTCGCCGACTGGGAGGATCTGGTTCGCCGGGTGGGCGCGGCGTCCAAGCCCGTGAAGATCGGCATCATCGGCAAGTACGTGGCATTGCCCGACGCCTATCTGTCGGTGGTGGAGTCACTCCATCACGCCGGTGCGTTCCACGGGGCCAGGATCCAACTCGAGTGGGTCCAGGCGGAGGACGTGGAGGGGCTATTGGCCGCGGGTCGCATCGGCGACCTCGACGGCATCGTGATCCCGGGTGGCTTCGGAGTGCGAGGGGTCGAAGGCAAGATCGCCGCGGCCGGGTACGCGCGGGAGCATGACATGCCATGTCTCGGGCTGTGCCTGGGGATGCAGGTGATGACCATCGAGTTCGCTCGCAACGCACTCGGCCTGCACCGGGCGAACTCCGCGGAGTTCGACCCCCATACCCCGCATGCGGTCATCGACATAATGGCCACCCAGCGTGAGGTGACCGACAAGGGCGGCACCATGCGCCTCGGCGCCTACATCGCGCAGCTCGAACCCGATTCGCAGGTCGCTCGCATCTACGGCACCACCGTGGTCTCCGAGCGGCACCGTCACCGCTACGAGTTCAACCCCGCCTACCGAAGCCGCTTCGAGGGCAGCGGGCTCCACTGCTCGGGCACCTCACCCGATGGTCGCCTGGTGGAGTTCATCGAGCTCGAGGGCCATCCGTTCTGGATCGGTACCCAGGCCCATCCCGAGTTCAAGAGCCGACCGACCAAGCCCGCGCCGTTGTTCCGCGAGTTCGTAAGGGCGGCGCTCGCCCGCGCCGAAGGGCGCAACCCGCACCTGATCGACCTCGAATCATGGGAGCCGAGTCGATCGAGTGGCACATGAGCGCCGCCGGCGGGAACGGGAGCCACTTCGAGAAGGTGAGCGAACGTCTCGTGTTCGAGGGAGCGGTGGTCAGCGGATATCGCTCCACCTTCCGGGGCCCCGGCGGCGTGGAGTTCGAGCGCGATGTCATCAAGCACCCCGGCGCCGTGTCGGTGGTCGCCATCGACGGGGACGAGGCGTTGCTCGTCCGCCAGTACCGGGTGGCGATGGAAGCAGATGTCCTCGAGATAGTCGCCGGCAAGCGGGACGTTCCGGGGGAGGACCCCGTCGTGACGGCTGAGCGAGAGCTCGTAGAGGAGGTCGGCTACGTCGCGGACAACTACGAGCTGCTGATCTCCCTCGTCCACTCGCCCGGATTCTGCGATGAGGTCAACCACATCTATCTAGCGACCGGCCTTCAACCCACCGAACGGGACCTCCAAGGCATCGAAGAGGAGTTGATGACGACCGAACGGGTGCCGCTCCGTGAGATCCGAGCGCAGATCACCACGGGCGCGATCACCGACGCGAAGTCGGTGGTGGGGCTGCTGTTGGCCCTGGAGCGCCTTGGTGTCGGCTCTGTGTAGCGTGCCGGGGCGGGCACCGCTGCCGGCCGAGGCGAAGGAGATGTTGAGGTGGCTGACGGTGGAGCGAGGGCGCTCTCCGGCCACCATCGAGGCCTACCGCCGTGATCTGCACCGCTACCTCGGCTACCTCCGGACGCTCGGCAAGTGCACGGACAACTCGGCGGATCTCGGATCGGTCACAGAGGACGAGGTGCTGGGTTATGTCGCAGCGCTCCAGGGCAGCGGCCTCGCACCGGCGACCGTCGCCCGGGCCGTAGTCGTAGCAAGGGCACTCCACCGCTTCCTGGCCGTCGAGGGGATGGCTGCGGATGATCCGTCCGCAGCGGTCCCGACCCCACAACAACGTGGAGCGATACCCAAGGCCCTCGAGGAGGCCACCGTGGAGCGGTTGTTGGGATCCATCGGCGGCGACCGACCCGTCGACGTCCGCGACCGGGCCATGTTGGAGGTGCTCTACGGCTGTGGGCTGAGGATCTCCGAGCTGGTGGGCCTCGGCTTCGGCGACGTGGATCTTGACCACCGTGTGATCCGAGTGCTCGGCAAGGGTTCCAAGGAGCGAATCGTGCCTGTGGGCGGCGCTGCGCGGCGGGCGCTGGAGTGCTGGCTGGACGAGGGTGGCCGCCCCTCGATGGCGTCGCCACGCCGGAGTTCGCGTGACGACGCGGAAGCGATCTTCCTGAACCGCCGCGGTGGCAGGCTCACCCGTCAGGGTGCTTGGCTCGTGCTGCGCACTCGGAGCCAGGCGGCCGGCATCCCCGACGTGCATCCCCACATGTTGCGCCACTCGTGTGCGACCCACATGCTCGACCACGGTGCGGACCTCCGCTCGGTCCAGGAGATGCTCGGACACGCATCGATCTCCACGACCCAGATCTACACGAAGGTTGCCAACCAGCGACTCTGGGAGGTCTACCGCCACGCGCATCCCCGCGCCAGGAAGTTCGACGAGGTGGTGTCTTGAGGCGATTGCGTCCCCTCCACTGGGGTCGGCGGTTCTTCGGCTCGATCCGCCCCGGTGCTCCCCCTGAGGCTGACGTCTCTTGGGCGCTCGGGCTGCTGAGCCCCACGGAACAACCGCTGTTCGCTCGGATGAGCAACCCGGACCGCCGCCACGCGATACGTGTGGCGCGCGCCGCTGACGCGGGTCTCGCCGAAGGGCTCGATCGACGCGACGAGGCACTGGTTGCCGCGCTGCTCCACGACGTGGGCAAGACGGTCGCGGGGCTCGGAACCTACGGCCGGGTCATCGCCACGCTCTCGGGCGCAGTCGGGGGAGCGGACCTGGCCGAGCTGTGGCAGGACACCACCGGCTACACCCGCAAGGTGGGCCTCTACCTCCGTTACCCCGAACTGGGAGCAGAGCTGTTGGCGGTCGCCGGTTCGAAGCCGTGGGTCATCGCCTGGTCGCGCGAGCACCACAACCCCGAAGCGGACTGGACGCTGCCGCCCGAGATCGGCCGCGTGCTCGTCGCCGCGGACGAGTCCTGAGCGTCGGATGTTGCCGTGAAGTGGTTGGTGTTGTTGGTGGTGGTCGGTTCGACCATCTGGTGGGGCATCGACGCGCGGCGACGGCCGCTACGTGCCGATTCCCCATCGCGCCGCTGGCTGATGGTTGCCGCCGCGGTGAGCATCACCGTGGCATGGGTGATGGCTCTTGTCGCGATCACCCGCGCCGTGTGAGCGATGGAACGAGCCCCAGCGCCCGCTGTGCCCGCGCCAGCACCGGCCCGGCCACAGCCGCTGCCTTCTCCGCTCCGAGCATCAGCAGCTCGTGGGTGGCCGCCGGGTCGTCGCGCAGCTCGGCGAAGCGGGCCTGGACAGGGCCCAACAGCTCGGCGACGGCTTCGCCGCAGTCCGCCTTGAGCGGCCCGTACTGGCTGTAGTCGCCGGCCACCTCGTCGGGGGTGCGGCCGCTCACCGCTGCAAGGATCGACAACAGATTGGAGACCCCTGGCTTGGTGGCGGGGTCGAATCGGACCTCGCCGTCGCTGTCGGTGACGGCGCGCTTGAACTTCTTGACGACGGCCGCCGGGTCGTCGGTCAGCAGAACCGTTCCCTGGGGCGAGTCGAGCGACTTGGACATCTTCGAGTCGGGTCGTTGAAGGTCCATCACCCGTGCCCCCACGGCGGGGATGGCGTGCTCGGGCACCACGAAGGTGTCGCCGTAGCGGGCGTTGAAGCGCTCCGCTATGTCGCGCGCCAGCTCGAGGTGTTGCCGTTGATCGTCGCCCACGGGAACCCGGTCGGTGTCGTAGAGCAGGATGTCGGCGGCTTGAAGCGCCGGGTAGGTGAACAGAGCGGCGGAGACGAACTCGGCGCGGTCTCGCTTGTCCTTGAACTGGGTCATGCGCGACAGCTCGCCGTAGGAGGCGGTGCACTCCATGATCCAACCCAACTCGGCGTGGGCGGGCACGTGGCTCTGGAGGAAGAGCGTGCAGCGTTGAGGGTCGAGGCCGCACGCGACCAGGAGCTGGGTGATCTCGATGGTCTTGGCGCGTAGCTCGGCCGGGTCCTTCGGAATGGTCAGGGCGTGGAGGTCGACCACGCAGTAGAGCGCGTCGTCTTCGCCGTCGAGAGCCTGAACCCAGTTCTGCACGGCGCCCAGCAGGTTGCCGAGGTGAAGGTCGCCGGTGGGCTGGATGCCGGAGAAGACGCGTGCCATGGGCTGCCACGGTAGCCACCGCCGCCCCATCCGCCCGAGCCGAATTCCGATGATGTAATTCACCACCTGCTCCGGCCGCTAGGCTGGCGTCGTGGCAATCGATGTCCAGACCCCTGTGTTCGAGGGCCCCTTCGACCTGCTGCTGCACCTCATCCTGCGCGAACAGGTGGAGCTGTATGAGATCTCGCTCGTAGCGATCGTGGATGCCTACCTGGTCGAGCTGGAGCGGATGGAGAACCTCGACCTCGACGTCACAACCGAGTTCCTCCTCATCGCGGCCACCCTCGTGGAGCTCAAGGCGCGGCGCCTGTTGCCCGGGGCCGACGACGGCGATCTCGACGAGGAGCTGATGGTCTGGGAGGAGCGCGATCAGCTCCTTGCGCGGCTGTTGGAGTGCAAGACGTTCAAGGACGCCGCACTTGTCCTGGAACGCCTGCACATGGCAGCGGCGCGTTCGTTGCCTCGGGCCTGTGGTCCCGACGAGCGCTTCGTGGACCTCACCCCCGACGCCCTCGAGGGCGTGACTGCCGAACAGCTCCGTCGGGCGTTCCTCCGCGCGGTGGAGCCACGACCCACACCGCGAGTCGACGTCTTCCACATCCACGCCATCAAGACCACGGTGCTCGACGCCGTCGCGGAGCTGCTCGACGAGCTGCCGCGGGTTGGCAGGATCACCTTCCGCGAGCTCACCGACGCATTCGTCGAGCGACTCGAGGTGGTGGTGCGGTTCCTGGCGGTGCTGGAGCTGTTCAAGCAGGGACACATCGACGTCTGCCAGGCGTCGAGCTTCGGCGAGATCGACATCGTGTGGCTGGGCAGCGAGGATGTCCGTGTCGATCTCGAGCTGGTCGATGTCTACGAAGGCTGAGCGGGACGCGACGGGGAGCAGGCTGGTGGAGGGACGAACGGAAACCCGGCGGGCCATCGAGGCGATCGTGATGGTCGCGGACGAACCCGCGGATCCCCGGTTGCTGGCGCAGCTCGTAGAGGTGGCACCCGAGGTCGTTGAGGCGATCTGTGAGGAGCTGGCAGCGGCGTACGAGGCGGAAGAGCGAGGCTTCGAGCTCGTCAAGGTGGCGGGCGGATGGCGCTTCCAGAGCCACAGCGACCTTTCGCCCTATGTCGAACGCTTCGTGTTGTCGGGCCAGTCCTCGCGCCTGTCGGCCGCAGCGCTGGAGACGCTGGCGATCATCGCCTACAAGCAGCCCATATCACGGGCCCAGGTTTCCGCCATCCGGGGTGTCAACGTCGATGCGGTCATGCGCACACTGCAACAGCGCGGCTACATCGCCGAGCTCGCGCGCGACCCCGGTCCCGGCCAGGCGGTGTTGTTCGGCACGACCAGCCACTTCCTGGAGCGCCTCGGTCTCAACGGGCTCGGGGAGCTACCTGCGCTGGGCGAGTTCGTCCCGAGCGTCGATGTGCTCGAACAGCTCGAGCGCGGCTTGCGCATCGACGACGAGGGTGTGGATGTCGCGGAGGATCCCCAGACGGAGGAAGTGGTGATCGATCTCACCGATCCACAGCCCGTGCATCTGAGCGAACCGCTCGAGGCGCTCGAGGTGCTGGCCGAAGATTCCGGCGATGCCTTCGATGACGCTCCCCGAGGGTGAGCGGCTCCAGAAGGTTCTGGCGCGGGTCGGCGTGGGCTCGCGTCGGCGGTGCGAGGAGCTGATAGACGCCGGCTCGGTCACGGTGAACGGACAGGTTGCGACGCTGGGCCGCCGCGTGGACCCACGGACCGATCTCATCGAGATCGACGGTGTGGCCATCGGGGTTCGCCCCGACGCCGTGTACTACCTGCTCAACAAGGCAGCCGGCGTGATCACCACCGCAGATGATCCCCAGGGCCGACCGACCGTCCTCGACGGGTTGCCCGCCGAGCCCCGGGTGCACCCGGTTGGGCGCCTCGACGCCGATACCGAGGGTCTGCTCCTGTTGACCAACGACGGTGAGCTGACCCACCGCCTGACACATCCGAGCTTCGGGATCGACAAGGAGTACCTGGCCGAGGTCCAGGGGACGCCTTCGCGTGGTGCGCTCCGGACGCTGCGGTCCGGGGTGGAACTGGACGACGGCGTCACGGCTCCGGCAACGGTGTCTCTGCTCGAGGGCAATGTGGTGCGCATCGTGATCCACGAAGGGCGCAACCGGCAGGTGCGGCGCATGTGCGAGGCGGTCGGCCATCCGGTGCGCCGCCTCGTCCGCGTCCGGATAGGTCCGCTGCGCGACACCCGGCTCGGACCAGGGGAGTGGCGTGAGCTCAGCACCGGCGAGCTGCGGACGTTGGAACGCGCGGTTCGCCGTGACCCGTCGCGGCTCGACTGTGGCACCGGGGCGGCCGGGTAGCATCCCACGCCGTGTCATCCGCCGTCCGGGCACTCCGAGGTGCAACCACCTTCGACATCGATGAAGCCGAACACGTCGCCGAGCGCGTCGTGGAGCTCGTCGAGCTGATGTTGGAACGCAACGACATCGCCCACGACGATGTCATCTCGATCCTGTTCACAGCCACAAGCGATCTCACGTCGGTCTTTCCTGCAACGGCGGCTCGCACCGTGGGCCTGGGCGATGTCCCGCTCATCTGTGCACAGGAGCTCGACATCGCCGGGGCGGTGCCCCACTGCATCCGGGTGCTGATGCATCTCAACACGGGCCTGGCACGAGACGAACTCCGCCACGTCTACCTCGAAGGTGCGCGGGGGCTGCGCGACGACCTTCCTGAGTGATGTCGACTTCAGGTGAGCAACGTCGCGCTCAGATCATCGGGACAGGTCTGATCGGGGGCTCGGTCGGACTCGGTCTGCGTGCCGCGGGATGGCATGTCAGCGGCACCGACCGCGACCCCGAAACGGCTACAGCGGCAGTCGCCGTGGGAGCTCTCGACCAGGTCGGCTCGGACCCCGCGGCCCACCTCGTCGTCATCGCCCTCCCTGTGGGGGCGGTTGCAGCCGCCGCTCGCGGCGCCCTCCGGTCCCATCCCCATGCGGTGATAACCGACGTGGGATCGGTGAAAGCCGCGATCGTCGAGGCAGTGGGAGGCGGGCGTTTCGTAGGGGGCCATCCGATGGCGGGTTCCGAACAGGAGGGGATCGCCGGTTCCAGCGCCACGATGTTCCGGGGTGCCACTTGGGTGCTGACGCCTGTGGTGAACACCGATCCGGAGGCGTATGCGACGGTCCACTCCATGGTCGGTTCCCTGGGCGCCGAGGTCGTCACGCTCGATCCGGGCGAACACGACTCGGTGGTCGCCGTAATCAGCCATGTGCCTCATCTCACCGCAGCGACCCTGATGCGCTTGGCTGCCGGCCGTGCCGACCGCCACGGCGCTCTGTTGCGTCTCGCCGCCGGCGGATTCAGGGACATGACGCGGATAGCGTCAGGTCACCCCGGCATCTGGCCCGACATCTGCGCCGAGAACCGAGACGCCATCGTCTCCGCCCTCGACGAGCTCATCGACGAGCTCGGAGCAGTTCGGTCGACTGTGGCGTCGTCGGACCGTGCGCGGATGTTGGGCCAGCTCGACGCCGCACGCCAGGCTCGGCTCAACCTTCCGACCACCGCGCCTCGTGCGGAGGCACTCGTGGAACTCCGGGTGCCTGTCTCGGACGAACCTGGCCGGCTCGCGGCGGTCACGACACTTGCAACCCAGCTGGCGGTCAACATCTATGACATCGAGCTCGCCCACTCGGCCGAAGGTCCCCGTGGCGTCATGATCCTCGTCATCGCCGCCGAGGCCGCGGCGGCGTTCGTGGAGGCACTCGATGCGCTCGGATATCGGAGCTCCACTCGGAGCCTCGGGTGATCGACACAGTGGAGATCGAGCCCCTGACGGCTCCTCCCGACGCCGTGGTCTCCGTGCCAGGTTCACGATCCATCTCGAACCGTGCGCTGGTCTGTGCGGCGTTGGCACGCGGGACCTCGGTGATCTCGGGGCTTCTCCGCTCCGAGGACACCGAGGCGATGCTCGAGTGCCTCACCGATCTCGGAATCGGCTGGCGGCAGCTCGACGAGACGACGGTGGAGGTGTCGGGCTGTGGGGGCCGGTTGCCGCCAGGGCCACGATCGCTCTACACCCGCCTCTCGGGGACGACATCGCGCTTCGTTACCGCCATGTGCGCGCTGGGCGACGGCGACTACACGATCGACGCGGCGGCGCCGATGCGGACCAGACCGATGGGTGTGCTCGTGGACGCGTTGGGCTCGCTGGGAGTCGAGGTGACCTCGACATCGGGACGTCTGCCGTTGGTGGTGCATGCCGGTGGCCTGGGGGGAGGCCGGGTGGATGTCTCCGGTGATGTCTCCAGCCAGTTCCTCTCCGCCCTGCTGTTGGTGAGCCCCTGCGCGGCGGGTCCCCTGCGCGTCGAAGTGACAGGCGAGCTGAAGTCGCGACCGTATGTGCAGATGACCAGATCGGTGATGGCGGCCTTCGGTGCCGAAGCCGAGGTGCCGAAGGGGTATCGGGCGACCGAGTACAGCGTGGAGCCGGACGCCTCGACCGCGTGCTACTTCTGGGCGGCCGCGGCGATCTGTGGAGGACGGGTGCGGGTGGAGGGACTTGGCCCAACCTCGTTGCAGGGCGACGTGGGCTTCGTCGACGTGTTGGAGAGGATGGGGTGTGTGGTCGATCGTGAGGAGAGGGCCATCACGGTGAGGGGGCCGTCTCGGTTGGGGGCGACAGAGGTCGATCTGGCCGACATCTCCGATCAGGCGCCCACCTTCGCTGTGGTAGCGGGCTTCGCCGAGGGTCGTTCCCGTGCCCGGGGTATCGGGTTCATCCGTCGCAAGGAGTCCGATCGCATCGCGGCTGTGGTCGAAGGGTTGGGGCGAATCGGGGTCACCGCATCGGAGGAGCCGGACGGGTTCCTCGTCGAGGGGAAGCCCGATGGCAACGGAACCCACGGAGGAAGCATCCGTACCTTCGACGACCATCGGATCGCGATGAGCTTCGCGTTGGCCGGCTTGCGCCGATCCGGAGTGCGGATCGAGGATCCGGGCTGTGTTGCCAAGACCTTCCCGGGGTTCTTCGAGGCCCTCGATCAGATGAGGGCGCCCTGATGCTGCTGGTGGCCATCGACGGTCCGGCGGGCTCGGGCAAGTCGACCATCGCCCGGGCCCTCGCCGAGCGGCTGGGTGTGCCGTATCTCGACACAGGCGCCATGTACCGCGCGGTCACGTGGGCGGTGATCAACGAGGGGATCGACCCAACCGACCTCGATTCGGTCGCGGCGATTGCGAGGCGGATCGGCATCGAGGTCGGACACGTGGTGTTGGTCGACGGCACCGAGGTGACCGACGCGATCCGCGGACCGCAGGTGTCGGGGGCGGTCTCGGTGGTGGCGGCGAACCCGGGCGTGCGTGCCGAGCTCGTCGCCCGGCAACGAGCCTGGGCGAAAGCCGCGGGCGGCGGCGTGGTGGAGGGTCGGGACATCGGGTCGGTGGTGTTTCCGGATGCAACGCTCAAGGTCTTCCTGACCGCCCGGCCCGAGGTGCGGGCCCGCCGGCGGGCATCCGAGTTGGGGGAGTTGGATGAGACGACGATCGCCACGTGGGCGGCCAACATCGCCGAGCGCGACCACCTCGACTCGACCCGGGCCGACTCGCCGCTGCTCGAGGCCGACGGATCCGTGACCCTCGACACCAGCGATCTCGACATCGGTCAGGTACTTGACCGGCTCGTGGCGATGGTGGGTCGATGAGCGACCCGACACGCGTCGAACGGGTGGCTGCGGTGGCGTGCCGGGGTCGGAGTCGCCAAGCCCTCGCCGCCTACTGGACGCTGCGTGCGGCCTCGCTGGTGGTTGCCCGGCTCTTCTTCCGTTTCGAGGTTGTCCACTCCGAACGCATCCCGGCCTCGGGCGCGTTCGTCATCTCCCCGGTGCACCGGTCGAACCTCGACTTCGCCTTGCCCGGCCTGGCGATACGGCGGAGGCTGCGCTGGATGGCGAAGCGCTCGATCTTTCGTGGCGGCCGGATCGACCGCTTCCTGTACGCGATGGGTTCGTTCCCCGTGAACCGCAGCGGTGTCGATCGTGAGTCTCTGGAGACCTGCCGGCGTGTGGTCGCCGACGGCGAGCCGCTGGTCATGTTCCCCGAAGGTCGTCGTAAGGAAGGGCCGGTGGTCGAGGACCTCTTTGCCGGACCTGCGTATGTGGCGTGTAACGAGCGGGTGCCGATCCTGCCGATCGGGATCGGCGGCTCCGCCAGGGCCATGCCGATCGGCTCGAAACTGGTACGGCCCGCCAAGATCGTCCTCGTGATCGGCGAACCCATCTACCCAGATGTCGCCATCGAAGGGCGCGTGCCGCGTGCGGCGGTGGACGTCACCACCGAACGCCTCGGAGTTGCGGTGCAGGCCCTCTACGAGGAGGCGTGCGCGTTGGCGGGCACCACGCCCTGAGCGCCTGGCGGCTCCTACTGGAACCGCAGCGCGACGCCCAGCACGAGGGTCACCACGGCGAAGACGCTCGAGAGGGCCCCGCCGATGGCCAGCATCAATGTGCTGCCCTTGGCCCTGATGTGGAGGAACGCGCCCACGCCCGACAAAAGCCAGGCCAAGACCTTGATCTCGATCCAGGGGTGCCAACCGATACGGATCGGCCAGGCTTCGAGGAGGTTCCAGAGACCGGTGAAGAGCAGGAGCCCGTATGCAGGCCAGGCGATCAGGTTGTAGCGGTTGGCCGCTGCACGGGGGGCGTCGGGATCGACGGCGCGAAGCGGTTTGACCAATCCGGCCAGGAGGAACTGGCCGCCGACCCAGATGGTCGCGGCGAGGACGTGGAGGCTGATGCGGATGACGTCGAGGCTCAAGACGCTCATGGCGCGCACCATAGGGCGGGCACCGGCGGACCGTTCAACGCAGGTGCCCGAGGACATCGCTGGCGGGCTGGTGGCGATCTTCGGTCAGAGCAGACATCGGGGCAGGTCCCCCCACCATCGCAGTTGCGAAGCCGTCGAGAGCCGCAATCAGGTCGCGGAGGTTCCGAGGAGGCGGGAAGTACTCGTCCTCCTCGGTGATGCGCACTTCGGTCACCCCCTCGCGGGGATCGAGTCGGGTGATCACGGCAGCCACGAGCTCCTCGGGCGCCGATGCCCCGGCGGTCACGCCCACCGTTCCGGTGAGGTCTCCGGGGACTTCCGCCGCGTCGTTGACCCGGAACACGCGAGCACAGCCCGCCTCGTTGGCCAACTTCTCGAGGGCCAGCGTGTTGGAGGAGTTCGCGGATCCGACCACGACGATCGCGTCGCAGTGGGTTGCCAGCTCCATTAGCGCTGACTGGCGGTTGGTGGTCGCGAAGCAGAGGTCGGACCGTCCCGGCATCCACATCTCGGGGAACCGCTCGCGGGTGGCGTCTGCCACATCGGCCCAGTCGCGGTGCGACAGGGTGGTCTGCGCCAACAGCGCCACCGGCCCGTCGAAGTGAGGCAGACCCGCGACCTCGTCGGTCGACTCGACTCGATGCATGACATCCGGCGCCACTGCCATCGTGCCCACGGCTTCCTCGTGGCCGTCGTGGCCCACATAGACGATCTGGTATCCCTTGGCGGCGCGCACCTTCACCTCATGGTGGACCTTCGTCACCAGGGGACAGACCGCGTCGACCACGTATCCGCAGCTCTCGACGGCCGCGTCGACCACCTCCGGTGCCGAGCCGTGCGCCGAGAGCATCACAGGTCGACCTGCGGGCACCTCTGCGATGTCATCGACGAAGACCACTCCCAACTCGCGGAAGCGATCGACAACTCGCTGGTTGTGGACGATCTCGTGGTAGCAGTACACGGGAGGCTCGAACGCCCGGACCATCCATGACAAGGCCTTGATGGCCATCTCCACGCCCGCGCAGAACCCGCGGGGCGCAGCGAGCAGCACTCGATCGACATCCATGGCCCGGCCAGCCTACGGCGCGCCCCCGGTTCGGCGGGGTGTGGGTGGCGCTCCGTAGACTCAGCCGGTGTCCGCCGCCCGTGTGATCGCCGTCGCCGAGGGATCCCCCGCCGATTTGGCCGGGGTCGCCGTCGGCGACGTGGTGGTGGCGGTCAACGGACAGGTGCTCCGAGACGTCATCCAGTACCGCCTGGTGACCGACGAGGCCGAGGTGAGCATCGAGGTGGACCGTGGCGGCATCGAGACAACCCTCGACGTGGTCAAGGAGCCCGGCGTGCCGTTGGGCATGGAGGTGGAGTCCTCGGTCTTCGACGAGATCCGCACGTGTGACAACCACTGCGAGTTCTGCTTCATCTACCAGCTCCCGCCGGGGATGCGCCCCAGCCTCTACCTCAAGGACGACGACTACCGCCTGTCGTTTCTCTACGGAAACTTCACAACGCTCACCCGGTTCACCGAGGCCGACCTCGAACGGGTGCTCACCGAGGGGCTCTCGCCGCTGTACGTGTCGATCCATGCCACCGACCCCGACGTGCGAGCCGAGATCCTCCGCAACAGGCGAGGCGGGGTGAGCCTCCGGTGGCTGAGGGCACTGTTGGACCATGGGGTGGAGGTGCACGGACAGCTCGTGATCTGCCCAGGGCTCAACGACGCAGAGATCCTCGACGACACGCTCGCTGGGATCCTCGACGAGTACCCCGAGTTGGTGCATGTAGCAGCGGTACCCCTCGGCGTCTCGAAGTTCAACCCCGAGCCGCGCATGCGACCTCACACCGTGGAGGAGGCCGCCGCGGTCGTGGATCTGATCGAAGAGTGGCAGGAGGTGTTCTGCGAGCTCGTCGGACATCGCATGGTCTTCGCGGCGGACGAGTACTACCTGCTCGCGGGCCGTCCCTTCCCACCCGCGGAGCGCTACGGCTCGTTCCCGATGCACGAGGACGGCATCGGGATGGCCCGGGCATTCGAAGCGGAGTTCGCCGGATACACCGAAGGTCACGCGATCGGAATCCAGCCAGGCTTCTTCTCCTGGGTCGACGGTGCCCCCGCCGAGGGGTACCGATCGTCGCGCTGGGAGGCGACCACGGATATGCCACGCCACGCAACGGCATCGACCCCGACTCCTTCGGTGGTGCAGGTGGATCCGCCTTCCCGTCGAGCGCCGGTGGGTGTCCTGACGGGCCTCTACGGTGCCTCGATCATCGAACCGCTAATCGATTCGATCGATCGTGACGACATCCGGGTGGTGCCGGTCGAGAACCGCTACTTCGGCGGCAACACGGCGGTGGCGGGGCTCATGGTCGGCGAGGACCTGGCACGGGTCCTCGCCGACGAGCCCGCCGGGCACCGCTACCTCCTTCCCGACGTGTGCCTCTCCGGTGGCCGGTTCCTCGACGGGACCACCCCAACGAACCTGCCGCGGGATGTGGAGGTCGTTACCACCGACGGAGTGGCGCTGCGGGCGGCGCTGCGATGAGCTCGTCGAGGGACCCGGAGTCTCCCGCCGCACTACCCACTGTGGTGATCGTGGGTCGCCCCAACGTGGGCAAGTCGACTCTGGTGAATCGCATCGTGGGGCGTCGGGAGACCATCGTGGAGGAACGCCCCGGGGTCACACGAGACCGCAAGATGCTGGAGGCGGACTGGCGTGGCCATGACTTCCTGCTGGTCGATACCGGCGGATGGATGCCGGGGGGGACCGAGCTCGACAAGAAGGTGAGCCGTCAGTCCGAACTCGCGCTGCGTGACGCGGATGTGGTGTTGTTCGTGGTGGACGCGGCGATCGGCATCACCGACGACGATGCCGGTGTGGCGAACCTGTTGCGCCGCATCGACGCTCCGGTGCTGGTAGTCGCGAACAAGGTCGACGACCGCGGCCACGAGGCGGCGATCTGGGATCTCATGACCCTGGGCCTCGGTGAACCCGTCGGGGTCTCGGCGCTGCACGGCCGTGGAGCGGGTGACCTGTTGGACCGCGTGGTGGAACTGCTTCCCGAGCCGCCCGAGGAGCCTGATCCCCACGACCCCTCCAAGGTGGAAGGAGGCGAGGGCGAGCGGCGGGTCTTCGGGGTGGCGCTGGTCGGTCGACCCAACGTGGGCAAGTCGACCTTGTTCAACCGGTTGATAGGCGAGGACCGGGCGATCGTCCACGACATGCCCGGTACCACACGCGACACGATCGACACGGTGGTGGACACCGAAGCCGGTCCGATCCGCTTCGTCGACACGGCCGGAATGCGTCGCAAGTCGCGCATCGACGACGGCACGGAGTACTTCTCGATGGTGCGGGCTCTCCAAGCGGTCGACACTGCGGATGTCGCCTTGCTGGTGATCGACGCGACCGAGGGGGTGACCCACCAGGACCAGCGCCTCGCCGAGCGGATCGACGCGGCGGGCTGTCCCGTCGTCGTGTTGATGAACAAGTGGGAGATGCTCGGCGCCGATGCCCGCGCCGAGGTCATGTACCAGATCGAGAGGAAGATGTCCTTCCTCGGGGAGGCCGCGGTGTTGCGGATCTCGGCGTTGACCGGCCGTGGGGTGCACCGGTTGCTGCCGGCGCTGTCCAACTCGCTGGAGGCGTACCGCACCAGGGTGCCCACCCGCCGTGTCAACGAGGTCATCCGTGCCGCGCAACAGGCACAACCAGGCCCCCACGGTCTGAGGATCCTCTACGCCACCCAGGGTGCGGCCGATCCGCCCACCTTCACGCTCTTCGCCAACAAGGAGGTACCCCCTCACTACCTCCGCTACCTCGAACGGCGCATCCGTGAGGCGTTCGACCTCGGCGCCACGGCCGTGAAGATGCGAGTGCGCAGACGCAGTGAGTGATCCTGCTCCGAGCGGTAACCTGGCGCTGACATGAGGTGGTTCTTCGCAGGCGTCTCCGCGCTGTGCCTGATCGCCGCCGGCCTTTGGGGTCGCGCGGCGTTGTTGCGCTACCGCTTCCTGCGCAGCGTCGAACAGGAGACCACCGACCCCGACGCCCGGACGCTCGCATCTTCGAACCTCTCCCACGTGGCGCACGCGGCGGGTGTGTACCTGGCGATCGCGGTGGCCGCCGCTGTTGGAGCCGTGACCCACGACGAACGCGCGGCCCTGCTGCTTGGCCTCCTGGTGGTCCCGATCGTCTCGACGATCTGGCTGTCGCGCTACG
Source organism: Microthrixaceae bacterium (assembly GCA_020845705.1). Classification (GTDB taxonomy): domain Bacteria; phylum Actinomycetota; class Acidimicrobiia; order Acidimicrobiales; family Microtrichaceae; genus JADLFH01. The sequence continues at coordinate 12,760 of JADLFH010000039.1, read as the reverse complement.
CGCGACGTGACGCGCGGCTTTCGTTCCTGCGGCTCGGCCTCGAGCAGCGGGCCCACGAGGTGTTGAGCCAGGAGGACTCGGCGACCCAGCGGTGGGCCGAGCGCCTGGCGCCATCGCGGTTTCCCGACACGACGGGCTACGAGGTGGGAACCGCGCATCAGGCCGGCACCGGTGTGATGTCGGGCGATCTGCTCGACGTGTTCCGCCTTCCCAGCGGGCGGCTCTGCTGTGTGGTCGGCGACGTGTCGGGCCACGACGTGGAGGCGTCGATCTCGGCGCTTCAGACGAAGTTCCTCCTCCGCACCTACCTGCGTCGCTATCGCGATCCCGGCCAGGCCCTGGAGGAGCTCAACGGGCAGTTGATCGACCACGAACGTCCCGAGGAGTTCGTCTCGATCTTCGTAGCGATCTTCGACACCGAAGCCGGCACGCTCCGCTATGCGTCGGCCGGCCACCCAGTTGGTTGGCTGTGCGTGGACCGCTCGCCGCGGGCACTGCCGGCCACTGGCCCTCTGCTGATGATGGACGCCGGATCGAGGTACCGCTCCGTCGAGATGCCGTATCAGGTCGGGGACCTGCTGGTCCTCAGCACCGACGGCCTGTTGGAGGCTCGAGCGGGTGACCAGTTCTTCGGTGAGGAGCGGGTTGCGGGCGTGGTGCGGCGCGAATTCGAGACCGCGACCGGGGTGTTGTGCAAGACACTGATCGACGAGGCGGTGGACTTCTCCGCCGGTCCGCTCGGCGACGACGTGACCGTGCTGGCAGTTCGCCGCCGCTGAGGTCGCCCGCTCGCTGTGGCTCCCACCACAATGGGCGACGATGAGCGAAGGTGACGACCAGGCGCAGCGACTCGATGCCGCGGCGCAACGTGCGCGCTCGGGCAACCTGCACAGGGAAGCCGACAAGCTCGCCCGCCAGAACAAGCTGTTCGTACGGGAGCGGATAGAACGGCTCTGCGACCTCGGCACGTTCGTGGAGGACGCGCTGTTGGCGAATGCGTCGGCAACCGACCTCCCCGCCGACGGCGTGGTCTGTGGCACTGGCGAGATCGACGGTCGGCCGGTGTGCGTCATGGCCAACGACCCCACGGTGAAGGCCGGGTCGTGGGGTGCCCGCACGGTGGAGAAGATCGTCCGGATCACCGAGGTCGCCCTCAAGCAGAGTTGGCCGATCGTCTACCTGGTGGACTCCGCCGGTGCGCGCATCACCGACCAGGTGGAGCTGTTCCCCGGCCGTCGGGGCGCAGGGCGGATCTTCTACAACCAGGTGCGCCTGTCGGGAAAGGTGCCCCAGGTGTGCTGCCTGTTCGGTCCATCCGCCGCCGGCGGTGCCTACATCCCCGCGTTCTGCGATCTCGTGATCATGGTGGAGGGCAACGCCTCGATGTACCTGGGCTCGCCCCGGATGGCCGAGGTGGTGATCGGCGAGCACACGACTCTGGAGGAGATGGGTGGGGCCCGTATGCACGCGACGGTCTCGGGATGCGGCGACAACCTCGCGCACGACGACATCGACGCGATAGACCAGGCCCGGGCGTATCTCACCTACCTGCCGTCGAACTGGCGGGCGGAGCTGCCCTCCTACGAGGCAGCGTCCCCCGGTCGCGAGCTCACCGCCGACGTGGTGCCGGCAGAGGACACGCAGGGCTATGACATGCACTCGGTGATCGACGGGCTCATCGACGCCGAGAGCTTCTTCGAGATCAAGCCGCTGTTCGCCCCCGAGTTGATCGTCGGATTCGGCCTCATGGACGGAAGTCCCGTGGGATTCGTGGCCAACAACCCCGCGGCGAAGGGCGGGGTGCTCTTCGTCGACTCGGCCGACAAGGCGGCCCGGTTCATCTGGTGCTGCAACGCGTTCGGGGTGCCGTTGGTGTTCCTCGCGGACGTACCCGGCTTCATGATCGGCACCGACGTGGAACGCCAGGGGATCATCCGCCACGGAGCGAAGATGATCACCGCCGTGTCCGAGGCAACGGTGCCGAAGATCTCCGTCATCGTGCGCAAGGCGTACGGCGCGGGGCTCTACGCCATGTCCGGCCCGGCCTTCGAGCCGGAGGCGACCATTGCGTTGCCCACCGCCAAGATCGCGGTGATGGGCCCCGAAGCCGCGGTCAACGCGGTGTTCGCCAACAAGATCGCCGCGATCGATGATCCGCTGGAGCGGGAGGCGTTCGTTTCGGAGCAACGCCGGATCTATGAAGCGGATGTCGACCTGCTGCGGCTCGCGTCGGAGCTGGTCATAGACGCAGTGGTGGACTGGGGTGATCTGCGTTCCGAGATCGCCCGACGCCTGCGTCGCGCGGTGGGCAAGGATCGCCACTTCTCGGATCGACGCCACGGCGTTCCGCCCGTGTGAGGTCGCCGTGCCATGGTGTGAGGAGTGCGCCCGCTTCTACAACCCCAACACGCTCTCGGGCTCCGGTGACTGCCCCGAGGGGCACCATGTGGCGGATCCGGTACACGATCCCGACGCGGCTCCGAAGGTGCCGTGGCACTTCTGGCTGCTGCTGGGTGCGCTGGTCCTCTACCTCGGCTGGCGACTCATCGAGGGTATCGCCTGGCTGATCGCCCGCATCTAGACGGCAGCTGGACTTCGGGGGTGGATGGTTCTTCGCCCAGTTCGGTGGTAGGTAGGGTCGGAGCCATGAACGTGGGTGGTCGCTGATGGTTCGCCGCTCCGCCGAGTCTGCGCCACGCCGTTCCACCCGCTTCCGCGAGGGCTTGCTGGCCTACGGCTTCTTGGCCCCGGTGCTCGTGTTGTTCGCGGCGTTCGCGTATTACCCGCTCTCGCGTCTCGTCTACCTCAGCCTCTACCAGCGCAACGCCAACGCCTTCCTCGGAGGCTCGGATCGCTGGCTTGGTCCCGGCAACATCATCGACGTGTTGAGCGGCCCCGAGCTGCGCTCGGGGGTGTGGGTGTCGGCGCGCTTCACCCTGTTGACCGTCCCCCTCGGGGTGATCCTCGGTCTCCTTCTCGCGGTGGCCGCAGATCGCAGGCTGGCGGGTATCCGCATCTTCCAGACCATCTTCAGCTCGACGGTCGCCAGTTCTGTTGCTGTGGCGTCGGTGGTGTTTCTCACGTTGTTGCAGCCCGAGACCGGCCTGTGGCGCGACGTGAGCTGGCTCAGCCTCAACCGGCCGGGATCAGCGCTCCTGGCGGTGTCGCTGTCCGCGGTGTGGCAGAACGCCGGGCTCACCTTCGTGGTGGTGCTGGCAGCGCTCCAGGCGATCCCCGACGAGGTGCGCGAGGCGAGCATGCTGGACGGCTTCGGTGTGGCTCGGCGTTTCTTCAGGGTGACGGTGCCGCTGATCTCGCCGGCGCTGCTGTTCCTGGCGATCGTGTTGGTGGTCCACGCCCTTCAGGCCTACGCCCAGTTCGAGATTCTCCGCCCGACCGACACCGCACAGCCCCTGCTCTACAAGATCGCCGATCCCGACGGTGTCCTGCCGCTGTCCACGCGCGCCGCCCTGTCGCTGGGCCTGTTCGTGCTCACCCTCGTGGTGAGCTTCACCCAGTTCACGCTGCTCGACAAGCGGGTCCACTATGGCGACTGAGCACGCCGCCGCCACCCGCCGGAGGCTGCGGAACGCGGGCTCCTATGTCCTGCTGACGGTGCTGTCGGCCGTGATCCTGTTCCCCGTCTACACGACGATCGTGAGGGCGGTCTCCGAACCCATCCCCTATCTGAAGTCGTTGCAGGCGGGGGGAGGCGGTCTGTGGCCGGTGGGCTGGGACGGCGGGGTCTTCGGGCGGGTGTTCCGCACAGGCGATCTCACCCATGCCCTTCTGTTGTCGGCCATCGTGTCTGTGGTCATCGTCGTGGGTCAGGTGCTCACCTCGATCTTCGCCGCCTACGCGTTCGCCTGCCTCGAGTTCCCCCTCAAGCGGACCATGTTCGCCCTCGTCGTCGGGACGCTGCTGTTGCCGATCGAGGTAACCCTGGTGGCCAACATCGAGACGGTCCGCGACTTGGGCTGGTTCAACAGCATCCAAGGCCTCTCCGCTCCGTTTCTCGCATGGGCGTTTGGGGTGTTCCTCATGCGTCAAGCCTTCCTGGGCATCCCGGGTGAGATGCAGGACGCGGCACTGTTGGACGGCTTCTCCCACCGTCGCTTCCTGTTTCGGATCGCAGTGCCGATATGTCGACCCATCATCGGTTCCTGCGTGCTGATCTCGTTCCTGGGGGCATGGAACCAGTACCTCTGGCCCCGCTACGCGGCCGACCAGCAGGAGTACCAGACCATCCAGGTGGCACTGCGAACGCTCGCCACACGCGAGGTGACCGAGTTGAACTTCGCGTTCGCGGCGGCAATCGTTGCGGCCATCCCGCTGGTGGTCCTGTTGGTTGCCTTCCAGCGGCAGATCATTCGAGGCCTCACGGCCGGAGCGGTCAAGGGATGACCGTTCGCCCCGACCCACTACGAAACCCAGGAGCATCCATGCGAACGCGATGGTTGGCAGTTCCTCTGGCCGCTGCCGTTCTGGTCGCCGGCTGTGGCGGCGACAACGGCGAGGAGGGTGAAGGGCCAGGCGACAAGACCGTGCCCACCGCGGGAGCCGGCAAGGCCGAGAACTGTCCGGTCGACGCGCTCGCCGCGGCGAAGGGGCAGGTGGAGGTCAACGTCTGGTACGCGTTCCAGGGTGTGGCGGCCAAGGGCATCGAGAAGCTCGCTGCCGACTACAACGCTTCTCAGGACAAGGTCGTCGTCAAGGTCGCCAACCAGGGCAGCTACGAGGAGCAGCTCGGCAAGTACAAGACGGCGCTGGCCAAGCCGGACTCGTTGCCCGAGATGGTCACGGCCGAAGACACCAACGCGCGGTTCATCCTCGATTCGAACTCGGTGGTAACCGCCGAGGACTGTCTGGCAGCGGATCCCGACGCGAAGGACCTCTACGACGATTTGGTACCCGCGGTGCGGGCTGCGTACTCGATCGACGACAAGCTCCAGCCGGTGGCCTTCGGAGTGTCCAACCCGGTCCTCTACTTCAACCAGGCGCACTTCCGTGCCGCCGGGATCGACACGACGAAGCCGCCGAGCACCCTCGACGAGCTTCGGGCGGCCGCAGAGAAGCTGAAGGCGGCGAACATCGCGGGTCTCGAACAGCCCCTGGTGTTGAAGATGGACTCGTGGTTCCTGGAGCACTGGCTGACAGGCCAGGGCGAGGCGGTCGTCGACAAGGACAACGGGCGCGGCGGGATCCCGACCAAGGCGCTGCTGGAGTCCGACGCAGCGTTGGAGGTCGTCAACTGGATCAAGAAGATGGTCGACGACGGGCTGGTCAAGGCGGTACGCAGCAACGACGACATCTCGTCGTACCTGGCCGTGGCGACCCAGAGCGGCTCGATGTTGATCGAGACCTCCGCCGCGATCACCACCATCGACGCCGCCATAGCGGGCACGCTCGACCCGTCGATGCTTCCGGGCGTGGACATCGACGTCAGTGGCATCAAGTTCGACACCCTGGAGGTGGGCGTTGCCCTCCTTCCGGGCAAGGCGCAGGCGGGCAAGGGTCAGATCGGTGGGAACGCCTGGTACATCCCGAAGAAGAAGCCCGAGGAGATCGCGGCGGCCTGGGACTTCGCGAAGTACGTGAACTCACGCGAGGCGCAGGTCGGTTGGACCCTCACCAGCGGGTACCTGCCCTCACATCAGGACGCGGCCGATGACCCGACTCTCGTGGAGGACTGGACCAAGACCCGAAAGGGCGGCTGGTCGAAGATCGCGTACCAGGGCACCTTGTCACTCGATCCCGACTTCACCGGTCCGCTGATCGGCGCGTATGCGGCCTTCCGCACCGAGGCGCGGGCGGCGCTCGACGCCATCGCGTTCGAGGGAGCCGATCCCGCTGCACGGCTGAAGGAGGCCGACGAGAGGATCGCGACGGCCTTCGCCGCCTACGCCCAGAACCCCGGCCAGAGCTGAGGATCCCTCAGCCGGCCCGCCGCTAGAGGGTCGAGATCCGCTTGAAGGCCTCGCCCAGCGGTACGCCGGCGAGTGCGCCCATCTCGGCCAGCTTGTCGCGCTCCCGGGCCCGAAATGCCTCCAGCTCGTCGGTGGCGCCGCCTTCGTCGAGCAGGTGGAAGTGGGTGGTCTCGAACTGGGAGCGGTGCGCCTCCAGCGCCGCACAGCGCGCCGCGAGGGAGGTCTCGTCGGCCACCTCGACGACATCGGGTTCGTCGGCCTCGAACAACAGAAGCGTGTGTGGGCGGTGAGGGGGATGCGGTAGGTCGGGGAAGAAATGCGGATCTCGGGCGGCGACCACCCCGTCGACCGCCAGCCAACCCGCGGCTCGGTGATCCGGGTGCAGTCGGTACCGCTTCCACGGGTCGTGGCCGAAGACCACCTCGGGTCGATGCTTGCGGATCGTGGCGGCCACCAGCCGACGTGTGGCGATGTCGGCGTCCAACTCACCATCGATGCACCCCAGGAATTCCACGACACCACTGCCGCCCAACGCTCGGGAAGCCGAGCGCTGCTCGTCGCGACGTCGCGTCACGAGTGCATCCAGGTCGGCCGTGGTGTCCCAGGTGCCCTTCGAGCCGTCGGTGCAGATCACGTGGACGATCTCGGTGCCGACCGCGGCCCAGCGGGCGAGGGTGGCACCGCAGCCGAACTCGACATCGTCGGGGTGAGCCGCGATCGCGAGCGCCAGTCGGGGTGCCTCGATGGAGCTGAGCGTCGGGCTCACTGCCGCTGAAGCATCCACGAGGTGGGCCCCCACTCCGGCGGCGTTGCCAGGTCGTCGGGAACATCGATGTCCCACCCGAGCGGTGAGTCCTCCACCACCACTGCGCGGCATCCCAACCGCCGGGCCTCGGCCAGGTGGCGACTGAAGGATGCCGGACCGTATGCGAAGCGGAACGGCACGTCCGCTGCCAGCACGATCACGTTGGTTCCGTCGTGGTGGCGATCGGGCACGAGCAACACGTCGTTCGGTTCGATGTCGGAGCCGAGCCCGCCGAGTGACTCGGGGAACGGCAGGTCCGCGTGCGCGATCAGCAGCCGGTCGAATCCCTCGGCACGAGCCATTTCGACGCCGGCTTCAACGGCGAGATCGAGACTCCGCTCGCGGTCGTCCACCACCGCCGCGCCCAGTCCCTGAGCGATCTGTGCGACGTCGTCGTCATCGGTGACGACGAAGGTTGGTGTGGCGGCGAGAGCGCTCAGGACGCCGATTGCCAGGTCGCGTGCGAGGGACTCCCGTTGCGCTGGATCGAGGATCGGGTCGAGACGCCGTTTGGCGTTGCGGAACCCGCGGATTGGAACGATCGCGGCCTCCGACACGGTTGGAAGTGTACGGCGGTCGTTCAGCTTCCCAGGTCGAGCATCGTGGTCGTGGTGGGCCTCGTGGTCGTGGTCGGCCTCGTGGTGGTGGTGCGTGGTCGGGTGGTGGTGGTTGTCGTCCTGGGCCTGGTGGTTGTGGTGACTCGAGGAATGGTGGTGGTGGTTCTCGGCCTGGTGGTGGTGGTTCTCGGCCTGGTCGTGGTGGTTCTCGGTCTGGTGGTGGTGGTGACCCGGGTGATGGTGGTCGTGGTCGCCGGCCTGGTCGTGGTCGTCGAAGGCCGGGTGGTTGTCGTGGTCGAGCGGATGGTCGTCGTGGTGGTGGGACGAGTCGTAGTGGTCGTGGTCGTGCAGACATCGACTGAGGGGTCGCATGCGCTTCCCTCGGTGCCGGCCGAGGCCGACAACGTGGATGTTCCGACACCGAACGCATGATCCACCGTGAGGTTAGGCAGGCGGATGCGGGTCTGGCGCGGTGTGGCAAAGGGATTGAAGCTCAGGCAGTTGTTGCTGATCGAGGTGTCGGTCGTCGCCGAGTAGGTGAGGTGACCGACGTCGTTGCAGTTGGCCCAATCGGAGGCTGACAACCCGAGGTTCGCCTGGACCGTCTTCTTCATGGCGTCGGAGGCTGCTTGCAGCCCGGCGGCGAGCTGGGCTGGGTCGCCCGGGTTCACGATCTTGGACAGGTGCCAGCCGCCGACGAGCGCGGCGGTGTCCGCTGCGTGTTGGTAGACGGCCCGCTTGGAGCGGATCATGCCTATGTCCACTGCCAGCGAGGCGAACGCCAACACACCGATCATGGCGATCGCGGTGAGCGCGAGGATCGCACCGCCCTCACCCCGACAGCGCGACGGTGTCGGAGCGCCGGCCTCGCCGAGATGTCGACGCCTTGTGGCTTCGATGTTGCTCATCGCATGGTCTCCGTTTGGTCGTTCACGTCGAGGCGGCTGCGGTCGGGTCGCAGAAGTTCCAGTTCTGGCCCGTGAACGGCGTCTCTGCGAGTTCGGTGAGCCCGGGCGCCGAAGCGTTCTGGATGAGACCCACCAACTTCGCTGTCTGGTAGGTGTTGTCGAGGGTGAAGCTGAACAGCCCCGAGACCGAGTGTGCCTGGCGCATGATGCAGACCATGAGGCCCGACCCGGGCGCATAGGTACCCGGCGTCGCAGGCGACTCGATGTTCACGAACTCGACCTTCACACGCATCTGCGACGACGGGAGGTCCGAGCGGGTCTTCGCCATGCACATCAGCCGCTTGGTGTTCAGATCGCCTGTCGGGTTCGGCGTGGTTCCGACGCCGGACAGTCCGCAGTCGACCGCGGATCCGAAGATCTGACGACCCCCGTTCCACACCGCTTCACGGACGCCACCCTTCAGGGAGATCTTGTCGGTGAAGAGCGTGCCGTAGTCCACGATGCCGAGGGTGATGACGATGAGTAGCGCTGCACAAAGCGCGAGCTCCACGAGCACCGCGCCGCGTTCGTTTCGACGCCTGCCGAAGCACCTGGATCGGGTTCGAGGAGGGTTCATGCCGCGTCCGTCCCAACAGGGTCCTCAGCGCTGCAGAACGACCAATCGTGGCCGGGGATCGGGGTCTCTTCCGCAGCCGTCGGATACTGGCCCGAGGCGGTTGCCGCAGGCAGGCCCGTCTTGATGAGCGACTTGGACTCGTGGACCTTGTCGTCGAGGAAGGGGCCGAGCAGCCCGCTCAACGATTCCGCCCGGCTCTGGACGCACACGACGATCGTGGCGGTGCTGGAGCTTCCCGCAGCCGCCGGCTGGTAGTTCGTGGTGAGCTTCCCGTTGACTCCCTCGTAGAAGACCTTGACCCGCACGTCTGTGGGATCCATGTGGGTGCGGGCCTTGGCCAGGCAGAAGAGCTGTCTGGTGAGCGTGGGCGGGGTGGATGCCGCGGTGATGGAGCAGCTGGAGTCGTTGCCGACCTTCGACACGCTCCCGGCGCGCGCGGCTTCACGCGCGGCGTGGGCGGTCTCTACCTTGTCGCCGTAGTTCACGCCCATGTCGACCACGGCCATCATGAGCAGCAGGAACACGGGGAAACAGAACGCGAACTCGGCGAGCGCGGCACCGCGCTCGCCCCCTCGTCGCTCGGTTCGTTCGTGCTGCCTGCGGAACATAGTGCCTAGGAGTGTGTCGGCACTTGGGGCGGCTACATAAGGTTCAGTTGTCGTGAGACGCTGGGCAATTCCGCCCAACCCGTCGCTCCGACAGCTCTCACCTACAGTGCCGTCATGCACATCCGCGTCGCTGTAATCGGCGGTGGGTCGTGGGGGACGACTGTGGCGCACCTGGCTGCGCACAATGCTCCGACCACGTTGTGGGCCCGTCGCGAGGACACCTGTGAGGAGGTCAACTCCCGGCACACGAACTCGCGGTATCTCGACGGGTTCGAGCTGCACCCCGACCTGCGGGCCGATGCCGACATGGCCGCGGTCGTTCAGAACGCGGACGTGATCGTGATGGGCGTCCCGTCGCACTCCTTTCGCGACACACTCGAGGAGGTCGCCGGACACATTCGCGCATGGGTTCCGGTGGTGAGCTTGACCAAGGGCCTGGAACAGGGAACCCGAGCTCGGATGAGTGAGGTCGCGAACCAGGTGCTACCCGGCCATCCGGTTGCCGTGCTGACCGGGCCGAACCTGGCGAAGGAGATCCTCGCCGGCGACGCCGCCGCGTCGGTGGTCGCAACCCATGACCCCGTGGTCGCCGATCACCTCCAGCAGATCTTCAACACGCGCCTGTTCCGGGTGTACACGAACCCCGACGTGATCGGCTGCGAGCTGGGCGGTGCATTCAAGAACGTGATCGCGATCGCAGCGGGGATGGCCGACGGGCTCGGCGCCGGCGACAACACCAAGGCGGCTGTCATCACCCGTGGTCTCAACGAGCTGTCACGTCTGGGCGAATCGATGGGCGGACAGGCCGTCACCTTCGCCGGTCTGGCGGGATTGGGCGATCTCCTCGCCACCTGCATGTCGCCCCAGAGCCGCAACCGTCACGTCGGCGAGCAGCTCGGCCGGGGTCGCAGCATCGAAGAGGTGATCGCGGACATGCGCATGGTGGCCGAGGGGGTCAAGACCTGCGCGGTGGTGGTGCAACTTGCCGAGGAGCGCGGTATCCAGATGCCGATCTCCTCAGAGGTGCGAGCCGTCTGTCACGAAGGGGCTACAGCCGAGGACGCCTATCGTGGCCTCCTCCGCCATGACGGCTCCCGGCTCGAACACCACGCACTCAGCTTCTGACCATGGATGACATCCCCATCGGCACGATCGGCGCGGGCGCTGCCGCGACGGTCGATCAATCCGGAGGCGTTCGCCCCAGCGGGGCCGGTTGGCAGGTGGAGTGGTGGGTGGCGAGCGAGCAGCGGTGGCATCATCCCCGAGGAGACCACACTCTGCGACAGCGGCTCGTCGATGGCCTACCGGTGGTCGAGACTGCCGTCCGGGTGCCCTCCGGCGACGTGGTGGGAACAGCCTTTGCATTCGCCGGCAGTGGCGGCAGCCCACAGCTCGCACTCGGTGTACGCAACGACTCGCCCCTGCCGGTGGCGGTTGCCTTCGTCTTGGGTCCGGCGTCGGGGGTAACCGTCGCGGGTAGCGAGGTGAGAGTGGGCGACGAGGTGGCCATGGCCCTTTCACGCACGCCCGCTGTGGTGGTGGCCGCCGATTCGCTCGAAGGGCTACGAGACGCGGTGGTGGACGCCACCGGTATTTCCGACGCGCCCTTGGCCGGCTACGTGGCCGTGGTTGTTCCGGTGCCCCACGCCCAGTCGTGCGAGACCCGGCTGGGACCGTTCGTCGATGTCGATGTTGCGGCCCCCGGAGTTGCGCAGCTCTGCGCCGGGTGGGCGAGTCACCTCGGTCGCGGGGCGGGGTGGACGATTCCGTCCCCTGACGCCGAGCGCGTCCGCCGGGCCGCCGCGGAGGTCGCGCTCGGACCGCTCGACCGAACCGATCTGGGTCAGGTGGCTCGGAACCTTCGAGCAGTTCTGCACCTCGGCTGGTTCGAGGGGGCGGCCGATCCGACCGACGTGCTGCTGGCCGCGCAACGGTCGAAGGGGGCGATCGGCGATGATCGCGCGACGATTGACTCGCTGTCGGCGCTTTCGGCGTGGCGGCTCTCCGGGGTTCCTTCCTTGCACCTGGAGGGCGTCGCCCTGGCGACCGCGGCCGCGGCACGACGGGTCGCTCGACGATGGCAACGGATGGACCCTGCGTTGCGATCCGAGGCGCGCGAGGCACTGGAGGAGGCTGCCGCCTTTCTGGCCTCCGTCGGTGAACCCCAGGCCGCTGTGCCGGTGCCGCCCCCGGTTTCGCCCCCGGTTCGCCCCGAGAGCCGACGAGACCGTGATGACGCCGCGTCGATGGTGGTGGGCCTGGTACGCGGCCTCGTGCAGGACACCAACGACGGAGTCGAGTTGCTGGGTGCGTGGCGACTCGACTGGCGGGGGGTGTCGATCGAGGCCACCGACGTGCCCACTCGATGGGGGAGGGTCAGCTTCGCACTCCGTTGGCACAGCGAGCGCCCGGCTCTGCTTTGGGAGCTGAAGAGCTGGGATCCCGAATACGAGGCGGCGCCGCAGTTCTCGGCCCCCGCATTCGACCCGCAATGGGTGGGGCACGGCCGCGCGGGAGAGGTGCTGTTGGAAGCGAACTTCGACCAGCCCCTTGCGATACCGCGGCGGGCTCGACGATCGAAGGGCGTTTCGGGCGGGTCGGGTGCCGGAGAGGTGTCGTGACCGACGCTGGACGACCTCGCATCGCGTTCGGTGTGGACGAGGCGGGCGAGTTGAGCGACTCGGTGCGCGGTTACCTCGACCGGGTGGGTGAAGTGGTCGCGGTTGTGCAGAACCGACCGTGGCCCGAAGTGGGTCGGGGGGTGGGAAGTGCCGTCGCGGAGGGCACGGCTGATGTGGGCGTGGTGATGTGTTGGACCGGCACGGGCGTGTCGATCGCCGCCAACAAGGTGCCCGGTGTGCGAGCCGCGCTGTGCGCGGACGCTGCCACCGCTGAGGGCGCGCGGCGATGGAACGACGCGAACGTGTTGGCGTTGGGCGTTCGGCTCACCTCGGCGGCGGTCGCGTTGGAGATCGTCGATGCCTTCCTGGCCGGTGTTCCGGACGCATCGGAGGTGATGACGATCCGCGATCTGGAGGGCTGAGGAGGACTCAACCCGATGCGGGTGCCGGTGGTGGGTGTCCGGTTCGTTGTCGGCCGTGGCGTTGGCCCCAGATGTGGTTGCCGTGGGGGGTTTCGATGACGGTCCACCCGTCTGGATGCAGGGTGATGTGCCAGCCGGTTCGGTGGGCGAGGCCGTGGTGGTGGGGGCAGGCCAACACCATGTGGGCGACGTCGGTGCAACCCAGGTCGGCGAGCCATTCGTCGATGTGGTGGGCGTGACAGGCGTCGGGTTGGGCGTCACATCCCGGGAAGTAGCAGCCGCCGTCACGGGCTGCG
>JADLFH010000119.1 GCA_020845705.1 Microthrixaceae bacterium | reverse complement strand
CAGGGGCTTCAGTTGACCTTCGGCGCGGGCAATAATCAAGCGCCCCATTTTTCGCCCGATGGCCGGACGCTGCTGGTTTCCTCCGACCGTGACGGCGACCATGATATTTATCTGCTCGATAGCGGCAGCGGCGCGGAGATCGCCCAACTGACCGACATCCCCGGCGACGAATATTTTCCCCGCTGGCTGGCCGACGGGTCGGGCTTCGTCTTCTCGTGGATGGCCAACGACGTCGAGGCGATCTACTTGCAGCGGCTGGACGGCGCGCAGACGGAACTGGTGGGCTCCACAACCTTCGACGGGTTCGCCTGGCCTTCGCCCGACGGCCGACAGGTGGCCTTCTACTCCGGCCGCGACGGCGACTACGAGATCTACGTCATGGACATCGACGGCGGCAACCCGCGCCGACTAACCGTCAGCGGCGGTCGCGACGCCTCACCCACCTGGTCGCCCGACGGCCGGTGGATCGCCTTCGAGAGCGCCCGCAACGGTGATTACGACCTCTATGTCATGCGACCCGACGGCAGCGACTTGCGGCAACTCACATCCGGTTCCGTCAACGACTGGTTCCCGACCTTCTCATCCGACGGGCAATGGTTGTTGTTCCAGTCGGACCGCGCCGGGGAAATGGATATATTCCGGATGCCCTTCGCGCCCTAGAGTTATCGCCGCCCTCTCAGCAGCAGCGCGCCAAGGCCGGCCATAACCCCGGCTGCCACACCGCTTCCGGGCCAATTTCGGTCTGGGCCTGGGCGGAAACGGAGAGAACGAGCAAGCAGAAGAAGAAAGCCGGGATAAGCGGGCGGGTTGGCGCAAGACGTAGCAGCTTCACTCGATTTGTCTTAATCATTCATCCCTCTCACGGATAGGCCACGGGCAACGGCGTGGCCACAATTTCCGGAATCCCCCGCACCAACACCACCCAATCTCCATCCGGGCTATGGGGCGGCGCGCCCAGCGGCAGCCCGTCGGCCGATGCGACAACGCTAACGGCCTCCCCCGCAAACTCGCCCGTCCGCGGGTCATACCAGCGCAGCCGATATTCCCGACCGGCGGCCGCCTGCAGCACGCCGCTCGGGTTGGCCGCGGGCAGATAGACGGCGAAAATCTCGTCCTGATAGGCGAACACCTCCCCACCGCCGAACGCTTCCGATTCACCGCTCAGCAACGCATCGGCCGGCTCCATGGCCCAAAACGGCAGGTTGTCCTCCATAAACCGGCGCGCATACCACATGGTGCGCCACATGTCCTCGCGCGTGCGAAAATCCTCCAGGTTCACATCGCCGCCCGGCGGCAGATCATAGTAACCGGCATACCATTCTATATTCCCGCCACTGAAATAGACATCATAGAGAACCGTCTTGCGCAATTCGCCGGCGTTGTCGGGGCTTAGACCGACCCCGGCCGGGTTGTTCTCGTCCATGTCGACCACCCACGGCCGCCCGGCGTCGCGCGATAGCCGCCGCCATCGCTCGACGATCTGCCCGGCCTCGTCGATCCGGTAGTGAATGGCTGTGGTCGGGAATCGGCCGTCGCCCAACAGTTGTTGATATTGACCGAACGAGTCGAAAGGATTGTGCACGGCGATGGGGTGGCCCGCCCAATCATAGGCGCGAATCGTATCGGCGAATTCGCCGATCTCTGCCGCCGAAAAGACGTTCTCCTCGCTCAGATTCCACTTCAGCGCCAACAGGTAGCCGAACCGGGCCACCATCTCGCGATAGAACAGCTTGCGTTCCACGCCCAGCGTGCCGTCGTCGAGCCAGCGACGATTCGCTTGCTCCGTCTCGTTCAGCACCACATGCAGGGCGATGCCCATTCGCTGCGCATGTTGCAGTACGGTATCCCATTGGGCCAGCTTGCCCACGTCGTAATGGGTGTTGGCGCCGAGCGACCCGTCGGGCGAAAGGAACGGGTAGCTATCCTGCCCGTCGCCGCCCAGATTCATGGGCAGAAAGTAGATGGAATTGACGTGCTGTTCGCTCAGATAGTTGAGCGCGCCGATGATGCCGCGGCCGTCCATATCGCCATTGGGTCCGGCGAAATCGGGATCACCCTCGCGCCAGTCGCCAACGTGGGGCGCGTAGGTATGGAGAAAGTTGGGGATGATCCCGCCCTGATCGATTGTGTTATCGAAACCGGCATAGCCCAGGAAGTTCTCCGGGCTATCTGTGCCGCCCT
>JADLFH010000038.1 GCA_020845705.1 Microthrixaceae bacterium | reverse complement strand
TCCGCGAACCTGCGTACGAAACCGTCGGCTTGGGGCGGATCGGTACGCAGGTTCGGGGGTTTGGACTCAGCTTGGTAGCGGGCCGAGGAGGCGTTCGACCCGGGAGTTCCAGCGGCCCAGCGCCACGACATCCGCCTCGATCGGATAACGCCCGCCCATCGGGTACAGGAGCTGACCCCGTGCCAACAACGGGAGCATCCTTGCGGCCACTGACGGGACGCGCGCCATGCGGTAGGCCATCGCCGGCATCGCGGCACGATCGGGCACCTGCCAGCGCTGGTCGAGCCCGGCGCGGACGAGGTTCTCGTTCAGCAACCCGGCGCGCATCATCCTGCCCACCCCACGGCCGCCGAGTGCGGTGCTCATTCGGCGGAACGTGTCGAACGCGGCGAGCATCCCGCCGTGGGTGCGTTGGAAGTCGGCCTGGTAGGCCCACAACACGTTCTCGTCGCCGGGATCGGACGCGCCGGCCACCGCTTCGGCCAGCATCGAGCCGGCCAACAGCCCCATGCCGATGCCGGATCCGTGAGCCGGGAACACCTGGCAGGCGGCGTCGCCGACCAGCGCGATCCCGGGCGCGGAGAGTCGTGCGTAAGGGCGGCGCAGCGGAATCAGGCCGGCTCCGCCGGAGATCGAGGCGCCCAGCCACGGTTCGTCGGCACGGGTCTGGCTCAACATGCGCGAACCGGTGCTGTAACGACCGTTCGCGAGGCACCCCACCAACACGGACGCCTCGCTGAGATCAGCGGACACCGTGATCGCCCGCGTCGAGAACCCACCGGCGAGACCGACCATCGTCACGGCTTCGCCCGGCGCGGCGCCGAAGCGGTCGAGGAACCTGCGCGCACCATCGACGTCGTCGATCCGCAGGTGGTGATCCGCGGCGGTGCACAGCTCGTCGCCTCCGATCTCGGGACACCATGGGGCCAGGGGCCTGCTGTGGCGTCGCAGCACGCCGGCCCGCCCCGAGGCGTCGACGAACAACGCCGCTTCGACACTCAACGAACGCGGTGGCTTCTGCGGCGCGGCGACCGCGACCTCCACGGCGACGAGGCGATCGCCGCCGGTTCTCACGTCGATGCCTTCGACGTGGTCGACGATCTCGACGCCAGCGTCCTGGGCGGCGCGACGCAGTCGCCTTCCGAGCAGTGCCATGTCGGCACGGGTCACCGGGTTGTCCTGAACGCACACGCCGTAGTGGCCGTCGGGACCCACGATGTGGGTCCGGGGCGCCGTCGGGGCGCGTTCGGGCGGTGCCGGCCGCGCCACACCGGCGGCGTCGAACTGCCAGTCGAGCACACCGTTGTGCCACTGCGCCCCGGCCGCATCCGCCCCGCGACGCTCCAATAGCAGCACCCGGCGTCCACCGACGGCGAGCTTCACCGCGGCGTTCGCGCCGGCTGTCCCGGCGCCGACCACCACCACGTCGAACGAAAGCCGTTCCGTCGTCACGGCTTCAGCCCACCGCTTCGAGGCTCACCCGCACCCCGCGGTCCGCGGGAACCGGCTGCCAGCCGATCGGCCCGAAGTCGAGGTGCCCGTAGCCGCCCACCAGCCCGAGGTGCTTCACGACGCCGGGGCTGACGTCGTTCGCACCTCGCCACGAGTCGAACATGTGGGGGTCCCAACCGTCATAGATCAGCACCGTCCCCGGTTGCTGGGTGGGAGAGAGCTTGGCGCGCACCACGAAGGACCCGACGTCGTTGGACACCCTCACCGGGTCGTGGTCGCCGAAACCGATCGACGCGGCGTCGTGTGGGTTGACCACCATGTGGGGTTCGCCGCGGTGGGTCTGCAACAGCAGCGGGTTCCCGGTGTTCATCGCGTGCACCGACCAGCGGTTGTGCCCCGAGAGAACGACAAAGGGATGTTCGCCGCCCATCGTAGGCATCTCCTTGTGCACCGGCAGGTCCTCGCAGGCCTCTGCGAACCACGGATGGTCGATGAGGAACTGCGCCCGGCGGGTGAGGGTGGGGTACGGCACGCCCCGCAGCACGTGGTCCTCCAGCGGGTTCGCCACCTCGTCCTCAGGGGTCCAGGGCGCCGCGTGGCTCAGGGCCATGAACCCGCGGCCCCAGTCGCTGAAGCGCTGCTGGCCGTGCTCACGCATCGTCTCGAGGTCCGAACCCTCCGGCAGGATCCCCGAGTGGGCGCTGTCGCGGACGATCTCGTCGTAGAGCTGCTCGTCTGTCAGCAGCTTCCCTCCGAGTGTGTATCGGTCGTAGAGATCCGCGTAGCGCACCTCGGTGCCGTCGGGGTGGGTGAACGACTCGATGCCGCGCGCCTCGGCTCGCCGGCCCAACGCACGGCACAGCTCGGCGAACATCTCCCATTCGGGCTTGGACTCACCCGCGGGCGGCACTGCTTCGTCGGTCATCGTCAGGTAGTAGGTCGGCATGTCGAGGCTGACCTTCTCGTAGTGCTGCGCCGCGGGCAGCACGATGTCGGACCACAACGCCGTGCTCGACATCCTCATGTCGACGGTCACGACGAGATCGAGGTTGGGCCACAGGTGCTCCAGCACCGTGTTGTGACCGCCCCGGGTCCGCCGCACGATGTTGCCCCCGCACTCGATCAGCACGCGCGGCGGCGTGTCGGGACCCAGCGGCGTCACCGTCTGCCACCACCCCTCCGCGACGGCGTCGTCGAGGTACTCGCCGAAGGAACGGTTCATCGACGTGTCGCCGTAACCCGGTCGGTTCCACAGCTCCCGGCCGCCGAAGTGCCAGTACCAGAGGAACGCGGGCGGCACCATCGGGCTCCGGGGCCCCTTCGTGGTGGCACGCATCACCTCGAACGCCACCATCTCGGGCGTCCGGGTGGGGTCCTCCATGTGGAGGATCTCGCTGAAGCCCTCGAGCGCGGCGAGGATCTCCTCGGTCCCCTCCAGACCGGCGGCGGGCTTTGAGGTGGTGAGCATCCAGCCGTCGATCTGGGCGTTCGCCCAGTGTTGGAACCCGCTTCCCACGCGACCCCAGTTCCCGGTGAGGGCCAACAACAGCAGCATGGTGCGCTGGTAGAGATCGGAGTGGTACGCCTTGTTGGAGCCCATGCCCATCCACAGGCGGGTGGTGGTGGCCGCTACCCGCCGGGCGACGCTGCGGATCGTCTCGGGGTGCACACCGCAGATCGGCTGGACACGTTCGGGTCGATAGCCGTCGAGCATCTCGACCAGGCGCATCCACACGGGCCGCACCCGGATCGTCTCGCCCGCGATCTGCACCACCGCCTCGCCCTCCAGCGTCGGCGTGTAGCCGTCGGGCAACAGGCTCGTGCGGCTCGCCTCGACGATCTCCCCGTTGTCGTCGAGGTGGAAGAACTGGTCGTCGCGACCGTCGGGGTCGAGGTCCGACGCACGCAGGAACCGGTGGGTGTCGGTCCGTTCGAGCAGCGCCAGGTCGGTCTGGGTTCGCACGAACTGCTCGTCGACGAGGCCTTCGGAGACGATCACCTGGCACATGGCGAGCGCCAGGGCGGGGTCGCTGCCCGGCTGGACGGGCAGGTGCAGATCGGTGTGCATGTGGCTCGGGCTCACGTCGGGGCTGATGATGACCACCTGGGCGCCCCGATATCGGGCTTCGGCGAGGTAGTGGTAGAAGGGCACGTAGGTGTAGACGGGGTTCGCGTGCCAGATCAGGATCGTGTCGGCCAGGAAGAAGGACGGCTCGTCCTGGTAGATGTGGGAGTGGCCGATGGTCATGTGGAGCCCCGGCGCGAAGTCGGCGAGCGATCCGTTCACGTCGGTGCTCGTGGCGCCCAAGAATCCGATGACGCGCTCGCACGCCGTGGTGGCGGCCATCTCCGGGGTGCCGTCGCGGAGGATCGTGTGAGGACCGTGGGTATGGACCGCGTCGATGATGCCGTCGGCAACTTCGTCGAGGGCTGTGTCCCAGCTGACGCGTTCCCATTCGCCTGAGCCCCGTTCGCCGACTCGTCGCATCGGGTGGAGGAGCCGGTCTCCCGCGTCGAGCTGCGCGCTCCACGCGGCGCCGCGGTTGCAGCCGCGGGGCGAGTCGTCGGGGAACCCCTTGGGTGCCGGCCGGTCGGGACGAGGGTTGGGCACCTCCTCGCGGATGACCTTTCCGTCCTTGACGAAGACGCGGTAGCGGCAGTTGCTGGGGAAGCAGTCGACGCAGTGTGATCCCCACGCCATGGAGTCGAACTCGGTGCGGCGGCGGTAGCGGACCTCCCCTGATCGCAGTGCAGCGCCGGCGTTGTCAACGCCCATCTCGGCCCCCAATCCCCGCCGGTGTGTCCACCGGCCGGCTCAGTGGAACACGGTTGGTTCCAACCGTGCGACCGGCGAGCGTATCGGGCCCTCGACCCCGATCACCTCACACCGCAAGGGACTTCACGCCCACGTCGGCATAACGCGAAGGTCGGCATGATCGTGGAACCTGATGGGGGGCACGTCGCATTCCGGAGCTCGGGGCCCGTCCAGTAGCGGATCGCATCGGAGTCCGTCGCCCTCGCTTTCGGCGGCTTCGCCGAGGCCGCAGGGTTGGTCCGCAGGTAGAGCAGGTCGACGGCGTCGTCGAACGCCTTGTGCAGGGTGACGTGGACGTTGCGGACCGACTTGGCGGACAGCCCGCCTTTCCCATCGCGGCGACCTGTGTTCAGCAGCTTCGTGGGGAAGCGGGTGAGGTCGAGATGTTCGGCGAGGAGACCGATCCCTAGACGGTGGACAACAACGTTGTCTAAGGTGGGAAACGCCGTTGTCCAGCCGTGGAGGTGAGAGATGTCGAACCGAAGGTTGCGGTGCGCGAAAGTCGTCGTCGCTGTCGCGTTGGTTGCGTCGGGGTGCGCCTCCGGCGACGACGGGGAGGCCGCTGCCACATCGACCACGACGGCCGCGCCGACCACGACCGAGGCGCGCGACCCATCCGCTCCACCCTGGACGGAGCGCCTGACCGGCTACATCGAGGCCGAGGACGGCACAGAGCTCCGATACAGCGTGCTGTTGCCGGCGGGGAAGGGCCCTTTCCCGGTCATCGTGAACTACAGCGGATACGACCCGGGCAGCATCGGTGGATCCGCCTACCTGGCAGGGAAGACCGCGATGTCGCCGGACCTCGACTCGCAACTCCTCGAAGCGGGATACGCGGTGTTGGGGGTGAACATGCGCGGAACCGGCTGCTCCGACGGAGGGGCGTTCGACCTGTTCAGCCCCAAGTGGGGGACCGACGGGCGTGACGCCGTCGAATGGGCTGGGACCCAGGACTGGTCCGACGGCAACATCGGAATGGTGAACTGGTCCTACGCGGGCATCGGCCAGCTCTTCGCGGCAGTGGAGCAGCCCGAGCACCTCAAGGCGATCGTGCCCGGCATGGTCGTGACCGACCCCTACCGTGACGTGGGAGCACCGGGCGGGGTTCCCAACACGGTGTTTCCGCTGGGGTGGTGGGCCTTCATCCAGGAGCAGTGGGGGAACGCGCGTGCCACCGCGGAGGCCGAGGGCGACCGGACCTGTCTCGACCGCATCGCGGAGCACCTGGCCCTTAGCGAGAACACGTCGCCACCCGCGATGCAGGTTCAGCACCCCTTTGACGACGAGTGGGGTCGGTCGCGAGTCCTGAGGACTCGAACCCAACTCATCAACGTCCCGGTTCTGTCGTTCGAGTCGTGGCAGGACGGCGCCACCAGCGTCCGCGGCGGGTACTACCAGGAGACCATCGACCCGGATCTCCTGTGGTACGTGGGCGCCAACGGCGGACACGATCTCTACGAGAGCGAAACCTGGCGCAACTACCTTCTGCGGTTCCTCGACCACTTCGTCAAGGGAGTCGACAACGGCTTCGAGGACGAGCCACGCGTGCAGCTCTGGCAGGATTCCACGGGTCCAGGAGCACCCTTGCCCGCCTACTCGCAGCTCACCGAAGCGGAGCCCGGGTGGGTCATCACCGACGACGAGTTCCCCGTCGAGGTCGATCCCATCACCTTCTGGCTCGGCCCAGACGGCGCCCTCGCGGACACCGCGCCCAAGGCCACGGCCGCCCCCAGCACCTACTCGTTCCCCGATCCGGGGCCGTCGGTGAACACCATCCTCGAGGAGGGTGGAGGAACGTGGTCGACGAAGCCACCTTCGATGGCGGGGTCGGTGGCGTTCACCACGGCAGAGCTCGACGATGACATGACCTTCTACGGATCGGCCAGCGCTGATCTGTGGGTGGCCTCGACCGCCGCTGACACGGACCTGCAGGTCACAGTCACCGAGGTTCGACCCGACGGCGAAGAGCTGTTCGTCCAACGCGGCTGGCTGCGGCTGTCCCGACGGGCGCTCGACGAGGATCTCTCCAGCGAGCTCCGTCCTGTGCTTCGCCTGACCGAGGGGTCCGTCGAGCCGCTCACGCCTGGGGTTGCGGTGTTGGGCCGCGTGGAGATCCAGAAGTTCTCCTACGTGTTCCGGAAGGGCTCGCGGATCCGCATCTGGGTGGACACCCCCAGCCTCACCGGTGAACAGGGATTCGCGGTCCTCGAGACGCCCTCCACCAACCGGATCCTTCAAGACGCGGAGCACCCCTCGAAGGTCGTTTTCGGCGTGGTGGAGAACGCTCCAGATCCGCAGCCGGCGAGTGAGTGCGGACGGATCCTGTCGCAGCCGTGCCGTCCCGATCCCCTGGCCGCCGGCTGAGTCGGAGGGTCTACTGATGCCAACTGCAATCGATCGCGCAGCACGACTCGACGCCGTCGCCGAGGCCACCCTCGAGGTGGCCCTTTCCGAGGGGGTCGACGCGGTGACCATCCGCGCCGTTGCCACCCGGATGGGTGGATCGACGACGGTGATCACCAAGTTCGTACCGACGCGTGCCGAGCTGCTCGACAACGTCATCCGCTACGTCCAGGAGCGATGGGAGGGCGAGATCAGCGAAGAGGTCGCGCCGAAGTCGGGTGGCGACCGTGTTCGGGCCCTGATCCGCTGGTCGACCCGTCCGACCCGTTCCGATCGACTCATCCGGCGCTTCTGGCTCAACGCACTCGCCACCGACGACGAACGCTCTCGCGCCGCGGTCAGGGGTGAGGCCCGACGTGAGCACGCCAGGATCCGCACCGCGGTCGACGGGGCCGGAAAGGACCCATGGGTCGCCGATCTCATCTACCTCGCCCTACGTGGCTACTACGTCTCCACCATTGAGGACCCTCAACGGTGGTCACACCGCAAGGTCGCCTCGGCGTTGGAGAACCTCCTTGACGCGGCCGGGAAAGGCTGAATTCGCCGCTCGATTGCCACCAGTCAGGCGCCCGCCAGTGATGGGACCACCTCCTGGGGGTCCGCCAGTTCCGGTGTCGTGGACGCTCGGCTTGCCGTCGCCGTTGTCGACGAGACCATCAGGAGGCGGCATGGCGTTCCGGGAGGTTCGCGTGCTCGAAGTACGAGATGTCCTGCGGCAGTGGCTGTGTGGCAAGGGTCAGCGACCGATCAGCGAGCTGGCCGGCATGGACCGCAAGACGGTCCGCCGCTACATCGACTCCGCTGTCGAGTTGGGCCCGGACCTTCGGGCTTCCATGCTGTCGTTGATGGGCCAATTCCCGCGGCAATGGGATGCGCAGCAGTGTGGAACGAGGTCGAAATGCTCGCGGATGCATCGACCTACTCGAGGATCCTTGCGGCGATGGCCATTCCCAGACCCGGCGGGTAGACGAAGATCGCGAAGTCACTCAGACCGTGATCGATCGGCGGATGTCGGAGATCCGCCGGTAGAGCCGCAGCCCCTCCAGAGGCAGGAACCCGTGGTGTCGGTAGAACGAAGCGGCTCGGTCGTCTATGGCATCAACGACGAGGGCGCGGGCGCCGTAGTGATGGGCGCCGGCGACGGCTCGCACGAGCGCGTCGCGGAGTAGATCGGCGCCCAGCCCGGATCCATGTTCGGATCGGTCGAGCGCCAGTCGAGCGAGCAGCAGCACCGGCAGCGGGTCTGGTTGGCCTCTGCTGAGCCTTGACGGTGCCTGGCCTCGTTCGACGCTGCCCATCGCCAGCGCGTAGTAGCCCACGACCGTCTTGCCACGACACAGCACCCAGGTTGCAGCGGTACCGGCCGCCGCGGCCACAGTCGCGGTGCCGCGAAGCCAGTCATCGAGGGCGCTGACGCCACTGTCGAAACGATCGACCCTGTGGTGGTGTGGGTCCAGCAACTCGACCGCTCGCAGCGGCACGCTATCGGTCACTCCGTCGGAATCCGGCTGGTTCGCCTGAACAGCCGGGACAGCTCCGGAACTTCTTCGGCCGGCTGGTCGAGCGCGGCGACGAACTGGCGGAAAATACGGTCCGAAAGGGCGATCGTGTTCGCACTCTGGAGGATGTCC
Organism: Microthrixaceae bacterium; assembly: GCA_020845705.1. Taxonomy (GTDB): domain Bacteria; phylum Actinomycetota; class Acidimicrobiia; order Acidimicrobiales; family Microtrichaceae; genus JADLFH01. Next base: position 2,330 of record JADLFH010000038.1, on the reverse strand, counting down.
TGCGCGTGTTCGACCGCGCTCGACAATACGAATCCCGAGACGCTCTGGCCGGTCAACGCGGCTGCCTGACGAAGTGCGCGCTCCTGTTCCGGGGCGAGCCTGAAATTCAACCGTCCTGTCAGAGTGCCTTCGCGCATGTACGTACTGTACGCGTACGCAGGGCGTTTCGGGGTCTCGGGGCGGCGTGAATTCGGGGGATCCGCCCGACTCCCGGTCGCTACTGTCGTAGAACCTCGAGGGAGACACGGGACATGGCCCGGTCGATCCTTCCGTCGACCGGACGCCATCTGGCCCGTGCACGCAAGAAGCGATCAGCGCGTCGCTCCCGGGCGCGCCAGGACGCCACGCCCTGCAACACCTCGACTCCCTCTTCGGTGTAGAGAACCCGTGGGCGCACTGGAACTATCCAGGGCGTCCGTCGTTCGAGGAGGTCCGCCGCCGGCGTCGCGAGTTGGGCCGATGGGTGAACTGCACCGTCGTTTCCGAGCGCGTCGCGCAGCTACGTCACGCCCTCGGCGGCTGATCCCGACCTAGATCGAAGATTGTGGCCTCGGTTGGTCTGCCACCGAGGCTCTCGTAGAACGCCAGGGCGTGAGTGTCCTCGTCGTCGGCGGGAACAAAGACGACGTCGATGTCCACGGCTGCCGCGTCGGCGACGAGCCGCTGCACAAGTGACGTTCCGATACCCCGGCGCTGGTGGTCAGCGTCTACCGCGAGGTCGTAGATGAACAGCTCGCGGCGTTCGTGACGGGTCATCGCCAGCTCGTGCGCGGTGATGCAACCGAGGGGCTCGCCGGCGTCGAACGCGCCGAGTGCCCAGAACGAGCCGTCCTGCAAGAGCTCGCAGAGGTAGCGGTCCGACAGATCCGAGGTCTCACTCGCGAAAACCCTGTGCATCATCTCGAACGCCGCTCGCGCATCGTCGATGTCGCCTACGCCCAACCGCCTGATCTCAAAGCCGCGGTCGTCGAAGTCGGCGCGGGCGGGGACGTGCCAGTGACCCTGCATCAGCTCGCTCGACCAGGCCGGTTGCTGCACCGTGGTCCGGGGTGCGAACTCGCGCATGTACGGCTTGAGGTCCAGCACCGGCGTTCCGTCGATCGCATCCAGTCCACGCACAGTCAGGGTCCTCTCCCCCACGGCGACGACCTCGCAGATGGTGACCCCGATCCGGTTGGGCCGCGCTTTCGCGCGCTGGGCGAAGATGCCGACCTTCGGCCAGTCGGCTCGACCCCTCGGGTGTCGGGCGCCGAGGGTGATAGTCGAGTCGTCGACCTTGTCGAACACGAAGACGACCTCCACGTGGGAGAAGTCGGCGAGCACGTCGCCCCAATCGTCGTCGACCGGCTCACTCCGGCCACCTCGAACCGTGCCAACGGGGATCATCTCGATCGGCACAAGATGCCCTGGATCGACAGTCACCAGAACACCGTAGGAGGCCGCGGAGCGTTCGGCTCGGTCAGGTGTTGTGGGCCTTGAACCAGGCGACCACCTCGCCGGGGGCCTGGGGGATCCAGCGGTGCAGGGCGAGCGGTTCCACCACGACGCGGGTGGTTCGCCCCGCCGACTGGAGCGCACTGTTGTACGCGTACATCGTGGCGACCGGGACGACCGGATCGAGCGCGCCGTGGAGGAACAGGGTCGGGGGGTGATCGGCGGGGATCGGCCCGATCACGCACAACAACCCGGCGCAGGTCGCATACGACGCGGACTGGATGGCGAGGGCCTTGAACTTGCCGGGGTAGGAGATCGCCATGCGGCTCGTCATGTAGCCGCCGCTGGAAATGCCCGTCGCGAACAGATTGGTGGGGTCGACGGCGCCGAAGGTCCCGGCCGCGAGTGCGTCGAAGATCTTGAGCATCAGCGCGTGATCCCCGGATTGGTAGTAGTCGCCAACGAGCGGGTTGTTGGTGTCCCAGAACGTGAGACCGGCGAGGTGCGTCTCGGGAGTGAGCACCGCGAATCCGTTGTCGAGCAACCGCTGGACGACCTGGGTTTGGTAGTACGCACCGAAGGGTTCGACCGGCGACGCCGCCCACGTGAGCGCCGCGGTCGCCATGGTTCCCTGGAACATGATCACGACCGGCCAACCGGCTGCCGGTGGGGTGCCGCGTGGCACCTGCCAGTGCACCACGCGGTTCTCGCCACCGGCGTTGAGGGTTGTGGAGTTGTGCGGGCAGGTGAGCACCAGCGCGTTGGTGTTACAGCGGGAGGACGGCCCCACCGGTGTCGGGCTGCACGCCGATGTCACTGTGGCGAAGACGACCGCCGCCAAGACCACTCGCAGAGCCGGTCGGCCCGAAGCTGCTCGCACGCCCATATGTACCCCC
>JADLFH010000037.1 GCA_020845705.1 Microthrixaceae bacterium | reverse complement strand
GGGCAGGCCAACACCATGTGGGCGACATCTGTGGAGCCCAGGTCGGCGAGCCATTCGTCGATGTGGTGGGCGTGACACGCGTCGGGTTGTGTGTCGCATCCGGGGAAGTAGCAGCCGCCGTCTTTCACCGCCAGGGCCTTGCGTTGGGCACTGTTGGCCAGCCGGATCCCGCGGCCCATGTCCAACGGCACACCCAGGCTGTCGACCACCACCGGGAACAGGGCGCTGTTGCAGCCCAACGCTGCGAGCTGGCCGCCTTGGAGACGCACCCCTTGCGGTGTGTGGGCCTGGGCGATGTCACCGTGTTCGTCGACGTCTTCGGCACCCACGATCAGGCTGATCTCGGGGCTGGGTCCGACCTTTGCGGGATCACCTGCTGTGTTCGCGCGGCGAACCAGCTCGACCAACGCCAACGCCCGCAGTGTCGCCCCGGAGGGAACCGCGACTTCCCCGTCGGTCGCGACACTGTCGCGACGGAACCTTTCGCCGATCTCGCCGGCTACGCGTTCGATTGCCTGACGGACCGCTTCGGCATCCAAACCGACGAGGCTGCCTGTCAGATACGACCCCCCGTCGAGGCCTCTCGAGAGATGCAGCCGGTTGCGGTCGATATCGGTGGAGGGGTCATATCCGCCGTCGACATCCAACATCCGGGCGATGTCACGCACGTGGTCTGCCCAACGGGCAAACACCATCCCCTCAGCCATCCCCACCAGTTCCGCTTCGATCCCACCGAACGCCTCGACAATGCGGGGGTTGGCCACATCGGCCATCACCTTGGCGTGATCCCAGGAGATACGCCCCTCCACCAAACCCGCCCGGGTAGCCGGCAGAGACACATCAAGTTTCTGGCCGACACGCAACCGTGCCGTGGCCGTCGGACGCGAAACACCGGCATCGCGGGACAACCACGCGTTCGTGTGCAAACCAAACGTCGCGTCGGTGGCGCCGCGACGGTCCAACTCGGCCAACACCGAACCCTCAGCGGCATCGAGGAGGGCTCGGACCCGTTCGACCGCCACCGCCGCATGGAACAGATCCCGATCCGAACCCACCCCCGAATCCAAAGCGGCGACCTTGCCCGCCAGTTCCTCCAACTCCCGCCAATCGAACATGGGACCAACCCTATTCAGGGGGTGTGACAGTGAGGCAGACGGGACCGGTACCAGAGTTTGTCGCGTGAAATGAGTTGAAATACCCTTCGGTGCTGATGGGTGGCGGATCGGGGCGGACAACGGTGGCAACCGCGGCGACGGTTGTGGTTTGCCTGTCGCTGCTGCCGGCAGGCTGCGGCGGCAGCGGCGACAAGCGCCTCGCCGACAAGGTGACACCGCTGTCGACCGAGACGCCCACCAACTCCACCACGTCAACCTCGACGACCACCACCGTCGCCGACTTCGGCTTCGACCACGACCTGGTCCAACAGGTCTGGCACGACTACGAGGCCGCCATCGACGCCATCGAGGCGGCGGTGCAGGACCCGCCGAACGGACAACAAGTGCTGAAGGCGCACCTCGAGGGCCTCCTACTCGACACCGGACTCGCGAAGCTCGACGAGTACACCCGCGGCGGGAAGCGGGTGACCTACCCCGACCCACGTCGTGGCCGGGAATGGCTCCACTCCATCCTCGAGCTGACACCCGAATCAGCCCGCCTACGTGTCTGCGCGATCGACGACTCCATCCTCCTCGACGCGATATCCGGCAAGGTGCTGAACGACACACAGACCCTTCTCCGCACCGACGACACCCTCACATGGAATGGATCGCGATGGATGCTCGTCGCCAGCGACGGGGGAAAGGTAGAGGAAGTGGCATGCCCGCACGCGTCGTAGCCGCCGCCGGCGTGATGTTCGTCCTCACACTGACGCCGGCCGCAGCAGACGGCGGGCGTGGCGCTTTCGTCACGGGCGCGGCGACCTCCGATGGTGGGGTGGTGGGCGTGTCGGGTGGGTCCCAGGTTGCGGGGACGGGCGGCTCTTTGGGCGGAGCCGGCGCCTCGACGGTGCAATGCCGGTACTTCGAGCTGGCCGACCGGGTCGGCGAAACATCCACCCAACTGACCCTCGGCGCCGAAACAACCGCCCTGATCGTCGGCAACCGCTACTGGAAGGTCTGTGTCGACACCGCCACCGGCACCCAGCTCTCCCGAGACCTCATCGACCCCACCACACCGGACCCCGCCACCGTCGCCCGCAACCTCGCCCAATCCGCACTCGCCCAACTCCGAGTACAAACCCCCATCGCAAGATCCAACCCGGCGAACAGCCTCGCAGTCATCAACATCCCCACCTGGCTGTGGGTCGAGAACTGGACCCCACTCACCGCGTCGGCCACCGCAGCAGGCGTAACCGCCACCGTCACAGCCGAACCCCTCGAAATGCTGTGGGATCCAGGCGACGGATCCAAACCCTTCACCTGCACCGGGCCCGGAGTCGCCTACGACCTCAGCCGGCCCGCACGAACCCAAACCACCGACTGCTCCTTCACCTACACCCGGAAAGCCGGACGATTCAACATCGGCGCAACCCAACGCTGGCACCTCACCTACACCGCCACCAACGGACAGGCAGGCGACCTGGGATTCGTCACCTCAACCACCACCATCCCCATCGACGTACACGAACTCGTCACCTCCATAGAACTCCCCACCCGCTGAACAGCGGTGCGATCACGAGCCCCGGCGAGCCCCGGCGAGCGCTCAGGAGTCGAACCCGAGGCCCACCGCGTCGAGGGTGCGCAGCCACAGCCCACGCCGGCCACCGTTGCGGTCGGCGCGCTCCAGCGCCTTGCGCGTCAGGGAGATGCCGATCCAACGGAGCGGCTCGGGAGGGAACGGCAGCGGTGAGCGCCGCACGAAGTCCAGCTCCAGCAGCGGAGAGTCGGGGTTGTAGAGCAGGTCGAGGCACACCCTCGCCCCGAAGCGCGTCGCGCCTACACCTAGCCCGGTGTAGCCGACCGCGTAGGCGACCCGGCCGTCGAGGTGGGTGCCGAAGCTGACCGCGAAACGGGTGCAGGTGTCGATGACACCTCCCCAACGGTGGGTGAAGCGGATCCCTTCGAGCTGGGGGAACGTGTCGAGGAAGTGTCGGGCGAGGATGTGGTGGGTGGCGTCTCGCTGTTCGAGCGACTCGTCGATGCGGTTGGCGAAGTGGTACACCGCGTCATATCCGCCCCAGACGATCCGTGGGCCCTCGCCTCCCGTCGCACGAGCGTCGTCGGTGAGCCGGTAGTAGTGGAACAGGTTGGTGGCATCGCTGATGCCCTGGCGGTTGCGCCAACCGATCGCGTCGAGCTGCTCTTCGGTGAGCGGCTCGGTGGCCAGCACATGGTCGTAGACAGGTGCGATGAGGCGTCGGATCCGCCGGATCGGCGAGGGGAAGGCGTTCGTGGCGATGACCACCGCCGAAGCGCGGATCGTGCCGCGGTCGGTTTGCACCGCAACTGCGGCACCACTGCGCTCCAGCCCCGTCAGCGCCGTCCGCTCGTAGATCGTGACGCCGTGGCCGCGACACGCATCCGCGAGCCCCCATGCCAGGCGGGCCGGGTCGACCATGGCCTCGCCGCTGCGATGCCAGTAGCCGCCGTGGTAGGTCGGCGAGTCGACCTCGGCACGCACGGCGTCGCGCTCCAGCCACACCACGTCCTCGCCGTGGGCGACCTCGACATCCATCGCCTCGCGAAGGCCGTCGAGCTGCCATGGTGCCGTGGCGACCTCGATTGCCCCGGTGCGTTCGAAACCACAGTCGATGCCATAGCGAGCGACCGCAGCCTCGATGCCGTCGAGGTTCTCTCGGCCGAGCTGCTGGAGGCGGTCGAGCTCGTCGGGGAAGCGTTCGATGCCGTTGGCTATGCCGTGGGTGATCGACGCCGAGCAGAACCCGCCGTTGCGACCCGACGCCTTCGATCCGACAGCGTCCGCCTCGATCACCACGATCCGGCGGTCGGGGTCGTCCTCGGCCGCCTGCAACGCAGCCCACAGGCCGGAGTAGCCCGCTCCGACGACAACCAGATCTGCCTGCGTGTCGAGCGGACCCTCGGGTAGCTCGGGTGTCGGCGCGTCGGGCCGGTCGAGCCAGAACACCGCAGGTCGCGCGTCCTGGATGGTGGCGAGCACTCGGGCGTCGACTGTCACAGCCGAGACGCTACCGTTCGGCTCGATGCGAACGGTTGTCTGCACAGAGGAAGGGCCACCCGAAGCGCTCGTGATGGCGGATCGTGAACCGTCACCTTGCGGACCGACGCAGGTCCGGGTGGCGGTTCGTGCGGCGGGGTTGAACTTCGTCGACGCGCTCTTCGTGCAGGGCCGCTACCAGATCCGCCCGTCGGTCCCCTTCGTTCCGGGCAGCGAACTGGCCGGAGTCATCACCGAGGTCGGCTCCCAGGTGGAGGGCCTGGAGGTGGGCGGGCGGGTGCTGGCGTCGGTCGGGCTCGGCGCCTTCGCCGAGGAAGTGGTGTTGGAGGGCTCCGCCGTCACGCCGATCCCCCACGGCGTCACCGACGGCCAGGCCGCCACGCTCGGCCAGAGCTACTGCACCGCCGTGTTCGCCCTCGAACGACGAGCCTGCGTCCAACCCGGCCGGCATGTTCTGGTGTTGGGCGCGGGCGGTGGTGTCGGCCTGGCGGCAATCGACGTGGCCTGCGCTCTGGGAGCGACGGTCATCGGTGCGGCTTCCAGCGAGACGAAGCGCCGCCTCGCCCTCGACGCTGGGGCGACCTCGGTCATCGACACGTCGAGCGAGTCGTTGAAGGACCGGGCACGGGAGCTGTCCGGCGGGGGCGTCGACGTGGCGGTGGACCCGGTCGGAGGTGACCTGTCCGAGGCTGCGCTGCGTTCGTTGGGCTACGAGGGACAGCTCCTGGTCATCGGGTTCGCCTCGGGCACGATCGCGTCGTTGCCCGCCAACCAGATCCTGTTGCGCAACCGTCGGGTCGTCGGCATCGACTGGGGTGCCTGGGCATTGGGCCATCCCACGGAGAACGCTGCTCTCCTCAGCGTCGTGTTGGACCGGGTCGCAGCGGGCGCCTACCACCCGATCGAACCCACCACCTACCCCCTCGCAGACGCCGGTGTCGCCCTGCGCGACCTACTCGAACGCCGTATCTCCGGCAAGGCTGTCCTAGTCCCCTGACCTACGTGTCGCCCATCCGATCACGGAGCTCCGATGTCCATCCACGAACTGCCGCTCAACCGACTCGACGGCACCCCCGGCGTGCTCGACTCCGCCCGCGGCAAGGTGGCGTTGTTGGTCAACGTCGCCTCCCGATGCGGTCTGACGCCGCAGTACGAGCAGCTCGAGGCGCTCCATGAGCGCTACAGCAGCGACGGGTTCACCGTCATCGGGTTCCCCTGCAACCAGTTCCTCGAACAGGAACCGGGCAGCCCCGAAGAGATCGCCGAGTTCTGCTCGACCACCTACGGAGTGACCTTCCCGCTTTCGGAGAAGATCGAGGTCAACGGCGACGGTCGGCATGCGCTGTATTCCGAGCTCACCCGCCACGCCGATGCGAGCGGACATGCCGGCGACATCCGCTGGAACTTCGAGAAGTTCCTGGTCGGTCGTGACGGAACGGTGCTCGCCCGTTTCGAGCCGACCACCTCACCGGATGCACCCGAAGTGGTCGCCGCCATCGAATCCGCGCTGGGACGGCCGTGACGACACGGCCGGAAGCCGGCCTGTACCTCGGCGAGGGCACCGCCGAGGACCACGAGCGGGTCGGACCTGCCGTGGGGCTCGACCCCGCCGAGCTGACCACCCACGGGGTGATCGTCGGCATGACCGGCTCGGGCAAGACCGGCCTGGGTCTGGTCCTGTTGGAGGAGGCGCTCACACAGGGCATCCCCGTGCTCGCGCTCGACCCGAAGGGTGACCTCGGCAACCTGCTTCTGACGTTCCCGAGCCTGGCGCCCGAGGACTTCGCCCCCTGGGTACCCGCCGACACCGAAGCGGCCACGGTGGCCACTCAGTGGCGTGACGGACTGGCGGAGTGGGGGCTGGGCGGCGCCGACATCGCGACGCTGCGCAGCGGTCACCCGATGACCCTCTACACACCAGGATCCTCAGCCGCCACCCCCCTCGACATCATCGGCTCGTTGGCCCCACCCGCAGTCATGGCGGGAGCGTCGGCCGACCTCGAAGCCATCCGCGACGAGGTCGAAGCCCTTGTGCAGGGGCTGTTGGGGCTGGTGGGGATCCGGTCCGATCCCATGTCGGGGCGTGAGCACGTGCTGTTGGCCAACCTCGTCGAGACCGCGTGGGCCGCCGGGGAGACACTGGATCTGGCGATGCTCCTGGGCCGGGTGCAGGACCCGCCGATGCGCAAGCTGGGCGTGATCGACCTCGACTCGTTCTTCCCGCCCGATGATCGCCGCGCTCTGGTGCTGAAGCTGAACGGCCTGTTGGCGTCACCCTCGTTCGCGGCGTGGCGCAGCGGGCAACCCCTCGACATCGCGTCGATGCTGTGGGACCCCTCCGGTGCCGCGAGAGCCGCGGTGGTGTATCTCGCGCACCTCAGCGACGAGGAACGCCAACTGGTCGTCACCCGGGTGCTGTCGAAGTTGGTGGCGTGGATGCGCGCTCAGCCCGGCACACAGAAGCTTCGGGTGCTGGTCTACATCGACGAGGTCGCCGGATACGCACCGCCCACCGAGGTGCCACCGTCGAAGAAGCCGATCCTCATGCTGATGAAGCAGGCGCGCGCCTTCGGCATCGGCATGGTCCTCGCCACCCAGAACCCCGTCGACCTGGACTACAAGGCCATCTCCAACGCCGGCACCTGGATGGTGGGGCGGCTCCAGACCGAGCGCGACCAGGGCCGCCTCATGGACGGGTTGACCGCGGCGGACGGAAGCGTCGACACCTCGACGTTGGCGACGCGCATCGGCGGGTTGGCAAAGCGCGAGTTCCTGATGCACCGCGTCGGCAAGGGTGCGCCGTCCACGTTCGCCGTTCGCTGGGCGATGTCGTACCTGGCCGGTCCGCTCACCAAGGAGCAACTCGGTCGACTGCCCGGCCAAGCCCAGCCCACCACGCCGAGCGCCGATCCCCCACTCCCAGCAGCCGACACGCCTGTTGCCCCACCCGCCACCGACACGGAACAACCCGACGACACGTCTCCGGTCGCTCCCGTGGTGGCCGACGGCGTGCCGTTGCGTTACCTCGCCGCATCGGCACCGTGGGCGTCACAGGTGGGCGCCACACCTGGGGGCACCCGCCTCGAAGCCGCCCTGGCGTTGCGGTGCCGGCTGCGCTTCGACGACACCAAGGCGGGTCTCGACGAACAGCAGGAGTGGGAGGCCATTGTGCACCCGCTGACGAACCCGATCGACGTCGGTGCCGCGGTGGCCGTCGACTACGACGACCGGGATCTCGTGGACACGGCGCCCGCAGCTGCCGGCTACGTACTGGCTGACGCGGCGCTCGACGTGGCCGCCACGTTCGCCAACGTCCGCAAGGACCTCACCGTCTGGCTGATGGCCAACCGCAGAGCCGAGGTGCCGGTGAACCGGACCCTGAAGCTCTTCGGGCGACCCGGCGAAGATGACGCGGCGTTCGCCGCTCGATGCCGCGAGGCCGCGGATGCAGCCGCGGACGCAGAGGCCGACAAGCTGCGCGCCCGGCTGGAAGCACGAATCGACCGGCTCCGCGACACGATCTCCGACGCCCAGCTCAAGGCGCAGCACCTCCAGGAACAGGCGTCCACGTCACGCCAGTCCGAGCTGCTCTCCGGGGCGGGAAGTGTGTTGGGTGCGCTGTTCGGCGGGCGGCGGTCGGTCAGCTCGATCAGCGGTGCGGTGAACCGCGCTGCGACGGGTCGTGCGCGTACGCAGAGGACCAAGGACAGGATGGAACAGGCCCTGGCCCGGGTGGAGGCGAAGGAGGCGGACCTGGCCGACCTGGAGAACGAGCTGGCCGACGAGATCGCAGAGATAGCCGCTCGCTGGGACGACGCTGCGGCGGCGATCGAGACGCTGTCGGTGCCGCTGGAGCGCTCGGATGTGACCGTCGAGTCCGTCACCCTCCTCTGGCTCCCCGTTCTGTGATGCGGATCACGACGCTTGCGTCGTGTCTCGCATCACAGAAGCAGCCCGAATGGCCGCGCGGACCTTTTCGACCACCAACTCCGGCTGATACCAGACCTGCTGATCGGTCACCTCCACGACGATGAAGCCATCGCGCTCGAGCTTCTCGACGCGGGCTCGATCCGCCTCACGGTCCAACAAGGCCGAGTGATAGCGCTCGCTCTGCACCTCAACCACCACGGGTGCCTGCCGGGAACGGAAGTCCACCCGGCCCGTCCACTGGTCGGACCCGAGATCCACCTGGCACTCCATTGCGAGGCCGGCCCTGGAGAACACCTGCAACCCTCGGGACTCTACGTTGCTGGACGGGGGTGTGTAGTCCTCGCCCCGGGCGTCGAGGAACTCCCTGAGCAAGGCGACACCGTTGCGGCCCCGTTCGCCCAGCTCAGAGAGGAATCGGGCGATGGATCGACCGCTCAACAACCGGAGGCTCCATGCGTTGTCGAGTGCCCGCTCGGCACGCCCTCTCGCCTCAGTGGCACACAGGTGCATCATCACGACCTCCGGCCGCACCACGGGCACACCGTTGAGAACGGTGCCCCAACTCGCCGGCAACTCCCGCACGCGGTGGCTTGTGACATCGAGAGAAGTGCCTGCACGGCTCGGCGAAGTGCGCACCACGTGGAGAGGTCGTGGCCCGAACCCGGCGATGCCCCACCACCACGCCGCACTCGTGTGGCTGAGGTAGGTGCGCCCACCCAGATCCAAGACAGCCGCCATGGCCTGCTCACCGCTGGCAGAGACAGCGCCGGCGAGACGAATGACCCGCTCGGTCACCGGAGTCCACAACGGACCTGTCAGCAGACGGCGCCATTGCACCTCATCGACGCCGATCTCTCTCGCCTGCCGTCTACTGACCAGGTTCTGCTGAGTGGAGGCCAGGTCACGAAGCTCGTTGTCGTATCGCATGGCCGGGAAGTGTGCCCACCACCTGTGACACTCCCACCCGCTCCCCGGTTCTGTGGTGCGTATCACGACGCAAACGTCGTGATACGCACCACAGAACGAGCAGGGGGGTCAGTGAACCGGCGAGGGTCAGTGAACCGGCGGGGGTCAGGATTCGGGGAAGTGGCAGGCGGCGGGGTGGCCGATCCCTCGGTCGATCAGCGCCGGCTCCTCCTCGGCACACCTCTCCTGCGCCTTCCAACACCTCGTGCGGAACCGACACCCCGAAGGCGGGTCGATCGGGCTCGGCACGTCGCCCTCCAACACGATCCGCCGCCGCGACTTCTCCACCACCGGATCGGGCACCGGCACCGCCGAGAGCAACGCCAACGTGTAGGGGTGGGTCGGCCGCAGGTAGATGTCATCACGCGAACCCGTCTCCACCACCTTGCCCAGGTACATCACCACGACCCGGTCAGAGATGTGCCGCACAACCGCCAGGTCGTGCGCGATGAACACGTATGCCAGGCCGCGCTCCTGCTGAAGTCGTCGCAGCAGGTTCACCACCCCAGCCTGTATCGACACATCGAGCGCCGAGACCGGCTCGTCCAACACGATCAGGTCGGGTTCCACCGCCAGGGCCCGGGCGATGCCCACCCGCTGGCGTTGGCCGCCGGAGAACTCGTGGGGATAGCGGCTGCGGTGCTCGGGATTCAGCCCGACCGACGCCAACAGCTCCCCCACCTGCTCCTGGGTCTTGGAACGACGCATCCCCTGATGGACGAGGAACGGCTCGGCGAGGATCTCGCCGATGGTCATGCGTGGGTTCAGCGAGGCGTATGGGTCCTGGAACACCATCTGCGCCCGGCGGCGCAGCTCGCGGTCCTCCATCCTGGAGGTGTCGATCCCCCCCAGGGCGACACTGCCCCCGGTTGGCGTGATCAGCCCGAGGATGAGCCGGCCCAGCGTGGACTTGCCGCACCCTGACTCGCCCACCACTCCCACGGTCTCGCCGCGATCCACCTGGATGGACACCCCGCTGACAGCCTGCACCTTGCCGACCGTGCGGCCCAGCAGAGCGGAACGCACCGGGTACTCCTTGACGAGATCGCTCGTCGCCAGCAGCGGCGCCTCCGACGGGCTCATGTCGTCACCGCCGCCCGCAGCCCGGCCAGTTCGTCGCGACGCCAGCACGCCGCGGCGTGGCGCCGGTCGTCGAGCTCCGGCAGAGCGTGCATGCACCCATGCTCGGCCGATGCGTACGGGCAGCGTGGATGGAAGGCACAACCCGACGGTGGCGCCAGCATCGACGGCGGCTGGCCTCCGATGGGACGCAGCTCCTCGTCCACGTCGGTGTCGACCCGCGGCAGCGAGTCCAGCAGGCCGATCGTGTAGGGGTGGGATGGCTCGGCGAACAACTCAGGGGTGGTCGCGGATTCCACGACGCGGCCCGCGTACATGACGGCCACCCGGTCCGCGAGCCCTGCGACCACGCCGAGGTCGTGGGTGATCAGCAGCACGGCGGAGCCGACCTTGTGGGTGCTCTCCACCAGCAGTTCGAGCACCTGCGCCTGCACCGTTACGTCGAGCGCTGTGGTCGGCTCGTCTGCGATCACCAGGCGGGGCTCACAGCTCAACGCCATCGCGATCATCGCCCGCTGACGCATGCCGCCGGAGAACTCGTGGGGGAACATGTCCACCCGGCGCTGCGGCTGAGGGATGCCGACCAGCCCCAGCATCTCGACGGCCCGCTCCTTCGCCTTCGCCTTGCCGATGTCGCGGTGCGCCCGGACGGCCTCGATGATCTGCTTGCCAACCGTGTGCACCGGGTTCAGCGCGGTGAGTGGATCCTGGAAGACCATGGCGATCTCGCCACCGCGCACCTGACGGAGCCGCTCGGGCGACGCCGCCAACAGGTCCTCGCCCTGCCAGGAGATGGTGCCGCCGATCTCGGTGCGGTGATGCGGATGAAGCCCCAGCACCGACAGCGCGGTGACCGACTTGCCCGAGCCCGACTCACCCACGACCGCCACCACCTCGCCGCCGGCGACGGCCAGGTCGACCCCGCGCACCGCCTGCACGAGCCCGTCGTCGGTGCGGAAGCCCACACGCAGGTCGCCTATCTCCAACAGCGGCGCCGCCATCACGTGTCCTTCACGTCGAGCGCGTCGCGGAGGCCGTCGCCCACCAACAGGAAGCCCAACACCGTGATGATGATGGCGAGGCCCGGGAAGATCAGCAGGTACGGGGCGGTGGCGAAGTGGCTCTGGGAATCGGCGATCATCCGTCCCAACGACGGCTCCGGGGGCTGGATGCCGACCCCGAGGAAGCTGAGCGCCGCCTCGGCCAGGATCGCCGAGCCCACGCCGACCGCGACCAACACGATGACGGGCTGGAACACGTTGGGAAGGATGTGTCGCCACATGATCCGCCACTGGCCCACGCCCAACGCCTTTGCGGCCTCCACGTACTCGAGCTCCTTCGCCTGGAGGAATCCCGCCCGCACGGTTCGCGCCGTCTGGAGCCACGCAGTGAGGGCGAGTGTCAGGATCACCGCGAGGACACCGCGGCCCAACACCGTGATGAAGGCGTAGGCCAAGATGATGTAGGGGATGCCCAACATCACGTCGACCAGCCGCATGGACACCGTGTCGAAGAAGCCGCCGAACCATCCGGCAACAGCGCCGATGAGGATCCCGATGACCGTCTCCAACACGGTGGCCATGATCCCGATGAACAGGCTGAGGCGGATGCCGTAGACGACGTTGGCCAGCACGTCGGCGCCGCGATGGTCGACGCCGAAGAGGTGCTGGTTGGTGGGCGGCTCCTTGAAGACGGTCTTGGAGAACTTGGTCGGGTCCTGCACCACGAATGGACCCACCAGGGCGACGATCACCAGGAACGCGACAAGCACCAGACCGAACATGGCGAGGCGGTTGCGTCGGAAGCGCCGCCACGCGTCCTGGGCGAGGGAGCGACCGGGGCCCGCTTCGAGCAGCGACTGGTCGGCGGAGGGCACGCTGTGGGGGTCGAGCAGGGTCATCTCGCACCACCGAGGCGGATCCGAGGGTCCAACTTGGCGTAGCTGACATCCACGATGAGGTTCGCGATGCCGTAGAGGGCCATCACCACCATCGACAAGGTGAGCACCACTGGAAGGTCGCTCTGGCCGGCGGCCCGCGCCACCCGCGACCCCAGGCCCGGCCAGCCGAACACGGTCTCGGTGAGGATCGCGAAGCCCACGAGGGTGCCGAAGTCGATGCCGACGAAGGTGACCACCGGGATGAGGGCGTTGCGCAGCGTGTGGCGGCTCAGCACCTGCCGTTCCTTGAGGCCCTTGGCCCGGGCAGTGCGAACGTGATCCGATCCGGCTGCTTCGAGCATGGTGGTTCGGGTCAGGCGGGCGACCACGACCGTGGACACCGACGCCAACACGAGTGCCGGTTGGATGATCTGCTCGAGCTGGTCGAGGTTCGGGATGATCCCGAGGTACCACCCCCGGTCGGCCTCGCTCAGCACAGGCAAGCGGGCCCACTCGGGCCACTGGTGCTGGAAGGCGTACACGCCGGTGACCTGGCGCAGCAGGTAGGCCAGCACGAAGACCGGGATCGCGCTGACGATGGCGGTGCCCAGCGTGGAGGCGGTGTCGACCAGCGAGTTGCGCCGCCTGGCGGACAGGACCCCGGTGCCGACCCCGACGGTCACCTCGATGGCCATGGCCCAGATCGCCAACCGGAGGCTGTTCGGCAGGCGATCGGCCACCGTGTCGCTCAGCGGTTCACGGGTGCGGAACGACTCGCCGCTGAGGGTCATCGTCTCCCAGAGGCGGCGAACGTACTGCTTGGGGATCGACTCGTCGAGGTGGTACTTGCGCGTGACGTTGTCGATGACCGATTGCGGTGGGTTCTTGCCGTTGCCCCCGGCGATCACCTCGGCGGGGTCGCTGGGGAGGGCGAAGAACAACACGAACAGGACGGTGAACCCGCCCAGCAACGTGAAGGCAAGCGACACGAGTCGCCGGAGCACGAAGCTCGTCATGCGCGTGAAACCCGCAAACGGAAGGTGGTCGAAAAGGGGGAAACGGGGGCGGGCCCATGGCCCGCCCCCGTGCTCCGGTGGTCCATCGACTCAGCTCGTCTTGGCGACCTTCTCCCAGCGGATGGTCCCCAGCGGCGGCTGGTCGTAGTTGACGACGTTGGTCCGATACACCTGATCGCCTGTGTACCAGTTCAGCGGGATCGCCGAGACCGACTCGTTCAGCAGCTGCTCCTCGGCTTGTTGGTAGAGCTCGCCGCGCTTGGTGTCGTCCACTTCCTTCTGGGCGTCCGCGATCAGCTTCTCGAAGGTCGGGTCGTCGTAGCGGCCCAGGTTGTTGCCCCCGATCGACACGGCGCCGAACAGGTCGACCATGAAGTTGCCGTAGGTCGGGTAGTCGGCGTACCAGCCCGAACGGCAGATCTGGCAGGCGCCTTCCTCGGCGATGACCTTGAAGTAGCTCTCCTCGATGGGATTCAGCTCGGCGTCGATGCCCAACACGTCCTTGAGGTTGGCCTGCATGGTCTCGACCACCGTCTGGTGGCTGCCACCCGCGTTGAAGGACAGCTTGATCGGCGAGCTGAGCTTGCCGCCGTCGGCGACCCACTCGTCGTATGCCTTCTTGGCCGCGGTGGCATCTGTCTTGCAGTACTTGCAGAGGTCGGCCTTGAAGCCGGGGATGCCGGGAGGAGCGATCCCCGTCGCGGTGGTCCGGGTGCCTTCGTAGACCTTCTGGTTGATCTCCTCGCGGTCGATCGCCATGGAGATCGCCTGGCGCAACTTGACGTTCTTCTCCCCGCCCACGACCGGGTCATTGAACCCGAAGTCGAAGAAGTAGGCGCCGAGCGTGGCCGACGCCACAGTGTTCTTGTAGTCCGGGTTCGACATCGCCGGCTGGAACTGACCTGAGGGGATCGGGCCGTCGTCGCCCTCACCCGACTCGAACGCCTGATACGCGCTCTCCACGTCCGCGGTGATCTTGAAGGTGATCTTGTCGAGATGCGGGCGCTTCATTCCGTCGAGGCCGCCCTTCCACTTCTCGTTGCGCACCAGCACGACCTCACCCGAGTCGGGGGCGTCGGCCGCTTCGAGCTTGTAGGGGCCGTTGCCGATGCTGATGCCCTTGGCACCCCAACCCGTGGTGTTGCCGATCTTGTCGTAGTCGGCGGTGGAGATCGGGTAGAAGAGCGGGAACGAGGCGATCGCAGGGAAGTCCGCGTTGGGCGATGCGAGCGTGACGGTCAGGGTCATGGCGTCGTCATCGGCCACGATCGAGTCGAGTGTGGTCATCGACCCGTCGAGGAGTTTGTCGCCGTCCTTCACATACGCCATGAGGTAGCTGTATGCGGACGCCAACTCGGCGGAGCCGCCGCGCTCCCAGGCGATCTTGAAGTTCGACGGCTTGATCGGCTCGCCGTTGGAGAACTCCTGGTCGTCGCGGATGGTGAACGTGAACTCGGTCGCGTCGTCGTTCGCCTCCCACTTCTCGGCCACCTGCGGCTTCAGCACCGGGTTGCAGGTGTCGGAGAAGTCGAACTCGGTGAGCCCGTCCCAAAGCGCTGTGGTGATCTGGGACTCGTCGAGGGTCTGAACGGCCTGGGGGTCGAAGCTGGTGTTGTCACCGCCGGAGGCGAGCTGTGCGTAGTCGACGAACTCGCCACCGTCGGGCGCGTTGTCGTCGTACTCCAACATGCGACACGCGTCGGAGCGGGCGGCCGTCGTCGTCGTGACGTCACCACCCCCGCCGTCGCCGTCGCCACCGTCGCCGGACTCCTTCGAGTCACCGCACGAGGCGGCCACCAGCGCCAGCGTGAAGAGGAATGCGAGGGCTGCGAACCCCCGACGCTTTCGAGCCATGACTTCGTGCCTCCTTGACCCAGCGCCACACTGGGGCGGACCGAACCTACCAGCGCGCTGCTCGAAAACAAGCGATGCGTCGAGACGCAAGTGGGCCCGCGCATCGAGCATCGCGGTCTACATGCGGCCCAAACGACATGGGTAGGATCGCCCCGGGCGTGGGGAGGTGGTCGCGTGCGAAACTGTTGCCCTGCGGTATAGGTGTAGGCGGATCATGAAGGGACTCGAGTTGCAGAACTCGACGGTGGAGCGTTCGGCAGAGATGTCGGCAGAGATGGCAGAGGCGACGCCGGCATCGACGATCGGCGCGCCGGCCCGCTCCCGCGGTCGTAGGCGAATCCTGCGTTCGGGGATCGCACTGGGTCTGGTGGTCGGAGGTGTCGGTCTGATGGCGCTACCCGGCTCCGCAGCGCCCGGCGACGCTCCCGTCACCGGGACCGTCTACCGCGACGCCGATGCCGACGGCCGGCGCGACCCCTCCGAAGGCGGCCAGTCCGGCGTGAAGGTCACCGCGACCGATGTCGCCGGGGCATCGTTGTCCACCACGTCGGATGCCTCTGGAGCCTTCACCCTCTCGGTCGCCTCGCTGGGCAGCGGCCCCTACCGCATCGAGTTCTCGGGCTGGGCCAACCATCTGCGATCCGGGCCTCACGGAACCGACAACCGCTCGTCGGTCACCGTTGCCGCCGCCGGCTCCTCGGTGAGCTTCGGAGTGCTCGACCCCGAGGACTACTGCCAGACCGATCCGAGCCTGGTCGTCTCGTGCTTCGTCAGTGGCGCGCCGGGTGGAACGGATCTGGCCACATCGGCCTCGTTCCCGTTCTCGGCAGGCGCCACCGAGACCTCGGCACACAACACCACAGTCCCCGGCCCGGCAGGCTTCGACTCCCCCGACGAGACGAACCTCACCACTCTCGGCCAGACGGGCTCGATCTACGGCCAGGGCTGGCACCGAGCGTCGTCCACTCTCTACCTGGCGTCCTACGCGAAGAAGTACGTGCCGTTCGGCCCCTCCGGCTCCGGGGCCATATACGTCCGACACGGGAATGCCGCACCCGAACTGTTGTGGTCGTCGGGATCTTCCACGAACCGAAGCGTGACCAACGGCAACTGGTACAACGATCCCTGGACCGACGAGATCGGCAAGGTGGGATGGGGTGACATCGATGTGTTCGGCGACCGCCTCTACGCAGTGAACCTCGAGAGCCGTCGCCTTGTCGTGTTCGCCCTCGATCCATCCACCGGCGACCTCGTCGGAGACGGCCCCGTTGCCAACCTCCCAATCCCCGCCATCGCGACCAACCCTGCCGACTCACGTCCCTTCGGGTTGGGTTCCCGTGACGGTGTCCTCTACGTCGGTGGCGTCGACTCGGGACAGGCGAGCGGCGCGGCACCCACCGCGTGGGTGCTCGCGTTCGATCCGGACACCTCTACCTTCGCCCCGTCACCTGTCGCCCAGTTCCCGCTGAACTACCAGCGGGGTTGTGCCTACGTGGCGAAGACCGCCTTCTCCTCGTCACGGTGCACCGCGGTCGACGGCTCCGCCAACTGGAGGCGTTGGGGTGCACAGCCCGCTTCCGCCGACACACCGGACCCGGCCAACGGGAGGATCATCCGCACCCAGACCGGCGCCCAGCCGATGCTCAGCGACATCGCCTTCTCCGACGACGGGTCGATGAGCCTCGGCTTCCGTGATCGCTTCGGCGACCAGTCCGGCCGTTTCATCCCCGCCGGAACCGTCGCGAACCCCCTCTCCCCCACGGGAAGCTGGCCGCTGTTGCTGTCCGGGTATGCGTTCGGTGACACGCTGCGGCTCGCCCCCAGCGGTGGATCGTGGGTGCTGGAGTCCAACGGCACCTCCGGCGCCGTCACGGGAACGGCCAACGGCGGCATGGGTCCCGGCGGCGGTGAGTTCTACGACGGCGACAACTCGCTCTACAACGTCGCCACCTCCGGGGTGCCCACCCTCGAAGGCCACGACGAGGTGACGATGGGCGCGCTGTATCACCAGCCGGGCACGTCGAACATGACAACCACCGCGTATGACCTCTTCGGACGGTGGGACACCCTCGGTGTGCGGTTCATGACCGATACCGGCAACGACGCGCCGAGCGGGACCGACTCCACCGACCTGAACGTCCGCGCCTATTCCATGTACCGGGGCACGCTTGGAGGCACCAATCCCTTCGGCAAGGTCAACGGCTTGGGCGACATCGAAGCCATGTGCGACGAGGCGCCAATCGAGCTCGGCGACTTCGTGTGGTTCGATGCCGACCGCGACGGCGTGCAGGACCCGACCGAGCGACCGATCCCCGGCGTGAGCGTCACGCTTCTCGACGCACAGGGCGGACAGGTCGCCACCGCAGTGACAGACGCTGCCGGCCAGTACTGGTTCGTGTCGGCCGATGCCTCCAACCTGCCCACCAACCCAGGCCCCTCCTATGGAGTGGTGCCCGGTGGAATCGTCAAGAACGCCGACTACTCGATGACCTTCGACGTGGCGACCGCCGACACCTCGGGCATAGGCGTCGCGGCGGCCGACCTGCGCATCACCGTCGCCGGGCAGGGCTCGGCGACCACAGGTTCCAAACCGACTGCCACAGGCAACGGATTGCCCACCCTGCAACTCCACACTGGAGACGCCGGCTCGAACGACCACTCCTTCGATGCGGGCTACACCCGCGCACTGGCCCCGGGGATCAGCATCGTGAAGTCGGTGAATGGCAACGACGCCAACACCGCACCCGGACCCACCCTCAACGCCGGCTCGGTGGCCAACTTCACCTATCTGGTGACCAACACCGGATCCCTCGGGCTCGACTCGGTACAGGTCACCGACGACCGGATCGCCACGGTGAGCTGCCCACGCAGCTCTCTGGCCCCAGGCGAATCGATGACCTGTGTGGCCACCGAGGTAGCCACCGACGGCCAGCACACCAACATCGGTACCGCCTCGGGGAACCCATCTGACGGATCGGGGCGAATCACCGCCACCGACCCCGCCAACTACGTGGGCCTCACCGCGAGGGTGCTGGAGACCACCACCATCAAGCCCACCACCTCCACGATCCTGCGTCCTCAGAGCACCACGGTGCCCACCGCAACGAAGGACTCCACCTCCGGCGGCGGTCCGGGCAGCTCGACCCGCCTGGCCACTACCGGCGCCGAGACCGAGGGGATCATGATGATGGGGCTCGGCCTGGTCATCGTCGGCGCCGGGCTCCTGATGTTCAGCGGCCGCCGCCGGGCCTTCAGCTGACCGAACGCGCCCAGCTCAGCTGACGGGGAGGCCGAGTCGGCGCTGCAAGGCCTTCAGTTCGAGGATCTCGCTGCGCTGGATCCGAGCGACGCGCTCCCCGAACGAACGGACCTTCTCCTCGGCAGCGTGCTTCTTGACGAAGTCGCCCATGTCGACCGCCCCCTGGTGGTGGTCGATCATCATGTCCAGGAACTTCTCGTCGGCCTCTCGCCCCCGTGCGTCCTCCAGGCTCTGCATCTGAGACTCGCTTTGCATGCCGTGCATCTCGCTCAGGGGCACGGGCTCCATCCCCATCCAACCCATCACCAAGCGGTCGGTCTCGCCCAGGTCGTATCCCCAGTCCCGCAGCCACGCATGCATGAGGCCGATCTCGTATCGCTGCTGCATGACGATCTCGAAGGACGTGGTGCGCACGGTGGAGTCGGCACCCGAGTCGGGGCGCATCATGTAGGCCGACATGACCACCGCCTGGTCGTGATGATCCACCATGTCCTGGAGGAAGCCCACGTCAACCGAGTCGTCAGACGGGACGGCCGGCTCAGCCACCTTGAATCCGATGGCGAAGCCCATGGTCGCGAGAATCACGGCGGCGGCTACGGCAGCCATTCGACGATCGGTGGTCGGCCTCATCGAGGCCACGCTAGGCCACCCGCCCGCCGACGAACCCAAGACGGCGCGAATGCGGACATAGGTCACTCCACTGCATCTACCATCCCGCGAAACAGACATGAGGAGGGGACGTGACCGACGAGCCCACGTTGAAGGCCACCACCAGCGATGTCATCGTGTTGGAGGGCGTCCGCAAGGAGTTCGGCTCCTTCGTCGCAGTCGAGCGGGCCGACTTCTCCATCGCAAGGGGCGAGTTCTTCTCGATGCTGGGCCCATCGGGCTGCGGCAAGACGACGCTGTTGAAGATGATCGCCGGCTTCGAGCAACCC
Source organism: Microthrixaceae bacterium (assembly GCA_020845705.1). Classification (GTDB taxonomy): domain Bacteria; phylum Actinomycetota; class Acidimicrobiia; order Acidimicrobiales; family Microtrichaceae; genus JADLFH01. Next base: position 77,085 of record JADLFH010000037.1, on the reverse strand, counting down.
AGCTCGGGCAGGGTGCTCCTCGAGGGCAAGGACGTGTCGACGGTGCCGCCCTACAAGCGGAACGTCAACACCGTCTTCCAGCAGTACGCGCTGTTCCCACACATGTCCATCGTCGACAACGTGGCATTCGGCCTGCGCTCCAAGAAGGTGCCGGCGGCGGAAGCCCGCAAGCGTTCGATGGAGATGCTCGAGATCGTCAAGCTCGCCGAGTTCGCCAACCGGCGTTCGACCCAGCTCTCCGGGGGCCAACAGCAGCGTGTCGCTCTGGCTCGTGCGCTCGTGAACCTTCCCGCAGCGCTGTTGTTGGACGAGCCGCTCGCGGCGCTGGACCTCAAGCTGCGCGAGGCGATGCAGATCGAGCTGAAGCGCATCCAACGCGAGGTGAACATCACGTTCATCTTCGTCACCCACGACCAGGGCGAGGCGCTCACGATGAGCGACCGGATCGCGGTGATGAGCCGGGGCCGGGTGGAGCAGATCGGCACACCGACCGAGATCTACGACTCGCCTGCGAGCATCTTCGTGGCCGGGTTCATCGGCTCGGCGAACCTGCTGCCGGGGAGGTTGTCGATCAACGGCTCGACGCCGACGGCCGTGCTCGACTCCGGGGTGAACCTGGAGGTCTCAAACGTCGCGGGGCACTCCGACGGCGATCCGATCACCGTCATGCTGCGTCCCGAGCGCATCGACGTTGGTCGCGAGGCGCGCACCGCGGATGGTCGCAGCATGCCCGCAACCGTCAAGGACGTGATCTTCCAGGGCTCGAACCTGCGGGTGATCGCGGACGGCCCCGCCAACACCGAGCTGTTGGTGTCCCTCGAGGCCGACGACGAGATCGCAGGGCTCCGGCCCGGCGACGAGGTGACCTTGAGCTGGTCGCAGAGCTCGGCCTTCCTCCTGAAGGGCCGCTCCGAGATCGTGGGTGCCACCACGACCGACGTGGACGAGGTCCAGGCAACGATGGCCGGCAAGGACATCTCCGACAAGGGCGACGCCGTGGCCGACGACGGGCCGAAGCTCGACCGACGCAAGCTGCTCATCGGCGGCGGCGTCGCCGTCGTGGCAGCAGTCGGCGCCGTCGGGCTGTCCAGCATCGGTGGCGACAACAAGAAGGGCTCCGCATCGACGGGCGGCGACACCTCGGTCGGCGGTGGACTCGGCGGCGGCGCCGACGAGCTCCACATCCTCAACTGGACCGAGTACATCGACGTGACCGCGGACGGCGAGGTGGGCACGGTGGACCGCTTCAAGAAGGCCACCGGGATCGAGGTCGAGTACTCCGAGACCTACAACGACAACAACGAGGCCTACGGCAAGGAGTTCGCCGCCTACCTCGACGCCGGTAGCAACACGCCGTGGGATGTCGTGATGCCCACCTACTGGATGGTGGCCCGACTCAAGAGCAAGGGGTGGCTCGCTCCCCTGCCGTTCAACCTGATACCCAACTACAAGAACCTCGACCCCTCGTATCTGAACCTCGCGTGGGACCTGGGTGCGAAGTACCACCTGCCATGGCAGTCGGGCTTCACCGGAATCGCCTACAACATCAACTACACCGGACGCGAGCTGAAGAGCATCAACGACCTGTTCGATCCCGCCTTCAAGGGCAAGGTCGGCTTCCTCACCGAGATGCGCGACGCGGTGGGCCTCGTGATGCTCGCCCAGGGCAACGATCCCTCCGAGGCGACGGAGGACACGCTCAACGAGGCGCTCGACAAGATCGAGCAGGCCAAGGACGAGGGCCACATCCGCCGCTTCCACGGCAACGACTACCTCCAGGACCTCGAGAACGGCAACCTCGCCGCGTGCACCGCGTGGTCTGGCGACATCGCCCAGACCGCCAATCCCGATGTGAGGTTCGTGTTCCCCGAGGAGGGGGCGATGAACTGGTTCGACTCGATGGTCATCCCCGTGGGTGCAGCCAACGGTGCTGCCGCAGCGAAGTGGATGAACTTCGTGTACGACCCCGTCAACGCCGCCCGGATCACCGCCTATGTCCAGTACGTGAGCCCGGTGGTTGGGGTACGTGAGGAACTGGAGAAACAGGGGGGTGACACCGCCGCGCTCGCCGAGAACCCGCTGTTGTTCCCCGACGCGGACGTGAAGTCGCGGATGTACGTGTTCGCGGAGCTGCCGACGAAGATCGACCAATCGGTCACCGATCGGTTCGTCACGATCACCGGGGGTTGAGATGGCCAAGGACGACACCACCGACGACCGCTCCTTGCGGAAGGCACGCTTCGCTCCGTACCTGATGACGCTGCCGGGCCTGCTGTGCCTGTACCTGTTCTTCCTGGTGCCGCTGGTCACCTTGTTGAAGATCGCGCTGTCGGTCCGCAAGGAGAGCGGCAGCAGCGACGTCGACTTCCAGTGGAAATGGTCGAACTTCTCGACCGCGTTCACCGACTTCGGACCGCACCTGGAGCGAGCCTTCATCTACGCGGCGATCGCCACCGTGGTGTGTGTCGTCGTCGCCTACCCAATCGCCTACTTCATCGCCTTCAAGGCCGGCCGATGGGCCAACCTCCTTCTGGGTCTGGTGATGGTTCCGTTCTTCACCAGCTTCCTGCTGCGGACCATCGCCTGGCAGTCGCTCTTCGCGGATGACGGTCCGGTGCTGGGGATCATCGACTCACTCGGGCTGCTCGGGGCGACCGACGCAATCCGGCTCACCACGAACGGCAAGATCATGAACACGCCGCCGGCGGTGATCGGAGGGCTCATCTACAACTTCATGCCCTTCGCCCTGCTGCCCATCTACGTGAGCCTCGAGAAGGTGCAGGTCGGATTGATCGACGCAGCATCGGACCTGTATTCGAGTTTCAGCCGGACGTTCCGTTCGGTGATCCTGCCGTTGTCGATGCCCGGCGTGGTCGCCGGCACGCTTTTGACGTTCATCCCGGCATCGGGTGATTTCATCAACAACGAGCTGTTGGGCAACGCCGCGAGGGAGCCGGTGATCGGCGGGGTGATCCAGTCGAGGTTCCTCGACGCGGGCGACTTCCCGACTGCCTCCGCGATCAGCCTCGTGCTGATGGTGCTGATAACCGCCGCGGTACTCATATACGCGAAGTTCCTGGGAACGGAGGACCTGGCATGACCGCCACCACCACCAAGCCCATGTCGTCGACCTCCTCGCCCGGTCGTCCGCGCCGTGCGTGGGGAACGATCGTGTTGTGGATCGTCGCGATCGGCGGCTTCGTCTACCTGTTCATCCCCCTCGTCACGATCGCCGTGTTCACGTTCAACGATCCCGAGACGAAGTTCAACACTTCCTGGCAGGGATTCACCTTCGACAACTGGCTCCACCCGTTCAAGGACAAGGCGTTCACCGACGCTCTGCTGGTCAGCGTCGAGGTGGCGATGGTCGCCTGCATCATCGCCACGATCCTCGGCTCGCTCATGGCGATGGCCATGGCCCGCTACAAGATGCACGGTGGCGCCGCGATGAACCTGCTCATCGTGTTGCCGTTGACCACGCCCGAGATCGTCATGGGCTCGTCGTTGTTCACCCTGTTCTTCAACCTGGGCGTCGACCGTGGCTTCTGGACAGTGGTGATCGCACACACGTTGTTCTGCCTGAGCTTCGTGGCGATGACCGTCAAGGCCCGTGTCCGCGGGTTGGACTGGTCGCTGGAGGACGCCGCCGCGGATCTGGGCTCCACCCCGGCACGCACGTTCTGGCAGATCACGGTGCCGATGATCATCCCGGGAGTGCTCGCCGCGTTCCTGTTGTCACTCGCGCTCAGCATCGACGACTACATCATCACGTCGTTCGTGGCCGGGCCGACCATCACGTTCCCGCGGCGCATCTTCGACTCGGCCCGCATCGCTCTACCGCCCCAGGTCCACGTGCTTGCGACGATCATCATGCTGGTAGCGATCGCAATCATCGTCATCGGCACGATCGCCGGAAACCGCCGCGAGGCGCAGAACCGCTGACCGCTCGCCAGACCCCACGCATTGGCTGCTACGGCACTAGCCCTCGTTGAGGGCGCGGTACATCTTTCGGTTCTGCTTGTAGACGCTGCGGAAGTGGCCGAACATCTCGTCGTAGGTCGCCCGCTGCCCCGGGTCCGGCTGGTAGGTGCGGGCCACCTTCACCTTCGACCCGAGATCCGCCACCTCGCAGTGGCCCAACGCGACCGACGCCAACAACGCAGCGCCTCTCGCGTTCGCACGGATGGGGTGTTCCACCTGGCGGATCTCCCGGTCCAACACGTCCGCGTGGATCTGACACCACAGGTCGCTGTTGGCGCCTCCTCCGATGAAGTTCAGCCCTCCGAAGGGGCGGCCCACGAACTTCTCAACCGTTCCCAACAGCCAGCGGTTGTTGTAGGCGACGCCTTCGAGCACCGCCCGCACCTGATCGGCGCGCGTGGTCCCAAGCGACAGGTTCAACCACCCGGCCCGCAGCGTGTGGTCGTCCACCGGGGTGCGCTCGCCGTTGAGCCACGGCGTGAACAGCACACCGTTCGCTCCCGCATCCGAACTCTCCGCGAGTCGATCGATCCGCTCGAATGCGTCGTCGGGCGCTGAGCCCGAGCCGAGCGCGTCGGAGGGCCACAGAACCTGATCTCGAAGCCAGTTGAGACACGCCCCAGCCGTCTCCTGCTCGTCGGCAACGAAGTACTTGCCCGGGAGCGGCGACGGCAGCGAAGCCACTCCGTGGAGGATGTCGGTCTTCTTGAACGGCACATGGCAGGTGAGCCACGCCGAGGTACCCACATAGAGGTGCCCCTCGAAGTCGCCCACGGCGCCGGATCCGATCGTCGCGGACTGCACGTCGGGGGTCCCGCCGATCACCGGTGTCCCCTCGGGGAGGTTCAGCTCGGCGGCAGCGTCGTGACCCAACCCGCCGATGACATCGGTCGCTGCCACCAGGTCGGGCAATTGCGAGCGGGAGACACCCGACTGGGCGATCAGCTCGGGCACGTAGTCGATGCGGTTCGGGTCGCGGTTGTCGGTCAACCAGTGCAACACGATCGAGTCGTAGGTGGCGACCGCCCGTCCGCAGAGTCGTAGGTTCAGATAGTCCTTCGGCTCCAGGTAGGTGGCGGTGGCCCGGGCCACGTCGGGGAGCTGGTCTTGGATCCACAAGATGTGGCTGATGGGGTCCTTGCCGGAGTGGGAGGGTGCGCCCCCGGTGAGCTGGATCCAACGTCGCAGCTTGCGTGGCTCGTAGCCCGCGACCTTCACCGCACCACCCACCAGGCCCTTGGTCTGAGCTGCGCCACGGGCGTCCATCCAGATGACGGCGTTGTGGAGGTGACGTCCGTCGGCGTCTACCGGCACCGTTCCCGACCACTGGCTGGTGACCGACACCGCCGCCACCTCGGTGGGTTCGATCGACAGTCGCGACCACAGGCGTTCGCTGGCCGAGGTGATCCCACTCCACCAGTCCTCCGGGCGTTGCTCGACCCCGTGGGTCCCCGCCAGGACCAACTCGACGGGGCTGAACTCGCCATCGACGTAATCGCCGTCGACGGTGAACAGCGCAACCTTCGGACCCGAGGTTCCCAGGTCGATCGTGAATGCATAACGGCCGGTCATCGGCCTGGCACGCTATTCGCTCCGACTCAGGGCACGTCGGCCCGACCCAGGCGCCGGGTCGTGACGGACGCGGCGATCAGCGTGATCGCCGTCAAGGACACGAGGGCGGTCGGGCTTGTGAAGTAGCCGAGCCGCAGCTTCACCTCGGCGGTCCGGGCCAGGATCGACGCGGCGTGGGCGTGGATCGACAACGCGCCGAGCGACTTGCCGCCACGGGCGATGAAGCTCTCGAAGATCAGCAGGTAGCCGATGCCCCACACCAGCGACCTGCGTGACACGAGCCCGAGCAGCACGAACACCGCGGAGTAGGCGACTCCTGCCGCGGCGGAGGACACGGCCGCTGCTCTGACGACGGGTCCATCCGCCACGATGGCCGCTTCGATCGTCGCGGGTATCACCGAGTACGGCAGCACGAAGGTGACGGCCGCGGCGATGGCGGCGAGTGCGAGCTTCCAGCGGGCGACCGGCCGCAGCCACAGGTAGACGAGGGTGTTGTCGTCGGTGGGGTCACCCAGCGCCGCCGTGCCGAACACCAGCGCTGCCACCGGAGCCAGGAACGTGAGGTTGAACACGTCGAGAAGCGTCGTCGCGTCGGCCACCGGGTCGATCAGGAAGAAGCTGCGCGACACCGACCACGCGACCAGCACTCCGAGCGCCCCCAACGCCACGAACCCATAGCGGCGTGCCCGGGTGTCCACCGCCCGCAGGATGGTGCCGTACAGAGCGAGCAGCACCCTCACACGGACCCACCCGTGCCGGGCGCGCCCACCAGGTAGCGGAAGACGCTCTCCAAGTCGTCGTCCAGGGGCCGGACTTCCGATACGAGCGCGTCGACGGCCCGCGCGGCGGGCGCGACCGCACGCGTGAATGCCGGCAGGTCGAGCGTCTGGATCTCGATGCGGTCCTCCCCCACCAGGGTCGCTCCGCTCACCGTCCCGCCGGCCAACAGCCGCGCAGCCATCTCCCGCGGTCGGTCGCACCGCAGGCGCAGCAGATGCGGCCGGTCGTCCATGAGAGCCCGGATCGCGTGGAAGTCACCCTCGGCGGCCAATCGGCCCTGGGCCATCACCAACACCCGTGAGCCGAAGCGTTCCACCTCGTCGAGCACGTGCGACGAGATGACCACACAGCGGCCCTGCTCACCGAGCTTGGCGAAGGTCTCGATGAGGCTGCGCCGTTGCCGGGGATCGAGGCCGTTGAGCGGCTCGTCGGCCACGACGATGGCCGGGCCGTTCACCAGGGCCTGGGCGATCTTGACCCGCTGTTTCATCCCCTTCGAGTAGGTCTCCACCGACCGCTTGTCGCCGGGGTCGATCTCCACCGATTCCAGCGACGCGATCGCCGCGGCCCGTGGGTCGTCCAGGCCGTGGAGAACTCCGGCGAGCTCCACGAAGCGAAGTGGCCCCATGTTCGGAAACACGCCCTCGTGTTGGGGGACGATGCCGATGAAGCGCATCGCTGCGGGCACCCGACGCGGGTCATGTCCCCAGATGGTCACGGTCCCCTGCGAGGGCGCGGTGAGCCCGCACAAGAGGCGCAACACCGTGGACTTGCCCGCCCCGTTCGGCCCCAACAGCGCAGTCACCCCCGGACCCAGGCTGAGGGTCACCTCCGACACCGCGACCACCTTGCGGTACCAGCGGCTCACGTGGTCGAACTCCACCATCGCCGCGCCGGGTCTGGCTACCAGGGGGCGACTCACCGTGTGACCTGGACCCGCCGGTACGACACGGCTATCACCCCGACCGACGCGGCAAGCCACGCTGCGTACGCGGCCCACACCGTCGCAGCGGACAGTTCCTCTTCGCCGGCAACGAGGAAAGGCGACGGTTCCTCGAAGATCCGGAACACGGCCTCATACGGCAGGGTGAAGAGATCGCCCAGACGGAGTGTCGTCGAGTAGCCGCCGGCGACGACGAGGAATGTGAGCAGGCTCGGCAGCCCGATGATCAAGGCGAGGAATGCCGCCGATGCCGCCGCCTTTCGCGAGGTGATCGACGAGATCGCCAGCGACACTGCCGAGTAGAGCACCGACACGGCGAGACCGGCTCCCAGGATGCGAACGATGGTCCCGACCCAGTCCGCGAGCCCGTCGGGGCCGAAGCCCTGGGTGGCGTAGCCGACCAGGAGGATGACGGGCGGGCCCACTGTGACGATGCTGACCATTGCCAACACGGCCGCGGCCTTCGCCACCAGGTAGCGGGTTCGGGTCAGCGGAGCGGAGAGGTAGAGCCCCAACATCCCGGTCCTTCGGTCGGGGCAGAGCACCTCCGGCGCGACGAACGCGGCGAACAGCAGGATCGCCAACACGACCTGGAGGTAGTTCGACGCGTAGGTCGGGATGAACTGGTTGACCATCTCCCGCCCCGGCACACCCTGTCGTTGGAGACGGTTCCCGAGGACGGTGATTCCGACGTAGATCACCGTGGGCACGTACGCGAGGAGCAGGGTGAGAATCGGGAAGACCTTGGCGCGGGCGGGTCGGTGCAGGCCGAGACAACGCTGCACGGTGTGGCGGATCACGCTGCGCGCGGCACCCGAGGCGCCCCGGCGAGGGCCGTCATAGCGCCGGTAGCCACGCTCGAGGATGCGGGCCGAAGGCGCCTGTGGCGCGGCCGGGTCGACCGAGAGCTCGGCGCTCACTGACCGACTCCCAAGAAGATGTCCTCCAGGGTGACGACCTGGGGCTCGAGCCGTCGGATGCCGAGGCCGGCATCGGCCACATGGTCGCGAACCACCCGCAACAACGCGTCGTGGTCGTCGGCTCCCTCAGCCTGGCCGATCGTCACACGCAAACCGTCGGACTCCGCCGGGTAGCCACCGGCAACGAGCGCAGCGACGAGGGGTGTCGGGTCTTCGTCCACTTCGAGCCGTACTCCGCGGGCGGTTCCGCTCAGTTCCTTGATCGGACCGTCGGCAACCACCTTGCCCCCGTCGAGGATCACCACCCGATCGCAGGTCCGCTCCACCTCGTCGAGCAGATGGGAGCTCAACAACACGCTGATGCCGAACTCGTGGCCGACGCTTCGGATCAACTCCAGCATCGTCTCACGCTGGGTCGGGTCGAGCCCGTCGGTCGGTTCGTCGAGAAGGACGAGGTCGGGATCGTGCGCGATAGCCATGGCGAGCTTCACCCGTTGGCGTTGACCCGTGGACATGGTGCCGAGCGGCCGGAAACGCTCTTCACCCAGACCAACCCACCAGAGCGCGTCCGACGCCCGCGATGTCGCCTCCGAGGACGGCAGACCGTGGACCTCGGCAAGATGCCGAACGAAGTCGTCCGCGGGGACATCGGGCGGCAGCAGATGGTGCTCCGGCGCGTATCCCACACGGGCACGCACCTCCGATCCGGCAGTGCTGGGATCCAACCCGAGCACCTCGATGCTGCCCTCCTGGGCACGGTGCAGGCCCAACAGCAGGCCGAGCAGGGTCGTCTTGCCCGCACCGTTTGCGCCGAGCAGGCCGGTCACCCCTGCCAACACGGTCACATCGGCACCGTCGAGCACCGAGGTCGACCCGTAGCGCTTGACCAGCCCGCGCGCGCGAACAACCGGCGCGACGGCGTTGGTCGTAGTCGGCGGGGAAGCGGACATACAGGCGATGATGCTATGGCGCCGAGGCAGCGCCGTCCCCGGCACAGCAGCCGTCGTGGCCGTGGAGGAGCGCTTCCATGGCGTCGCCGACCGCTGAGAGCTGCGCAGCGTCCCAGTGGTCGAGAACGTGGCGGCGCACGCCGGCCACATGGATGGGCGCCGCCTCCTTCAGCCGCTCGAAGCCCTCGGGGGTCATGACCGCCCACACTCCCCGCCCATCGTCGTCGCAGCCGACTCGCCGCACCAGACCCGACTTCTCCATCCGCTGTATCCGGTAGGTGAGGTGCGCCTTGGGGACTCGGAGAAGGGCGGCGAGCTCGCCGAGGCGCACACGGCGATCGGTGGCCTCCGAGAGATGTACCAACACCCCGTAGTCATCGACGGTCATATCGACGCTGTGGCGCAGCTCGCGATCCAACGCCCGGTGGACCAGGTTCATGGCTGCGATGAACGAGCGCCACCCGCGCATCTCATCGTCGTTCAGCCACGGCGTGTCGCGGTCCTTCGGCATCGGCACATCCTAGGTCGGCAAAACTTGTACGAATTCAAATCAGTATGTAGTCTGAATTCGTACAAGTTGTCCGAAGTGAAAGGAAGGGCCCTCATGTCCACCACATCCTCAACCGACACGGTCCGGGTCATCGACGGCCGCAGCGTCCCCGCGGCCGGCAAGTGGAACCTCGACCCGTCCCACTCCAGCGTCGGGTTCACCGTTCGCCACCTCATGGTCTCCAAGGTGCGAGGCGGCTTCACCGACTACAGCACAGACATCGAGATCGGGGAACGTCCCGAGGACTCGCGCGTGGACGTGACGATCCAGACCGCGAGCATCACGACCGGAGACGAACAACGCGACGGCCACCTCACCTCGCCCGACTTCCTCGACGTGGCCGGCTACCCGACCATGACCTTCCGCACCCTCTCGGTAGAGCCCACCTCCGAGGACGAGTGGGATGTCCATGGCGAGCTGACGGTCCGTGACGTGACAAGGCCCGTCACCCTCGCGGTCGAGTTCGCCGGCGTCTCCCAGGATCCGTGGGGCAACATGCGCGCCGGGTTCTCGGCCTCCACCGAGTTGGACCGCGAGGACTTCGGGCTCACCTGGAACCAGGCGCTGGAGAGCGGCGGGGTGCTGGTGGGCAAGAAGGTGAAGATCGAGATCGAGGTCGAAGCGATCCAGGCCTGAGCGGGCAAACCCGGCCCGGCCATCGCTACCGTGATGCGCATGGGGGATAGCGAACTGCCGGCCCACGAAGCCGTGAACCTCTACCTGGAGGAGGCCGCGGATCTCATCGAGCTGTCCGACGAGATGCGCGGCGCGCTGGAACGGCCCGCACGAGAGATCGCGGTGCAGATCCCGGTGCGTCTCGACACGGGTGAGATCCGCATGGTTCGGGGCTATCGCGTGCAACACAACGACAGCCGCGGGCCCTTCAAGGGCGGCATCCGCTACCACCCCACCGTCGATCTCTCCGAGGTGCGTGCGCTGGCATCCCTGATGACCTGGAAGACAGCCATCGTGGATATCCCCTTCGGGGGGGCCAAAGGCGGCGTCGAGATCGACCCTGGTGAGCTGTCGGTTCCCGAACTCGAACGCATGACGCGGCGATTCACGCTCATGATCTCCAGCGACCTCGGCCCCTACCGAGACATCCCGGCACCCGACGTGAACACCGACGCGCAGGTGATGGCGTGGATCATGGACGAGTACAGCGACCGTGCCGGCTACTCCCCTGCCGTGGTCACCGGAAAGCCCTTGTCGCTGGGGGGCGCGCCGGGCCGCGAGCGAGCCACGGGCCTGGGCGCGGTGTTCGTGCTCGACGAGTTCCTCCTCCACCACCACCTCCAGCTCATCGGGTCGCGCGTGGCGATCCAGGGCTTCGGGAACGTGGGGCGGGCGATGGCATGGGAGCTGTTCCGCCGCGGCGCGCGGGTGACCGCGGTCTCCGACGTGACCGGAGGGCTCCATGACCCCGGCGGGCTCGACGTTCCCTCCATCTGCGACCACATCGACGGTGGAGCGCCCCTCAACACGTTTACCGACGCAGACCCCATCGACAACGACACGCTGCTCACTCTCGAATGCGACGTGTTGGCTCCGGCCGCGCTCGGACCCGTCATCACCTCCGACAACGCTGCCGAGGTCAAGGCGAAGGTCGTCCTCGAGGCGGCCAACCACCCCGTTACCCCCGGCGCCGACCGGCTACTGGCCGAGCGCGGGATCACCGTGTTGCCCGACGTCCTGGTGAACGCGGGCGGTGTCACCGGTTCGTACTTCGAGTGGACTCAGAACATCCAGCAGTTCACCTGGAAGGCAGAGCGGTTCGAACAGGAACTCGAGGACCGCCTCCGCCTCGCCTACCGCGAAGTGCACGCGAAGGCCGATCAGTACCACAGCTCTCTCCGTGGCGCCGCGTTCGCCATCGGCCTGACCCGCGTGGCCGAGGCCACTCGGATCCGTGGATACTTGTCCTGATGGGTGACTGGGAGGAATCCGCCCTCCTCGACGAAGAGCCGATCGAGCCGTCGGGCCAGATCGAACGTTGGCGTAGAGGCTCGGTCACCGGAGCGGTCCTGACCGGGTTCGCTTTGGGCCTTCAGGAGGTCCTCTACCCGCGGCGGAACGAGGAGATCGCAATCGTCGTCGAAGCCGGCGATCCTCCGGGCGACCGTGCGGTTGCGCTCGACTTGGATCCCGACGACCCAGACGCCTCCAGCGTCACCATCAGGCGCTGAGGCCGTCGGAGCGGAGATCCTCGAAGCGGTCGACCCTTCGGAGAGGACCGAACACAACCAGCCCGGTCCCCACCACCGCGAGCGTGCACACTCCGCCGGCCACCACGGCGGCGGGCGCGCCGATCCATTGGCCCACGAGCCCCGACTCGAAGCCACCCAGTTCGTTCGACGCCCCTATGAACACCGACTCCACCGCAGCGACTCGCCCTCGGAGCTCGTCGGGAACCACCAGCGGACCCAGCGTGGAACGGACGAACACGCTCACAGCATCCGCGCCGCTCAACACGAGCATCGACACGAACGCCACGGCGTAGTTGCGGGTGACGCCCAACGCGATGGTGCCCACACCGAAGATCGTCACGGCCACGAAGAGGGTCGGGCCCACCCGGCGGCGGATCGGCCGTAGGGCCAAGACGCCGGCGGTCAGCGCGGCGCCGATGCCACCCGCCGCGCGGAGCCAACCGAAGCCCACCGCCCCCACCCCGAGGCGCTGTTCCGCCAGCACCGGCAACAGCGCCACTGCACCTCCGAAGAGCACGGCGAACAGGTCGAGGGAGATCGCCCCCAACAGGATCGGGCGCTGCCGAATCACCCGTAGACCCTCGATGGCCTGGTGCATCCGACCCTGGCCCACGACCAGACCCGAAGCCACTGTCTGATGGGTCCGCACGAAGGCCATGGAGAGGACGGCCAACCCCAAGAACCCGGTCGAGACCACGAACGGCCACATCGGATCGAGGGCGTAGAGCAACCCGGCGAGGATGGGCCCGAGGATCATCGCCGCCTGCCAGGAGAGGCTGAACAACGCCGCCAACCGCGGGAGTTCGTGTCGCTCCACGATGTTGGCAGGCAGCGACCTTCCGGCAGGGTTGGCGAACGCCCGCGCCACCCCGAAGACCACAACGAGGGTGAGGATCCGTACCAAGGTGGCCTTCTCCGCCGCCACGAGCACGGCCAGAGCTCCTGTGGCGATCGCCTCACCCGCCCACCCGAGCCGCACGACCACGCGACGGTCGAAGCGGTCGGCCACCGACCCGGCCACCGCCACCAGCAGCGCCACGGGCAGGAACTCGGCGAGACCGAGCCAGCCGATGTCGAGCTCCCGACCCGTGAGATCGAACACGAGCTTGCCCAACGCCGTGACCTGGCAGATCAAGGCGGTCGTGGACAGCACCGTTGCGGCGAGGAACATCGCGACCGATCGGCGCCGGAGGAGGTCGATGGCCGACGCCGTCTGTTCCACGATGAGACGACCTTACCGAGGGCCGTATCCTCCACTCATCATGAGTGCCCTCCCTCAAGTATCGGACCTGTTCGACCCTCAGTCGTGGGACCCCGTGCCCGGCTTCGAAGAGCTCAGCGAGATCACCTACCACCGGGGAAGGCCCGACACTCCCGCTGCGGCGACGGTCCGCATCGCGTTCGACCGACCGGAGGTGCGCAACGCCTTCCGCCCCAGGACCGTCGACGAACTCGCCGGGGCACTCGAGGACGCCCGGACATCCAGCGACGTTGGCTGCGTGCTGCTCACCGGCAATGGTCCCTCGCAACGCGACGGCGGCTGGGCGTTCTGCTCGGGAGGCGATCAACGAATCCGGGGCGCCTCCGGCTATCGATACGCCGAGGGCGAGACGGCCGAGACGATCGATCCGAGCCGTAGCGGGCGACTCCACATCCTCGAGGTCCAACGCCTAATCCGCTTCATGCCCAAGGTGGTCATCGCCGTGGTGCCGGGATGGGCAGCGGGCGGCGGCCACAGCCTCCATGTGGTGTGCGATCTCACCATCGCCTCGCGCCAGCACGGCCGTTTCAAGCAGACCGACGCCGATGTCGCGAGCTTCGACGGCGGCTTCGGTTCCGCGTACCTCGCCCGCCAGGTGGGCCAGAAGTTCGCCCGCCAGATCTTCTTCCTCGGCGACGAGCACTCCGCGGAGGATGCGCTGCGGATGGGCATGGTGAACGAGGTGGTCGACCACGAACGCCTCGAACAGGTGGCGATCGAGTGGGCCGCGAAGGTCACCGCCAAGAGTCCCACGGCACAGCGAATGCTGAAGTTCGCGTTCAACCTCATCGACGACGGCCTCGTCGGACAGCAGGTCTTCGCCGGGGAGGCGACCCGGCTCGCCTACATGACCGACGAGGCAGCCGAGGGACGCGATTCGTTTCTCGAGAAGCGGTCACCGGACTGGTCCGCGTTCCCCTACCACTACTGAACCGTGCGAATCCTCGTCCTCTCACCGCATTACGACGACGCGCCGTTGAGCCTCGGCCAGTCGCTGATCGACGGAGCCCTGAGCCGTCACGAGGTGACCGTGGGGGTTGTCTTCGGGCGGAGCGCATGGGTCCGATGGTTCCATCCGACGCGCCGCCGCTCACCGATCGCCACCGCCATCCGCCGGGTGGAGGAGCAGCGCAACTCCCGGCGCTTCGGCTACCGACTGATTATCGGTGGCCGGGAGGAGGCGACGCTTCGCCTGGAGACCACCGACACCTCCCGTTACCTCGACCCGAACGCGGATCCGTCATCGAGTGGCGAGGTTGAACCAGCGCTGCGTGTCTGCGCCGCGTGGGCGGAGCGGCACGACGCGGTGCTGGCACCCCTGGGCGTGGGCGATCACCTCGACCATCTGGTGCTCGCCGAGGTCGGACGGCGCCTGGGTGCGTCAGCGACCAGAGTCGGCTTCTACGCCGAGCGGCCCTACGCCACGATGCTCGGCGATTCCGCGATCGACGAGCGGGCGGTGGCGATCGATTCCGAAGCTCGCCTCATGGAGGCGAGTGGACCGATCACGACCGCCAAGCGACAGCGGCTGTGGTATCCGAGCCAGTTCGACGAGCACTTCGTTGCGGCCCTGCGAATCGACGAGGAACAGGGCCGCTGCGAGCGGCTCTACTTGCGCGCCAACCTCACGCTCTGAACCAGCCCCCGGAACCACGGGTCTTGCACCAGAACCACCGAACTGGTTGGGTGAGGGGCTGGGGGTTGTCAGCTGCGGGTGAGCATCGCGTCGCCGAGGGCGAGCCGCGAGCTGTAGCCCGTCTCGGCGATACATCCGCCGTTCTGGCGTGCGACCTCCACCCGGAGCCGCAACGCCCCGTTGAGGTTTATCTCCACGGGAGCCACCTTGCCCAGAGACACCGTCACCGAACCAATGACGGCCCCGTCGTCTCCCTTGAAGGTGACCACGGAGGACTCATCGGCGATCGCGTTGTCGTCATAGCCGACCGTCGCGTTCAGCTTCGAGTACGAGCGGTTGAGATCGAACACCCAAGTGAAGCCGGCGCCACAGTCGAGCGACTGGTACACGCTGTCCTCGTAGATCTTGGCGTCCATCTTCATCGGCCCGGACATGGGGGTGGACGCCTCGCCGACCACGGTGATCTCCGAAAGCGGAACACCAGCGGGCGCCTTGGTGGTCGTGGGGCTCTCCTGCTGCGCCGCCGCGGTGGTCGCCTTGGCGGGAGCGCCCGTGTCGACCTGCTGGGTCGAGCCGCAACCTGCCAGCGCGACCGACACCAGACCGGCAGAGACGGCGATACGAATGATCTTGTTCATGGAACGACTCTCCAAGTGCAGCAGCGGACCGAGGTTCCCATCGGCTGTTACGGCCGGGACTTGAGCAAGAAGAACGGCTACCTAGGCTTAGGCGATGACCGAAACGCCCCCACGGGAGGACCCCCGCCCCGACGGCCTCCGCTCCGCCCCTTCGCTGATCCTGGTTCACACGGGCGACGGCAAGGGGAAGAGCTCCTCGGCCTTCGGGGTGATGCTGCGGGCCGTGGCGGCTGGGTGGAAGGTGGCGGTACTCCAGTTCATCAAGTCCGGCGACTGGGCCGTGGGCGAGGAGAAGATCGGACGTCAACTCGGAGTCGACTGGTGGGCCCTCGGCGAAGGGTTCACCTGGGACACGGCGAACCCAGATCACGACCGGGAGGTGGCCCGAGCCGCCTGGGCGAAGGCACGCGCCGTGATCGAGGCCGGGAAACACCGCCTGGTGGTCCTCGACGAGATCACCTACCTGCTCACCTGGGGTTGGATCCCCATCGACGAGGTGCTGGAGGTGCTTCGGGCGCGGCCGCAGGGGGTCAACATCATCTGCACGGGCCGTGACGCGCCCGGCGAGCTGATCGGGCTCGCCGACACCGTCACCGAGATGCGCTCCATCAAGCACGCCTACGACAGCGGCATCAGGGCAAAGCGTGGCATCGACTACTGACGCGGCGACAAGCCACGCCGCCTCGATCGGCCCGATCGCGGTCGACCCGCCAGTGGTCCTCGCTCCGATGGCCGGAGTCACCAACGCGCCCTTTCGTGCCATCTGCCGGCGCTACGGCGCGGGTTTGTACGTGTCGGAGATGGTCACGGCCCGAGCCCTTGTCGAGGGAAACCCCAAGACCGAGCTGATCGCCGCTTTCGCCCCCGGCGAGACTCCTCGGAGCATTCAGCTGTACGGGGTCGATCCCCGTGTCGTTGGCGACGCTGTGGGACGGCTCGTCGATGATGGCAGGGTGGATCACATCGACATCAACTTCGGCTGTCCTGCGCCGAAGGTGACCAAGCTGGGGGGCGGAGCGGCTCTTCCGGTGCGACACCGCCTCGCGGCGGCGGTGCTTCGCTCCGCGGTGCGCGCAGCCGGGAGCGTTCCCGTGACGGTGAAGTTCCGCCTGGGCATCGACGAGGATCACCTGACCCACATCGAGACGGGCCGGATCGCCCAGGGGGAGGGCTGCGCCGCGGTCGCCCTCCACGCCCGGACAGCGGAGCAGCTCTACTCCGGAACGGCACGTTGGGCAGCCATCGGCGAGCTGAAGGAACGGCTGGAGATCCCCGTCTTCGGCAACGGCGACGTCTGGGAGGCCCCAGATGCCATGGCGATGGTGGCCGAGACCGGCTGCGACGGAGTGGTGATCGGCCGTGGATGCCTGGGAAGGCCTTGGCTGTTCCGCGACCTTGCCGAGGCGTTTGCCGGGCGCCCCGTACCCGATCCTCCATCGCTGGGCGAGATCATCGACGTGATGGTGGAGCACTTCGACCTGCTCGCAGAGTGGTTCGATCCTCACCGCGCCACTCGAGAGTTCCGCAAGCACGCGGGCTGGTACCTCACCGGCTATCCCACCGGTCCCACCCCCCGCCGCGAGCTCTCACAGCTCTCTGACCGCCGACAGCTCCTCGACGTGTTGGCTCGACTCGACCCGACGGCCACGATGACCGACAATGCCAGACGCGCCCGCCGCGGACACACCAATGGACCGCGGCCGGTCTCGCTTCCCGACCGTTGGTTCGAGCTGCGCGACAGCGACGACGGAATAGACGCGGCCGCCGGAGACGCGGCATCCGGGGGATGAGACGCTGGGTGCTCGCATCCGCGAGCCC
Source organism: Microthrixaceae bacterium (assembly GCA_020845705.1). Lineage (GTDB taxonomy): Bacteria > Actinomycetota > Acidimicrobiia > Acidimicrobiales > Microtrichaceae > JADLFH01. The sequence continues at coordinate 59,829 of JADLFH010000037.1, read as the reverse complement.
GCGGCGGCGCGACCTGTTGGAGCTGCTGGGCCACGCCTTCGAGGTGGAGGCAGCGGAGATCGACGAATCCCCGCTGCCCGGCGAAGCCCCGACACAGCTCGTGAGCAGGCTCGCCAGGGCCAAAGCCACGTCGATCGCAGCCCGACACCCCGGCTCGGTGGTGATCGGAGCCGACACCGTGGTGGCCGTGGACGGACGCATCCTCGGCAAGCCAACCGGCGCGGCGGACGCCGTGTCCATGCTCGATCTGATCGCGGGGCGTTCCCACTCGGTGTCGACCGGTGTGGCCGTGCTCGCCGGCGGCCGGGCGTACAGCGCGGCAGCGGAGACCACAGTGGCGATCGCCCCGATGACTGCGGCGGAGATCGACGACTACGTGGCGACGGGTGAGCCCCTCGACAAAGCCGGCGCCTATGGGATCCAGGGCATCGGCGGAAGGTTCGTGGAACGCATCGACGGCAGCTACCACAACGTGGTCGGCCTGCCCCTGACGCTGCTGGTCAGGCTCCTGAGGGAAGCGGCAGAGCCGATCTGAGCGGGGGTGCCGACGCAGCGCTCAGCGCTTCACTACCGAGCAACCCAACTTCGTGTTGTGCCCGACCGCCACCTCCCCGGCGGGCGCCACGTCGATCGCGTACGCGCACACCGTGGATCGCCCCGGCGCCCGCACCAGCGTCGCCCAGCCGTGGCGGGACCCGTAGCCGGGAAGGAACGGGGCGATCTCGGGACGGTCGATGTCCGCTGTCACCCGGGACACGAGTCGTCCGTTCACGAAGATCGCCACGTCCACGGGCGCCTCGGGAGCATCCGCATCGGTCGCCCATCCGGCCACGAACGCTGCCGCCTTCACACCGACGTTGTTGTCGAGGTTGCCCCTGGGCGGGGCTTGGACCGGCGCGGGCGCCGCAGAGGCGACGCTGAACTTGGTGGAGAGCAGATCCCTCGAAGAGGGCATGGCGGAGTTGATCGCCGCACGGAACTGGTTTCCGCTGATGGTCACGGAGTGTGCCGCACCGACGATCTCGACCTGCGCGCGATCCACTCGCCCCGAGGTCCCTTGGCCACCGAGCACGCGGATCGAGGTGATCTCCCCGAGGTCCCCCCAGCCGGCACGAGCCAACGCGGAGCGCAGTTCGTCGCCCGAGTAGGTCTCGGTCCATGACGCGTTCGTGTTGCCCACTGCCGCGTCGTAGGGATCCGCGACGGCCCTCAGGTACGGGAGCGCCGCGACGAAGACGTAGTCGCTTGCTTCGGACCAACCGCCGTTCGACGACGAGTAGAACGCCTGGATCGGCCGGCCTTCGTGGGTGAGCACCTGTCCGTCGGTGGCGGCCACCGCCGCGACCCACCCCGTTGCCGATTCCTGGGACGCTCCCACGTAGGCCTGGTCGATGGTTGAGGCGTAGAGATCGAAGCGCGAGGACTGTGGGCGGGCCAGTCGGTAGGCCGCGTAGGTCCTCGACGCGATCGCCTGGGCCTGGAGCGCAGCAGCAGGCCACGAGGAGGGCACCTCGGATACACCCGTCAGGTACTGCTGCATAGAGATCGTGTCCAGCACCACCTCGAGGGTGCCGGCGCTGTGCGCGCGCAACGAGAGGCGTCCCCAGGAGTAGGAGCGGCCGAGAGCGGCAACCGACATGGGCGTCCCCTGCGCGAAGTCCACCGTCGCCGCCTGCCCCGCCTCGGCGATGACGGTGATCGGCCCCGGGTTACCCCCAGCCCTCGCGGCAACCACGAGGTTGCCGTCGGCCCAGACCGAAACCGGCTCACCCGCCCCGCCTGACACCGTTGGACCGCCGCCGCCGTCGCGGGAGACCGTGAAGGCCGAGGCATGGCCGAGCTGGGTGTTGGCGGTGTCTCCCAGCTTGATCCGAGGCCCATTGGGCGAACTCTGGGCGAGCGTGGCCCCCTGGTAGTAGGCACCGAGGATCTCGGCTGCCCCCTGTCCGGCGTCCGCCCGCCCTTTCGCCCCCCACTGGCTCATACCCACGCCGTGGCCGTAGCCGCCTCCGCTGAACACGAAGCTGCCTGGGTGGACCTCACATGCCGCCAGCCCCGCCGCCCCCACAGCGGCGACGACGAGCGCGGTCAATCCTCGGAGTCGTGTAGCTCGCACACTCCTCTATCGGCAGGACCTTCCCCCGACTCCAGTCGATCGACGAATCGGTGCGCCGCGGCGAGCCCTGTGGGGGATCCACCCCAGGCCAGGTGCAGGTCGTGGGTCAGTGCCCGCGCGAGCCTGTTACCGGCGAAGAGCTCCGTGTCGTAGACGTCGAGGCGCCCCGCGTGCATCACGCCACCGACCCCCGCTGCCCAGACGACCACCCGCGTCATCGCGTCGTCGCGATCGTCCAGTGCCCCCAGCGCCGTCGCCTCCTCCACACAGGCGCGGGCCTGGTCCAACAGGCGCATCACCGATGGCACCACCCGCAGGCCCTCCTCCACCGGGACAACAGTCCGCGACTCCGACAACAACATCTGGAGAAGTCGGAGCTCTTGAGGGTGCGTGTCGCTGAGCGAGATGAACCACCTGCCGAGATGGACGACGCGACTCAACGCGACCACAGCGGCATCGAGATCCGACGCGACCGATCCTGCTACGTGGCGCTCCAGCGCGGAGCGTGCCACCGCATAGGAGGTCCCAAGCCGCTCCACGGCCTCCCGCTGTATCTCGGCAACCAGCGCACCTTTCGAAGGGACGTACCGGTACACAGCGCCGATCGCGGACTCACACTCGTCCGCGAGACGTTGCATCGTGAGGGCGTCGAAACCCTCGGTGGTGACGATGTCGAGCGCCATCGAGAGGTATTCGCGTGTGCGCGCAACGCGGTGCAACTCCCGTCGACCCGGCGACCGCGACGGCGTCAGGTCCTCCTCACCCATGACCACAGTCTTGCATCCACCCATCGGCAGTTGCCGGGATCGGCTCTGTCCGGATGCCCGACCATCTGTCCAACCGATTCGGCGTCCCCGTACGCCACCGGATTTCAGGCAAGAATCGGGTGGGTGAGCGACATGCGCGGGGGCCGCCCACACGCCCCCATCCGACCGATCGGCTATCGCCCACCTCGCCGCGGCGGGTGGAGCTCGTTCAGCCCACGTCGCAAGTTCCGCCTGATCCGAACCGGGGTCATCGCCCTCACGCTCGTCGTCCTCATCTCCGTCACGCTGTCGCGGTGTGGCTCCGACGACCCCGCAACCAAGTCCGGCTCCACCACCACGACCGCCAAGCCAAAGGCGACGACGACCTCCGCGGTTCCGTTGAACCTGACCGCCACGGTCCTCAACAACAAGCTGCCCTCTTCGCACTACCAGGCTCAGGCGACCACCGTGGGCGGGAAGGTCCTGGTGTTGGGCGGGCTTTCCAAGTCGAAGTCGTCGACGAACGTGATCTGGTCGTTCGACCCCGCAACCGGATCCACCACCCAGACCGGCTCGTTGACCTCCACCCTCAACAGCGCAGCAGCCACAGCGTTCGGCAACACGGTCTTCGTGGTCGGTGGGGCCACCCCCAAGGGATCGGTCGACACGATCCAGAGCTACGGAGTGGGTGACAAGGCAGCGGCGGCGGTGGGCAAACTCCCCGGACCCCGAACCGACGCGGTCGCTGTGACGGATCCCAAGACCTCCGCGGTCTACCTGGTCGGAGGGTGGGACGGCACGAATCCCACCAACGACGTGCTGATGTCCACCGACGGAGTCACCTTCACGCCGATCGTGGCCCTCGCCGAGCCGGTGCGCTTCGCGAGCGCAGCCATCCTCGACGGTGTCCTGTGGGTGTTCGGAGGCGAGTGGAACGACATCGCATCGGGTTCCATACAACGCATCGACCTCGCCAAGCGCGAGTCGAAGGTGGTGGCGCAGATGCCCGAGACCGTGTCCCGTGCGATGGGTTTCGTAATCGACGACTCGATCTTCCTCGCGGGCGGACGGGTCGCCGCGGGTCGCAGCAACCAGATCCGCCGCTTCGACACGGAGACGTTCACCTTCACCCAAGCCGGGGCACTCACGTCGAACCTCTCCGATGCGGCAGTCGCCGTCGTCGGCCGCACCGCTTACGTGTTGGGAGGGCTCGCTCCCCTCGCAACCAACCAGATCCAGCAGCTGAGTCCCACACCCTGACCCCACGGCACCCTCCGGCGCGCCAGACTGGGCCGCCATGAGCGACGTTTCGATTGGAATGGTCGGTCTCGGGCGTATGGGGGCGAACATGGTCCGACGACTCCAGGCGGCCGGCGTGCGAACCGCCGGCTACGACCGCTCGCCCGACGCACTCGGCGCGGTAGCGGAGATCGGCTGCCAGGGGACGTCGAGCATCGAGGAGCTCGTCGGGACGCTCGCGACCCCACGTGCGGTGTGGATCATGGTGCCCGCAGCGGTGGTCGACTCGACGATCGAGCAGCTCACACCGCTGCTCGCACCCGGAGACATCGTCATCGACGGGGGCAACAGCCACTATCACGACGACATTCGCCGGGCGGCACAGTTGGCCGAGATCGGATTGCGCTACCTCGATGTCGGCACCTCCGGTGGCGTCTTCGGCCTCGAACGTGGCTACTGCCTGATGATCGGCGGCGACGCCGAATCGGTCGAACACCTCCGACCGGTGTTCGACGCGCTCAGCCCCGGCCCCGACGGACCACCGCGAACCCCTGGGCGCAGCGGCGCACCCGTTCAGGAGGAGACCGGCTGGCTGCACTGCGGCCCCGCCGGAGCGGGCCATTTCGTGAAGATGGTCCACAACGGCATCGAGTACGGCCTGATGGCTGCCTACGCCGAGGGACTGAACCTGTTGCACCACGCGAATGTCGGAGCCCAGGGCCGGACCGTCGACGCGGAGACGTCGCCGCTGCGCAATCCGGAGCATCTCGGCTACGACCTCGACGTGGGCGCCATCAGTGAGCTGTGGCGACGCGGGTCGGTGGTGTCGTCGTGGTTGTTGGACCTAACCGCCACCGCGTATGTGGAGGACCCCCAGCTCGCGGAGTTCGGCGGTCAGGTGTCGGACTCGGGCGAAGGGCGCTGGACCGTCCAAGCGGCCATCGAGGCCGGTGCGCCGACACCGGTTCTGGCCGCCGCCCTCTTCGGCCGCTTCACGTCCCGAGGCGAAGCCGACTACGGCAACCGAGTGCTCTCGGCCATGAGGAAGCAGTTCGGTGGTCATGTGGAAGCTCGCGGGTGACCGTGCTGCCACGCGCCGACGCGCTGGTGCTGTTCGGCGCGACCGGAGACCTGGCCAGACGGAAGATCTTCCCGGCGCTCTACCACCTGGCCAAGGCCGGTCGCCTCGACATGCCGGTGGTGGGCGTGGCACGCAGCATCGACGACGACGCCAAGTTCCGAGCCGATGTCGCCAGGTCGATCAACGACGCGATCGAGGACGCTGACGCGACTGTGATCGACCGGCTGTGTCGGCGGATCCACCTGATCTGCGGGGACTACGCCGATCCGGCGACCTTCGCGACACTCGCTGCCACGCTCGCGACCGCCGGCACCCACGACGCAGTCCACTACCTGGCCATCCCACCGGCGATGTTCCCGGTGGTGATCGAGTCGCTCGCCACTGCCGGACTCACCGAGCGGGGGCGTGTGGTGGTGGAGAAGCCCTTCGGCCGCGACCTCGCGTCTGCACAGGAGCTGAACCGCATCGTGGCGGCACGGGTCCCAGAACAGCGGGTGTTCCGCATCGACCACTACCTCGGCAAGGAGGCGGTGGAAGACCTGCTGGTGTTCCGGTTCGCGAACACGTTCCTCGAACCTATCTGGAACCGCAACTACGTGGCAGGTGTGCAGGTCACCTTGGCCGAGTCGATCGGCGTGGAGGGTCGCGGTGCGTTCTACGACTCGGTTGGCGCCTTGCGCGACGTGGTTCAGAACCACCTCATGCAGGTCGTGGCGCTCTTGGCGATGGAGCCGCCGGTCGGGCCTGAGGCACGTCACCTCTCCGACGAGAAGGTCAAGGTGTTCGCAGCCATGTCACCCATCGACCCCCACCAAGTCGTACGTGGCCAGTACGAGGGCTACTGCGAGGAACCAGGCGTAGGGGCCGGCTCCACCACCGAGACCTATGTTGCGTGCCGGTTGGCGATCGAATCGTGGCGTTGGGCGGGTGTTCCATTCTGGGTTCGTGCCGGCAAAGGCCTCGCCGCCTCGGCCACAGAGGTAGTCGTTGTGCTGCGCCGGCCTCCGGCGATGCTCTTCGACGAGATGGGCCCACCCGGGCCCGCCGCGAACCTGGTGAGGTTCCGTCTCGGAACCGACGACGGCGTCACCCTCACGGTCAACGCAAAGCAGCCAGGCCCCCACCTCGACTCGCTGCCCGTCGACATCTCGGTCGACTTCGCCGACGCCCTCGGCACACGGCAGCAGGCCTACGAGCGCCTTATCGGGGACGCGATCGACGGGAACCAGCGGCGGTTCGGTCGGCAGGACCTGGTGGAGGAGACCTGGCGGATCGTGCAGCCGGTCCTCGACACACCACCCCCCATCCATCCATACCCCAGGGGTTCATGGGGACCAGCCGAAGCAGCCGCGCTGGTGGATGGCCAGGGTTGGGCCGTCCCGGAGCACTGAGATGCCCTGGCAACGTCACGTCACCGTCCCCCCTGCCGATCTGGCGCCGGTGACCGCAGCTCGACTCGCCGCCGCCATCGGTGACGCGATCGCAGCACGCGGTCTGTGCCACCTGGCCGTCAGCGGAGGCAACACTCCGCGGGCCGCGTTCGACCTACTTGCGGTGATGCCGCTGGCTTGGCCCGCCGTACACATATGGCAGGTCGACGAGCGCGTGACGGCCGACGGTGACGCCCGCCGCAACGCGAACGATCTCATCGAAGGGCTCGCCCGGCCGGTAGGCCTCCCCTCCCAGAACCTGCACCTGATGCCCGTTACCGCGGCCGACATCGACTCCGCTGCCGGCTGGTACGCGCACGAGCTCGAGCGCGCCTGCGCCGGCGTGCTGGATGTGGTTCACCTGGGTCTGGGCGAGGACGGTCACACCGCGAGCTGGGTTCCCGGCGATCCCGTGGTGGACGACACCCACGACGTGGCGCTCACCGCGGCCCTATACCAAGGGACTCGTCGCATGACGTTGACCCCCCCGTGCGTGAACAGGGCGCGCGTACGCCTGTTGGTGGTGGGCGGAACCGCCAAGGCCGCTGCCGTGCGAGCGTTCCTCTCCGGTGACCCCTCGGTGCCCGCGACCCGCCTGAGCCCGATGACCACGGTGCTCGACGCAACCGGATCGCTGGGCTCCAAGGGCAACGGCCACTCCACCCCGGTCACCTTCTGAGCAGAGGGGACGGGCGGATCCGTACGCAACTTCAGGGCCACCAACGAACCTGCGTAGGAATCCGTCTCCAGAGGGCGGATCCGTACGCAACTTCAGGGCCACCAACGAACCTGCGTAGGAATCCGTCTCCAGAGGGCGGATCGGTACGCAACTTCAGGGCCACCAACGAACCTGCGTAGGAATCCGTCTCCAGAGGGCGGATCCGTACGCAACTTCGGTGGCGGTGGGGCTGGGGCTGGGGCTGGGGCTGGATGGCGACCCCTTGCCAGGCGCCGCCGAGCCCTTGGAACCACCCGGCTACGGCCAATAAGGCGGCCGTGGCACTCGTCCCAGCAGATCCACCAGGGCTTCGAGGTCCTCGACCTCCATCCGCTCGAACTCCTCCGGCGGCACCGCCAACCCGGCGCGAACCTTCTCCTGCGCCTCCGCTCCGGCCTCTGTCAGCACCACCAACTTGACTCGGCGATCCCGAAGGTGGCGGATCCGCTCGGCATAGCCCTTCGCCTCCAGACGGTCGACCAACCACGTCACGTTCGCCGGGTCACGGTGGAGGATCTCGGCCAGTACCCGATGGGCGCGAGGGACTCCAGGCTGCAACGCGAACAGCGTGCGCAGATCACCTGAGCTGAGCCCGACGGTGGCCGCTACATCGTCGATGAGGTGACGCCGCGAGAGGTGGACCTCGACCAACGCGCGCCAAACCTCGCCGGCGAGATCCCCACGATGTTTGACGATGTCGTTGTCAGAGGTTGGGGCCACGCCCCGCATCTTTCCACGAGTACGTTCATCGGTATGGCCGAATCCGCCGACTTCGCATTCACCGAGCTCCTTCCCGTCGAGCATTCCGAGACCCCGTACCGCCTCATCACCAGCGAAGGGATCACCACCTTCGAAGCCGGCGGCGAGCGGTTCCTCCGCGTCGAGCCGGAGGCGCTGACGCTGTTGACCTCAACGGCCATGCGAGACATCGCCCACCTGCTGAGGCCCGGTCACCTCCAACAACTCCGCAACATCCTCGACGATCCCGAGGCAACGTCGAACGACCAGTTCGTCGCCACCGAGCTTCTCAAGAACGCTGCGATCGCCGCCGGCGGTGTGCTGCCGAGCTGCCAGGACACGGGCACCGCGATCGTCAAGGCGAAGAAGGGCCAGTTCGTGATCACCACGGGCGGGCGCGACGAGGAGGCCATCGCCCGCGGGGTGTTCGACACCTACCGGAGCGCGAACCTCCGGTTCTCGCAGATGGCCCCGCTGAACATGTGGGACGAGGTCAACACGAAGACCAACCTGCCCGCTGAGATCAAGATCGCCTCGGTCGACGGCGACGACTACAGGTTCCTCTTCATGGCCAAGGGCGGCGGTTCGGCCAACAAGAGCTACCTGTTCCAGGAGACCAAGGCCCTCCTCAACCCGGCGTCGTTCATGAAGTTCCTCGACGAGAAGCTACGGACCCTGGGAACCGCGGCCTGCCCCCCGTACCATCTCGCGATCGCCGTCGGCGGCACCTCTGCCGAGGCGGCACTGGAGACGGCGAAGTTGGCGTCGGCCCGCTACCTCGACACGCTGCCGAAGGAGGGTTCCGCCCTTGGCCACGGCTTCCGTGACGTGGAGATGGAGGACCAGGTGTTGGAGTTGACCCGCAACTTCGGGATCGGAGCGCAGTTCGGGGGCAAGTACTTCTGCCATGACGTACGGGTGATCCGCCTGCCCCGCCACGGCGCATCCTGTCCGGTTGGCATCGCCGTATCGTGTTCGGCAGATCGCCAGGCACTCGGCAAGATCACGTCCGAAGGCGTGTTCCTCGAGCAACTCGAGGAGGATCCGGCCCGTTTCCTGCCCGCCACAACCCACCAGGACCTCGGTGGAGAGGTCGTGCGGATAGATCTGAACCGACCGATGGACGAAGTCCGTGCCGAGCTGTCCCGCTACCCGATCCGTACCCGCCTTTCCCTCTCGGGCACGCTGGTGGTCGCACGCGACATCGCACACGCGAAGATCCAGGAGCGCCTCGACGCCGGCGATCCGATGCCGCGGTACCTCCGCGACCACGCCGTGTACTACGCAGGACCGGCGAAGACCCCCGAGGGATACGCATCGGGCTCGTTCGGGCCGACGACGGCGGGGCGGATGGACAGCTACGTCGACGCCTTCCAGAAGGAGGGCGGGAGCCTGGTGATGTTGGCCAAGGGCAATCGCTCCAAGGCCGTCACCGACGCTTGCTCGGCCAACGGCGGCTTCTACCTGGGTTCCATCGGCGGCCCTGCCGCGGTGTTGGCGAAGGACTGCATTACCAAGGTGGAGGTGCTCGACTACCCGGAGTTGGGGATGGAGGCCGTGTGGAGGATCGAAGTGGTCGACTTCCCGGCGTTCATCGTCGTGGACGACAAGGGCAACGACTTCTTCGCCGATGTCTCAAAGCCCGTCGCCGTGGCGCTACCGGGCTCCGCCGCCAAGTAGAGGGCGACAAATCCACCGATCCAGGCCTGGCGTAGCCCGGCAGCGCCCTACGCTGGCGACCTCCATGGATCGCGACGACATCGAGTGCAGGCCACACACCGCCTGGGCCATCCACATATTCAGCTCACTGGGCATCCTGGCCGGCTTCCTTGGCCTACTCTCCGTGCTCGACGGGAGCCCCCGCGCAGCTCTCACCTGGCTCCTCGTCGCCATGATCATCGACGGCCTCGACGGCCCCATCGCCAGGCGATACGAGATCTCGCGGGTGATCCCCCACATCGACGGCAACTCCCTCGACCTGATGATCGACTACGTCTGTTGCGTGGTGGCTCCGGCTCTCTTCCTGCACCGCTTCCACATGCTGCCCGGCGACAACTACGTCTCGCTGAGCTGTGTCGGGCTCATCCTCACGTCGTCGCTCTATGTGATGTCGAACAAGGACATCCAAACCGAGGACAGCTACTTCAACGGATTCCCGGCCATGTGGAACGTCGTGGTGAACGCGTTGTTCGCGTTGCAGGCACGTCCGTGGATATCGGTCGCGGTGATCGTTGTTCTGGTGGTGTTCACCTTCGTGCCGTTGAAGTTCGTGCACCCCATCCGGGTCAAGGACTTCCGCAACGTCACCATTCCGGTGCTCGCGGTCTGGCTCGCTGCGATGCTCTATGTCACCTGGATCCTCGACGAGCGGATCGCGGGTTGCTCCAGAGGTTGCCTCGGCGTCGCAGAGGAGGCGGCTCAGGGCGCGATCTACGCCGGAGCAGCCTGGATCGTCGGCGTCGGCGTCTGGCGCACCGTGCGGGGCGCTCCGCCGAGCAGTCCCGCTCTGGCCGATGGTCAGGGGAAGAACGCAGCCGCAGCGTCCAGCAGTTCCTCCGGCACCGTCGCCTGAGCCTCCGTCGCCTCGGCCAGCGAAACCCGCACGATCCGATCGGCCTGCAACGCCATCATCGAGCCCCACGCCCCGTCGTAGGCCGCGTCGACCGCGGCAAGACCCAACCGAGTGGCCAGCACCCTGTCGAACGCTGTGGGGGTACCCCCCCGCTGCACGTAGCCCAGCACGGTCACCCGGGTTTCGTAGCCGGTTCGCCGCTCGATCTCGGCCCCCAGAGCCGCACCTACCCCACCGAGGCGGGCATGGCCGAAACGGTCGATCTCGGGTTCGGGGATCTCCCAGGTGCCCGCAGCGGGAAGAGCCCCCTCGGCGACCGCGACCACTGTGGCATAACGCCCCGCGCGGTGACGACGCTCGATCGCCGCGATCACGTCATCGAGCACAAAGGGCCTTTCCGGCACCAGCGTGAGCGTTGCGCCGCCGGCCAGCCCTGCACGAACCGCGACGTGCCCGGCGTGACGACCCATCACCTCCACCACCAAGACACGATCGTGCGCCTCCGCGGTGGTGTGGAGGCGGTCGATCGCAGCGGCCGCCACGTGCACCGCGGTGTCGAAGCCGATGCTGTGTTCGGTGAGACCGATGTCGTTGTCGATCGTCTTGGGGATCCCGATGCAAGGGATGCCATCAGTGGTCAACCTGGCCGCGCACGCCAGCGAGCCGTTGCCGCCGATGACCACGAAACCGTCCAGGTCGAGCTCATCACGCACAGCGCGAGCCAGGTCCAGATCGCCCTCCTCCTGATAAGGCGTGATGCGTGACGTGCCCAACACCGTGCCGCCACGGGGCAACAACCCACGGCAGTACTCCACGGTCACCGGAACCCACGCCCGCTCGAGCACACCACGCCAGGCGTCCTCGAAGCCGATCAACTCGCCACCACGAGCCGCCGTCTGGCGGGCCACGGCCCGGATCGCGGCGTTCAGCCCTGAGCAGTCCCCACCGCTGGTCAACACACCGAGTCGCATTGGTCAGCTTCGGAGGTGGAGGGTCGGTGCCGGGGCGTTGACGCGAGGCATCTGCATCTCACCGAGCCTACGGCCGCACCGATACCGCGGAGTCGGACCTCCCCACCGGTACCCTTTGCGCCTCGTGAGCCTCAGACGACTCGGTGCAGCAATCGGACTGGCTCTTGTGGTGGTCGTGTCGATCACGGGCTCGGTCGCGCTCGGAGACGACGGAGGGACCGGCAACGCGGTCGAGTCGCTCACCACGCCCAAGGCAGTCCTCCTCGGTGTAGTCGAAGGGGTCACCGAGTACCTCCCGGTCAGCTCGACCGGACACCTGCTGATCACCGAGCGCCTCATCGACGTCGGCCAGAGCCCGTCGGACCGCGCTGCCACCGACACCTACACCGTTGTGATCCAGATCGGGGCGATCCTTGCGGTGTTGGGGATATTTCGGGATCGCTTCGCCTTGATGTTCCAGGGGATGGTGGGGCGAAGCGCCGAAGGCCGATCCCTCCTCGTGGCGCTACTGCTGGCATTCGTTCCGGCAGTGGTGATCGCCGTGGTGTTCCAGGATCCGATCAAGGAGAAGCTGCTGCGCCCCTGGCCGGTGGTGATCGCCTGGACGGTGGGCGGCATCGTGATCCTCGGGTTCGTAGCGAAACAGTCACGGCTGCGCGAGCGGATCTCGACGCTGGGCGCGGTCCCACCGGGGGTGGCGTTGGGCATCGGATTGGCCCAGGCGGTCGCGTTGTGGCCGGGCACGAGCCGTTCGTTCGTCACGATCCTCGCCGCGCTCGCCATGGGATGCTCGATGACCGTCGCCGTGGAGTTCGCGTTCCTGCTGGGATTCCTCACGCTGTCCGCGGCGACCGGCTACGAGCTCTTGCAGAACGGCAACACCCTGGTGGACACCTTCGGCGTGCTGAACCCGGTCGTGGGTGTTGTGGTGGCTGGGATCGCGGCGTTCGTCTCGGTCAAGTGGATGATCTCCTACCTCGAGAAACATCCCTTGACCATCTTCGGTTGGTACCGCATCGGTGTCGGGCTGTTGACCGGCGTGCTGTTGGCCACCGGAGTGATCTGAACCTCCAGGAAACCGCCAGGGCACACCCCGAGAGGGCTCAGCGGTCCCGACGTGAGATCACGACCGGGGGCCTCTGGGGCACCGCCACTTCTTCGATGGGCCATCCCAGGTAGATCACCGCGACCGTTGCGGTTGCGGGCTCCCACCCACACAGCTCGGCCACGGCCGCATCGGCATCGGGAATCGACGAAGACCAGAATGACGCCAGCCCTACCGCGGTCGCACCCAGCAACAGCGTCTGGACCGCCGCCGCCGTGGCATCACGGTTCTCGACGGTGCGGATCGCGGATCGACCGGCGACGCTGCCCACCACCAGCATCGTCGGCGCTCGCAGGTACTTGACTCGGAACTTGTCGATCTTCTCCGGCTTGTCGAAGGTGGCCGGGTCGAGTGCATCCGCGATGGCGTTGCCGAGGCGGCTGCGACCGCCGCCGGTGAAGACGGCGAAGCGCCACGGCCAGGTCTTCTTGTGGCTCGGCGCCCAGGCAGCCACCTGGCACAGCCTCTCGACCAGATCGGATGGAACGGGGGCCTGCGGATCCACACGGAGGCTGCTACGACGCGATGCCGCAAGCCGCTCGAAGGTGCCGAGCTCCATCGGTGGGTCGGTCATGACGCGATCATCGCTCAGCAGCCGACCAGAGCCCGGTAGCGGTGGTAGCGATCCTCTGTGGGTATCACCCACTCGAGGTTCTGTCGCACTCGCCTGCCGGTGCCGGACCATCGCGAAACACCCCCGGTGTTTCGCTCGAGCCCCGCGGTGACCCGAGCGAGGTACGCGGCGCCCAACGCCGCTCCCTCGGGCACCTCGACCACGTCGACGGGGACCCTCGTCGCGTCCGCTATCGCCTGAACCCAGTCGTGATTGTGGACCCCACCACCGGTTGCCACCAGGCGATCCGGGTGCAGACCGGCCAGATCGAGCTGGTGGCGTATCGCGAACCCCGACGCCTCGTATGCCGCCCGGCGCGCCGCGGCTGCGCCCATTCCGATGTCGAGATCGTGCAGCGACGCCCGTCGAGCCGCGTCGTGAAGCGACACCCGCTCCCCCAAGAGACAGGGCTGCCAGACCGGCACGCGATCCGCATCGAGTGGCGTCGCGGCACCCCAGTCCGCGATCAGGTTCGACGCCCAGTTCACGAACAGGCCCCCGGCGCTGGACGGTCCTCCGATGAGCGCCTTGCCCCTCACGGCGTGCGGCACGGTCCACAGTCCGTCGACCTCGACCCACCTGTCGATCACCGCCCAGACCACGAGCGTCGAGCCGAGGATCACCAGCACCTCGCCCGGATCGACGACGTGCGCGACGAGCAGTTCGCCGTATGCATCGAGGGTGCCGGGGCCCAACGGGGCCCCACCGGCGATCGCAACCTCGCCGATGGGCGTGTTGCCCGGGTGGACCTGCGGCAACTTGGCCAGGTCGTCCAGCCCGGCCGAAAGGGCCACGGTGGGGCTCCACGAGCTCTGATCGAACAGTGGCACCGCCGTGGTCGCCGTCACCAGATCGATCGCTCCGACACCCGCCAAGGCGTGGTTCGCCACAGCCTGAGCGGGCCAGTAGCCCGCCGCCTCGGGATGGGTGCGAACCAGATGACCCAGGAACCCCACGAGCTCGCCGGATTCCGCCGATGACAGGTCGATGATCTGCTCATCGCCTACAGCGCCACGGATGTCCCCGTAGAGCAGACCTGCCGAGATGGGCCGACCGTCCTCGCCCACTGCGCACATCGACGGGACCATGGCCGCCACCTGGACCCCCGCGACCTCCAGCTCGCCGCCGGCCAGCAACTGGACAACCGCCTCACGCACCCCGTCGTACCACGCATCGGCGGCGTCGTTCGCGAGTTCGCCGACATGTTCGGCCATGAGCCGGTGTTGCCGACGAATCCGACCGGCCACGGTGCCGTCATCGCGTACTGCAACCGCCTTCACCGACTTACAGCCGATATCGACGCCGATGGTCACCCGCGTGACACCCATGATCGGGAAAGTAGCCGCAAGGATGAGGCCCTGCATCGGGTCCTCCGGGTAGCTTCCGACAGGCGATGTCTGAACCCGGCACTTCAGCGGTCGGCCGCCGCCGCTTCGACGGTCCGCCTCGGATCGCCCTGGAGCCACTCGGCGCCAGAGACTGGCTGGCGGACGCCATCGAGGCAGGGGGCGGCAAGGTGGTGGCCCCGCCAGACTCCGAGGCCTTGGTTTGGGCGTCGCCCTCGGCAACGGAGGAGTTGGCCGATCTTGTCGCGCAGCTGGGACCAGCGCTGCACTGGGTGCAGCTGCCGTGGGCCGGCATCGAGCCATTCGTCGGGGTGTTGGACCACGACCACCTCTGGACGTGCGGGAAGGGCATCTACGCGGAGCCCGTCGCGGAGCACGCACTGGCTCTCGCGCTGGGAGGACTGCGGAGCCTCGCGACCTACGCCCGGGCGCGGGCCTGGGCGCCACCCCAGGGCCGCAACCTGCTCGGCGCCCGGGTCGTGGTGATCGGAGCCGGGGGGATCGCCGAGTCGTTCCTCCGCCTGTTGGCGCCGTTTCGATGCCATGTGACGGTTGTGCGGCGGAGGCCGACGCCCTTCGCCGGCGCTGAGCGCACCATCTCACTCGACGAGCTCGACAGCGCCCTTCCCACGGCGGACCTCGTGGTGATAGCGGCCGCGCTCACCCCCGAGACCCGGGGAGTGATCGACGCGAGACGCCTCGCGATGCTGCCGTCACACGCTTGGGTGCTGAACGTGGGCAGAGGTGGCCACATCGTCACCGACGACCTCGTCGCTGCGCTCGCTGCCGGATCGATCGGTGGTGCCGCGCTCGACGTGACCGATCCCGAGCCTCTTCCCGCCGATCACCCGCTGTGGACGTCGCCCAGGTGCCTGATCACACCCCATGTCGGCAACACGCCCGAGATGGCAGTTCCCCTGCTGTCGGAACGTGTCACCGCGAACGTGGGACGCTTCGCCGCAACCGCCCCCTTGATCGGAGTGGTCGACGTAGATGCCGGCTACTGAGTCCGACCTTCAGGCGGGGACCGGGGAACCCAGCTGAGGCTGATCGCCGCGCAGCACGATCTCACGCTGATCGAATCGCCAGACCTTGTCGCCTTCCCGAACCAGATGGTCGTGGTAGCGACCCGTCACAACCACACCGCCGTCTTGGCCGACGAACACGAAGTCCGTCCACGCGACGGCGGTTCCGGCCCAACCGTCGCTCTCGATCACCGAGTTGACCCCAAGGTGCTTGCCTCGGAGCTCCGGTGGGTGGATGTGCTCCATGAAGGCGCAGATCTCCTCGTGACCCCTCCGGGTCTCACCCAGCGCATGCAGCCTCCCGCCTTCGGTGAACAGCGCCGCCAGCTCCGCGAAGCGCCCGTCGTCACAAAACATGCAGTAGCGGGCGAGCGTTCGACGGATGTCCTCCTCGGGCGGCGGCATGCTCACTGGCGGCGAGCGTATAGGTGGAATCACCCGGCGGCTTGCCGTGTCGATCGAGACAAGCCACCCTCGGGCACATGCGCCGGAGGGACCTCCATGTGTTCGAGCTGCTCATCGTCTCCGCGCTGTGCACGACGATGCTGAGCTCATGTCGCCCGGCGACCCCGGGAGCGCGTTGCTCGACAAGCGAATGGGGTCGAAGCGCATCCCATGTTCTCCGGTGCCGCGGTGGCCGATGGGTGAGGGTCATGACCCTCGCGGAGGCCGCTGCCGCCATCACTTCGGCAACCGGCGGCCCCCATGCAGCAGCGTCGCCGGTGGAGCCGAGCTCGCAGAGCCCCAGCGCCTCCGCCGGCAACGGAAACGAGGGCGACCCGGGCTCGGACGTGACAACGGGCCCGACGATCCTCGCGTCGGTGACCGGCAGCGGGTTCGGGTGTCGGCTCAGCTCCGACGGCACGCTGCGTTGCCAGGGGCGCAACGTCGATGGCCAACTCGGCGACGGCACAACCACCGACCGCACCGAACCTGTGCTCGTGGCGGGCATCAACACCGCCACCGCGATCGCAGCGGGGGCCAACCACGCGTGCGCCCTGCTGGCTGATGCTTCGCTGACCTGCTGGGGCAACGGCTACTACGGACAACTCGGCACCGGAGAGGAGCAGGACTCCCCCGTGAGCTTGCCCATCAAGGTTCCGGGCCTCGGCAACGTCGCCTCGATCGCCGCCGGATTCGCCCACACCTGCGCCGCATCAGCCGACGGGACCGCTTGGTGCTGGGGGAAGAACGACGACGGACAGCTCGGCGACGGCAGCACCGCCGATCGCGATGCACCGGTCCGAGTCGAAGGCCTCCGCGACATCCGGACGGTCGTGGCCGGCGACGACCACACGTGTGCGCTCGCCGCCGACGGCACCGCTTGGTGCTGGGGCAACAACGCCTTCGGACAGCTCGGCGACAGCACCACCACGAACCGTCGGGAGCCGGTGGCCGTGAGTGGCGTGACGGGCGCCACGGCGATCGAGGCGTACGCCAACCAGACATGCGTAACCCACGCCGGCACAGTTCGGACCTGCGTCGGGCAGGCCTGAGACCGAATTCTCAGATCGACGCGCGCTCGGCGATCGTCGCGGCATCGATGCTCGGGTCCAGCCCGGTGAGCTCCCGAAGCCGCGTGTTGTCTCCAACCACGGCGGGAATGCCCGGCCGATCCAGCGACCGGATCGTTATTGCCTTGCTCTGCTTCGCCGCGATCGCCTCGGCGATCTCTCGGAACGAGATCGCTGCCTGCGAGCACAGGTTCACGATGTCTGGGACTGCCGGGGCGAGGGCGAGGCGGGCAACCGCCTCGGCGAGGTCCTCGACGAGGACGAAGTCGCGGATGGTCTCGGGCCACCACAGCTCGATCTCGCCTCCCTCGGGGGGCAACACCGAGATGTCGGTGATGAACTGGTGCAGCGGGGAGACCGGCGCAAGGTTGGGCCCGACGAGGTTGAATCCTCGGGCCACCACGGCGTCGAGTCCCGCCGCCCGGGCTTCCAGGACCGCTTGGGTTCCAAGCCACTTCGACTCCCCGTATATGCCCCGGGGGTCAACCGCAGCAGTCTCGGCAACCGGCTCGGCCGAGCCCGGGTCCCCGTACTCCGCTGCCGAACCGAGGTGCACGAAGCGCACGCCGGTCGATTCGATCTGCTCGGCAAGCCACTCGGGCCAGGCCACGTTCGCGTCCATCATCTCCTCGTCGGTCCCGCGCAGTCGACCCGACGTGTTGACCACGACATCGGACCCTTCGACCGCTGCGGCCACGACGGCGGCCGCTTCCTCATCACGGCGGGCGAGGGCGGGATGGGTGGGGATGTCGAGCACATCGACCTCGACTCCCTCCCTCGCGCTCAGCGCCCGTGCGATCACACTCCCGACGAACCCGGACCCGAACACCACGACACGTTGCATCCGTGCAATCTTGACCGCTACCGAACCCGGGCGCTGTCATGGGCCGCCCATGCTCTCCGCCTCAGGCCTCTCCGTCTCCCACGGCGCACGCGTCCTGTTCCGCGACGTGTCGGTGCGGCTGGTCGCAGGTAGACGGGTCGCCCTCGTCGGTGGCAACGGTGCCGGCAAGACAACCCTGTTGGAAGTTCTATTGGGTCTCCGTCCTCCCGATGCCGGCACGGTGCACAGACCGAAAGACCTGCGCACCGGCTACCTCCCCCAGGAGCTGACCGACCGCCCCACCGGCAGCGTCATCGAAGAGGTCCTCGCCGGAGCCGAGCACATACGGGGCCTCGAGATCGAGCTCGAGCAGCTCCACCACCGGATCGCCGACACCAGCGGCGCCGAGCACGATCGCGCGCTCCACGCGTACGGCGAGGCTCAGACCCGCTTCGAGCAACTCGGCGGCTACGCCCTCGACTCGAACGCCCGCCGCATCCTCGCCGGGCTCGGATTCTCCGACGAGGATGTCGAACGTCGCTTCACGGAGCTCTCCGGCGGCTGGCGGATGCGCGCCGCGCTGGCCCGACTGCTGCTGTCGGCCCCCGATGTCCTGGTCCTCGACGAGCCGACCAATCATCTCGACACCGACAGCGTCGCCTGGCTGGAACAGACACTGCGCGACTTCGAGGGCGCCGTGTTGTTCGTGAGCCACGACCGCGACTTCATCGACGCCGTAGCAGAGCGAGTGATCGAGCTCAGTGGCACCGCTGCAACCGAGTACGTGGGCGGATTCGCCGAGTTCGTGGTCCAGCGCGAGGAGCGACTGGCCGCGATCGAGGCCGCCGCAGCGAATCAGCAGCGCCAGATCGACAAGGTGGAGCGATTCATCGAACGCTTCCGATACAAGGCCACCAAGGCGCGACAGGTGCAGAGCCGGGTCAAGACCCTCGAGAAGCTGGAACGCATCGAGGCTCCCACCCGCAAAGAGCTCGCCGCCCGTTACTCCTTCCCCGATCCGCAGCGATCGGCGCGAGTGGTGGTCGATGTCGAGGACGCCACGGTGGGATACGACGGCGAAGCCATCCTCAGTGACGTGAACCTGGTGGTGGAGAGGGGCCACAAGCTGGCGGTCATCGGCCCCAACGGCGCCGGCAAGTCGACCCTGTTGAGAATGCTCGTGGGGGAGCTCCCACCCATGGCCGGCAACGCGCAGCTCGGAGCCAACGTCGATGTAGCCCATTTCGCGCAGCACCAGGTCGACGTGCTGCCACTCGACCGGACCGTCCTGCACGTGTTCACGGCGGCCGCCGGCCCCCAGCCGAAACAGCGGAACCTCCGCACCGTCCTCGGCTCCTTCGGCTTCACCGGCGACGCCGTCGATCGAAAGGTGGGCGATCTCTCCGGAGGTGAGCGCACGCGGCTGGCGTTGGCGGTCTGCCTCGTGAACCCGGTCAACCTGCTGATCCTCGACGAGCCCACCAACCACCTCGACCTGCCGTCGTGCGACCTGTTGGAGGACGCCCTGGTCGCCTACCCGGGCACCGTGCTTCTGGTGAGCCACGACCGCCATCTGATCCGATCGGTCGCAGACGACCTGCTCGAGGTGCGCAACGGCAAGGTTCGGCTCCATCCCGGGGTCGACGAAGCGGTCCTGACACCGAGCTTCTCAGGTGGCGCCGTCGGCCCCGCCGCCTCGCCAGAACCCGCCAGATCGCGTCCCTCGGAACAGAAGGCCACCGCCAAGCGAGCTCAGGCCGAGCGACGACAGAAGCGCCACAGCGACACCAAAGCGCTGAAGGCCCGCGTGACCAAGGCCGAGCGGGCTCTCGCCGACGCCGAGGCCCGGGTGGCCGAGCTGAACCGCCTGCTGTCGGACCCGGAGGTATACGGCGACCCCGAGCGCGCCACGGAACTGGCCGAACAGTTCGGGACCGCGAAGGACACAGCCACGGAGCTGATGGACGAGTGGGAACGTGCTGCCACGGAGCTGGAAGCAGCCGGCGGCTGAGTCGCGGGCGCGTAACGGAGTGGTGAACCATGCTCACAACCTGTTCACTGGGAGGCGTGGCTGACCCCTTCAGCATCCTCAACGTGCCCCTCGATGCAGACGAGGCCACCATCGAACGCGTCTGGAAGGCCGCGCTGCTCGAAGCCCACCCCGACCGCTACATCGACGCGGCACCTGGGGTTCGGGAGGCCCAGGAGGAACGGACCCGCCTGCTCAACGACGCCTTCGCCGCCCTGATGGACCCCGTTCGTCGAGCTGACGCGACAATCGAGTACCAGCAGGTCCACGGCGCCTTTCATCCCCACAAGCCACAGCACACAGTGCCCCCACCGCACAACGGAGCAACCCAGCCACCTCCGCCGCGACCGCTGTCGGTCGAGATCCCACCGATCGAGCCGCAACCGCCCACGCGACATCGGCTCTTCGGGCGCCGACGTGCTCGGCGCGACGAGACGTGATGCTCACGCCGGAGACGGTCAACAAGGTGATATCAGAGCTGTTCCCAGGCTCGGAGATGCCCTGTGTGGAGCTCGGGGCCCGACATGCCGTGGTCTGCAAGCCACTCGTCGGCACACCGCTTCGACCGGGTGGATTCGTGAGTGGGCCGATCCAGTTCGGAACAGCCGATGCCGCGTTCTGGTACGCGATCTTCGGCGCACTCGACCGCATCGAGCCGATGGCGCTCACCTCGGAGCTGTCGATCCGCTTCCTGCGGCCGGCGCAGGGCGAGCTGCTCTGGGCTCGAGCGGAGCTGCACTCGGTTGGTAGGCGCAACGTCGTGGGGACGATCCGCCTGTGGATCGACGACCTGGAGGATCGACCTGTCTCGGTGGCTCAGGGCACCTACGTCCTGCCCCCTCCCCAATCCGATTCTCAGCAGCGTGAGGCCGAGATACCGGGATCAGCCTGCTGAGAATCGGTGTCGACCGCGGCGGCGGCCTTGTAGAGCCGGACGAACTCCGCCGCCACCTGGGGGTGCTCGTGGATGCGGCGGTTCCACCCGGCCACGGCTTCGACCCAACTCGACTTCGCGATGCCGCGCCGCGCCGCCATCACCTGGGCGACGGTGGGGTCGTATCCGCGGTTCGAGAACTCGACGTTGATCTGTGCGTAGACCTCAAGGGTGACGCCGGCGATCGGGTCGAGGGGCAACGTTGTGGCGGGAGTCGAGATGTGCGAGCCCATCAGTCGGTTCATCGGCTCCGATGGGCTGTAGCTGTAGCTCAATCCTGTTGAGTCGGACGACGACGTTGTGCCTTTCGCTCTCCCTGGCGCCGCTTGGCATCGAGGCGCCGTTCGACCGAGCCACGCGTTGCCGTGGTGGGCCGCCGAGCGCGCACGGGTCGAGCGGCGGCATCGAGACGCTCGGCCAGCCGCTCACGGGCAAGGTGGCGGTTCCTCCATTGGGATCGGGTGTCCTCCGCGACCACCCGCACCACCGCCCCCAACGCAGAGCGGGCCCGCTGTGATCCGGGGCCCCCAAGGGCTGCCAGCTCTGCCACCAGCACGACCCGGGACGCGGTCACATTGGCATGCTGGCCCCCCGGACCACCCGAACGCGAGAACTCCCACGACATCGCGGCCCCTGGGAGCCGCAGACCCCTTGGTGTCAGCAGATCGTCGTCGATCCCCACAGTCCACCATGCTGCATCGACGCCGGGAACCAGATCACCACCTGCGGCGTCCAAAGGCGCATGAGACATCCACGACTCTGCACCCTGGCCACACTCACCCTGCTCTGTGCGGTACTGATCGCCGGCTGCGGAGGCGCTGAGAGAACTTCCAATGCGTCGGTGGACCGGGCCGCTCTCCGCGAAGGCCAGGCCGACGCCTCGGCGCGCCCGGGCACGGGAGCAACGGCGGAGTCCACGAGCAGCGATCGTGCACCGGTGGATCTCATCTCGGCCCCGTTGACCGACGCCAAGCAGATCCGCACCGGCACGGTGCAGCTCTCGGCCCGACGCAGCCGGGTTGCGGGGGTCGCACATCAGGTCGTCGGAATCGTCGAGAGCATCGGCGGCAGCGTCAGCTCAGAACGCTCCAGCGGCGGCGAGGAGCCGAGCGTCGATCTCGTCCTGGGTGTGCCGCCGGAGCGGTTCCGAGAGGCGCTCACCAAGATCGGCAAGGTCGCCACGGTCATATCGAGCGAGTCGTCGACCGAGGACGTCACCGGCCGATACGCGGACCTCGAAGGACGGGTGGCCACGATGCGCATCAGCGTCGCACGGCTCCACGGCTTCCTCGGCGAGGCCACGGACGTGAACCAGATCGCTTCCCTCGAGACGGAGCTCACCCGCCGCGAGTCGGAGCTGGAGTCGACTCAACGCCAACTCGACGCGCTCGCAGCACAGGTGGCCACCTCGACGCTGCATGTGACCGTCTCCACGAAGGCCGTTGTGGTCGCGCCGACCGACGGGCCACCCAGCCCGGCGTCGGCCCTCGCCCGCGGTTGGGCGGTCTTCGTCGGTGCGGGTCGGTGGCTGCTGGCCGCCGTGGCAGTCTCGTTACCGTTCCTCGCACTCGCCGCCGGCTTGTTCGTGGCGGCCCGACTCCTCCGTCGGCGGCTTCGGCGGCTCAGCCCAGCGTCTTGAGGAAGTTGAGCAGGACCCGCCGAAACGCAGCGGTGCGGTCCTCGTAAGGGGCGTGTCCCGCCCCGGCGATCGGCGCCTCCGTGGCGGCGAGTCGTTCTGCGAACGCTGGTTGCAGATCCGGGTCGACCACCTCGTCGTCGGTTCCCCACACCACCAGAGAGGGGGGCGGCTCCTTGCCCGACACCATCTTGAAGGAGTCCATCCCGACCGGGGCCACCGGTACGAAACCGCGCAGCAGATGTGGGCTGCGCGACACCAGCGGGAGGCTGTAGCGGCCGCTTGCCGATGGGGAGACCACAACGGGGTTCGACACGACCACCGACATGAGCTGTTCGAGAAACCTGGCCGGGTCGACATCGGATGACGGAGTGTCGCCGTGCCCGGGCAGGTCCACCGCCACCCCACGCCACCCCGCGTCGGTCACGTCATCGAGCAACCCGGTGCGCCCCCACACCGCCGAGGTGTAGGAACCACCGTGGAGGAACAGCACCGATCCCTTCGCCGGTCCTCCGGGCGAGCGATCGACCACGGAGACATCGATCGTGCCGACCCTGATCATCGTGGCGTCCGGCAGCGAATCCTCACCCGACCCACGCAGCGCAGCCGCCACGCCGGCTCCGGCCACCCCGGCACCCACAACCACACCGATGCGAAGTACGTCTCGTCGGTTCAACCAGCCCGGCACGCTCGGGCACGGTAGCCGGTACCCTCCGACCAGGGCAGCAGGAGGGTGATCCATGACCGGTCCGCCTCCGGGTTGGTATCTCGAAACCGAGGATGGACAACAGGGCCGCTACTGGGACGGCCACGCGTGGACCGATCATGTGGTGGAGGTCCCCGAAGGTCTGACTCTCCAGACCCATGATGACCTGCACAGCGACGAGTCCTATGCCGAGCTCGTCGAAGCCGAACCTCCGCGGGTCCGCACCGTGAGGATCGCAGCCGTGGCGCCCTTCGTGGTCGTGCTCACGGCCGTGGCCGCGCTGCTTGGCGCGGCGTTGAGCGAACCGGCTGCCACCCCACCAGAGCGCGCCCGGGCCACGACCTCGGCCCCCACCCGATCCACCATTCAGCCCATGCCGTCCACATCGGGGATCACGGCCTCATCGACCAGCTCAACCTCCTCGAGCACTTCGACCACCGTGTCTTCGACGACACCGTCTTCGACGACGACGCTTCTGCGACCCGCCACGATGATCGACGTGTCGGGGACCACACCCCAGACCACAGACGACTTCACCGTCCTCATACCGACGTGGGACGTGCGTTGGTCCTACGACTGCGGGCCATCCGCTGCCGGCGGCTCCGACGTATTCGCACTGAGCGTGGTCGGCCAGGACCCCTCGTCGATACCCGAGACCATCGTGAAGAGCTCACTGCCGAAGGCGGCCGGTGTGGTGGAACGCACCGACGGCCCTTCCACCTTCTCGCTCCTGGTCATCAGTTCCTGCAAGTGGCAGGTGGAAGCGCTCACCGCTCCGTGATCGATCCCACCACGCTCAACTCACCCTGACCCGCCACACCTCTTGACGGTCGGGTAGATCACGGAGACGGAGCCTTCCCCGGGCAATTGCCCCGTCGATCTGGTCGCCGCCTTCGCCGGACAACAGCACCTGGCCGGACCTCGCCCGCTCGACAAGTCGGGCGGCTCTGTTGACGGTGGTGCCGAACCAGTCACCGTCACGGCCGATCAGCTCGCCCGAGGCCACCCCGGCTCTGGCGGAGCGCAACACGAGATCGTCATGGACGTGGCGCACCAACCCCATTGCGACCTCAACCGCGCCTTCGAGGGTCGCCGTGTGGATCATGGCCTCGTCGCCGATGAACTTCACCACCCTCCCTCCATGAGCCCCGGCCAACTCCACGGCTCGCGTCTCGAACCTCGACAACGCCGCCGACACGACATCGGCTCCGAGCTGGACCGTTGCCTCGGTGGATCCGGCCAGATCGACGAAGGCGATCGCCCCGTGTTGGGCCGGCTCCATCCCGACCGACATGCGGGTGGTGGCCAGATCGAACTGAAGTCTGGCAACCGACGCCAACACGGTGGGGACCACAGCGAAGAGCTCGAGGGCATCGAACGCGATCAGCGCGAACTCGTCGTCGCACATCTCGACCTTGGTGTCGGCAAGGGACCGTCCGAACACGCTGAGGCTGGCCTCGGCCACAGTGGCAAGGGCCGAACCGATGACCCGGGT
This sequence comes from Microthrixaceae bacterium, assembly GCA_020845705.1. Taxonomy (GTDB): domain Bacteria; phylum Actinomycetota; class Acidimicrobiia; order Acidimicrobiales; family Microtrichaceae; genus JADLFH01. The sequence goes on along the minus strand of JADLFH010000037.1, from coordinate 34,992 downwards.
GAAGTGAAGGACCGGATCCGGCCCGAACGCTTCCACGCCGGCGGCGAGGCCGCGAAACGCCTCCACCTCCTCGACCCGGCACGCCGCTAGATCGCCTGGATCGGGCAACCCCAGAAGCATCCGGGCCCGGCGACAGACCTCGACGTCCAAGCCAACCTCGGCCGCTATCTCCTTCACTGTCATCCTGGGCGCGTCGCTCCACAGGAAGGCCTCTCGGTGCAGGTTGATCACCGGCGTGTCGTCATCGACGGCCTCGACCACGTCCTTGTCGACACCGGCCAGCAGAAGGCGCAGCTTGACCCTGTTGCGCAGTTGCAGTTCGTCGCTGTCCACCCTCGGCCACGATAGGTCGTTCTGCTCCCTGGAGCACCAGCGGGGTGGTCGGTACTCTCCCACGGGATGCGGACGAAGCGGATGGCGGCGGTGGTCGCGGTCGTGGCGCTGGGCGCGCTCGGCCTGGCGGCCTGCCAAACCGCCAAGGCGGGGCGTCGTTGCTCGACGAAGGACTTCGGCCAGGATCGCACACATGTGCTGGTGTGCAAGCGGGGCCGGTGGCAACGCCTGATGACCAAGGCACAGGCCGCAGCAGCCGTAGCCGCCATCGCCGCCAAGAAGCGTGCGGAAGAGCAACCGCCTCCGGCTCCAACCCCTCCGCCGCAATCCACCACGCCCCCGACTACAACCCCGGCGACCACCACGACGACGGTCCCGGTGCTGTCCAGCCTCCCAGCGACGCGGGTTGCCGCCGGCGGGTTGCACAGCTGCGCCGTGATGTCTGACACCACCGCTCGCTGTTGGGGCTCGGGCCTGTTCGGCCAGCTCGGCGACGGATCGAACAACAACCGCTCCACGCCGGTCGTGGTGTCCGGTCTGAGCGGCGTGGTGGAGCTCGCTGCCGGCCTGCTGCACTCGTGTGCCCTCCGATCGGATGGGACCGTCTGGTGCTGGGGCAACGGCCAGGCAGGCCAACTCGGCAACGGTTCCACGGCGAGCCGCTCCACACCCGTTCAGGTCAGCGGCATCACCACCGCGACCTCGGTCAGCGCCGGTGGGGCGCACAGCTGCGCGACCCTTGCCGATGGCGGCGTTCGTTGCTGGGGCGAGAACCTCGGTGGTCAGCTCGGCACCGGCGCCACCGCGGCGATGTCCACGCCGCAAATGGTGGTACTGGGGGCGAACGCGGTCGCGGTGGCCGCGGGCACGGCCCACACGTGTGCCGCGCTGGCTGACGGCACGGCCGCGTGTTGGGGCCAGAACGGCAACGGCCAGCTCGGCAACGCCTCCAGCGCCGCGTCCTCCACGCCGGTTGCGGTGGTCGGGGTGACCGCGGCGGCGGACGTCTCGGCGGGCGCGCAGCACTCCTGTGCTCGCCTCAGCGACGGAACGGCTTCCTGCTGGGGTCGCAACACATATGGTCAGGTTGGTGACGCCAGCACCTTCGACCGGGACACGGCCACGACGGTGAGCCTCCTGAGCGGGGTCACGGAGCTGACCACAGGGGCGCTCTTCACCTGTTCCACCGGAGTCTCGGCGAACTGCTGGGGGCTCAACTCGTCGGGTCAACTCGGAGACGGCTCCGCCGCCACACGGCTAGCTCCCACCGCCGTTGCCGGCCTGCCTGCGGCGGCCAGTTCGATCAGCGCGGGCGGGAGCCATGCGTGCGCTCTGCTGAGCGATCAAAGCGTCGCCTGCTGGGGCGACGGGACAAGCGGGCAACTCGGCTACGGATCGTTCCAGAACCGCGCCACGCCTGTGAGGGTGAGCGCGATCGGCTAGACCCGTCCACATGAAGTGGACGGTTCACGGCGAACGCGACATCTACCGCAGTGAGTGGGTGGCGTTGACCCTCGCGGACATCGAGTTGCCCGACGGCACCCGCTTCGACCATCACGTCGTTCGGATGCCGGCGATGGCGTCGGGCACCGTAGTGGAGGATCCCGCACGCGGGGTGCTGCTGTTGTGGAGACACCGCTTCGTGACCGACACCTGGGGATGGGAGATCCCCGCGGGCCGAATCGACCCGGGGGAATCGCCCGAGGAGGCTGCCCGGCGCGAGACGCTCGAAGAGACCGGATGGGAGCCCGGGCCGCTCACCCGCCTCAGCACTTATCACCCCCACAACGGCACATCCGACATCACCTTCCACCTGTTCCGCGCCACAGGCGCCACCGAGGTGGGCGAACCGCTCGACCGCTTCGAGGCCGAGAGGATCGAGTGGGTGAGTTGGGACGTGCTTCGCGAGGAGATCCGGGCCGGCAGGGTGCTCGACGGCCTGTCGCTCACCGCACTGCTATGGGCCATGGCGCTGTAGCACCCGGATGGTTGCTGGCTCCGAGCGTGACGATCGCCGGCGACACCGCACTCCCAGCCGAACTTGCGTACGTTTCCGTCGCCGGAGGCGGGATCGGTACGCAAGTTCGGTGAGGGGGCCCGGTCTCGGGTCGAATTCGACCTCCCGAGTCCCCTGGAACCGCTCCTAGCCCTCCGCGAAGGCCAGGACCTGTTCGAGTTCCGCCAGGTCGAAGGGGTGGCCGACCATCAGGATCAGGTGCTGGACACCCGCCTCGACGTACTCGTCGAGACGACCCAGGTCGTCGGCGCCGATGCACACCGTCCGTTCGATCTCCGCAGGGTCACGCCCGAGTGCCACACAGTGCCCGTCCAACACCGCATTCTTCTGCGCCCAGTTCTCCGGGGGACCGAACGTGTTCCACATGGTCGCATGCTCGGCCACCAGCCTGAGGGTGACCTTCTCCCCCGAGCCCCCGATGAGTAGCGGCAACCGGCCGTTGACGGGGCCCGGCGTGAGCGCGTCGAGCCGGGCCTCTATGCGCGGCAGCGCCTCGCCAAGGTGCGTGAGGCGCTCACCCGCAGTGCCGAACCGGTAGCCGTACTCGTCGTAGTCGCGCTCGAACCAACCCGAACCGATGCCGAGGATCATGCGTCCGTCGGAGAGGTGATCGATCGTGCGCGCCATGTCGGCCAGCAGGTCGGGGTTGCGGTAGGAGTTGCAGGTGACCATCAACCCGAGCTGAGCGCGCGCCGTGGTGACCGCCATGGCCGCCAGCAGGCTCATCCCCTCGAAGTGGTTCCCGCCGGGGTCGCCATACAGCGGGTAGAAGTGGTCCCAGGTCCAGAGCGAGTCGACACCCAGCGCGTCCGCTCGCTGCCATGCGTCACGAATCACCGCGATCGTGGTGTGCTGCGGATGGAGTTGGACGCCCACCTTGCAACGACGTTTCGTCATAGGGCGGAGGCTATCTCCGCGGCCCGCGGCATGGACGGGGCGGCACCCGGCTTCTGCACGGCCAGCGACGAGGCTGCGATCGCCCAACGCAACGCCACGCCCATGGGATCCCCGATGGCGAGGCGGGCGGCCATCACCCCCACGAAGCAGTCTCCCGCTCCTGTGGTGTCGACCACCTTCACCTGTCGTGCAGGGAGGCGCAGGACACGGCCGCCCTCCACGATGCCCACCACCCCGTCGGGACCCAAGGTCGCGATCACCTGGTCGGCGCCTGCCGCCTTCAGGTCCACGAGGCCGTCGTCGATCACCTCGGTGCCCGACAAGGTCGCCAACTCGATCTCGTTGACGACGAGGAGGTCGGCCAGGCCGAGGTCGCCGAGGATCTCCACCGACGCCGGTGCCGGATTCCACACCGAGGTGGCACCGCGCTCACGACATCGGACCAGCGCCGCGCGGGTTGCAGCCCACGGGAGCTCGCCTTGGACCACGACCACGTCACCGGGTCCCACCGCCAGCAGCTCTGCCGCGGCGGCGGTGACCGAACCGTTCGCGCCGGACAACACGACGATCGAGTTCTCACCGGCGTCATCGACGAGCGCCACCGCCATTCCGGTCGGGTCGGCCACGGTCGTGAGCCCGCTGAGCTCGATGCCGTCCTCGCCCAGTGCCGCTCGCAGCCGCGATCCTGCCGGATCGTCGCCGAGGTTGCCCACGAAGTGCGTCGGCACCCCCACGCGCGCCGCGGCGGTTGCCTGATTCGCCCCCTTGCCCCCGAGACCGTGCCGGGCGTCGATCCCCGCGACGGTCTCCCCCGGCCGCGGCAACGTGGCGGTCCGAACGATCAGGTCGTCGTTCGCAGATCCGAACACCCACACGTGGCTCACCTCTCCACCTCCCGTTCCGTGGTATCCGCGAGCGCTTCCAACAGAAGATCACGAGCCCGCTCGGCGTCCACTTCCAGCGCAACCCGGTGGCGGCTTCCGGCCCTCAGATCGGTTCGCCCTGCCGCCGGCCCCGCCGTCTGCACCTCGACCTCGCCCGTGTGCCAACCGAACAGTTCCGGCGCCACCACGGCCGCAACGGCCGACGGGTCGTGCATCTCGAAATGAGCGGCACGTCCGAGCCGTTCGTGAAGTTCGATCCCCGCAGCCAGAATCCTGCCCACCGGCGAACGAGGACCTACCGCCGACAGGTCGTCGCGACGCAGCACGACCCGCGTCGTGACATCCAACGGAACCACCTCGAGTGGTAGATCGCCGGCCGCAACCTCCTGCCATGCGGCGGGATCCGCCCACGCGTTGAACTCGGCCTCGTCGGTCACGTTGCCACGAGGTGAGCCGAACGCGCCTCCCATCACCACCACGCGGTCGAGGTGACGGGAAAGATGCGGATCGTGACGCACCAACAACGCCAAGTTGGTGAGCGGGCCCACAGCCACGAGCACCCGCTCGGCGTCGGTGCCCGACATCGACATCACCAGTCGGTGCATCGCCGCTAGATCGAGTGCCTCGGGTCGCCGCGCCGGGGTCGGTCGCAGGCCGCCAAGGCCGTCGGAGCCATGTACCCCGACGGCGTCGCCGCGGAGGCGGCCGTCGAGCGCTTCGCAGGCACCGTCGACAACCCCCACGGCCAGTTGGAACTGCTCGACAAGGTGGCGTGCGTTGGCCGAGGTGTCTCCGAGCCCGACATTGCCGGCCACCGCCACCACCCCGCGCACGATCACTCTGCCGACGCGTTGGAGATGGGCGAGCGCGGCCAACGCCAGGGCGTCGTCGAGACCAGGGTCGCAGTCGATGACCACCTGGGCGGCGGGGCCCCTCACCGGGCCGACGCTACCGCCGGGACCGATAGCCTGCGCCCGTGACATCGCCCAACGTGTCGCCACTCGCTCCCTTCATCGACGGACGGACACCGCGAGCGCGGTTCTCAGTGCGCCCGGCGGCACCCTTGCGACTCGAGCCCGTGGATGGGCTTGTTGCGGGTGCCGCCGAAGCAGACCTCACACCCCCGCCCGGCATGCCGAAGGCCGGCTACTCGGCCAACGCCCACGACGGCGACGGGTTCCGCACGCGGTTGAGGGCACGGGTCTTGCACCTTCGCTCGGCAACCACCTCCATCGCCCTGGTGCAGTGCGACCTGTTGGGCGGGTCGTCGGTTCTCCAGCACCTCGTGGCCGACGCGGTAGCCGACGTGACCGACCTGCGAATCGGCGGACTGCTGATCGGCGCGACCCACACCCACGCGGGGCCGGGCCAGTTCCTGGGCACCGACTTCTACAACCGCTTCGCCTCCAACCGCTCCGGTTTCGATCCCGCCTACACCCAGTTCCTCGTGGACCAGATCTCCGGTGCGGTGATCCGAGCCGTGGATTCGCGCAGACCGGCGCGGCTCGCGATCGGCAGCCGCGAGGTGTGGGGCCTCACCCGCAACCGCAGCCACGGACCCCATGTCTGCAACGAGACCGTCCCCGACAAGCGCACCCAGCCGCAGCGGAAGTTCGTAACGGTCAATCCGTCGATGGAGCTGATCCGCGTCGATGCCACCGAGGCGGACGGCTCCACCACGCCACTGGCGGCGACAGTCGTGTTCTCGGTGCACGGCACAGGCATCCCGATGCGGGCCCGCGAGTACAACGCGGACCTGTGGGCATACGTCGTGGGCGAGCTGAAGGGTCAGATCGCCACCGACACCGGCACGGCTCCAGTGGTCGGGGCGATCGAGGGCACCCACGCGGACGTGGCACCGGCGATCCGACCCGGAGCCGCGGGTCACCTCGAAGCGGCTCGGGTCGGTCGGGGGATCGGAGCCCAGGCGGCGGATTTGTGGCGAGATCTCGGTGATCGGCTCTCCGACACGGTGCACCTCGGTGCAGGACTGCGAGAGATCGACTTGGACCGCTCCCCCGCCGTCAGGGGCGCCACGCTGCCTCGACGCCCCGCGGTGGGCGCGGCCTTGCGTGCCGGCGCCCACGAGAACCTGACCCCGGTGATATGGCGGATCCCCCCCTTCGCCCCCGGCAGGCCCAAGAAGAGGGGTACCGACAACCCCCAGGGGGCCAAGTGGGTCGTCGGCACACGGTGGCTGCAACCGGTCGTGCTGCCACAGTCGAGCTTCCCCCGGGTACTGCCGGTGCAGGTGCTGCGGATCGGGCCCGTCCTGTTGGTGGGCTTGCCCTTCGAGGTGACCGTGGAAAGCGGTCGACGCGTCGCACGTGAGGTGATGGCGGCCTGGGACGACCCAGCCGTCGAGCGAACGGTGGTCTCATCGGTCGCCAACGAGTACTCGGGATATGTGGCGACCGCCGAGGAGTACGCCCGCCAGCACTACGAGGGCGCCCACACCCTCTACGGCCCCGGCACCCAGGCGTTCCTGGCTGCGGCCGCCGCACAGCTGGCGGGCCGGATGTCCTCGGGCGGGAATGTCACCGACGTGGCGGCGCAGCGATCCTGGAGCCTCCGAGTACACCGCTATCTGCCCGCCCGCACCGGCTCCACGGTCGGGCGGATGGCCCTCGGGGCTCCCACCTACTCCGATCCCACACCCGAGCGTGACGGCTACTGGAGCTTCGAGTGGAACGACGTCCCCCCAGGCGACCTGAACTGGCACGAGCCTCTGGTAGGGGTGGAGTCATCGCTCGACGGCGGGCCGTGGATCCAAGCCACCGCGCACGGACGCAGCATCGACGACCAGGGAGCCGACCTGGAGGTGAGCCACCGAGGGCCCCAAGCCCAGGGGCACCGCTACCGGGTGCGCTGGTACGACCCCTGCTTCGGTGACCGGCTCCGGCACCGTTTCGTGCTCACGGCGAACGCAGGTCGCCCGGCGCTCATGTCGGATCCGTTCGACTGATGTGGCCCTGGCTCAGCCTGGGCCGAGCGCGGCGAGTGTCTGGCTGAGCAGCTCCGCATAGGCACCTATGCCGGCCATGTTCGGGTGGGTGCGATCCCGGTGCAGGAGGTTGGGGAACGAATGCACCACCATGTTCCAGTCCGCAACCCCGACGTTCGGGTACCCGGCTGCGATCGACCGAAGCGTGTCGTTCGACGACGGCACCCAGCGGCTGACTCCCACGGTGTCGAAGAGGACGACTCGGCGATTGGGCCCGAGCGTATCGAGAACCTTCCGAAGTGCGGCCCTCGAGTGCTCCTCGACGAGCCCCGCGTTCGTGCCGAAGTTGATCACCACCACGCGGCGCATCCGACCTTGCCGGATCAGCCGGTCCACCACCTCCGGTGCGGCCTTCCACTGACGGATCGGCTTCGCGTCCAGGTAGATGCCCGGGAAGCGCTCGTAGAGGGCGGGCGCCGCGCCCGACATCACCGAGTCTCCCACCCCGGTGATCAGTTCACCGCTCGGTATCGGCTGATCTGTGGGCCAGGCCGGGCCGGATGGGACCGTCGTCGTGGTCGACTCGGGCGGGTTCTGGGGCGACGAGCCGACAACGGGCACCGCCGTGACAGAGGAGGGTTCCGGTTGGGCGGCGATCGCGGCCAGACCCGCATCCACCGCGGATTCAGCCTCGGAGCGATCCGGGACCGTCAACAGCCCCACCGCTGCGACGAGGACCGTCATGCCCGCCGCCGCCGCACCCATCGGCGCGGCAAGGCGTCTCCGACCATCGTCGGCCCGCTCGACGAGCGCCGTGTGCAGCCCCCTCAGCGAGACGACGAGCCCGTCGCGGCGGATCGGGGTCTCCACGAACCGGAACGTCAGCTCCGTGAGAGCCGAGGTGACCGCCAGTGACACCAAAGCGGTGACCGGCGGCACTCCCTCGCCCGGGCGGCCCGGCGAGATGAGCTGTGTGACGATGAGGATCACCGGCCAGTGCCACAGGTACAGGCCGTAGGAACGCGAACCCGCCCAGTCGAGGACACGCCAGCGGGTCCAACGTCGGTACGCAATGGCCTGTCCGGGCAGGGCCGCGACCATCAGCCCGCCCGCACCGGACGCCACGAGGAGCCCGAGGGGGTAGGTGGCGCTGGACTCACCATGGAGCGCCGTCACCAGGACGGCCACTGTCGCCAACCCGACGAATCCCACCCAGATCCGCAGTCGTCGCCATCGAGGAGCGGCCAGGACCCGATACCCGCCGGCGAACCCGAACGCCAGCGACACTCCGACCATCAGGCCGAACAGGTGGGTGTCGGTGCCGTAGTACACGCGGGTGGCCGTAGAGCCCCTCAACACCTGCACGGCCATGAGCAGTGCAGATCCCAGAGCGACACCGGCCGCGACCCTTGCCATGACGTCCGAGCGGATCCGGGCCGCAGCAACCAGCGCGAAGACCACAGGCCACAGGGCATAGAACTGCTCCTCCACCGCGAGCGACCAGAAGGTCATGAACAGCGTCGGAGTCGAGTTGTCGAAGTAGTCCGCACCTGCGGCCACCTCGACCCAGTTCGTGCTGAAGCTGAGCGCGCCCAGAACCTGACGTGGTGCACCGACGAGGAGGTCGGCGTCAACAAGCCTCGCAGCGGCCACCGACACCACCACGACGGTGACCAGCGGCGGCAGGAGCCGTCGCGCCCGGCGGAGCCAGAACGCGCCGAACGCTATGCGTCCAGCCGATCGACGTTCCCGCAACAGCAGCGTGGTGATGAGGAAACCGCTGATGACGAAGAACAGGTCCACGCCCACGAAACCGCCGGGGAACCACTCCGGCCACAGGTGGTATGCGACCACGGCGAGGACCGCAACCGCCCGGAGCCCGTCGAGGCCGGGGATCCGACCGCTCGCGACCGCCCACCTCTTCGACCGCACCGCCGGGGCGGCCGACACGGTCCGACTCGTCGCAGAATCAATGACGCTCATCGGATGGCTCCGCCCGGCAAGCTAATACCGGCCCCGGACACGACCGTGGATCCCCTACCTGGTGCAACCCGGTCCCAGCCTGTTCAGCCCCCGTTGATCGCCTCGACGTATGGACGGCAGGGCTGGCCTCGCAACACGCCGCAGCCGGGCAAGGGGGCTCCGGCGGACTCCCCATCGACCACCGGAAGAACAAGCGCCGAGGGTTCCTTGCCGCCGCGCTCGACCCGGACCTTGGTGGCGCCCGTCTCGACCGTCTGGAACTTCCACTCGGGCAGATCGCCACCGGGAGCGCTGATGCTGATGCGGATTCGCGTACCGGCGCGGAATCCGTACACGACTGGGAAGACGGGCACCCGGGCAGCGACGGTTTCGTCGGGCGTGAGGGGTTGGGCGTCGCCCTTCAGGTGGGTCTGGAACGGGCTCGTCTCGGTGGAGCGCTTCGGGTCGAGTTTTCGGTGGGACAGACGCAACCAACCTGCACCGACGAAGGTCTCCTCGCCGTCGGGTCGGACCTCGCTGAGAGTCACCTGAACGTCGGCGTCCCTCGCAGTGGCCCCGAGCGTGAGATCGACGCTCGCCGTTCCGGCGATGACCACATCGTGGTCGAGAGGTTCGCTCACGTATCCCAGCCCGTCGCCTTCGGCCAGCGGCGTCCAGTTGTTGGACGCGTTGTCGAACAGCGGTTCCGGCCCGTCCTCCGACACGTTGGTCGCGGGCCGTGCGCCCGGATCCGACGTGTAGGTGTCCGAGCCCTGATCGCCGGGTATGTCGCCGCTCAGCTCACCTCCGGGCGACAGGTACCAGCGCCGAGCGGAAGTGCCCGGCGGCGGCCACGAGTCGTAGGAGCGTTCCCAGGTGGGCTCGAGAGCGCCCGGACCCAGCGATCCCGCGCCGTTGTCCATGAGCAGCCGGAACTGCGGGTCGCGGCGGAACCGCTCCCGGGCGGTGTCGACATCGGTCTCACCGGCGAAGCGCGTGTCGGGCAGAGCCTCGGCTTCGGCCCCCGATGCCTCCTCGAACAGAGCCGAGGCGATCGAGCGCAGCAACGACGGCACCGTGGGTACGCGGTCGGCAACGAACAGGTCGAGGAACTCGATCCAACGGATGAGGATCTCGGGGGCAAGGGCGTCGTTGTGACGCCCGTTGTAGATGCTCACCCAGGTGTTGGGTCGGCCGGAGATCCCCTCGAGCATCTCCATCCAGTGGCTCGACACCTGCTCGTCCTGCATCCCGCCGATGAGGAAGGTCGGCACATCGGACTTCGAGAACCACTCGCCGGGGGATCGGTGGCGGAACAGGGACGGTTCACGGAACTCGGTCTCGGAAAGGATGGCGAGGCCGTCGCGGGCCTGGGAGTGCAGCAACTGGTTGTCGGCACAGCGCTGGTCGCCCTCTTCGATGAGGAGCTTGGCCCACTCCTGGCCGCCATCGGGTGCCGCCTTGGCGTCCTCGACCCGTTCCTTGAGCCACGACTTGGCGAAGCCGTTGTTGAAGATGCCCCCCGGAAAGCCGACACCACGGTAGAGGTCGTCGGTCACCGACATGGGGGCGATGGCCGCGAGGTGCGGCGGGCGGGTTCCGGCCACGAAGAGTTGGCTGATGCCCGAATAGGAGATGCCGACCATTCCGACCTTGCCGCCTTTGACCCACGGCTGGGTGGCCACGGTCTCGACGATGTCATAGCCGTCGTAGGTGGTGGGAAGTCCGAACAGGTCGTAGGCGCCCCCCGAACAGCCGCTCCCACGCATCTGAACGCTCACGGCCACGTAGCCGAGCATCGGTGCCAGGACCGAGCCGACCGCTGTTGCCCCGCTGGGTGCCAGCGGGTCGTCCTCCGCGTCGGGCGACACCAGACGCTGCGCCATGGATGTCAACAGGTCGTGGGGCGGAGCGACCGCGTAGCCCGAGTACTCGATGACCGTCGGGTACTTGCCCGTGGTGAGGTCGGCTCCAGCAGGGAGGCGGACCGTCACGGCGAGCTCGATCCCGTCGCGCATCTTCACGTAGTTGAGGCCCGGCACGAGGCGCTGGTCATAGAGCCCGTCGGGCACGGGGTCCTGTGGTGAGAGCACGCCGAAGGGTTCCGTGCCGGCCACTGCATTGCCGTCGAGGTGTCGAACCGTGTACCCATCGGCGGGTTCCAGGTCGTACGCGATGAACGAGCCATGGTCATCGGCGGAGCCTCTCGCCACGATCAGATCGTCCTTGTCAACCACCATCAGCTTCGCCCCCGCGGGAGCGCCTGCCACAGTGGCCTGACCGACAGAGCCGAACGACTCGAAGCCGGCCGGCTGGGTGGCCTTCGGCGCCGTGGGCCTGTTCTCCACGGGGCGAGTCGAGCCCGCATCGTCGCTGCAGCCGCCCAACACCATCGCGGCCACGGCCAGCACCCCGGCCCAATGCCGAAGCACCCGAACCATCCCCTCCACCACGCCTCCCTACGGCCGTCGAATCGTGAACGGCCCTCACCGTATTCGCGCTACCAGCGTGAGCGCGACTCCTCCGCGAACCCCTGGATGTCGGTGAAGGCCAACTCGGTGCCGTCGTCGTCGATGAAGCGACCGGTCCAGGTTCCGAACACCTGATGCGTGTGGTTGGCGAAGATGAGGGCCTCGGCCCGGCCGTGGCGGTCGTAGCGGGGGGTGAGGGTTGCTTCGAGGCGTCCGTCGGGGGATGAGACACGCCACGGCTGCATCGGGTGGTTCCAGTCGTAGTCCCAGCGGAGCTCCTCGCCGAGCTTGGTCAATCGCCCGTCGAGGATCACCCCGTTCTCGGTGAAGCCGGTGCCATCGGTCCACTTGGCGCCCATCTGGAGGCCGATCACGGGACCGTCGCGGTCGGTCGGTCCGGCCCCGCCGCCCCAGTTCCAGCGAGTGCGGTACGGCCAGCGCCCCCGGCCCACGTCCAAGACCCCCCACGCCGAGCCACTCTCCCCGCCGATCTCCCAACGCCGATCGCCCACTGCCAGTTCGCCATGAGCCGGGCGAGCCTGATGCTTGGATGTGTACTGGAAGCGGCGTTCGCTCCAGGGGATCACCACGTTGAGCGACTCGTGGCCGGGTGGCTGGTCAATGGTGACACGTAGGTTGGCGGTGGATCCTCCCCGCTCCATCCACTCGGCATCGATGTGGGCGGTGCCGTCTGGATCGGTTGCCACCTCCAGGCTGAGCTTTCGGCTCCGCGCCCGTAGGGGAGCCGTAGCAGGACGGTCGGGCAGTTCGATGCCCCGAGAGCCGGGCGACGCCATGGGACGGCCCCCGGATTGCCCGGTTGTCAGATCCGCCCACCAGACATCGGCGAGGCCGAGGTAGTCGATGTCCGCGTACACGGAGGAGACGACCAGATCACCCGCGAGGATCGCCCAGTAGTCCCACCGCTTGTTACGCCCCCACGATCCGCGAAGGTTGCCGGTGTGGAGGGGCCGGCGCGACCAGCCCCGCGCCGCCGAGTTGAGGCGGCCGTCTGGACCGCAGAGGTCGACCTCGGCGCAGATCTCGGGTTCGTGTGTGGGCTTCGGTTGCACGAAGCCATCATGTCGCGGCTAGTGCAGGACTTGGCGCCCCCGGCAGGATTCGAACCCGCGACCGACCGGGTAGAAACCGGCTGCTCTAATCCCCTGAGCTACGAGGGCGCATTCAGGTTAGGGGGCGAGCAGCGCCACGGCCTATCATCGTCGGTCCTTGGTGGCTGTAGCTCAGTTGGTTAGAGCGCCAGTTTGTGGCACTGGAGGCCGGGGGTTCGAATCCCCTCAGTCACCCCATCCGATCGCCTTGTCGGTCGCCCTCGGGCGACCGGTAGAGTGGTCGGCCCTGCGCCTCTAGCTCAATTGGCAGAGCATCGGACTCTTAATCCGCTGGTTCCGGGTTCAAGTCCCGGGGGGCGTACCACCGAAACCCCACCGGTTGCGTGACCGGTTCTGTGATGCGAGGTACGACAGATCTGTCGTACCTCGCATCACAGAACGGGTGGGGGGCTCCTAACCTGATCCGCGTGGATGCACCGCGGATCATGGTGGTGGACGACGACGCCAACATCACCGACGTGTTGAGCCGCTACCTCGAACGCGAGGGCTTCGCCGTAGAGACCGCAAGCGACGGGCGAACCGCGCTGCGTCGGGCGTTGAAGGACCCGCCCGACCTGATGGTTCTCGACGTGATGCTTCCGGGCCTCGACGGCTTCGCCGTCTGCCGACGATTGCGAGCGATGTCGCCGGTCCCGGTGATCCTGCTGACCGCCAGGGGCGCAGAGTCCGATCGCGTCGTCGGCCTCGAGATCGGCGCGGACGACTACGTCGTCAAGCCCTTCTCCCCCAAAGAGGTCACGGCCCGCGTTCGCGCCGTGCTCAGGCGCACGACTGCGCCCAACCCAGCCGCGACACAGGCGACCCGAGTTCTTCGCGATGGCGACATCGAGGTCGACCTGGCGAAGGTCGAAGCCACCCGCGACGGCGACGTGTTGGCCCTCACCGCCCGCGAGTTCGAACTGCTCGCGTTTCTCATGCGCCACCAAGGCCAGGCCTTTCGACGTGACGAGCTGCTCGCAAAGGTCTGGGGATTCAACTACGGCGACACCTCCACGGTCACCGTCCACGTCCGACGCCTTCGGGAGAAGGTCGAACGCGACCCGTCCAATCCCACGCGCCTGCGCACCGTCTGGGGCGTCGGCTACCGCTGGGACGGCACCTCCGAACAGGAACAGGCACAGGCCCACCGAAGGGGACTGGAGGCGGCAACATGAAGGTGACCCTGAGGACCCTCGTCGTCACGACGTTGGGGGTGGTCGCCACCGCGGCGATCGCCGCGGCCTACGGAATCAGCGGCAGCGACGCAGCGCAGCTCGGAGGGATCGCGTTCGCAACCGGTGCCGGCGTGTTGGCGTTCGGCCTGCTCGTGTTGCGCCTCGGCGGCAGCGAGGCCGGCTGGCTGATCCGCAGTCGGGCGATCACCGTGGCCGTCATCCCGACAGTTGCGATGTTCGTCGGCGCGTGCGTCGCGGGGCGAGCGATGTTCGTGTCCGACGACGACCTCGAATCGCTGGTGCTGATCATCGTCGGTTCCGGAACCTCTGGTGTCCTCGGAGCGATGGCGCTCGCGGATCGGCTGGTCCGGGCGCGCCGCGAGGTGGAGGCCGCGCAACTCCGTCAATCGGAGCTCGAGCACTCGCGCCGCGAGCTGATCGCGTGGATCAGCCACGACCTCCGCACACCGATCGCCGGTATCCGCGCCATGACCGAGGCGTTGACCGACGGCGTCGTCGACGACGCCGCGACGGTCGCCCGCTACCACGAGAGCCTGCTCACCGAATCCGTGCGGCTCGGCGCGTTGGTGGACGACCTGTTCGAGCTCTCGACGCTTCAGGCTGAACCATCCGCGATCCGTACCGAGCTGATCTCACTCGGCGAGATCGTGTCGGCCGCCACGGCAACGGCGACACCCAGGGCCACCGCGGCGGGGGTGGAACTGCGGTGCGCCATCTCCCACGAGGATGACATCGAACTCGAGCTCGGCCACCGCGAGATCGACCGTGTGATCCACAACCTGCTCGACAACGCGATCCGACACACTCCCGCGGGCCGGACCGTCGAGGTAGCGCTCGAACACGGCGACGGCGACGTGTCCATCGCGGTTCGAGACCGCTGCGGCGGAATCGCCCCTCAGGACCTCGAAAGGATCTTCGACACGGGGTTCCGGGGTGACCCGGCGCGCAGCGGAGCCGGAGGGGGTCTCGGCCTGACGATCGCTCGAGCACTCGTCGAAGGGCATCACGGTCGGCTCGAAGTCGAGAACCGCGATGACGGTTGCGTGTTCCGCGTGTCGCTGCCGGCGCCGGCGAGATCCACCCGGCCCAGTTCCTCTCAGGCGCAGGGGAAGGAGCTCGCAGCGATCTCCCCGGCGAGCCTGTAGCCGCGGTACTCCCGGCTCACCTCCCCGATGCGCTCGGCGAGCGGCCGCCACGACGCCGACACCCGCATCGCCGGATCGATCGCGGCGACCGGATGCCACCACAGCCCGTCGGCGGTCACGCATATCTCCGGCAGCAACGACGACCGCGACATCACGAGACCGGAGTTGGCGGCGCCCTGACGGGCAACCCGCCGCACGACCAGGCAGTCCTCGGCGAGTCCCAACCGATCGAACCACGACCGCAGTCGTGCCTCGCCGTCACCCACGTCGTCACCCAGCGTCGCGGCGATGCGTACGCGGAACCCGAGCGCCAGCGCGACCTCGATTCCGGCCAGTGCCCGTTCGAAGCTGCCTGAGCCGCGGTGGAGGTCGTGCAGCCCGGGGTCTGGTGAATCCACGCTGATCTGAAGGGTCAACCCGTCGCGCGGCAGTCGCTCCAGCAGCCGCAGCCGTTCACCGCGCCACAACATGGCGTTGGTCAGAACCGTCGTCGGCATCGCTGCGACCCCGACGCGGATCCGCTCGTCCAGGTCCACCAGCATGAACGGCTCACCCCCGGTCAGGAAGAGCTCGCGCACCCCACAAGCGGCTGCCTCCGCCACGAGATCGCGGAACTCCGCCACGCCGAATGCCCGAGGGTCGGCACGCGGCGATGACTCCACACAGCAGTAGTCGCACGCCAGGTTGCAGTTGAAGTTCGTGTACACCCAGAGCCTGTGCCCCGGCCGACGCTCCGGCGCGAGCGCCTCCAGCGGGTCGGGCGGGATCCCACGCAGCAGCTCGACACGATCGGCATGGACCATGAGCACGTAGTTGCCGCTTGCCGCCGCCCACCTCTGCACGAACTCTGCTTCGTCGACCCCGTCGACATCGACCGACGCGACCGAACCCCACGGCGTCGCCGCCATCAGCTCGACCAGGTCGATCGCCAGGTGGCCGTTCACCATTCGTCGTAGATTCCCTGCTCCTCCATCGCGGCGATCAGCGAGTCGTAACCCGACAACTCCGCCGACTTCCACTCCCGCAACCCCTCCAACTCCAGCACCCTGCGGTGCGCCGGGTTGTTCCAGTCCATCTGCAACAACGAATCCACCCAACGATCCGACCGCGCCGCGTCGAGCTTGTCGAGGGCTGTGAAGTTGCAGTGGTTGTAGCGCGGCGACTCCCAGACGACCTCGAGCCCGGTGACCGAATCGTCCTCCGCGGCGGTGAGTCCGTGCCACGTGTTGATGCCCACCGCGGCGACGTCGGCTCCGTCGTCGAGCACCGAGCGCAGCGCATCGAGGTCGGAGCGGCCGGTGTCGCCGTGCTTGCCCACGTCGGAGTCGAAGATCACCAGCTCGACATCGCCGGCGACCCCGGCTTCAGCCAGATAGTGCAAGGGCAGGATCCGAGCCTGACCCGAGTCTCGCGAGCCCAGCGCGACCCGCTTGCCCCCGAGCTGCTCGAGCGAGCTGAGCCCGCTGCCGGAGCGGCCGACGAACATGGTCTGGAAGGTCCGGTCGGTGTCGCGCATCGCGAGCGCGCGGGCTTCGCCCTCGGAGCGACGAGAGCAACGCACCCACGCCACGTTTGTGTTCCAGGCGATGTCGATGTGCCCGGCGAACAGCGCGTCGACCTGACGTTCGTAGTTCGAGAACAGGACGAAGTCGATCGGCTCGGCCGTGTCACGGAAGTAGTCGCGCATGCCTTCCCAGATCGGTACGGCGTTCGCGCTGTAGGCGACCGCTCCGATCAGCAGTTCGTTACCCATCTGCAGCTCCAGTGTCGGTTCGGGCGTAACTCAGAACAGGTCCATGCCGCACAACGCACGTCCGGCGAAGTCGAACAACGCGTCGGCGGTCGGTGCCATGACGAACCCGGCGCGGGCGTCGCGGTAGGGGCGATCCACGGCGACCTGCTTGGAGAATCCGGCCCCGCCGGTCACCCTCAACGCGGTCTCGGTGATGCGCAGCGCGGCCTCGTTGCACCCGGCTTTCGTGGCCAACACCGCGAGCACCGTCGTGTCGTCGGGCGCTGCGACCTTCGCGGCCGTCTCACGAAGCAGGGCCTCGTGAGCGACTAGATCGGTCCACCCCTTTGCCAGGTAGGCGCGGATCGTCGGCAGGTCCCGCAGGGCCGAGTCGAGGTGGACGAAGTCGGCGCCCCCGGCATGCGCGATCGCCGCCTCGAGCGCGGCTCGGGCGAGTCCCAGCGACACCGCGGCGTTGCCGAGGGAGAAGCAGGGCAACACGACCTGCATCATCAGGCCGAACCCCGAGCAGTCGTCACCGAGGCGCGCACCGGTGGGCACGGTGACGTCCAAGGTGACGGGCGCCGAGTCGTTGCCCCGCAGCCCGAGCCCGTCGAAGGTGCCGTCGATGCGCACGCCGTCCGAACCCCGCGCCACGAGGTAGAGGCTCGAGTCCGTCGGGCTTGCCGCGTCGGGTGCGAGGGTCGACGCGACGTACACGTCCGCGTGGGACGCGGAGGTCACGAAGCTCTTCGACGCCCGGATCCCGACGGCGCCGTCGAGACGTCGGGCTCGGGACACGGGTGCCCAGAAATGGCTGCGCGAACCGCGCTCGCTGAATGCGAGCGTGCCGAGCTGTGCACCGCTCGCCAGCGCGGCAACGAGGTCGTCGCCGCCTTCCGGCGGCACCGCGGCTCCTACGACCGCCGCCGCCGAGAGGTGCATCAGGTACACCATCGCGGTCGATCCACAGGCCCCCGCGACAGCGGAGACCGCCTCGACCACATCGGCGGGGCCACCGCCGATTCCGCCCGCCGACTCGGGCGACAACAGGCCGAGCAGCCCGGCGTCGCGCAGCGCCGCGATCGAGCCCGCTGGGAACTCGCCGCGTTCGTCGGCCGGCTCGGCTCCGGCGCGGATCGCGGGCAGGGCCTGGGTGAGTCGGTCGGCAAGCTCTGTCATCTTGGCTCCATCGGGTCGAGTGCGAGCTGGCTGGATCACCCGAGGCTGTCAGAGCCGTCGGTCCCGCCCCGACGCCGGCACCGCGAGTTCAGACTTTCGTAAGCACTCCACGGGAGCGACCGAACCAGACTGGTCCGCGACCGAGAGGAGTCGATGTGCAACTTCCAGAGCGCGCCTCGGCGCTACCCCAGGCCGCCGACCGCGTCGTCGCTTCCTTCGGACCTGCGGTCCTGCGCTTCGCTGCGGGCCTGCTGTGGCTGTCGAACGTGTCGTGGAAGGCGCCGCCCGATTTCGGCCGTGGCGCGGACGGCTGCCGGAGGCTCTGCGGCTTCGTTCAGGCGGGCATCGACCATCCCGTCGTTCCCGGCAGCGCCTGGGTCTTCCGCGAGGTGGTGATGCCGAACCTCGAGGTATTCGGCTGGATGACCATCGCGCTCGAAGCGACGTTGGCCGCCCTGCTGTTGTCCGGGCGCTACCTGCGCGTGGCCGCGGCGCTCGGCATCGCGCAGAGCGTCGGCATCCTCATCTCAGTCGCGAACGCGGACCACGAGTGGTACTGGTCCTATCTGCTCATGATGCTGCTGCACCTCGCAGTGTGGCTGACCGCCGCCTCACGGCCCTGCCCGAAGCCGGCGACGGTGGCGGGCTGGGTCGGCGCCTACGGCGCGGTCATGGGCATGGCGAACGCCCGACGCCCCTTCACCGGAGGCGCCGGGGAATGGCTGCTGTTCGGGTCCAGAACCGACCTTCCCGGCGACTTCGGACGAAACGTGTTCTCGGGTTCGATCGCACTCGGGCTGGTCTTCGTGGCGCTGGGTACCGCGGCGCTCCTGTCCGCTCGTCTGGCGGATCGAGCCCGCTTGGCTGCCGGAGCCTCGCTCCTGGTCCTCGCCGCTGTCGGGGTCTTCACCTCTGGGCCGGGTGGAACCGCACTGGGACTGCACAGCACAACGGGTTCCGCAGCGGTCCTCGCTGCCCTCGGGCTCGTCATGATCCCTCCGGGCAGGGACCTGTCGGGGACCGGGCAGGCGGTGGAGCCGTGAAGAGCACCGCTGTGGTGGCTCTGCTGCTCCTCGGCGTGGCGTGCGGAGGGTCGGGGGGACGGTCGGCCGGCGGGTCATCGGACGCCTGGATGGGCCTGCGGATCGTCGACGTCGACGGCAAGGCGTTCACCATCGAGGATCTCCGCGGCAAGCCGGTCCTCGTGGAGAACTTCGCCATGTGGTGCTCGAACTGCCTGCGCCAGTTGGGCGACACGCAGAAGGCCGCGGCCGAGGCGGGCGACAGCGCGCATTTCGTGGCGCTGAGCGTCGAGGTGGGCAACGACGCCGCGACGGTCGCCGCGTACGCCGAGGAGCACGGCTTCGACGACATCCGCTTCGCCGTGATGAGCAGCGAGATGGTCGACGCCATGCACGACGCCTACGGCGCGAGGGCGCTCAACCCACCCAGCACCCCGAAGATCGCCGTGTCCGCCGAGGGCAGGGCCGCCGGGATGGAGACCGGGTTCGAGTCGCCGCGCGAGATCGCTGCGAAGCTCGACGATCAGCGTTGAGCCGGGCCGGATCCTCGCCGGCGCCCCTACTGGAGCGGGATCAGCGGCAGCGCATCGACCAGCACGGCGCGGAGCCGCTCGATGTTCTGCTCGAAGAACGCGAAGACCGCCTCCTGGGTGACCGGCGCCACGCTCTGGTCGCCTTCGACGCCCGAGTCGTAGTCGGTCACGAGGGCGAGCCCGGCGAAAGGGACACCCGCCTCTGCCGCGAGGGCCGCTTCGGGGTACTGGGTCATGTTGATCACGTGCCAACCGGCGGATCGGTACCAGCCCGACTCGGCACGCGTTGCGAATCGCGGCCCGCCGATCACAACGACCGTGCCACCGTCGTGCACCGCGAACCCATGGGCCCGACCGACCTTCACGAGGACGGAGCGGAGATCGACGTCGTAGGGATCGGCGAGGGGGACGTGCACGACACCCTCGGCGAAGTCGTCGTGGAAGGTGTCGGCGCGACCGCGGGTCTGGTCGACGAACTGGTCGACGACCACGAGGTCTCCGGGGTGGATGTCGCCTCGCAGCGATCCGGCGGCGAACGGCGAGAGCAACGCGCCGACGCGGAGCCGGCGCATCGCGTCGATGTTCGCCCGGTAGTTGATCTGGTGCGGGGCGAGGCAGTGGTTCGGCCCGTGACGCGGGAGGAACGCCACACGTCTGCCTCCGACATCGCAGATCGTCACAGGCGCCGAGGGGCTACCCCACCTGGTCTGGACCTCGACCTCCTCGACGACGTCGAGGAACGTCGAGAACCCCGACCCCCCGATCACTCCGACATCGGCACGAGCGTCACCGGACATGGCCCCACCATGGCACAGCACCGCTGCCTATCCGATCCACGACAGCACCTCACGCATGTCCCGCACTGCCTGCAAGGTGCCCCGGACAGTGCCGGTGACCTTCGATCGGCCCACACGAGGCCGGTAGGTCACCGGCACCTCGGCTATCCGCCAGTCGGCCGCAGCGGCGCGCAGCACCATCTCCAGCGGCCACCCGGACCGCCGGTCCAAGATGCCGAGGTCCAACAGGCCCTCGCGACGCGCCGCGCGCATGGGGCCGAGATCTCTCAACCCGACTCCGGTGGCGGCGCGGATTCGCCTCGCCAGGTAGGCGTTCGCCAGACGCGAATGGGGCGGCCATGCCCGGAGAGCACCGAGCGCGGATCCGCCGACGCTGCGTGCACCCAGGACGAGATCCGCGCTGCCCTCCACCAGCGGCTGGAGGACTCTGGGGAGCTCGGCGGGATCGAGGCTCGCGTCCGCGTCGCAGAAGGCGACCACGGGGGCGGTCGAGGCCTCCAGCCCGGCGAAGCAAGCGGCCCCGAAGCCCCGTGTGGGCTCGACGACGACGACCGCGCCCAGCTCGCGAGCCAGCGCGGCGCTGCCATCGGTCGAGCCGTTGTCGACCACGATCGGTCGCACGCCGGCGGGAACCCGCGGGAGCACGTGGGGCAGGGCGGCCACCTCGTCCAGTACGGGAAGGATCAGGTCGACATCGGATGGAGAGCCTTCGGCCATCTGCAACATTCTGATGAACTCGTGGGCTCATCGACGACTGGAACCACTCCGAGCACCTACCGTCGCCGCCCAGTGGCAATCGGAGATCGGACCAGAGCAGGCATCGGCGCTACGTCGGGTGCGGTGTTGTGGGCGGCCGTGGTCACGTCGGCCGTGCTGTGGCCCCAGTGGTGGCCGCTCGACTCCCGCACCGGGATCGAGGCGGCACCCTTCTTCGCCCACTGGGAGTGGCATGGCCGCGGTTGGTTGCTCCTTGCCGCCGCCATCGGAGCGGCCCTGATCGTGCTGTTGGCTCCAGCCCTCGATCACCTCCGATCGCGCTGGGTGCCCACCGCCGCCGGGGCCGTCGCAGCCGGGTGGGCGACGCTCGTCGCCGTGTGCGGCGACGGTTGGGACCGGCTGGCCTCCCCGTTGCGGTCGGTCCACGTCGAGTACCTGCCCTTCGCCGGGTCGATCGACATCGGCGACTTCCTGGGAACCTTCGTGGAACAAGCCGAGCGGTACCCCACCCACGTCAAGAGCCACCCACCCGGGATGGTCCTGTTGCTGTGGGCGATGGATCGCGTCGGCCTCGGTGGCATCCGCTGGGAGGCCGCGCTGGTGTTGGCGGGATGGGCGATCGCGGTCGGATGCGTTGTGTGGACCGTTGGCGAGGTGGCGGGCGATCGCGCTGTGGCGATGCGCCGCGCAGCACCGTTCGCCGCTCTGTGTCCCGGGGTGGTCTTCGCCGCCACCACCGCCGACGCCTTCTTCGCCGGCGTCGCCGCGGCTGGGATCGCCCTGTCGGTCGCTGCGGTGGGTCGTTCCGCCAGGCGCTCCGATGTGATGGCGCTCGCCGCAGGTCTGACGTGGGGGGCGGCGATCCACCTCTCCTACGGCTTGGTTCCCCTCCTCGCGGTGCCCCTTGCCCTCGCGGCGGCCCGCCGTCGGCTGCGGCCCCTGGTGATCATGGCCCTGGCCGGCGGAGCCGTGAGCGCGGCCTTCGTCGCAGGCGGCTTCTGGTGGTTCGACGGCCTCGCAGCCACCCACCGCTTCTACTACGACGGCCTCGCACGGCTCCGCCCCTACGAGTACTTCGTCTACGCCGGGAACCTGGGCGCGCTGGCGCTCGCCGCCGGGCCGGCCTTCGGTGCCGGAGCCGGGCGGGTGGCCGCCGTGGTTCGTCGTCGCCCCGCGTTCGCGTTGGCGGGGGCGTTGACGGTCGCGCTCATCGCCGCCGATCTCTCCGGCATGTCGAAAGCGGAGACCGAGCGCATCTGGCTGCCCTACATCGTGTGGGCCGCGGCTGCCGGCGGGTGGGCCGCGAATCGCAGTCGCAGCACTGCACGGCTGTGGCTGGGCGGATCGGTCCTGCTGACGTTGTTCCTCGAATCCTGGTTGGTGACCCCATGGTGAGAGTCCTGGTGACAGGCGGGGCGGGCTTCATCGGCTCCCACGTCGTCGATCAACTCGTCGAGCACGGCGTCGAGGTCGTTGTGCTGGACAGCCTCGCGGTAGACGTGCACCCCGGCGAGCCCGCATACCTCCATCCCGAGGTGCGGCTGGTACGGGGAGACGTCGCCGACGAGCGGGCGTGGCGACTCGCGATCGGCGACGGTGTCGACGCCGTGTGCCACCAGGCAGCGCGGGTCGGCCTCGGTGTCGACTTCGGCGACGTGAGGCGGTACGTGGCGGACAACGACGTGGGAACCGCTGTCGGCCTCGGCGTCCTGCACGACGTTGGGTTCACGGGACGGATGGTCCTGGCGTCGAGCATGGTGGTCTACGGCGAGGGCCGCTACCGCTGCGACGAGCACGGGCCGATGCGGGCTCCGCCCCGAGAGGTGGGCGACCTCGACGCCGGCCGCTACGACCCCCGCTGCCCCCGATGCGGCCACGATCTGAGCTGGGCTCCGGTGAGCGAGAGCGACCCCGTCGATCCACGCAACGTGTACGCCGCGACGAAGCTCCACCAGGAGCACCTCTGCGAGGCGTTCGCACGCCACCACGATGTGGCGGTCGCCGCGTTGCGATACCACAACGTGTACGGGCCTCGGATGCCCCGCGACACCCCGTACGCGGGCGTTGCGTCGATCTTCCGCAGCGCTGTCGAAAGTGGCCGGGCCCCCGTCGTGTTGGAGGACGGCCGGCAGATGCGCGACTTCGTGCACGTTCGTGATGTGGCCCGGGCAAACGTTGCAGCACTGCTGACCGACCGCCCCCACCACGGTCCGCTGAACATCGCCAGCGGCCATCCCCACACGGTCGCCGAGCTCGCCGACGCTCTGGTGGACGCCGTCGATGGCAACGCTCTGCGGCCCGTCGTAGCCGGCGGTTACCGTCTCGGAGACGTGCGCCACGTCGTCGCGTCTCCCGAAGCCGCCAAGTCCGCCATCGGTTTCCGCGCCGAGGTGTCGTTCGCGGACGGTGTGGCGGAGTTCGCTACGGCGGCACTCCGGTGAACGCGGCTCCAACCCATGTGCTGGTGGTGGCGAAGGAGCCGCTACCGGGCCGTGTCAAGACCCGACTGTGTCCTCCGTTCACCCCAGAGCAGGCGGCAAGACTCGCAGCGGCGGCGCTCGCCGACACTCTCGCCGCGGCAGTCGCCACTTCGGCGACGCGAGTGATCCTGGCACTGGACGGCAACCCCGGGCCCTGGTGCCCGCGGGGTGTCGAGATCATCGAGCAGGGCCACGGCACCCTTGGCGAGCGGCTGGCGAGGGCGTGGTCGCGTGCGGGCGGCCCCGGTGTCCAGATCGGAATGGACACTCCCCAGGTCACGACTGCGATGTTGGACGCCGCGCTCGGTCACCTCGACGACGCGGTCTTGTCGCCCGCTCTCGACGGCGGTTGGTGGCTCATCGGATTCCGTTCGCCTCATCCCGACGCCTTCGCCGGTGTGCCGATGAGCTCCCCTCACACCTACGAACACCAGCTCGCCCGACTCCGGAGCCTCGGGCTGGCAGTACGACGGGGCGAGACCTTGCGCGACATCGATGACGCACACGACGCGGTCGCGGTCGCGGCGGCCGCGCCCGACACCCGGTTCGCCCGAGAGCTCACCGCTCTGATGGCAGAACGGGTGTGGGGCTCAAGTTGTGCGGTCGCCGGGCGATCAGATGACGGATGAGCATCGACATCGCGGACGCGACCACAGCGACCGTCGAGGCCGCTGATCCGACAGAGACATCGGAGACAGCGGACACCGACACCCCGGTGCGGCGACGAGCCGACCGCGGCCTGCTCGTGGTGTTGGCCTTCGTCGCGCTCTGGTGCGCTGTCATGTACCTGCACGTCTGGCGGCGCCACGACCGCTACGGCACCTTCGACAACGACCTGGGCTTCCACGACCAGTTCGTCTGGCTGATCGCACGCGGCAGATACTTCTCCACGGTCCTCGGCCTGTCGGCCTTCGGCCACAACGCAACGTTCGGCTACTTCCTGCTCGCTCCGTTGAGCCGCATCGGCTTGGGCGGTCCGCATTGGCTGAACTTCATCAACACCGTCGCGGTCGGCCTTGGTGCGGTGCCGTTGTACCTGTTGGCGCGTGACCGGCTCGGAGACCGGTGGCGTGCCGTGCCCTTCGGGCTTCTCTGGCTGCTGCACCCCATCGTGCAGGGCAACGTGTGGGAGACCTTCCATCCCGACTCGATCGCCATGGCACCCCTCTTGGCGGCCTACCTCTGCGCGACCCGCCGACGTTGGCGGCCCTACGCTCTGGCGCTGGCTGCGGCAGTCATCTGGAAGTCCGACGTCACCCTCGCGGTCGTGGCGCTCGGAGCCATCGTCGCGTGGCGCGGCCAACGCAAGGTCGGCCTCGCCACGATCGCGATGGGAGTCGCCTGGTTCGCGTTCACCATCGGTTGGATGATCCCGCACCTCGCCGGCGGAGGAACCGTCTTCGGCCCGCTCTACGGGGATCTTGGCGACACCCCACTGGAGGTTGCGGGCACCGCGGTGACCGACCCCGGCGCAGTGGCGGATCGCGTCGCCAACAACGAGCCTCTCCGCTACTCGCGAGAACTGCTCGCTCCCTACGGCTTCCTGCCCGCCATAGGCGGTGCACCACTCCTGCTCGGCGTCCCGCAAGCCGCCGTGAACATGCTCTCGGAGCAGGCGTTCACCCGCGAGTGGCGTGACAACGCCCACTACCAGGCCCTGCCGATGGTGGCGCTCGCGATCGCCCTCGTGGAGGCGGTGGCGTTTCTCGACAGACGACGCGGACCAACGTGGGCGGGACGGGCGACGGGCCTCGCTCTCGCGTGTTCCTTCGCGGCCACCGTCGCATGGGGATCGTTGCCGCCATTCACAACCCAGTTCGCTCACTACTGGGCCGCGGACGGCGATCCCGCGCGTCCCGCAAAGGACGCCGCGGTGAACCTGATTCCCAAAGATGCGCCCGTCAGCGCCAACTACCTGCTGGTTCCCCACCTGACCCACCGCGAGATCGTGTACTCGTTCCCGAACCCGTGGCGCAGTTCCTACTACGGCATCAAGGGAACCAAGCCCCCGGACCCGACCGACGTGCATTGGCTCGCGGCCGACCTCAACGTGCTGATAGAGGGCCCCGACCGCGAGCTGTGGGATTGCATCATCGATTCGGGCGCGTTCATCACCCAGTTCGAGAACAACGGAATCGTCGTGGCGCAACGCCGGAAGGGCCGCGACGACGACCTCGCCTGCCGCTGAGCTCGGGGCTCAGCCCGCCAGGGACGACTGCTGATCGATCCAGGTGCTGACCAGTGCCTCGGCCAACGCCGGCCCGCTCGGGTGGTCGCAGCGGTCCCCCACGACGGCGTCGGTGTTCGTGCGGTCGAAGACCCGCTCCCCGCCCAGATACGGCAGGTAGAAGTCCAAGTAGCGCGCCAGGATCCGATCCAATCGACCGAGCTCACCGCGTTCGGTGGTGAAGCGCGGCTGGGGCAACCCCAACTGCTCGCAGACGATCGGGATGGCGTCACGCACCAGCGCCGAGTGGCTGTTGGTGAGGTGGAAGTAGTGGGCGCGGGAGTCGCTCGCGGCGATCTCGACCGCGGAGGACACGACCAGGTCCACCGGAATCAGGTTGATCCCCGTGGAGGTGTCGGCGTTGATCGTCAGCTCCGGAAGCAGCGACGGATCGTCGACCCGGCGGACGAAGCGGTGCATCTCGCGGAGGAAGCCGTAGACACCCATCGACGAGTCGGCCGCCATCGTCCGACTGTGACCAATCACTATCGAGGGCCGGAACACCCGCGAATGCATGTGGCTGGCGGCCACGATCTCCTCGGCGTCCACCTTCGAGCGCTCGTACTGGTTGTTGGTCTCGGTGCCGGCGGGCACCGCCTCCTCGGCCACCAACCCCGAGCGCCGTCCCGCCACGTACGCGGTGGAGATGTGGTTGAACTCCGATGCACCGACCGCCGCGGCGAGTGCCACAACGTTGAGGGCGCCCTCCACGTTGTGGGCCCGAATCTCCTCGGCATCCGCGTCGCGGTACTTCAGCGAGGCGGCGGAGTGCCAAACGGCATCCACGCGGCCCAGGTCGCCGGCCGCCGCGGCGAGGCCGGGATCGGTCACGTCTCCCACCAACACCCCGACACGCCCGGCGACCTCGTCGCCCAGGTGTTCCGTCTCGTAGTGGTCCATCGCCACCGCGAGTTGACCCCGGAGTCTCTCCAGTGGATCGACCCCGTCACGGTGGCGGACGAGGCAGGTGAGGCGGGCGTCGGTCTTCTCCAACAGCTCCAACACCAGCGCCGCGCCCACGAATCCGGTGGCGCCGGTGACGAGCACATGTGATCGCATCCGCAAGAAGCTAAGGGCTCGCACACCGTGAACGTTGTCCGCGTACCGCTCGCCGGTAGCGTTCCGACCGATGACGCCCACGCGGGCAGGCACAGGAGGTTGGGTGTGCAACACATGAAGTGGTGGGGTTGGGGCGACGAGGCGACCACCTTCGATCACCACGACAAGCCGGCCCTCGGACCGTTCGTGATCGACAAGGTCGGGATCGACCTCGACAGTGGCTCGTCGAAGGTCATCGCCTTCGACGACTTGGAGATCGCCCCTTCCCAGCTCTCCGAGGGGTTGCGAGGCGCGCTCGTCGAGGCGGTCGGTGAGGAGTGGGTGATGGACTCACCCACCGAGCGCGTGATCCACACCTACGGAAAGTCGTTGCGGGACCTGGTGCGCATCCGTCGCGGCGACCTAGGCCGGCTGCCCGACGTGGTCGTGTACCCCGCAGACGAAGACCAGACCGTGGCAATCATGGCTGCCGCGCTCGCAGCCGACGCGGTGCTCATCCCTTTCGGCGGCGGCACCAACATCTCCGGCTCCCTCGAAGCACCGAGGTCCGAGCAGCGAATCGTGGTCTCCATCGACATGGCCCGCCTGGACAGGGTGCTCGAGATCGACGAGACATCCCGCACCGCGCGCATCCAGGCCGGCGCGCTCGGACCCGACCTGGAGCGTCAGCTCAACGCCAGGGGCTGGACCATCGGCCACTTCCCCGACAGCTTCAACCACTCGACCCTCGGCGGGTGGATAGCCACGCGCAGCTCCGGCATGCAGTCGGACAAGTACGGAGACATCGCGGACCTCACCCGCGCTGTGCGGGTGGTCACCCCCAACGGCGTGCTCGCCACCCGCAACGTGCCGTCCACCTCCACCGGGCCCAGCGTGCGGGAGATGATCCTGGGCAGCGAGGGCCGCCTCGGCATCATCACCGAGGCCACCGTGCACGTGCATCGGGTGCCGGAGGAGCGCAAGATCCTCGGTTACCTGTTCCCCGACTGGTCACGGTCTCTCCGCGCCATGCACGACATCGCGGCGAGCGACGCGGCGCCGTCGGTGACCCGCGTCTCCGACGCGGGCGAGACCCAGTTCTCCTTCGCCACCAAGAAGGGAGGCGGGCTCGCGGACAAGGCGCAGTCGATCGTCCTGAAGAAGTTCCTCACCCGGGTGAAGCACTTCGAGCTGGACGACATGTGCCTGTCGTTCATCGGGTTCGAGGGCTCCGCCGAGCACGTCGCCCGCCAACGCAAGCTCGTCGGTGCGATCGTCAAGGCACACGGCGGGCTCTGTGTCGGCTCCAGCCCCGGAGAGCTCTACGACCAGAAGAAGTTCGACACCCCCTACATCCGAGACTTCCTCCTCGACCGGGGCGGCCTGGCGGACGTGTCGGAGACATCGGCGCCCTGGTCGCTGTTGGAACCCCTCTACGACGGGGTGACCACTGCGGCCCGCAAGGCGTTCGCGGACCTCGGTGTGAAGGGGTGGATCATGTGCCACCTCTCGCACTCGTACCACTCCGGCGCCTGCCTCTACTTCACCTTCGCGTTCAAGGAGACACCCGGCGAGGACGGCCTGGCCCAGTACGACACCGTGAAGCGGGCCATCCAGCAAGGCTTCATCGACCACGGCGCGACGCTGTCTCACCACCACGCGGTCGGCGTTGAGCACTCGGCCTGGCTGGCGGAGGACATATCGCCGGCGGGCGTCACGATGCTGCGGGCCCTCTTCGAAGGGATCGACCCGAACCACAGCCTCAACCCTGGGAAGATCCTCCCCGACGCCTGAGACATTCGACCCTTCGCA
The DNA here is from genome assembly GCA_020845705.1 of Microthrixaceae bacterium. Lineage (GTDB taxonomy): Bacteria > Actinomycetota > Acidimicrobiia > Acidimicrobiales > Microtrichaceae > JADLFH01. The sequence continues at coordinate 6,491 of JADLFH010000037.1, read as the reverse complement.
CCCGGAAGGGTTCAGGCGGGTGGAGTGCCTTGCCGAAGATCCGCTTGTGAGCCCTGCCGCGGACGCGCCCACAAGGGAATCCCCCCAGCGACTCGTGTCGCTCGCCACCTGCCTCGCCACACCGACGGCGATCGTGGCGATCCTGATGATGCAGCGCGTCGGGTATTTCGCCGCGAAGTCGCTGATTCCGGTGATGGCGATCCTGGTGGTGACCACACCCACGAACCTCGCGGTTGCCTGGTGGCTCGAGCGATCCCCCGATGACCCCTTCCGCATCCACCTCCGGGCCATCAGCACCGCCGTCACCACAGCAGGGGTCATCTATGCAGTCGGGTGGGGGCCGATGCTCGTGGTCGCCTATGCGATGGGGGCTGCCGAGCTGCTGCGAACCACCGGGGCCTCCACGGCGAAGCCGCACATGTTGTGGTGCGTGCTGTCGGTGACCGCCGGCGAGGTGGGAGTGCAAGTCGGCTGGTTCCCTTCCCTGGTCGAGCCAGGACTGTCCCATGCGATAGCGGCCACCGCCCTGTTGTGCCTCGCGATCGTGGCAAGGGTCCTGGCGCAGTCCGCCGAGGCCACCGGCCAGGCCAAGCAGGCTCTACGCGACCGCGGAACCATGTTCGAGGCGCTGATCGCCCACGCCGCCGACGCGATCTGTGTGATCTCTCGTGACGGCACGATCCAGTCGATGAGCCCCGCGGTCATCGACATGCTCGGATACCGACCCGAGGAGGTCGTCGGCCGCAACGTGGTCCGCTTCGTTCGCCCCGACCAGGTGCCCGAGATAGTCAATCGAACCGCCGCCGCCGCTCCCGGCTCTGGAGAGGTCGAGCACATGGAGATCGAGGTTCGCCACCGGGACAGTCGGCCGCGCCTGCTCTCGGCGACCATCTCCGCGCCGTCCACCGACTGGAACGACCATGTGATCGTCAACCTTCGCGACATCACCCGCCAGCGGGAGCTCGAGCAGCAACTCCGCCACGACGCCTCCCATGACGCGCTGACGGGGATGATGAACCGGCGGGCGTTCAGCGACGCGTGCGAAGCCGCTTACGAACGAGCGTCGCGCCACGGGTGGGCGGTGGGGATGCTCTACATCGATCTCGACGGCTTCAAGAACATCAACGATTCCTTCGGACACGATCTGGGCGATCTTGTCCTCGTGGAGACCTCACGACGACTCACCGAATGCGTCAGTTCCGCCGAGATGCTCGCTCGCCTCGGCGGCGACGAGTTCGCCGTGTTGATCGAGTCGGTCGAGGGGCCCGAGTCCGCTGTCACCCTCGCGGAACGGATCCTCGACGTGGTCGCGGAGCCGATACCCGGTGTGCCGGATGGGACGCACCTCGGCGCGAGCATCGGCATCGCCATCCGATCCAGCGACGGCATCGAGATGGCCAACCTCATGCGCCTTGCCGACGAGGCGATGTACTGCGCCAAGCGGAACGGGAGGGCCCGGTGGGAGCTCGACCCCGACCTGCGCGATCCGCTTCAGCTCCACTGACCCAGCGCGGTGCCGGGATCAGTCCGACAACTCGATCTGATAGAGCAGCGGCCAGCGCTTTCCCGTGACCCAAAGGTGGTTCGGATCGTCGCCGGGTCGGTGGGCGATGCCGTTGAGGACATCGTCGGGCGACGCCGGATCCTCCGGGCCGAGCGCGGCCAGATCCACCTCCGCCGTCACCGTCCCGGTATCGAGGTCGATCCTCACCAGCACGTCGCTCCGCCAGATGTTCGCCCAGACCTCGTCGCCCACCACCTCCAGTTCGTTCAACCGCGAGATCGACCTGTCCCCTCTCCTGACCACAACCTCGCCAGTGGGGGCGAAGGTGTCGGGGTCACGGAACCGAAGCCGATCCGATCCATCGCTTTGAACCCAACGATCGCCTTTCGCATCGAAATCCAACCCCCAGCCCTCGCCTTCATAGGAGTGCTCCCCGGCAACCTCCAGGGATGTCGAATCCCAGACCAGAGCGCGCTCCTCCCGCCAGGTGAGCTGCACGAGTCTCCCTTCGTGGAGGCCGAGCCCTTCGGCGAAGAGCTCGTCGGGCAACGCTCTGGTCGCCGTGGCATCGCCCGACCGGGGGTCGAGTTCACGCAACTCGCTGCCACCGTAGGTTCCAGCGCTCTCCAACAGCCGATCCCGCCCGTCGAACACCAGTCCTTGTGTGAACGCATCGGTCGAGTGAGGGCGCGTGTCGATCACTGTCGCATGCAACCGTCGTGGAGCGGGGCCGCTCCTTGAGTCATCGGAACGCGAGACACCGGATCCACAGCCCACCAGCGCGATGACCGCCAGGAGCCGCCAGGTCGATCCCATGTCGGCAAACGTAGACTTCAACCCGTGGTTGCCCACGTCGAGCCCCGTCGCGTGCCACTCGAGAACGTCTTCAATCTCCGAGATCTAGGCGGCTACCCGACCGGCGACGGTGGACGTGTGCGTTCGGGCCGGCTGTTCCGCGCCGATGGCCTGAACCGGCTCAGCGACGCCGACGCCCGGGTGGTCCTCACCCTCGGGATCCGCACAGTGGTCGACCTCCGCACCGTCGCAGAGCGTGAGCAGTGGGGCGCCGCACCGGCACATCTCTTCGACGCCCAGTCGCTGCACCTGCCACTCATATCCGAGCTGTGGCCCAGTTTCGAGGTCACCGACGATCACGACCCGGTGGCCTATCTGATCGAGCGCTATCACGAGATGACCATCGAGGGCAGCGAGTCGCTGGCGACGCTGCTGCGCATGGTCGCGACCGAACCCGAGTCGGTGCCGTTGGTGTTCCACTGCTCGGCAGGCAAGGACCGCACCGGAGTGGCGGCAGCGCTGCTGTTGGGGTTGCTGGGTGTGTCCGACGAACAGATCGCCGCCGACTACGCCCACTCGGCGGTGGCGATGGACGATCTGGTGGCGTGGGTTCGCGCGAAGGACCCTTCAGCGGCCGACTCGATGACGACCGGTCAGCCCGCCACGTTCCTCGCATGCCCCGCCGACGCGATGACGCGATTTCTGGCAGAGCTGCGCGACCGCCTCGGATCGCTCGAGAAGTACGCCGAGTCGATCGGCATCGACGACGACACCATCGACACCCTGCGTAGGGGCTACGTGGAGCGCTGAGGTCCCAGGAACGCCGAGACCACTTCCACGTGGTGGCTGTGAGGGAACATGTCCACGAGCACCACGCGCTCCAAGCGGAACCCGGCATCGACGAGGAGTCCTGCGTCACGCCCGAACGAACCCGAGTCGCAACTCACCAACACCACTACGCCGGCACCGGTGGCCACGACCCGCTCCACACCGTGACGGCGGAGACCCGCCCGTGGTGGATCGGCAACAACGACATCGGCGGGCGAGGGCCGCCAGCGTTCCACGGGCACCGCCAGGCACCGTGCGCGGTCACCGAGATCGGCCAGGTTGTGGCGGGCGTCGGAGATCGAAGCTCGGCTCGCCTCCACGGCCACCACATTGTCGGCTCCCACCGTTGCGGCGAAGAGCCCCACCCCTGCGTACAGATCGACAAGGCGCCTGGGTCGACCCGCAAGATCCTCGACAGCGGATCGAACCGCCGCGACAAGGGCCTCGGCTCCGTCTCTGCGGCTTTGGAAGAACGACGCGCCCGATATCCGCCAACGACGATCCGCCACCACCTCGTGGATGAACGAAGAGGAGGCGTCCGCAGCGCCCACAAGACCGATGTCTTCGTCGCTCCAGCCGAGGGGCAGCACGACCCGCCCAACCCCGGGATCCACAACGACGAGAACTTCGCCTGTTCGCTCCCCCACACGGATCGTCACTTCGTCCGCGCCAGGGAACCTTGCTCCGGCGAGCAGCTCCGCGGCCAGCGGATGCGCGATGAGACACGCCGGGGCGGCAACCAGCTCATGGGACCGGCCATGGCGGTATCCCAGGCTCCCGTCGTCGTCGACCGCCGCGCGAACGGTGGTGCGGAAGCCGGCCGCCAGTAGGTCGACCACCCGGATCTCGGGGGGTTCGGGGATCCGGCCGATCCGCCTGATTGCGTCGTTGAGCACCTGGAGCTTCATCAAGCGTTGCAGCTCGACCGATGCGTGTTGGAGATCACATCCGCCGCAACCCTCCGCCACGCTTGGACAGACCGGCTCCACACGCGACGGCGACGCCACGATCACCTCTGTGGCCTCCGCGAAGGCGAACCGGCCCCGCTGGTCGATGACGGTCGCCGACACCCGCTCGGCGGGTAGCGCGCCGCGCACGAACACCACGCGGCCGTCCGGGAGTCGACCCACCGAGCCACCTTCCGCCTCGGCCCCTGCCGTGTCGAGCACGACGGTCGGGTACATCGGGTCGGTGGACATGGGGCCAGACGGTATCGTCGCCCGAGTGGCCGACACCCAGACCGTGCTCATCCAGGTGCATGGACCCGATCGACCAGGGATCACCTCGTCGCTGATGGCCACGCTGGGACGGCTCGGCGCAGCGATCGACGACGTGGAGCAGGTGGTCGTTCGGGGCCACCTCATGTTGAGCCTGGTGGTCGACCTGCCCGCCGGCGTCCCCCTCGACACGCTGGCGGCCATCGACGGTCATCCGGAGCTGCTCGTTCAGGTGGGGCCCGCCAACCCGACGCCCACCGAACGTCGCCTGGGTGTGATCGTGACGGTGATCGCCAGCTCGGTTCCAGCGGATGTCCGCGAGGGAGCACGGGAGCTCGCACCCGCGGACCTGGGGGCTGTGGCCGATGCAATCGCTTCGAGCGGAGGCAACATCGACCGGATCATCCGCCTGTCGCGCTACCCCGTCTACAGCTACGAGTTGGTCGTTCTCGATGCACCCGTCGACGAGTTGCGAGCCGAGCTGCTCGGCGCTGCGTCGGCGCGATCCATCGACATCGCCATCCAACCCGACGGTATTGGCCGCCGCTCCCAACGCCTGGTCGTCTTGGACGTCGACTCGACCCTCATCCAGCACGAGGTGATCGAACTGCTGGCCGACGAGGCGGGCTGCCACGCCGAGGTCGCCGCGATCACAGCCAGGGCGATGGCGGGCGAACTGGACTTCGAGGACTCCCTGCGGGCACGGGTCGCGCTGCTGGCCGGCCTTCCGACCGAGGCGCTTGCAAAGGCGTTGGCGCGAATGGAGCCGACGCCCGGCGCGAGGACGTTCATCCGCACACTCCGCCGCATGGGCTTCAGGGTCGCGATCGTCTCGGGTGGCTTCACTTACTTCACCGACCACCTCCAGGCGGACTTCGGAATCGACCATGCGTTCGCGAACGAACTGGAGATCGTCGATGGCCGGCTCACGGGCCGGGTCACCGGAGCGGTGATCGACCGGCGTCGCAAAGCCGAGATCCTGGAGCTCGTGGCAGAGCGCGAGGGCATCCCGCTGTCCCAGACCGTGGCGGTGGGAGACGGCGCCAACGACTTGGACATGTTGGCCCGGGCGGGGCTGGGGATCGCGTTCAACGCCAAGCCTGTGGTTGCAGCCGCCGCCGACACGGCGCTGTCGGTCCCATACCTCGACGCCATCCTCTTCCTGCTCGGGGTGCGCGAGGACGAGGTCGAGGTCGACCCCTCGTCCTGATCGAGGCCCCTCAGCGCAGATCGACCGGGTGCGCCAGCACCAACAGCGCCCAGCCGTCGCGCTCCTCGACATCATCGACCAGGACCCCCAGGGGGCGGAACACTGCCGCAACGGACTCGACATCCGCGCTGAACAAGCCGCTCAAAGCCACACGAGCCCCCTCCGCCAGCTTCGCGACCAGATGCGGCGCGAGGTCACACACGGTCTGGGCACCGATGTTGGCCAGAACCACGTCGTAGACGCCCTCGACGTCCTCCACGAGATCGTCCGACACCCCCACGCGATCCGCCACCCCGTTCGCCTTCGCGTTCACCGTGGTCGCCAGATGTGCCTCGGGATCAACGTCGATGGCCACCACCACGTCGGCCCCCAACAGCGCCGCCGCCACGCTGAGGGTCCCCGATCCACAGCCCACGTCGAGCACTCGGCGGGGAATCGGGAGCCGGCGTGCGAGCCATCCCACACAAAGCACGGTGGTGGGGTGTGCGCCGTGGCCCCAGGCGCGGTCGGGATCGATCACCACTTCGAGAGGGGCTCCGCTTGGCGCAACCCACGGTGGTCTCACCACAACCCCCGGGGCCACCTCCACGGCCCGAGCCCACGGACGCCATGTGTGAACCCACTCGTCAGGGTCGGCTTCGATGCGTCGGTTTGGCCGCCGGTTGGCGATCTCCTCCAATGCCTCCGACCCATGCGCCACGATCAGCTCGACCTGCCCATCGGGACCGCAGCGTTCTTCGATCCCGGCGACACCCGCCGCCCACAGCTCACCGCTCACCAACTCGACCTGATCCGACGCCACGATGAAGGCGATCATCTCCACACCTGCAACCTAGGAGCCTGGCGCCGCTCCCATCCGCCCCGCCGATCCGCCCCGCCGATCCGCCCTGCCGATCCGCCCTGCCGATCCGCCCTGCCGATCCGTCCTGCCGATCCG
>JADLFH010000118.1 GCA_020845705.1 Microthrixaceae bacterium | reverse complement strand
TGCTTTTGAGCACCAAATAAAGTAAATTTATCAGGATTAATAGGCAAAATCACCATGTCAGAGGCACAGGTTATGGATGTATTCAGAGCACTCAGGCTAGGTGAAGTATCAATTAGAATTAAATCATACTGATCCCGAATTTCATCAAGATGAGAGCGAACCACTCTCCCGAGGTTACGAGTTCCTTGCAAAAGCACTCGCTCAATGACCGAATTATTGAGATTCGATGGCAACAAGCCAATTCCCTTTCCTGCAATAGGAATAATAACTTCGCTTATTTTGGATTTTTTCTCGATTACATTGATGAACACAGGAACATCAAGGTCATCGATCCCAAGGGCAAAACTTAAATTCGCCAGTTGATCTAAATCCACAAAAAGCACACGGTAACCGTACATGGCCGCTCGAAGCCCCACATTAAGACACGATGTAGTTTTGGCGACTCCCCCTTTGAGCATCTGGAAAGAAATAACCTGAGGCTTGTACTGATATCCTTTCGCCTGAAAGAAGCGTCTCACACCCTCTGGCTCAACATAAGCCCTTCCCTGAAATAAAATCGGTGTAACCTCTAGCTGAGCCAAGTCCTTCTTTATTTTTTCATTTTTGACATTAAACATTGATGCCAAGTCATCTAAACGTAAATAAAAATCATTTTGAATACTTTGACTCATCTCTTGTTTCCTCAAATGGGTTAAAGTCATGTATGGTTTTGCCGCTTATTTTGAACCTAATGGTACTCAAGCATTTTTGGCAACAGGATATCCTATCTGATTCCACGCCATCATTCCACCCGACATATTTATACTCTTCTTGAAACCCAGCATCTGTGCTTGTCTTGTCACCATCCCAGAGCGATTTCCACTGCGACAAACAAAAACAATTTCTTGATTTTTGTCGGCTGTTTGTAAAAACTGATCCAAATCCGTTCCCATTGTAATAAGCTCTGAACCCTCGATGTGCCCCAACTCTCCACCCCACTCATCAAGACCACGGACATCAATCAGACGAACTTTTCCTAAATTGAGGTGAACATCTTCAACACTCACTTCAGGAGTGCCGTCGGCCAATTGGGGGTGAAAAACACGATCATCTTTTAACTTGAGACCACACCCCAAATTGGCTGGTAGTGCCTCATGAATTTTTTTAGGATAGGCGAGCTTCAATTCCGACATTGTTTTAGTAAAGTCTTGAAGGCTTTGCCCCCCTCCAATTCTTGGATTGAATTTTTTCTCCATTCCTACGGTTGAAACAGTATGTCCCCGATAATCATGACCAGGATAAATTTTGTAGTGATCAGGCAAAGTAAAAATTTTCTTTGTAATGGATTGATACATTTTTTCACTAGAACCTTGCTGAAAATCCGTTCTCCCCGTGCCACGAATGAGCAAAACATCCCCCGTAAAAACCCTCTCACCAATAATAAATGACATGCAAGAGTCTGTATGTCCTGGTGTAGAGAGGGCTTTGATCGTATGTTTCCCAAAGGTGAGATTCTGCCCATCGCTTAATGGAATATCGACGCAGTTAACTTTTGCCATTTCAGAAACAGCGGATTTTGCCCCTGTTCGCTCACGCAACTTGCCCGCTCCCGTTATATGATCAG
>JADLFH010000117.1 GCA_020845705.1 Microthrixaceae bacterium | reverse complement strand
TCGACTTTGGCACGGTCCCAGCCCTGCATTTGGGCATGGACCAGCGGAAAGAGCCGAGCGTGACGCCGAGCCAACTCCTCCGAAGTCAGCGCCGCAGCCGCCGCCGGGTCCATGCGCAGGACCAGATGGAGGTGGTTGCTCATGACCGCATACGCGCAGACGCGGATGCAGAAGACATCCGCGAGCATGGCAAGACGCTCGACGATCCAGCCCTTCCGATGATCGAAGGTCTTGCCGGTGAAGCGATCCCGGCCGAACAGAAACGCACGGCGGACGCAGCGGGCGATGCAGTGCCCCTTCTTACCGGTTGTACAGGTTGTACACTGGTGAGCGGTAAAGCCTGTCTTATCCCCCCCTTACGAGGCGCATCGGAGCGAAGAACGCCGCAAGGAGCGCCAAGGCGGAAAAGAACGCAACAACCGTCATGAAGATGCAGAAGTTCTTGACCCTGTTGTCGTCGGGCGCGAGGTACCGATAGTACACAACCGCGCTCAGAACAAGTGCCGACACATACAGAATCGGCCATCGGCGCACCAGATCGAATCCTGGGAATATGCAGTCTGTGAGGAACGTACCGCCATCGACGCCAAGGTCCAAGTAGACCCCTTGCATGACAGCTACCAACTTATCCACGAGGATGTAGACGCAGAAGCCGAGCATCCATGCGGCCACTCCCAAGCCTCGCACGCGGCCGGAAGAGCGGACTTCAGGTTCCGCACTCACTCATTCGCCCCCTTCCCCCGAGACCTCACCAGACGCTGCGGCGGCTGCTGCCGCCTTCCTGGCGTCCTCCGACATGTCCTTGCAGCAATCGACGGCCGCTTGGAGTTCATTCATTCAGGTAGCCCTCGCTCCGGATGGTCTCCATACGCGCCCACTGCTGGCCGGTGCTATGCCATCGCCGCGATTGTTGAGAAAAGGAACAGAGGACATCCATTTATCGATAACGACAACAGGATAGAACGGCAGCAATCGAAAGAACAGGAACCAGGAACATCGTACTGTAAGCCGGTTCCGGTTGGCACGGGGCGACCGAGCACCACGCGGTCAAGCCACGCTTGTGTAGAAGCTCCGCGCCTTGCACGCGCCTCGGGCCAAGCGGATGCCGCGGCGCCGGCCAAAGGCCCGGATC
>JADLFH010000116.1 GCA_020845705.1 Microthrixaceae bacterium | reverse complement strand
GGTCAGGTAGAGCTTCGCTGGCGGTCAGGGCAGCAGCAACGAGGTACAGATCAGCAGGACGGCCACGGAGATCAGCGGCACGCTCGGTACGCTGATGCTGAGCAGGCTCAGCACGGTCAGGATCAGCGCCGCGACGACCAGCAACTGGCTCAGCCCGAGCCCTCCAAGGACAGCACCCCCAGCACGACGGCGTGGCATCGGCGACCTCCCAGGCAACCAGAATCTGAGAGACACTAGCGCAGCGGGCCTCGGTCCAGCACGCGTGGGCACGCCGACCTGTCCCCGCCCGTGCAGCGGCCCCGGCGCCGACTCCTATACTCCTGGCGTGCGCGCCGCCCGAGCCTGAGGCCGGCCACGCATCCGGGAGCCTCGCCTGACCGCCTCATCCCTCCGCATCCTGATCGCCTCCGGGACTTTCCACCCGGAGAGCGGCGGCCCGCCAACGTACCTGCTGACGCTGGGTCGGGAGCTGGTGCGGCGGGGCCCTCGCCCGACCGTGGTCACGTACGGCGACGAGCCCGGTCCCTCCGAGGCGCGGCGCTCCCCATCCCCCGTGTACCGAATTCCGCGGAGCCTGCCCACGGTCTCGCGCCTCGCGCTCTTCGCGCGGGAGGTCTGGCGCCGAGGTCGGGACGCGGACCTGCTGTTCGTGAACGACTACGGTCTGCCGGCCACCCTCGCGAACCTGCTGCTCCGCAAGCCGCTGGTCATCAAGATCGTCGGCGACTTCGCCTGGGAGTACTCGGTGCGGCACGGGCTGATCCCGCCAGATGAGCCGTTCGAGCAGTTCCAGCGCTCTCGCTACTCCCCAAAGGTGGAGACGCTGCGGCTGATGCAGTCTACCTACGTGCGCGCCGCTACGCGGGTGCTGGTGCCCAGTAGCTTCGTGCAGTGGTACGTGGAGGGCTGGGGCGCCGACCCTGGCCGCGTGCGCGTGGTCCGCAACGCCGTGAGCGATCCCACGGCTAGCATCGTTGAGGACCGCGCGGCCCTCCGGACTCGGCTCGGGGTGGTGGAGAGTGAACGCGTGATCCTGGTGGTGGCGCGGCTGACCGCCTGGAAAGGTGTGGATACAGTCATCGCGGCGCTTGGCGGGCTGCTGGAGGAGGCGGCGCCGACCGCGCGCCTCGTCGTGGTCGGGGACGGCCCGGACCGCCCGCGATTGGAGAGCCTGGCGGCCACGCTTCCAGCCGGTGCGGTGCGCTTCACCGGCGAGCTTCCCCGGGCGGAGGTGGGCAGCTGGCTGAAGGCCGCCGACACGCTGGCGCTCTGCTCTGGCTACGAGGGGCTTTCCCACGTGTTGCTGGAGGCGATGGCGGCCGGGCTGCCCGTCGTCGCGTCAGACGTGGGCGGGAACCGGGCGCTGGTGCAGCACGGCGTGGACGGGCTGCTGGTCCCCTATGGCGATGTCGAGGCCACCCAACAGGCGCTCGCCTCTGTGCTGACCGATGCCGCGCTGGCCACGCGCCTCTCGACCGCCGCGCGCCAGGGTGCGGCCGAGCGGACGGTGGACCGGATGGTGGACGAGGTGCTGGCGGTGTTCCGGGAGGCGCTGGAGGAGAGGAGGCCCTCACCCCCACCCCCTCTCCCTGCCGCGGGAGAGGGAAGAGCCACGCAACGGCCGAGCGCTTATGCTGTTCATGACCGTGCCAGTGAACCGCCGGTTCCCCCTCTCCCTCAAGGGGAGAGGGGGGCCGTGGGGAAGCCCGAAGGATGTCGGTGTAGCCG
>JADLFH010000115.1 GCA_020845705.1 Microthrixaceae bacterium | reverse complement strand
CCAGCAGTGAGGCCAGTGGGGAGAGCGCCGCCGGAATTGCGGAAACGCACTTTTGAGAGATCGGCAATGTCGTTGGTGTAGGTGCCAAGCAACCCAGACGAGGACGAGAACGTGGTTGTCTCGCCACCACCAATTGCCGTCCCGTCGTCATACGGCCAGATCACCGTCTGCGCGGTCGTGGTCGTGACCGTGGTCACGCGGAACCACCCGAGAATGTCGATTAGCTGGAGCGTAGCAGGCACAGTCGTCGCTGCCGCAGTGACAGCCCACGCGGAGATGGCGCACTTGAAGTCATCTCCCGCTGCGCCGACGTTGCCACCATGCTGCAAGCACCCCGCGCTCGCGTTGCGGTCGCACAGGGACTGGAACCGAAGGTTGGTGCCGGTGTCGAAGATCGCATCCGCTTGGGGCTGACCGCCGCCGCGACACAACGTGTGCCACTCGTTGGCAGCCGCCGCCGAAGTGGGGTTCATCTGTTTGGTGAACGGTGCGGCAAACCGCTTTCCGAGGTAGGACACGTTGTTGAGCAGATTGTCGTGGCTGGTAAACCCACCCATGCTGTCGTCTCCTACGCCGGAGTCCAGATTGTAGTCAGATCGCCAACAATTTGCGCGCTCGCCAACGTCCCAGTCGGCATACAGATCAAGTTCAAGTAGGCATCGTCCTCGATGCACGGAAGGCACGAGCAGTCTTTGAGCATATCGTAGTAGTTGGGCGCGGTGGACTCGAAGATGCGGAATGTGGCGAGTGGCCGCACCAACACAATGCACAGCAACCCCACATCACCGCTCAAGAACTCGATGCTTTCCACACTCCGCACGCCTGTGTCTGTTCCCTGGAGCGCCATGAATCGCCCGTGCGCTTCCACCGTGGCCGTCGTCGATGTTGCGATTGTTCCAGAGATTGCTTGCGTATTGCAACGCGCAATCGGCGTCACGCGGCCAGCGGTGCCGTCCTGATTCGTGTAGGTGAGCTGGAACCGAGCCGATCCAACGTACGGGTTTTGCTCGATCACCATAATCTGCACGCCATCGCCGTCCGTGTAGCGTGGGAGTGTGGCGACGTTGGTGAGTTCTGTGACTCCCACGTCCATTGTGATACCGGGGTAATACAGCAAATAGTCCAACAGTTGAAACGTGTTGACCGCAGCAGTCGCGGTGACGGTCTGGATCGCAAACGTGCGAATATACTTTTTGTACGTCGGACCGACATTGCCGCCGTGGTCGATGCCGCCAGCGATGCTGTGGGACAACTGCGCGGCCTCAAGCGGAGAAGAGAAGTAGTATTGGGCTTTGGGATTGCCCGGTGACATGGACAGATCAAACCAGATGCCGCTCGCCGTGGTTTGCGATGGCACTTTGCTCCACGACCGAAACAGATGCCGCCCTTCCTCGTGGGCAAGGGCGGCATCGTAGAACGACT
>JADLFH010000036.1 GCA_020845705.1 Microthrixaceae bacterium | reverse complement strand
GCCGAAGGTCAACGACGCCGCGCCGACGGTGACGTCGCCGAAGAGCGACACGTCGTCCACCTGGCACGAGAAGAAGCTCGTCGTCGTGCCCTCCTCGTCGGTCGCCACGTCGATCTCGCCGTCCGGCTGCGTAATCCGACCCATGTCGATCGCCGATTCCGACGCATGTCGATCGGGGATTCCGATCCATGTCGATCGCTGATTCCGATGATGTCGATCGGCCCGGGAGGCCGGAGGTGATCGAGTCGGAGCGTTGACGACGCTGGGTAGCCTGAGACCATCGCCCCCCCAAGGAGGTGGCGATGGCGGCAGAGAGGCTATCCATGCGACGACTGAGAGAGATTCTACGACTGAAGTTTGAGGCGGGGCTGAGCCAGAGGGCGATCGCGGTGAGCGCGAACGTGGCCCAGAGCACGGTGAGCGACTACGTGAGCCGGGCACGGCGTGCCGGCGTCGGGTGGCCCCTGGCCCCCGACGTCGATGACGAGGCGGCGCTCGAGCGGCGGTTGTTTCCGGCCGCACCGGTGGTGGGGGCAGCCGAGCGATCGGAGCCCGACTGGGTGTGGGTGCATCGTGAGCTGCGGCGCAAGCACGTGACGCGGATGCTGCTCTGGGAGGAGTACCGGGCGGGGGTCCCCGACGGGCTCGCCTACAGCCAGTTCTGCCAACGGTATCGGACCTGGGCCTCGGCGCTCCCGGTGACCATGCGCCAAGAGCACCGGGCGGGCGCGCGGCTGTTCGTCGACTTTTCCGGGGATGGCCTCGAGCTGGTCGACCGGGAGACGGGCGAGACGGTCGTGGTGAAGCTGTTCGTGGCCGTGCTCGGCGCGTCGAACTACACCTACGTCGAGCCGGTCGTGCACGAGGATCTGCCGACGTGGATCGGCTGCCACGTACGGGCGTTCACCTACTTCGGTGGGGTGACGGAGATCGTCGTCCCCGACAACCTGCGCAGTGGCGTCACCCGTCCGGACTACTACGACCCCGAGATCAACCGCACCTACGCCGATCTGGCCGAGCACTACGGGGTGGCGGTGATCCCGGCCCGCGTGCGCCGTCCACGGGACAAGGCCAAGGTCGAAGCCGGGGTCCTCGTGGCGTCGCGGTGGATCCTGGCCGCGCTACGTCACCACCGCTGTGACTCGTTCGCGGAGCTGTGGAACGGCATCGCGTTGCTGCTGGAGCGGCTCAATACGCGGCCGATGCGCAAGCTCAAGCGGTCGCGCCGGGAGCTGTTCGACGACCTCGATCGTCTCGCCCTCAAGCCGTTGCCGTCGACCCCCTACACCTTCGCCGTCTGGACCAAGCCCAAGGCGAACATCGACTACCACGTCGAGTTCGAGCACCACTACTACAGCGTGCCCTACGGATTGGCGCGGCAGCGCTTCGAGCTGCGGGCCACCGAAGCCACGATCGAGATCCTCCAGCGGGGGCGCCGGGTGGCGAGCCATCGGCGCAGCTACGTCCCGCACCAGGCGACGACGGTGGCCGAGCACATGCCGAGTTCCCATCGCGCGCACGCCGAGTGGACGCCCTCGCGGATCATCGCCTGGGCCGGGACGATCGGGGCCCAGACGGCCGCGTGCGTCGCCGCAATCATGGCGCAGCGGCCGCACCCGGAACAGGGCTTCCGGGCCGCCCTCGGGGTGATCCGGCTCGCCAAACGCTACCCCCACGACCGGCTCGAGCGCGCCTGCGCCCGGGCCCTCACCTATCGCGCCCTCTCGTACCGCAGCGTCGAGGCAATCCTGAAAAACCACCGCGACCAGCTCAACGAGGATCCCCTCGACGCCCCACGTCCCCTGCCACGCCACGCGAACATTCGTGGCTCGGGCTACTACCACTGAAGCGGGCGAGCCGGAGGAGAGCCATGCCAAGAGGTCCTCCCCTCGCGCGCCGTTGCCTCCCACGCCTGGGCCGCTTCCTCAGGACCCGGCGTCGTCGCCGGTCGTCATTCCCACAACCCAAACCGCTCTTCCTCGACAGAAGAGTACGGAGGACATGCTCGATGCTACTGGAACAGACCTTTGACCAACTGACCGCCCTGCAGCTCCACGGCATGGTGGAGGCGCTGCATCGCTTCGCCGACACGGCGCCCACGCCCGACCTTGCCCCCACCGATCTCGTCGGCCTGCTCGCCGACGCCGAGTGCACGTACCGCGACAATCGCCGGCTCCAGAGTCGCCTCAAGCAGGCCAAGCTCCGCCAACCGGCCTGCATCGAAGACATCGACTATCGCCACCCCCGCGGCCTCTCCAAGTCGCTCGTGCTCGACCTCGCCAGCTCCCACTGGGTCGCCCGGACCCAGCACATCATCATCACCGGGAAAACCGGGGTCGGGAAGAGCTTCCTCGCCTGCGCGCTCGCCCACAAAGCGTGCCGCGACGGGTACACCGTCACCTATCGCCGCTTCTCACGCCTGCTCGACGAGCTCACCCAAGCGCGCGCCGATGGCAGTTACCTTGGGGCGCTTCGCCGCCTGGCCAAGATGCGCGTACTCGTCCTCGATGACTTCGGCCTCGAGCCCCTCGGCCCCAACGAGCGCAGGATCTTCCTGGACCTGTTGGAAGATCGCTACGGCCTCGCGTCCACGATCATCACCACGCAGCTCGAACCTGATCTCTGGCACGGCGTGATCGGCGAGGAAACGGCCGCCGACTCGATCTGCGACCGCCTCGTCCACGAGGCGCACCGGATCAAGCTCTCTGGCGAGTCCGTCCGCAAGACCAACTCGTCCTTGAAAAAGGAACCCAAGTCAGCCAAGTAACCCGCGCCCAGCGTCGCTTCGCTCCGACCGATCGCCATGATCGGATTCGACGATCGACTTCGATCAGAATGGACGATCGACTTGGTCGGAATACGCAGTCCGGCGCGTTGGCGCAGGACGAGACCGGTGTACCGGTCGCGAACGGCAGGCCGTATTTGAAGAGGGGCTGCAGCTCGGAGAGCACCGTCCCCGGCTGGCCGGACGCCCCGCCGCAGTTCTCGTTG
>JADLFH010000114.1 GCA_020845705.1 Microthrixaceae bacterium | reverse complement strand
TCACGGCCTACTTCGACCAATCCCTCAGTTCCACGAACCTGTCGTCCGCGACGTTCCGGCTGCAGAACCCCGCCGATTCAGCCTACGCCTCCGGCACGAACGGCGTCGCCGCCGCCTACGATGCCGGGCGACTTGCCGTGGACGTTCTCTTCCCATCGCCGTTCGGCACCAACGGGACCTACACGTTGACAGTGAACGGGGTGAAGGGCGCGAACGGGTTGACCGTGGCGTCGAACAGCGCGTTCAGCTTCACGCTGCGCGACGCCGCCGTTGCGATCAACGCCGCCACGCCGACGCATGCCATCAGCCCGCTGATCTACGGCGTGGCGTTCGCGCCCGACGCCGCGTACCTGCGCAACGCGGGCATCACGCTGAACCGCTGGGGCGGCAACAACAGCTCGCGCTACAACTGGACGATCGGGGCGGCCAACCTCGATTTCGACTGGTACTTCGAGAACACCGATTGGGACGGGGCGGATGGCGCCGGCAGCGCACCGGCCTTCATCGCCCGCAACGCCTCGGCCGGCGCGGCCACCATCCTCTCGATTCCGGCCCTGCCCTGGGTGGCCCGTGATACGACCTCCCACAGCTTCTCCGTCGCCAAGTACGGCGCGCAGCAAGGCAGCGATCCCTACCGGCCCGATGCCGGCAACGGCGTCAAGGCCACGGGCGGGAACGTGACGAACAACCCGGCCGATTCCAGCGTGCCCGCCCGCGCCGCGGCACGACCCGGCGATCCCACCAACACGGTCTACCAGAACGGGTGGCTGCGACAGCTGCGGTCGCGCATGGGTCCGCGCACGGCCACCGTGCTGTCCTTCGTCGCGATCGACAACGAACCGGAACTGTGGGGCGAGACGCACCGCGATGTTCACCCGGCGCTGGTGACCTATGACGAGCTCTTCGCGGTCTTCACCAACTACGCGGCGATGGTCCGCGCCGAGTTCCCCGGCGCGAAGATCCTGGGACCCGTGAACTCCGGGTGGTGGTTCTACTGGAACTCGCAGGCCGGCGCCGCGGACAAGGCCGCCCATGGCGGCGCCGACCTGCTGCCCTGGTTCCTGCGGCAGGTGCGTTCCAACGACCTGGCCACCGGCCGATCGTCGCTCGATGTGCTCGACATCCACTACTACCCCACCGATGTTTTCAATGATGACGTTTCCGATGCGACGCGCGCC
>JADLFH010000035.1 GCA_020845705.1 Microthrixaceae bacterium | reverse complement strand
GGCCCGGTCCCGCCTGCCACAACCCCCCGGTGGCCCCCTGAGCCGCGAACCGGGTTTGGGTGGGGGGGGATCAGTCGCGCGGGGCGCGGGTTGCGCGTTTGGCCCAGCAACCGTGGTGCCAATGGCGTCGAAGGTCAGGTGCCGAGTGTGGAACCGCCACGATGTGGCCGGTGCCGGCGGGGATGTCACGGTTGCATCCCGGGCAGAGATACGCCTTGGTGGCCTGGTACGGCTGGATCCGCCGGACCTCGACATCGGCCGTTGCGGTCAGGTCGCGGCTCATCCCAGCAACGCCCAGGCCACGGTTGCAGCGCATATCACGAGTGCGGTGCCCACGAAGAGGTAGTCCCAGGCGGTGGTCCGCCGACGACGGTGAGGGTCGAGGCCCATGCCCACCAGTATCGTGCCGCGGTGATGCTGACCCAAGCCCAGGTCAGGGTGCTCGGCTGCCTCCTCGAGAAGGAGCGCACCACGCCCGACGACTACCCGATGACGGCGAACTCGCTCATGCGGGCCTCGAACCAGACCACGAGCCGCCACCCCACCGTCGCCTATGACACCGCGCTGGTGGAGCGGACACTCGCCGAGTTGAAGGACCTCGGCCTCGTGCGCTTCGTGTTCAGTCCGTCGAACCGGGCCACCAAGTACCGCCACGTGCTCGGGGATGTGTGGGACTGTGACGCCGAAGAGCTGGCCGTATTGTGCCTGCTGATGCTTCGCGGTCCCCAGACCTCGGGTGAGCTCAAGACGCGCTCGGAGCGCCTCGCTGGTTTCGGCGATGTGTCCGCCGTCGAGGCGGTGCTGGGTCGGCTCGCGGGGCGGTCGGAGCCGATGGTGTGTCGGCTCGATCGCGGTCCCGGCCAGAAGGAGGCTCGCTGGAAGCAGCTCGTCGGCGACGAGCCCGAGTGGGTCGGCCCGGGCGCGTCCGGCTCCTCGTCGCGCTCGGAGCGGGGCTCAGCCGACCTGAGACTCGCCGCTCTGGAGGAACGTGTGGAGCTGCTCGTCTCCCTGCTGGTCGAGGTGCGCTCCGAGCTGGGACTGGAGGTCCCATCGGAGCTGATGTCCACACCTTCCACCGGGGAGGAGCGGTGATGCGGGGATGTCGGATGCGGTGGCTTCTCATCGTCGCGTTGTGCTGCGTTGTGGTGGCGGGATGCTCCGGCGAGGAGCCGACGGCGACGGGACCCGGCACAACGGCCGGTGCGAAGGCGGGCGCCGACCCGTCGGTCACAACCACGGTCAAGTCGAAGGACGTGTTGCGGATCATGGTCACAAATGACGACGGCATCGGTGCCGAAGGCATCGACGCGGTGGTGATCGCGCTCCGCGGGCTGCCGAACACCGAGATCGTGGTGATAGCGCCCGCCGACCAGCAGAGCGGACAGGGAGCCAAGACGACCGAGGGAGCGCTGGATGTGGGCGAAGCGCTCACCCGCAGTGGTGTGGGAGCGAAGACCGTAGCCGGGTACCCCGCTGACACCGTGATATGGGCACTCGACCAAGGTGGGCTGGCCGAGCGACCGCACCTGGTGGTGTCGGGGGTGAACGAGGGGCAGAACCTCGGACCGGTAATCGGGATCTCCGGCACCATCGGCGCCGCCCGGGCCGCTGCTGCACGAGGTGTGCCGGCACTCGCTGCCAGTCAGGGGGCCGGCAACGATCCCGACTACGCGTCGGCGGTGGGATACGTGCTCGATTGGATCGGCGCCCATCGTGACGCGCTGGTGTCGGGGACGGTGCCACCCGGGGTCACGAGCATCAACTCCCCCACCTGTGCCGTGGGAGAGGTGCGCGGCCTCGTCGAGGTTCCGCCGGCGGCCGACGCAGCGGGCCGCAACGTCGTCGCCGCCGACATCGACTGCTCCGGCAAGGGTCCCGCGGGCAGTGACGACGTGGGTGCCTTCAACGTGGGCTTCGCCACACAGTCCGACGTGCCGGTGGCCGGCTGAACCGACACGACCTTCGCTGTCGCTGTCGCCGGGTAGTCTCTGGTCATCTCGCAACCGGTGCCGGTTGCCCCTCAATCCATGTCGGCTGTCAGTGCAGCCGGGAGGAGGGGTCCGATGCTGGCCTCCATCGCATCCGCAACCGTCCGTGGCGTCGAAGGGTTCGCGGTCACCGTAGAGGTGCACGTAGCCGCCGGTTTGCCTGGCTTCACCGTCGTCGGCCAGCCCGACGCCGCCTGCCGGGAGAGCCGAGACCGTGTCCGCGCCGCGGTCATGTCGTGTGGCCTCGTCTGGCCCCAGCAGCGGATCACGGTCAACCTTGCGCCATCCGGTGTCCGCAAGAGCGGCGGGGGACTGGACCTGGCAATGGCCGTCGGCGTGCTGGTGGCGTCGGGGCAGATCTCCACCGACGCGGTGAGGGAGCGAGCCTTCCTCGGCGAGCTCGGCCTGGACGGCGCCCTGCGCTCGTTGGCGGGTGTGCTGCCGATGGTCTCGGCGATCGAGGCGCCCGAGGTGGTGGTTCCCTCGGGCAACTTCGCGGAAGCCGAGGTCGCGGGTCGCCACAGGGTTCGATGCGCCGGGGGTCTCGGGGCGGTGGTCGAGGCGCTGCGCTGTGAGGCCCCCTGGCCGAGACCGCCCGACTCCGTCGCCGCGCCCGCCCCGGCGACAGGGGTGGATCTGGCTGACGTGAGTGGCCAATTCGTTGCCCGGCGGGCGCTCGAGATTGCGGCGGCCGGCGGCCATCACCTGTTGATGATCGGTCCACCCGGAGGTGGCAAGACCATGCTCGCGGAGCGGCTTCCCACCCTGCTCGGCCCGCTCGATCCGGCGGCGGCTCTGCGGGCGACGGGCATCCACTCGGCAGGTGGGATGTCGTTGTCGGGCGGCGGGTTGATCACCCAACGCCCATTTCGGGCCCCACACCATTCCTCCTCGCTCGTGTCGATCATCGGGGGCGGCACCTCGGCGATGCGTCCCGGCGAGGTAAGCCTCGCCTCTGAGGGCGTGTTGTTCCTCGACGAGTTGGGCGAGTTCCCCGCCAGCGTGCTCGACGCGCTCCGCCAACCACTCGAACAGGGAGTCGTACGTGTTGCCCGGGCCAATCACACCGTCGAGCTCCCGGCCCGGGTGCTGCTGGTCGCGGCGATGAACCCCTGCCCGTGCGGATTCGCGCCCTCGCCGCTGTGTCGTTGCAGCGAGTCAAGCCTCAACCGCTATCGCCGGCGGGTGTCGGGACCCATCCTGGATCGGCTCGACCTGCGGATCGTTGTGCATCCACCCACCCGGGAGGAGCTGCTCGACGCGCCTGGGGGCGAGTCGAGCGCGGCGGTGGCGTCGCGGGTCACAGCGGCGCGGCAGCGAGCCGACGAACGCAACGTGAGCACGAACTCGCAGCTCTCCGCGTCGGCGCTGGAACGCTTCGCGCCGTTCGATCCCGGCGCGAGGCGTCTCGTGGAACGGGTGCTCGATTCGGGCCGTCTCAGCGCGCGGGGCCTGGCGCGGCTTCGCTCGGTGGCACTCACCATCGACGACCTCGCCGGAGGCGACGGCTTGCTCGGTGAGACGGCGGTGGCCGAGGCGCTGTTGTTGCGGGCAGAGGTCGACCTGCTCCACCACCTGAGGGGTGTGGCGTGATCTCCGCCACGCGGGCTCGGCTCGGCGTTCAGCTCGCCTTCCTCCAGCTCAGCGACGTCGGTCCTGCCCGCGGGCGTCAGGTTGCCGGAGTGGATGATCCACTCGAGCTCTGGGCCAGGGTGCGGGCAGGGGAGCCGGCCCTGTCGGGGGTGGATCGCCCTCTCGCTCGGCGATGGGTCGAAGAAGCCTCCTCGCTCGATCCCCGCTCCGAACTCGAACGGCACCTCGACGCGGGCATCTCCATGGCCATGGCCGGCGACGAGGGCTACCCGGAGTCGTTCGTGGGCGACCCACGGGCGCCCGCCCTGGTGCTGTGGCGCGGCGCGACCAGCCCGGGCGCGACGCCGGCATGTGCCGTGGTGGGCACCCGTCGATGTAGCCGCTACGGGCGAGACGTCGCGCGGATGCTGTCCCATGACCTGGCGGCGGAGGGTGTGTCGGTCGTGTCGGGACTCGCTCTGGGGATCGACGGAGCCGCCCATCTCGGGGCGCTCGAGGTGGAGGGATCGACTCCGGTGGGCGTTGTCGCGTGCGGCCTGGACGTGGCCTACCCCCGGCGTCACGCCGCCTTGTGGGAGGAGGTTGCCGCCGCGGGCGTGTTGGTGTCGGAGTGGCCCTTGGGCGTGGAGCCGCTGCCGTGGCGTTTCCCCGCACGGAATCGACTCATCGCAGCGCTCGGCGAGGTGTTGGTCGTGGTGGAGAGCGACTTCGCCGGTGGATCGATGCACACCGTTCGCGAGGCGGACGACCGGGGAAGGCAGGTGCTCGCGGTGCCTGGTCCGGTGACGTCTCGTTCGTCGAGAGGCACGAACCTGCTCATCTCCGAGGGGTGCGCGCCGTGCTGCGACGTCAAAGACGTGCTCGCCGCGTTGGGCCTGGGGGCCGGCGGAATCGCGTCGACTGGGCTGGCGGAAAGGGGTGTGCCGCTTTCCGCCGTTTCGCAGCAGGGTCGGCTCGTGCTCGCCGCAATGGGAGCGACCCGCCGGTCGATCGAGTCGCTCCTGGTCGCTACCGGCCTCGATCTGGCCACGTTGGCGACGGAACTCCTGAGCCTCGAAGGTGCGGGGCTGGTGGTTTGTGCCGACGGGTGGTACGAGGCTGCCCGGTGAGCCGCCGGCCTTCGTCGATCCACCAATTGCTGCAACGTAGAGTGGTCGCATCATCGCGTACCGCGCGATAATGCGTATACGATGGCAGCTGACATGGGCTGGGAGATCGAACGCTTCAGATCGTCGCTGGTCGGCGTCGCGGGCTCGACGGCCGACGCCTATGAGGGCGAGCTGCATCGCTTCGCTGTGACGATGGCCGAATCGGGCGTCGAAGGGCCGACGGCTGTGGATCGCAAAGTGCTGCGCGATCACCTCGGGGACCTGCTGTCGGCCGGGCGCTCCGCCGCCACGGTGCGTCGTCGAAGAGCGGCACTGCGGCGTTACTTCGCCTGGGCGTTGCGCGTGGGGATCCTCAGAGCTGATCCCACCCTGGGGCTCACAGCTCCCCGAGGGGTTGCGAGGCTTCCGCGCGTGCTTCGCCATGACGAGCTCCAACAACTCCTCGACGAGTCCCCCGACTACTCAGGGTCGCCCGAGTTGCGACTCCGAGACGATGCGGTGCTGGAGGTGCTCTACGGATGTGGGGTGCGTGTCAGCGAGCTGTGCGGTATGCGGGTGAGCGACCTGGACGCAACATCGAGGTGGGTCACGGTGCTCGGCAAGGGGTCGAGACAGCGTCGAGTGCCGCTTCACGCCGGTGTCATCGACGCGTTGACACGTTGGATCGAAGGCGGCCGTCCCAGCCTCGTGGGACCCGACAGCGGTGACCACCTCTTCTTGAACCGGCGTGGTCGGTGCCTGAGCCCGCGGGACGTGCGCAGGATCGTGGACCTCCGTTCGCCGGTGCCGACCCATCCCCACGCGCTCCGACACACCTTTGCCACTCATCTTCTCGACGAAGGTGCCGACTTGAGGGTTGTGCAGGAGCTTCTCGGCCACATGGATGTGGCGACCACACAGATCTACACCCATGTCTCGCGCGAGCGTCTTCGTAGCGTTCACTCAGCAACTCACCCGAGGGCTTGACGATGGCGGCACCTCCGAACGAACACGAGATCCCCGTGCTCTGGGACCGCTACAAGAACGACGGCTCGACCGACGTTCGCGACGCGTTGATCCTCCACTACTCACCGCTGGTGAAGTACGTGGCGAGCCGGGTGGCCGTCGGGCTGCCACAGAACGTCGAGCAGGCCGATCTCGTGAGCTACGGGATGTTCGGGCTGATTGACGCCATCGACAAGTTCGAACCCGGACGCGGCTTCAAGTTCGAGACGTATGCGATCAGCCGGATCAAAGGCGCCATCCTCGACGAGCTGCGCTCCATCGACTGGGTGCCACGATCAGTGCGCGCCAAGGTCCGTGCGATCGAGAAGGCGTTCTCGAAGCTCGAGGCAAGGTTCCATCGCAACCCGACCGACGAGGAGCTGACCGCTGAGTTGGGCTGGACCGACCAGCAATACCAACAGACGCTGTCGCAGATCTCGACGATCGGGCTCGCCGCCCTCGACGAGATCCTCGTGGTGGGCGGTGACCGAGGGGAGACCCTGACCCTGGGCGACACCCTCTCCGACGGCAGCCACGGTCCCATGGGCGCCTTCGAGGTGGCCGAGTTGCGCCAACTGTTGGCCCAGGCGATCAACACCATGGCCGAGCGTGAGAAGATCGTCCTCACCCTCTACTACTACGAGAACCTCACCCTCCAGGAGATCGGCAAGGTGCTGAGCGTCACCGAGTCGCGGGTGTGCCAGATCCACACCAAGGCCGTGTTGCAGCTCCGGCATCGCCTCGCCGGCCTGGAGCGCGAACCCGCCTGAGCGGGTCCGACCCACACCCTTCCCCTCACCCTTCCCCCTCCCGAGAACAATCAGACATTGGGAGGACACCATGGCGCGCGTTCTTGTCGTCGCCGCGTTGGCTGCACTGGGCGTGTCGGGCGCCCCAAACACCGAGGTCCCCGTCCAAGTCCCCGCTGCGGGGTCGGCCCGGGCGAATCGGCTCGCACCCCGCGCGGTGGCGACCGGCTGGGCAAGCTACTCCGAGCCCGTCACCGGACCTGTGAGGGACCGCTTCCGGCCGCCGTCGAGCCCGTATGGCCCGGGCAACCGTGGTTGGGACTACGGCGTCACGCCGGGAATGGAGGTTCGTGCCGCGGCCTCGGGGGTGGTCAGCTTCGCCGGCCAGGTGGGTGGTCGGCTGTTCGTGACCGTGAGCCACGCCGACGGGCTCCGAACCAGCTACTCGTGGCTGGAGACGGTGGTGGTGCGGGCAGGCTCTCGTGTGAGGGGAGGAGAGGTGATCGGGACCGCCGGGGACACGTTCCACTTCGGGGTCCGCCGCGGTGATTCCTACCTCGACCCCGCGTTGCTCTTCGGGCCCCGACGTGCGCGGCTCGTGCCGACGCCGCCCGACGGCTAGCATGTCCCCGGCCGAAATCCGGCCCGGAGGCACCCAGGAGCCTTCGCAGAAACAAGTTCCCCCGAGACGCTCCCTCGGTCGCCAAGCGGCGCGTCGTCTCGGGCCCGACCAACCGAAGGACAGGTGATCCACCGTGGCCGCAGTCGTGACCATGAAGCAGCTCCTAGACGCGGGTGTCCACTTCGGGCACCAGACCCGCCGTTGGAATCCGAAGATGAAACGGTTCATCCACGGGGAGCACAACGGGATCTACATCATCGATCTCCGCCAGACCCTCTCGCGGATCGAGACCGCCTACACCTACGTTCGAGACCTGGTGGCCGACGGTGGCTCGATCCTGTTCATCGGTACCAAGCGCCAGGCGCAGACCAGCGTCCAGGGCTACGCCGAGAAGTGCGGGATGCCCTATGTGAACCAGCGCTGGCTCGGCGGCATGCTCACGAACTTCGAGACGATCTCGAAGCGCGTCGGCAAGATGAAGGATTACCAGCGCATGCGGGACTCCGGTGAGTTCGAGATCATGCCCAAGAAGGAAGCGCTCCTACTCGGCCGTGAGCTCGAGAAGCTGGAGCGGAACCTCGGCGGCATCCGCAACCTCGAGAAACTGCCCGACGCGGTGTTCATCCTCGACACCAAGAAGGAAGACATCGCGGTCACCGAGGCCAACAAGTTGGGCCTGCCGATCGTCGCGGTGGTCGACACGAACTGCGATCCCGACGTCATCCAGTACGTCATCCCCGGCAACGACGACGCGATCCGCTCCGGAAGCCTCATGGCCCGGGTGATCTGCGAGGCGGTCGAGGAAGGTCGGCTGATCCGCTCCAAGCGCCTCGGCTACGAGCAGCCCCGCCCGCGTACCGCAGAGGAGGAGGCCGAGAAGCACCGCGAGCAGGCCGAGGCGCGCCGCCAGGCGTCACTCGCTGCTGCCGAGCGCGAGGCCCGCGTGGCCGCTGCCACCGCCCAGCCTCCCGTAGGGGGCGCCGAGGTCGCGGAAGTTGCCGAGGCCGCGGAAGTTGCCGAGGCCGCGGAAGTTGCCGAGGCCGCGGAAGTTGCCGAGGCCGAGAGCACCACAGCGGCCGACGCTGCGGCGACCGACTGATCAACAGTCGAACCCAACGACAACACCGACCCAGGAGAACACCCAGCGATGGCTGAGATCACCGCAGCAGCGGTCAAGTCCCTACGCGACGCCACGGGCGCCGGGATGATGGATGCGAAGAAGGCTCTTGTGGAGGCCGACGGCGACCGGGACAAGGCGGTACGCATCCTTCGTGAGAAGGGCCTGACGAAGGTTGCGACCCTCGAGGACCGGGAGAACAACCAAGGCGCGGTGGCGATCGCTCGTGACGGGCGGCGTGCAGCGCTGGTCGAACTGAAGGCCGAGACCGACTTCTCGGCCAAGGCCGCCGACTTCGTCGCCGTCACCCAGAAGCTGGCCGACGCGGTTCTCGCCGGCGGTCCCGAGGCGGTCGCCGGCGTGCAGGATGAGCTGGACACGCTGAAGATCACCAAGAAGGAGAACATCGAGATCGGCAAGGTCGCGCTCTTCGAGGCGGCCGAGGGCAACCAGCTCGACGCGTATCTCCACATCCAAGACGGCCGGGGCACCAACGGCGTGCTGGTCGAGATCGCCGGTGCCGATGCCGAGACCACCCACGAGGTCGCCTTGCACATCGCGTTCGCCAAGCCCACGGCGCTGAGCGAGGACGAGGTCGACCCCGCACTGGCGGCGAAGGCTCGGGAAGGCTTCGAAGAGCTGACCCGCAAGGAAGGCAAGCCCGAACAGGCCATCCCCAAGATCGTCGAAGGCCGGATGGCGTCCTGGTACGGGGAGCGTGTGCTGCCCGCACAGGGGATGTTCGGCGACAAGGAGACGGTGCAACAGCGAATCGGTTCGGCCACGATCATCCGCTTCGCTCAGGCAGTGATCGGGGGCTGAGCCGATGGCCGATCGGGCGACGCCGCAGTGGCCGCGGATCCTGCTCAAGCTCTCCGGCGAGGCCTTCGCCGGCGAGGCAGGTCACGGCATCGACGGCGAGGTGGTGGCCCGAATCGCCCAGGCAGTCATCGACCTGAAGGACAGCTTCGAGGTCGATGTCGCCGTGGTGGTGGGTGGCGGCAACATCTGGCGAGGGATGACCGGCGCCGGAGCCGGAATGGAACGAGCCCAGGCCGACTACATGGGTATGTTGGCCACGGTTATCAATGCGCTGGCGCTCCAGGAAACCCTGGAGCGGCTCGGTCAACCCACCCGCGTGCAGTCAGCCATCCACCTGAGCCAGGTTGCCGAGCCCTACATCCGTCGCCGCGCCATCCGACATCTCGAGAAGGGGCGCGTGGTCATCTTCGCGGGCGGGACGGGTAACCCCTTCTTCACCACCGACACAACGGCCGCTCTGCGCGCCGTGGAGATCGACGCGGGTGCGATCCTGATGGGCAAGAACGGCACCGACGGGGTGTATTCCGACGATCCCCGCACGAACCCCGACGCGGAGCTGCTGCGCGAGGTGAGCTACATCGAGGTGCTGAACCGGGGACTGAAGGTAATGGACTCCACCGCCATCACCTTGTGCATGGACAACAAGATCCCCATCGTGGTCTTCGACATCCTCGGGGACGGCCTCATCGCGAGGATCCTCGCCGGCGAGTCGGTGGGAACGACGGTCTCCTGAGGGGCCCCGAACGCCGGAGTGTCCCCAGGCGCCCGCTCTGCTGTGGCAGCATCGGGTCGGCATCGACGGTGCAGGACACGGAGGCGCGCATCCGACTATGAGCGATGAGCTGATCGAAGCGGTCCACATGGAGGCCGAGGAGCGGATGGCCAAGGCTGTCGCCCACACGCGCCAGGAGTTCGCCGGCGTGCGCAGCGGCCGCGCCAACCCCGGCCTGGTCGAGAAGCTCCCGGTGGAGTACTACGGCGCCGTCGTGCCGTTGCAGCAGATGGCCAGCTTCTCGGTGCCCGAAGCGCGGATGTTGGTGATCTCGCCCTTCGACAAGGGAGCGATGTCCGCGATCGAAAAGGCGATCCGCGACGCGAACCTCGGGCTCAATCCCTCCAACGACGGCGCAGCGATCCGACTGTCGTTTCCTCCCCTCACGGAGGAGCGGCGCAAGGACTTCGTGCGGATGGTTCGCCAGAAGGCCGAAGACGGCCGCACCGGGGTGCGCAACGCCCGTCGTGACAGCCGAAAGGACCTCGAGTCGCTCCAGAAGGACGGCGACATCGGCGAGGACGACCTGCGTCGGGCCGAGACCGGGCTCGACAAGCTGACCAAACGGTTCGAGGCCGAGATCGAAACCGCCTTGGAGGCGAAGACAACCGAGCTCATGGAAGGCTGAGGCCGATGGACCACAACGACGACGACGAGCTCGCAGAAGAGCCCAACCGACCTCGCCCCGAGGGCGTCCGCATCCTCGGGGCGCAGGAAGCCGCCGACGCGGTGGGCCGTGGCGACAAGGGCGCTCGACGCGGCGCGAACGACTCGATCGAGCCCGATGAGCCCGATGAGCTCGACGACGATCGGCCGGTGCTGCGATTCCCATCCCCCATCACCTCGCGGGATCCATCGTCGTTCGGTGCCGTGCCGATCGTGAGAGCAGGTGACCCACCGCCGGGAGCGGACGACGACGCGTTCGAGGTAGATGCCACCGGCGAGTTGGAATCGGTCGGCGAAGGTGAGTCTTTCGAGCTGCCGCACTACTCCGATCCGCCCACCGGGCAAGTGCCGCGTGTGGTCATCGCCGAGGGCGACGACCAGTCCGAGAGCTGGGCCGGATTGTCGGGGCCGCGGTGGCGCGACGAGTCCGACGGCTTCGACGACGACGATTTCAGCGACCTCATCGACAGCGGGCCGCGCCTGGGCGCGCTGGAGGAGCGGTCGAGCGGTGCGGACGAGTTCTTCGGCGAGGGCTTCGACGGTCCCACCAGCGGCTACGGCGAGGACGACACGGCGATACCCGCGACACGACGTGCCGCCGCGCGGACTGCGGTTCGTCGTCGGCCGAGTGGCGACGGGCCGAGCGGCGGTGGCGGCAGCGGATCTGGCGCGGGGCGCAACATGCCCGCCGCGATCGGGGTGGGTGTCGCGCTGATGACCGTGGGAGCAATCTGCTTCTCGCTGGGGGCGGTGGCAACCACCATCCTGATCGCGGCCATCCTCGGATGGTGTGCCGTCGAGCTGTTCGGCACCCTTCGCAAGGCGGGCTACAACCCCGCCACCCTGCTCGGGGTGGTAGCCGTGCCGGCGTTCGCGATAGCCCCCCTGGCCGATCCGGTCTACGGGTACCCGGTGGTCATCGGCCTAACGGTGGTCGCGTCGATGGTGTGGTTCTTCTGGGTGCATCCCGGTCCCGGAGCTGTCGGCAACCTCGGCGTCACGCTGCTGGGCGTCGCGTGGATCGGGGGTCTGGGCTCCTTCGGCACGCTCATGTTGGGTGTGGGACGTGTGGCCGAGGATGCGGGCAAGCTCAAGTCGAACCCCGGGATCGGCGTCCTATGGGCGGTGGTGTTGGTGACCGTTTGCTACGACGTCGGCGCCTATTTCGTGGGCCGCTACCTGGGTCACTCGCCGTTGTCTTCCGCCAGTCCGAACAAGACAGTGGAGGGTCTCGTCGGCGGATTCGCCGCTGCGTTGTTCATCCCGTTCCTGATCCTGATGTTCGTCGGTGGCGGGGTGGCCCCTATCGGCACCGAGTTCGCCCGGGCGTTCCCGTTCTGCCTCTTCTGTGCGATCGCGGCACCCACCGGCGACCTGTGTGAATCGGCCATCAAACGGAACCTCGACGTGAAGGACATGGGCACCCTGTTGCCGGGCCACGGCGGGGTGTTGGACCGCTTCGACGGATTCCTCTTCGTCATCCCGACCGCGTGGGTGATGGTCCACCTCCTCCAGATCAGCCCCTTCTGAGGGAGAGGCCGCATCGGGAGGCCCGGGCGCGACCGGGCCGTGCTGCCTCAAACTCGTTCATGAGGCAGCGGGGCCCGGAAACCGCACCCGTGTGCCTCAAGGACCGGTTTGAGGCAGCTGGGCCCGGGGGTTTGAGGCAGCGGGGCCCGGGGGTTTGAGGCAGCACGGAACGCCATCGAGCCTCCCCGGCGAAGTCGAGTCCCTTCCGAGAGGCGAGGCCGGAGAGGTGAGGGGCGACGGTAACCTGCCGCCCGTGGCACACAGGGTCGCAGTCTTGGGTTCGACGGGGTCGATCGGTACTCAGACCCTCGAGATCATCGCGGAACGACCCGATGCCTTCGAGGTCGTCGCGTTGGCAGCCCATTCCAACGTCGAGTTGCTGGCAGCTCAGGCCGAGCAGTTCCGTCCGGGCGTCGTTGCGCTCATCGACGGCACAAGGGCCGCCGAGCTGAAGGAGCGACTTCCGGCGGGAGTGGATCTGGAGGTGGGCTCCGACGCGTTGGCATCGCTGTCGTCGGAGGGCGATGTGGTGGTCAACGGGGTCGTCGGCTTCGCCGGGCTGGGCGTCACATTGGGCGCACTCCGGGCGGGTCGGCGTCTGGCGCTGGCGAACAAGGAGTCGCTCATTGCCGCGGGCCCGGTGGTGGCGCCGCTTCGTGACACCCCCGGCGCCGAGTTGATCCCCGTCGACAGCGAGCACTGCGCGCTGCACCAGTGCCTGCGCGCCGGATCTCCCGAACGTGAGCTCGCTGAGCTGGTGCTGACAGCCAGCGGTGGACCGTTCCGGGGCCACAGCCCGGCGCAACTTGCCACGGTGGGTGTCGAGGACGCGCTCGCGCACCCCACGTGGTCGATGGGTCCGAAGATCACAGTGGACAGCTCCACGCTCATGAACAAGGGCCTGGAGGTGATCGAGGCGCACGAGCTCTTCGGCGTGGATTACGCCCGGATCAAGGTGACCGTGCACCCACAGTCGATCGTGCATTCCATGGCCACCTTCCGAGACGGTGCGACGATCGCTCAGCTCTCACTTCCCGACATGCGACTGCCGATCGGATATGCGTTGGCCTACCCCGAACGCCTCGACAGCCCCTTCGGGGCATTGGATCTCACAACCAAGATGCACCTCGACTTCGAACCACCCGACACTCAGGCGTTTCCCTGCCTGCAACTCGCCTACCACGCAGGAACTGCCGGCGGCACCGCGCCCGCATGGCTCTCCGCCGCGAACGAGGTCCATGTGGATGCCTTCCTCGACGGCGTCATCCGGTGGCAGCAGATCGCGGAGCTGAACACCCGCGCCCTGGAGTGCTGGGACGGGGCGCCGGCCGATTCGGTGGAGGCCGTCCTGGCGGCCGACTCGGCAGCTCGTGAAGTGGCGCGCAGACTGGTGGCGGCATGAAAAGCCCAGATCCCGCAGTCGTGGAGGAGGAAGCCGCCGAAGCGGCCACCGCCGGCCACCCCAGGTTCAACGGGTTGCGCCTGGCCCTTCTGGTCGGCGCGCTCGGGACGTTGGGGCTGTGGCAGGGTTGGCGACTGCTGGCGATCATCCTCGCGATCGTGGTGATGATCTTCCTCCACGAGCTCGGTCACTTCGTGATGGCGCGACGGGCCGGGATGAAGGTCACGGAGTTCTTCATCGGATTCGGGCCTCGCATCTGGTCGTTCCGCAGGGGGGAGGTCGAATACGGGATCAAGGCGATTCCCGCCGGGGCCTACGTCCGGATCGTCGGGATGATGAACATCGACGAGGTCCCACCCGAGGACGAGGCGCGGACATATCGCCAGGCGCCTTTCGGGGGCCGCTTCGGCGTTGCGGTGGCCGGCTCAACGATGCACTTCATGCTCGCCCTGGTGCTGGCCTTCTCGGCGATGGCGTTCTACGGGCGCCACGACGAGAGCACCTGGGCGGTGGATGAGACAACGCCGGGCAGCGCTGCGCAGCTTGCGGGTGTGAGGGCCGGAGACCGAGTGGTCGCGGTGGCGGGAGTCGAGGTGTCGAGCTTCGACGAGATGTCCGAGCAGGTGCGCCGCCATCCCGACGACGAGGTTTCGCTCACCGTGTTGCGCAGCGGCGGGAAGGTGCAGTTAGTCGCGCTGTTGGGGGCGAAGGCCTCGATCATCGGAACTGTCGGGGAAGATCTGAACTTCGGGGCCTACGACGGCGAGGTTCGCGTCAACTCCGTCGGGAGCCGAAGCAACCCGAACCTCGCCTATGAGGCCGGGTTGCGAGACGGCGACGTGATCACCTCGATCAACGGCACATCCCTGAGCGACCTCGAGGCGCTGGGGGAGGCTGCCGACGCCGGGGTGGAGGGCAAGGTGGTGCTCGACTACTTGCGCGACGGCCGCTCCGCGACGACCACCGTGGACCTCGGCTCGGATCTCGCGGCGACACACCCCGTCGGGTTCCTGGGTGTGGGCCAGGAGATCGTCACCGAACGCATTGGCGTGGTCGATGCGGCCCGCTCCAGCGTCTCGATGTTCGGTCGCACGGTGGGCATGACCGTGGTGGGCATCGGCAAGGTGTTCAATCCGGTGAATCTCTGGGACTTCGCCAGGGAGACGGTGAGACCGACGACCGCCACCGACGACGACAAACCAACGCCTGCGGAACGCTCGGCTGCAAATGCGGCGACCCGGGCGAGCATGGAACGACCGGTGTCGATCATCGGCATCGTGGGACTCGGAAACCAGCTCGCAGACCTGCGCTCGTTCCTCGCGTTCATGGCGGGCGTGAACATCACCATCGGCGTCATCAACCTCATCCCGCTGCTGCCCTTCGACGGTGGTCACGTGATGGTGGCCTGCTACGAGCGGATCCGTGAGCTGTTGCGGCGTGACCGCCGCCGCTACTTCGTGGACGCGGCGAAGCTGTTGCCGGTTGCCTACGTGGTGGTGATCGTCATGGTGCTCGTCGGCGTGTTGGCCGGCTACAGCGACATCGTCCGTCCGATACAACTCTGAGCGATGGACACCACAACCTCGTTTCCACGACGACCCACTCGGCAGGTGATGGTTGGCGATGTCGCCGTAGGCGGTGCCGCCCCCGTGAGCGTGCAGTCGATGACGACCACCAAGACGGCCGACGTGGACGGCACCCTCGCACAGATCTACGCGCTCGCCGCAGCCGGCTGTGACATCGTGCGCTGCACCTGCAACGAGTTGGAGGCCGCAGAGGGCCTCGCCCAGATCGTGCCGCGCTCGCCGGTGCCGATCGTCGCCGACATCCACCACCAGTACCGGATGGCGCTCGCGGCCCTCGAAGCAGGTGTGCAGTGCCTGCGACTCAACCCGGGCAACATCCGCAAGCCTGAGCACATCAAGGCGGTGGCGGCGGAGTGTCGCGACCGCGGGGTGCCCATCCGAATCGGTGTGAACGGCGGGTCGCTCGATGAGCGCCTCTATGAGAAGTACGGCGGGCGGGTCACTCCCGAGGCCATGGTCGAGTCCGCGCAGATGGAGCTCGCCTACTTTGCCGAGGTCGGCTTCGAGGACGTGAAGATCTCGGTGAAGGCGTCGAACGTGCCGCTGATGATCGAGGCGTATCGCCAACTGGCAGAGGTGACCGATCATCCGCTGCATCTGGGGGTGACCGAGGCAGGACCTCTCCCGGGTGGGTTGCTGAAGGCCACAGCGGGCATCGCCACGCTGTTGGCGGAAGGCATCGGCGACACGATCCGCTACTCGTTGACGGCCGATCCCGTCGAAGAGGCAAAGGCGGGTCGGCAGCTGTTGGAGGCGATGGGGCTGCGGGAGCGCAAGTCGATAGACCTGATCGCGTGTCCGAGTTGCGGCAGGGCCGAGGTGGACGTGATCGCGATCGCACAACAGGCCCAGGCCGCCTTCGGCGAACGCGAGATCCCGCTTCAGGTCGCCGTCATGGGGTGTGTGGTGAACGGGCCCGGGGAGGCGCGGGACGCCGACTTGGGGATAGCCGCCGGCGCCAAGCGAGGCCATCTCTTCGTGCGTGGAACCAACGTGGCGGTGGTGCCCGAGGACGGGATGGTCGATGCCCTCGTGGACTGGGCGGAGTTCATCATGGAGCACGGCATCGAACGGGCACTCGAGCGATCCGACATCCACGCTGCGAAGAGCGCGGCCGAGGCGGATCGCGGCGCCCTGTTCGAGCGGAAAGGTGCCGATGTCAACGCGTCGGGCCAGCGGATCGAGACGATCCGCAAGCTCGGCGGATAGCGCTCTGCGGCGTGGGCCTTCCGCCCAGTTCGGCGCTGCGGTCAGTTCGGCGCTGTGGTGGGCTCAGCGCGCGGTGAGCTCGGCGATGGCGTCGGCGATGTCGGCCGTCTGGGGAAGGATGATCTCCTCCAGCGCCGGTGAGTAACCGACGAACGTGTCGAGCGCGGCGACACGACGGATCGGCGCCCGCAGCAGGTGGAAGCACTCATCCGCAACCCAGGCTGCAACCTCGGCGCCGAAGCCCCCGCTACGGACATCCTCATGGACCACCAGCAGGCGTCCCGTACTTGCTACGGAGTCGGCCACCATCTGGCGGTCCCAAGGGACCAGGGTGCGGAGGTCGATCACGTCGCAGCTCGTCCCGTTCTCCGCTTCGATGCCCGCGGCTGCGTCGAGGCAGCGTCCCACGGTTGCTCCCCACGACACGATCGTCAGCTCGTCGCCCCGACGGCGTAGAGCTCCGCGTCCGAACGGCAGTATCCAGCCCTCCTCGGGGTAGGGGCTGCGGCTGGTCGGCTGGCGGTAGAGGTGCTTGTGCTCCAGGAACAGCACCGGGTCTTCGCAGAGGAATGCGGCTCTCAACAGCCCCACCGCGTCAGCGGCGGTCGAGGGCATCGCCACCAGCAGACCGGGAGTGTGGGTGAAGATCGCCTCACCTGACTGGCTGTGCCAGATCGCACCGCCGCTCAGGTAGCCGCCGATCGGCACCCGAAGCACCATCGGAGCCGAGAAGGCGCCGTTGGAACGCCACCGCAGGGTGGCCGCCTCGGTGCGGATCTGCTGCATGGCGGTCCAGATGTAGTCGAAGAACTGGACCTCCGGACACGGTCGCAGTCCGCGGACGGCCTGGCCGACGGCCCGGCCGACGATGTTGGCCTCGGCGAGGGGCGAGTTGAAGCAACGGTCCTCCCCGAAGCTGCGTTGCAGCCCGAAGGTCGTCCCGAAGACGCCGCCCTTGCCCTCGACCTGATCGAGGTTGGCGGCGGGAGCGTCGGCCACGTCCTCGCCGAAGACCCGGACCCGTTCGTCTGCCGCCATGATCTCGTGGAGGCAGCGGCGGATCGCATCCGCCATGTTGAGCTCTTCGCCCCCGTCGTCGCGCTGGGACCCATCGCGGAGCACGGGCCAGCGGGGCAGCGAGACGACGTGGCGCGTTGCGGTGGTCGGATCCGGCGGCGCCGCGGCCAGCGCCACGACCGCAGCGGCGTCCACCTCGGCTCGTGCCTCGCTCAACAGCTCTTCAACTCCCGACTCGCTCAGGAGTCCCGCCTCCACTGCCAGGCGCGCCATCCGGCGGATGGGATCGCGTGCCTGTTCGTCGTCCAGGTCGCTCTCGGTCCGGTACTTGGACTGCGTGTCGGCGGCCGAGTGCGAATACGGCCTGGTCACCGTGGCGTGCAACAGGACTGGGCCGTCACCTGCGCGGAGGCTCGCGACGATCTTGCGGCCGATCTCGTAGGTGGCGGCGTAGTCGGTGCCGTCGACCTGTTCGACGTGCAGCCCGTCGAAGCCCGACAACAACTCGGAGATCGGGGCGGGTTGTTGCTGCGCCGCGGGCACCGAGATCGCCCAACCGTTGTCGGCCACGACGATGAGCAACGGGAGCCGCGCCGTGGCAGCGGTGTTGAGGCCCTCCCAGAACTCCCCCTGGGAAGTGGCTCCCTCCCCGAGGGAGACATAGGTGACCTCATCAGCGGAGGCAGTGGCTCGGGCGCCGATGCCGGGGTGTGCCAGCAGGTAGCGGCCGGCCTCCGCGCAGCCGACCGCAGGCAGGATCTGGCTGCCGGTGGCCGAGGTCTGTGACACGACGTGGCGGGCAGGATCGCCGAAGTGACAAGGCATCTGTCGACCCCCAGACGCCGGATCCTCGGCCGCTCCGACTGCTTGGAGCAGTACCGCCAGCGGTGACACACCGAGGCCCAACACGAGGGACCGGTCCCGGTAGTAGGGGAAGAACCAGTCGTGGCCGGCCCTCAACGACCGGGCCAGACCGAGGCACAACGCCTCATGGCCGGCGCCGGAGATCTGGAAGAAGGCGCGGTTCTGCTTCTGAAGGGCGATCTCCTTGTCGTCGAGGGCGCGGGAGATTGCGGCGAGTCGGAGGTCCTCCAATAGATGCGTGAGCGGGGGAGTGGTCACGGCGCCGGCTCAGCCTCGTCGGATGGACCCCAGGCGATTCTCGACAGCTCGGCGGACCAGTCGTGTTCTTCGAGCACGGAACGGACCCGCGCGAGGGTCGCCGCCGCGTAGGCGCCGTCGACCGCCCGATGGTCGAAGGCGAGGGAGAGGTGACCCACGGCTCGCACGGCGACGCCGTATCCGCCTCCGGCGACAGCCATCGCCACGGGGCGCATCGCGACGCCGTCGGTGGAGAGGATGCCCACCTGGGGCGGGTTGATTATCGGTGCCGTCACAAATGTGCCGTAGCCGCCTGCGTTGGTCAGGGTGAAGGTGCCGCCGTTGAGGTCGTCGCCGCGCAGGAGGCGGCTCCGCGCCCGGCTCGCCCGGGAGCGGATCTCGACTGCCAACTCGGCGGTTCGCAGGGAGCCGGCGTCGCGAACGACCGGCACAACGAGGCCCTGGTGGTCGAGGTCGACCGCGATGCCGAGGTGCACACGGCGGTGCACCACCAGTTCGTCGCCATCGACCGACGCGTTCATCAGAGGGAAGTCCGCAAGGGCCGCGCAGAGTGCCCGGGCGACGAAAGGCAGGTAGGTCAGACCGAATCCGCTGGTCGCGCGCCATCGTTGGGCCAGTTCGGTCCGCGTGGCCTCAACCGCCGTGTAGTCGACCTCGATGGCGACCAGAGCGTGCGCCGCGGTGTGAAGCGACGCCGTGAGGTGTTGAGCGGTTCTTCGCCGGATCGGCGAGAACGGGACGCGCCGCGCGACGTTGGTCTCGTCCACGGGCACCGTGGCAGAGGGCATGGGCCCAGACGGTGCCGGCCGACGTCGGATGCCGCTGGGCCCGCCGTCGGTGGTTGGAGGCGGCGGAATCGTGACGGGAACCTGGGTCGAGCCCAGGCCACCTTCCATCGTCTTGCGAAACGAGCGCGAGGCTCGGTGCTCACCCGCCCGGGATCCAGTCGCGCCGGGCTCGTCGGGCTCGTCATCGCCGATGACCGCCAGCAACGCCCCGATCGGAACCGTCTCGCCCTCCGCCACGGCCAGGCTCGAGACCACCCCCGCGAAGGCCGAGGGGATCTCGGTGTCGACCTTGTCGGTGGAGACTTCGAGGAGCGCCTCGTCGACCTCGACGTGTTCGCCCACCGCCTTCAGCCACCGCGTGACGGTCCCTTCTGTGACGGTTTCGCCGAGCTGGGGCATCGTGATCCGGGCCACGTACGGCCTCCCCTGGTGTCCTGTGGCCCACGATACGGCGCGTCGGGTCGATCGAGGCGTTCGGCCCCGGCGATGACCCTTGGGCAGCTCCGCCGGCGCCATGATTGCTCGATGGTCTTTCCTGAAGGGTTCCTGTGGGGAACCGGAGCGTCGTCCACCCAGACCGAGGGTGCGCCGGCCGCCGGCGACTGGGCAGCTTGGGAGCAGGCCGGGCGTGCACCACGCAGCGGCGACGGCAACGGCTTCGCGACCCGTTACGCGGAGGACGCCGAGCTGTGGCGGGGGTTGGGCCTGGTCCATCACCGACTATCGCTTCCGTGGGCGCGGATCGAGCCGCGTCCGGGCAGATTCGACCAGGCCGAGGTGGAGCGGTATCGCCAGATGCTGACAGAGCTGGCAGACGCCGGGATCCTCACCTGGGCTTGTCTGCACCACTTCACCGTCCCGGGTTGGTTCGTGGACGAGGGCGGCTTCGCCGACGAGCGGGCTGCCGGCCGGTACTGGCCGGCGTGGGTCGACCGCGCCGCGCAGGCCTTCGGAGACCTCATCTTCGGATGGAAGCCGATCAACGAGCCTGTCGCCTACGCGACGATCGGCTGGCTCGACGGCTCGTGTCCGCCGGGACGCCAGGATTTCGTGACGTTCCTCGAGGTGCTGCGCCTCATCCACCTGGCGGATCGCGACGCCCGACGCGAGCTGCGCGGCGCCGGCCAGCCCATCGCGTCGGTCGTGAACCTCTCACCGGTGTCCGCGGTCGACGA
The DNA here is from genome assembly GCA_020845705.1 of Microthrixaceae bacterium. Taxonomy (GTDB): domain Bacteria; phylum Actinomycetota; class Acidimicrobiia; order Acidimicrobiales; family Microtrichaceae; genus JADLFH01. The sequence goes on along the minus strand of JADLFH010000035.1, from coordinate 113,115 downwards.
TTCGGTCGAGGCCGCCGAGTGGGCACGGCTCGTCGATGACGTGGTCTGGGGTATCGCCCTTCGACTGGAGCGCGACGCAGTGCTGGCGATCCCCGGCTCCGAACCCGTCGAGGTGGCCGACCCTGGTCGCCGGGAAGACCTGGTGGGCTTCAGCTACTACAGCGGTTTGGCGGTGGACGGCCGGGGTGTGTTCCACCCGACGCCACAAGGCGCTGCGGTATCGCCGCTGGGTTACGGCATCTGGCCGGGAGGTCTCGAAGCGGTGCTCGAACGCCTCGCCGAGGAGCTGCCGGGGCGGAGGCTGTTGGTCAGCGAGCTGGGCCTGGGCACCACTGATGACCGCGAGCGGGTCCGTTACCTGGCCGAGACGCTGCGCATCGTGGAGTCCGCCCTCAGCGGCGGGATCGACGTCGCGGGGGTGTTCCTGTGGTGCGGGGTCGACAACTACGAGTGGACGCATGGCTGGTCGGTGCCCTTCGGTGTCATCGACCGTGAGCGTCGGCCCAAGCCCTCGGCTCGGCTGGTGGCCGACACGATCCGTGACGGCCGGGTTCCCCGCGATGTCGAGCCCTACCTGGAGCCCGACGCCGCGCCGAGCTGAGCGAAGCCGGTCGGGCATCGGGTGCCGGCCGTTCTCATAACATCGCCGCCCATGGCCAAAGCCCCCGTTCTGACCCCGCAGTCGGAAGATTTCCCCCGCTGGTACCAGGAGGTGATCACCAAAGCCGAGCTGGCCGACAACGGACCCGTGCGAGGAACGATGGTGATCCGTCCCTATGCGTATGCCATCTGGGAGCGGATGCAGGCCGAGGTCGACGCCCGCATCAAGGCCGCCGGCGCAGACAACGCCTACTTCCCGCTGTTCATCCCCGAGTCCTACCTCAAGCGGGAGGCCGACCATGTGGAGGGCTTCAGCCCCGAGCTCGCGGTGGTCACCGTGGCGGGCGGCAAGGAGCTGGAGGAGCCCATCGTCATCCGTCCCACCTCCGAGACGGTCATCGGCGAGTTCATGGCGAAGTGGGTGCAGAGCTACCGCGACCTGCCGCTGTTGTTGAACCAGTGGGCGAACGTGGTTCGTTGGGAGATGCGCACCCGCGTGTTCCTCCGCACCTCGGAGTTCCTGTGGCAGGAGGGCCACACGGCGCACGCGTCGCAGCTCGACGCTCACGAGTACGCCATGCGGATCCTCCGAGACGTCTACGCGGACTTCATGGAGCGGGAGCTTGCCATGCCGGTGTTGCGGGGGATCAAGACCCGCCGGGAGCGTTTCGCAGGCGCGATCAACACCTTGGCGTGTGAAGCCATGATGCGCGACGGCAAGGCGTTGCAGATGGGCACCAGCCACGAGCTGGGCCAGAACTTCGCGCGGGCGTTCGACATCTCCTACCTCGACGACCAGGGGGCCCAGCAGACGTGTTGGACCACGTCGTGGGGGGTGTCCACACGGATGATGGGCGGGATGATCATGTGTCACGGCGACGACGCCGGTCTGCGCGTGCCGCCTCGGATCGCGGGGACCCAGGTGGTGGTGTTGGTGGTGCGCGACGACGAGAACGGCTCGGTGAGCGCGGTCGCCGGCCGCTTGGCCGCGGAGCTTCGGGACGCGGGCGTTCGTGTGCGCGTGGATGCCGACACCTCGACGGCTTTCGGTAGGCGGGCCACCGATTGGGAGCTGAAGGGCGTGGCGGTGCGCATCGAGTTGGGCCCCCGGGACGTGGAAGGTGGCGAGGCCACCGTGGTGCGACGCGATCAGAGGGCCAAGCTCACCTTGGCCCTCGGCGAGGTCGTCGCGCGGACACCGGGGCTGTTGGAGGAGATCCAGCGGGCGCTCTTCGACGAGGCCGAGACACGGTTGGTGGACTCCACGTCGGCGGTGACCTCGGTGGCGGAGGCCAAGGAGGCGGCCGCGGTCGGTTTCGCAACGATGCCCTTTGACGCTGTCGGGGAGGCTGGGGAAGACGAGCTCGCCGAGGTTGCCCTCACCGTGCGTTGCCTTCAGACCGCTGATGGTGGGATTCCGGAGGATCCGGACGGCGAGGGCCTTGTGGCGGTCATCGGGCGGGCCTACTGAGGGTCGTCGTGTCGCGGGAGGCCCGCCTCCGGTAAGATCCCCACTCCGACGATTCGGCTGCTGTGCGGTTGGAGAGGCGTGGGCCGGGCCCACGCCTTTCGTTTGCCACCGCACATGCGCCGGTCCCCGACCACAGGAGGTGACGACATGGCTCTGAACGACCGCGTACGCGATGTCGTCACCGCGGCGGTCGATCCCATGCTGGTCGTCTACGACATCGAACACAACGCAGGAGTCCTCCGCGTGACCCTCGACGCAGCGGGAGGCATCGACGTGGATCGCCTCGCCGAAGCGAACCGGGCAATATCCCGGGCGCTCGACGAGGCCGACCCGATTCCGGGCCGCTACAACCTCGAGGTGACGAGCCCCGGTCTCGAACGCACGCTCCGGACACTCCAGCACTGGAGCGGGGCCATTGGCGAGCAGGTGAAGGTGAAGCTGCGCCCGGGCGCCGGGGGCGAGCGGCGTGTCGAAGGCGTTGTCAACTCGGTCTCGGACTCCGGCGTCGCCATCGGCTTGGGCGATGGGTCCGAACGCCACGTCGCCCTCGGGGACGTCGAGCGAGCGAGGACGGTTTTCGAATGGGGTCCGACACCCAAGCCGGGTGGACCCAAGCGGGCGGCGAACCCGTCGTCCGCCACACGGACGAAGGAGGCACAGACGTGAATGCCGAGATGATGGAGGCGCTCCAGGCGCTGGCGGTCGACCGCGGTATCTCCGTGGAGACCCTGCTCACCGTGCTCGCGGACGCCATGCAGTCCGCGTACGAGAAGATGCCCGGCGCGGTGCGTGGCGCGTGGGTGGTGCTGTCGCCCGAGACGGGCGAGTTCCGGGTGATGAACCAGGACACCGACGAGGACTACAACCCCATCGGCGACGAGTACGACATCACGCCGCCCAACTTCGGCCGCATTGCCGCTCAGGCGTTCAAGCACGTCATGACCCAGAAGATCCGCGAGGCCGAGCGGGAGCTGAAATACGAGGAGTACGCGGGTCGCGAGGGCGACATAGTCACCGGCATCATCCAGCAGTCCGACGCCCGATACACCCTGTTGGACCTGGGTCGGGTCGAAGCGCTGTTGCCCCAGTCCGAGCAGGTGCAATACGAGCGGGCCGAGCCGGGGCGGCGGGTGAAGGCCTACATCGTCGAGGTTCGACGCACGGCCAAGGGCCCCCAGATCGTCGTCTCGCGGACCCACCCGGGGCTCATCCGTCGCCTCTTCGAGCTCGAAGTTCCCGAGATCGCCGACGGCATCGTGGAGATCAAGGCGTGCGCCCGTGAGCCGGGTCAGCGCACGAAGATCGCGGTCTGGTCCAATGACCCCAACGTCGATCCCGTGGGAGCGTGTGTCGGGGCCCGGGGCGGTCGTGTCCGCATGGTGGTCAACGAGCTCAACGGCGAGAAGATCGACATCGTGCCCTACTCCGACGAGGTCGAGGAGTTCGTGATGAAGGCCCTGGCGCCGGCCAAGGTGACCGAGGTCCAGATCGACTACAACACCGGCACTGCCAAGGTCATCGTTCCCGACTACCAGCTCTCGCTGGCGATCGGCAAGGAGGGGCAGAACGCCCGACTCGCCCACAGGTTGGTGGGCTTGCGCGTCGACATCGTGTCGGAGACCCAGATGGCCGAGGGCGAGGCCGAGGCGCCGGCGGCCGACTGGGCCGAGGGCGAGTGGATCACAGATGCCGACACCGGCGAGCAGATGTGGCAACCCGCCGATGGTGGTCCCGCCATCAGTGCCGCGGAGTGGAGCCAGGGCGGCCCGGCACCGGCGCCGGTGGAGGGCAGCGACGACGTGGTCGAGGAGCCTGAAGCAGAGCCGGCTCCGCCAACAGAGCCCCGTCCCGGCGACCCCGCCGACGTGGCCGCGGACTACGAGGACATCCCCACCGACGAGATCCCTGCCCCGGCCGACGAAGGAGGAGGCGCATAGCCCCGGAGCGCACCTGCATCGGTTGCCGCCGAAGGACTCGTCCAGACGAGCTTGTGCGGATCTCGATGCAGGGGGCGGAGCTTCGCCTCGGCCGAAGCCTGCCCGGTCGGGGTGCGTGGCTCTGTCCTGACCTGACCTGCCTCGACTCGGCGATCCGGCGCAAGGCGATCCCGAGGGCGCTGCGGGTCGGGATCGGCACCCCACAGATCGATGCGTTGCGGGCGGCGTTCGTCGAATGGATCGGAGCCGCGCGAGGATAGTGAGTCGGTGCCGTCGGGCACCGAGACGGTCTGTCCGGTATCCGCCGGGCGCAGGCCACCCAGCGAGAAGGCAAACCACCCAGACTTTGGCACCGAAACTGCGTGTTCACGAGCTCGCCAAGGAGCTCGGACTAACGAACAAGGAATGTCTCGACCTCTGCCTCGACCTAGGCATCGGGGTCAAGACGCACTCATCGAGCATCATCGATGCTCAAGCCGATCGCGTTCGGCGCAAGGCCGAGCGCGAAGGGCTCACCCGCGATCAACAGCCCGAGGAGCCACCCAAGCCGGCCAAGAAGGCCGCTGCGAAGAAGGCGGCTGCGAAGAAGCCGCCGGAGGCTCAGCCGGAAGACGCCGAACCGGCGCCCCAGCCAACGGCGGCTCCAGCTCCGCCGGTTGCCGAGGAGCAGCCCGAACCGCCAGTCGAGGCGCCGACCGAGAGCGAGGCCCCAGCCGCCCCCGCCGCTCCAGTCGAGGAGCCGACCGCCCCGCCGGCGCCGATGCCCGGCCGGGTGATCTCCAGTCGGGGCACCGATCGCCCGCGTCCGACCCGTCCTGCGGGCGAGGCCGCCCCAGAGGTCCCCAGGCGGCCGGCTCCGAGCCCCGGCCCCACCGACGTGCCGCGCCCCGCCGCTCGCGCTCCGATGCCTCCCACCGGTGGACCGCGTCCTCCGCAGGCGGCGCCGATTTCCTCCACAGGTCGGCCCATCCCGCCTCCCCCCGGGCCACCCCTGTCGCGAACCGGTCGCCCGATCCCACCTCCGCCGGGTGCGGGCGGTCGCGGACCGGCACCCACGCGTGGTGCACGTCCAGGCGGACCGGGCGCCGGCGCCGGCGCCGGCGCCTACCGCGGTCCTCGTCCCGGCGGCGCGCCCGGAGGATCTGCTCCCGGCGGTCGCACCTTCGGCGGTCCACCGCCCCCCGGTGGCCCTCCCGGTGGTGGCCCCGCTGGGCGCGGACGACCGGGAGGCGGCCCACGGCCGCCGCGGCGCAAGGGTCGTCGGCGTCGGAGCCGCGAGGAGCTCCAGCCCATGGACCTCCCCTCCTACACCCCTCGCGACGCGGCGGTGCCCGAGGGGGTCGTGCTCATCGAGCGCGGCTCCACCCCACAGGCCGTCGGCCCGAGGCTCAATCGCACCGCGGCCGATGTCGTGCGGTTCCTGCTTCAAAACGGCGAGATGGTCACCGCAACGCAGTCGCTGAGCGACGACATGATCGAGCTGTTCGCCGATGAGATCGGCGCGGAGATCGAGCTGGTCGATCCCGGCCAGGAGCAGGAGGTCGAGCTCCAGAGGGTCCTCGAGATCCCCGAGGACGACGAGGGCGACCGCGACGACCTGCCGTTCCGTCCGCCCGTGGTCACCGTCATGGGCCACGTCGACCACGGCAAGACGAAGTTGCTGGACCGAATCCGCAACGCGAACGTGCAGGCCGGCGAGGCCGGCGGCATCACCCAGCACATCGGTGCCTATCAGGCCGTCAAGAACGGCAAGCCGATCACCTTCATCGACACGCCGGGCCACGAGGCGTTCACCGCCATGCGGGCGCGTGGTGCCGAGGCGACCGACATCGTCATCCTGGTGGTCGCGGCCGACGACGGGGTGATGCCCCAGACGCTGGAGGCGATCCAACACGCCCGTGCGGCCGAAGTGCCCATCGTCGTGGCGGTGAACAAGATCGACCGCGAGAACGCGGACGTGAACCGCGTGCTGCAACAGCTCGCGGAGCACGGCTTGGTCCCCGAGTCGTGGGGCGGTGACACCATCGTGTGCGAGATCTCCGCCCTCCAGGAGATCGGCATCGACGAGCTGCTCGACAACGTGTTGGTTGTCGCCGAGTTGGAGGACCTGCGGGCGAACCCCGAAGGTCGTTCCACCGGCGTGGTGCTGGAGGCGCATCTCGACGTGGGTCGGGGCCCGGTGGCCACCATCCTGGTACAGCGTGGCACGCTGCGCGTGGGCGACCCGATCGTGGCGGGACCCGCCTGGGGTCGTGTGCGTGCGCTCATCGACGACCACGGCAACCAGGTGAAGGAGGCGGGACCCTCAACTCCTGTCGAGGTGCTCGGCCTCGACGACGTGCCCAACGCCGGGGACATGTTCGTGATCGCGCCGGACGAGAAGAAGGCGCGTGCGGTTGCGGAGACCCGTGAGCGGATCCACCGCGATGCGTCGCGCGCCCGCGATGCCAGCGTCATGTCGGGCGGCGCTCGACTCGAGGACATCTTCGAGCAGATCCAAAAGGGTGAGCAGGCCTCACTGAACCTGGTCGTCAAGGCCGACGTGCAGGGCTCGCTGGAAGCTCTCACCGAGTCCCTGCGCAAGCTGGAGCGTCCTGAGGTCAAGATCGGCTTCGTGCTCCGAGGCGTCGGCGGAATCACCGAGAGCGACATCCAGCTCGCTGCCACCGCTGGGGCGACGCTCATCGGCTTCAACGTGCGTCCGGGCCGCAACGTCCGCGAGCTGGCCCAGGACGAGGGCGTCGAGATCCGCACCTATGAGGTCATCTACAAGCTGCTCGAGGACATCGAGGCCGCCATGGTCGGAATGCTCGCCCCCGAGTTCGAAGAGGTGGTCACCGGCGAAGCCGAGGTGCGGGAGATCTTCCGGGTTCCGCGTGTGGGCGCCATCGCCGGCTGCTACGTGACGAACGGCCAGATCACGCGTAACTCCAAGGTCCGTTTCCTCCGCGAGGGGACCATCATCTGGAAGGGTGAGATCCAGTCTCTGCGCCGCTTCAAGGACGATGTCCGTGAAGTGGCGTCGGGCTTCGAGTGCGGCATCGGGCTTTCCGATTTCCAGGACCTCAAGCAAGGCGATGTCATCGAGACGTACGACCTGCGCGAGATCCCGCGCTCCTGAGCCCGGGATGCACGTGCTCGCCGTCCGCTACGACCTTCAGCTCCGCGCTCCTCATTCGTTGAAGGAGAAGCGCGCCGCGCTTCGTCCGCTGATCGACCGCCTGCGCAACACGGGCGCCTCGGTCAGCGAGGTGGACCATCACGACCTGTGGCAGCGCACCGCGATCGGGGTCGCGATCGTCGCTCCAGACGCAGCCCGCTGCGACGAGGTCGCCGACATCGTCGATCGGGTGGTGTGGTCACGACCGGAGATGGAAGTCCTCGGATCGGATCGCCGCTGGGTGGAGTGGGACTGAACCGTGGGTCGTCGAACGCCGTCGAACCGACAACGATTCCACCGCACCGACCGGATCTCGGAGGTCGTGCGGGAGATCGTCGCGACCGAGCTGGAACGCCTCGACGACGACCGGCTCCAGATGGTGACGGTGACCGCGGTCGAGGTCGACAACGACCTGGCCACCGCGAAGGTCTTCTACTCGGCGCTCGTCGCCGAATCGGAAGGTCATCTGGGCGAAGTGTCCGAAGCGCTGGAGGAGGCCCGCTGGCCGATCCAGAAGGTCCTCAACGGTGCCGTTCGGGCGCGCAAGACGCCTCAGATCTCCTTCCATGCCGACGACGTGTTGCGTAACGCCCTGAGAATCGACGACCTGCTTGCCGGCCGTGCCGAGCCGGAGCCGCCCTCGAGTGGCGAGTGACGACCGGGCGATGACGCGCCGCTCCGGCGGTGGTCCCGACGGGGTCGCGATCATCGACAAGGCCACGGGGTGGACCTCCCACGACGTGGTGGCGAAGGCACGCGGACTGCTGGGAACGCGCAAGGTCGGCCACTCCGGAACCCTCGACCCCGATGCCACCGGGGTGTTGGTGCTGGGCGTCGGCAGGGCAACTCGTCTGTTGCGCTTCCTGCAACTGCTCCCCAAGTCCTACGAGGCCGAGATCGTCCTGGGTGTCGAGACCTCGACGCTGGATGCGTCGGGAACGGTGACCGCAACCCACCGGATGGAAGGGGTATCACCCGAAGACGTCGATGCGGCCGCCGCGACCCTGAGGGGTGACATCGCTCAGGTCCCTCCGATGGTGTCGGCTCTCAAGGTGGGTGGGCGCCGGTTGCACGAGCTGGCACGAGAGGGCGTTGAGGTGGAACGCGAGGCCCGAGCGGTTCACGTGAGCCGCTTCGACCTCCTGCCGACAGCCGACCCCCTGGTGTTCAAGGCAACTGTGGAGTGCTCGTCGGGCACCTACGTTCGGAGCCTGGCAGCGGACCTGGGCCATGCCCTAGGTGGTGGAGCGCACCTGCGGTCGCTGCGCCGTAGTGCCGTGGGGCCCTTCACGCTTGTGGATGCCCGGCCTCTGGAGCAGGTCGAGTTGCTGCCCCTTCCAGAGGCGATGCGCGGGTTCGGCTCCGTCACGGTCGACGCCGAGTTGGCGGCGCGAGTGGCGGTCGGCGCGGTCCTGGGACCCCGGGAGCTGTTCGTCGATGGTCCGCCGCCGTGGGCGGTGCTCGATGAGCTCGGTTCGCTGCTGGCGGTCTATGAGCCTCACCGCGACGGTGTGCGCACCAAGCCGGCGGTGGTGATTCCCCCACTCTGACCCGGGTGGGTGCGGGTGGGTAGCCTGCCGCGCTCATGCGTGTCATCACCGACATCGCCGGCCGCCCCGAGGGCGTCACGGCCACAGCTCTGACCATCGGCGTCTACGACGGGGTCCACCTCGGTCACCGGGCGGTCCTGTCGGAGGTCTGCCGTCAGGCCGCGGGGATGGGCGTGGCGAGTTGCGTGGTCACCTTCGACCCCCATCCCGCGGAGATCGTCCGTCCCGAATCCGCCCCACATCTGCTCACCGACATCGACCAGCGTCTGGAGCTGTTGGCCTCGACGGGAGTCGATCTGGCTGTGCTGATCCACTTCGACGAGGCACGCGCGGGCGAGTCGGCCGAGGATTTCGTGCGTCAGACGCTCGTGGGTGCACTCGGCGTGCAGTTGGTGGTCGTGGGGGAGGACTTCCACTTCGGTCGTCGCAGGCAGGGAAACGTTGCTCTGCTGGAGGAGATGGGCGCCGAGTTGGGCTTCGCGGTGCACGGTCACCACCTGGTGGGACCAGACGGTGCCGATGCGCTCGACGAGGCCACGGTGTCTTCGACCGCGATCCGCCGCGCCCTTGTCGAGGCGCGGCTCGCTGATGCCAATGCGATGCTGGGACGCCCCCATGAGATGCGCGGTCCGGTTGTCGAGGGTGATCGCCGGGGGCGGGAGGTGGGCTTCCCCACGGCGAACGTCGCGATCGGCCCGCGTATGCTGCACCCCGCGGATGGCATCTACGCAGGACATCTGGTGCGTGCCACCGGCGAACGCCTTCCCTCGGCGATCTACGTTGGACACCGTCCGACCTTCTACTCCGAAGGGGCGGCGACGGTCATCGAGTCGCACTGCCTGGGATGGAAAGGCGACATCTACGGCGAGCGTGTAGGGGTGACCTTCGAGCACCGACTGCGTGGTGATCAGCGCTTCGACTCGGTCGAGGAGCTGATCGACCAGCTCCAAGTCGACTGCCTCCAGGCGGCGACGCTGCTCCAGCATGAGTGACAGACGCTGCTGCGCCCTGCTAGGCAATTCCCCTGTGTTGGAGGTGGGTGCTCGACCACCCAGGTGCTGATTGTCACCATTGAGGCGTCTGAGGAGTCGACGACGAACCTGGAGGACACGAGATGAGCCATATCGTCGATCCGATAACCGGGCCGGTTCTGGACGAACCGGTCTCGGCCGAAAAGGTCGCCGCACCACGCCTGGCGCGCCATCAGATCCACCTCGCCGATGGGCACCCGGTGGGCATCTCGGTAGCCGGCAGCGGCATACCCCTGGTCGTGGTGCACGGATTCTCAGCCGAGGGCTTCCTCTACGCGCAGACGCTGTCACGTCTGGTGGAGATGGGGTTCAAGGTCATAGCCATCGACACCGCAGGTCACGGCAACACCCAGGGTCTTCCATACGACGGCCAGAACCTCACGAACTACAGCGAACTGCTCGGGCGGATCATCGACGAGCTCGGCATCGAACGTTTCGTCCTCGCAGGTCACTCGATGGGTGGTCGCCTCGTCACCCAGCTTGCAGCGGACCGCCCCGAGCAGACCATCGCCGTGATCCTCGTCGACGCGATCGTGGGCGACACCTGGGACAAGATGGTCTACGTGTTCCGGCTCGCGCCACCGTTGCTGGTGGGTGTCGGCATCACCCTCATCGTCGACAGCATCGGCGTGTTGCCCTTGTTCCGCGACCCGCGACAGGCCGCGAAGCTGGTGCGTCTGGTGACCCCGACGATCGCGGGTCATCTGATGCGTCCGTGGCGTCTGGCAGGGCCGATCATCTCGATCCTGAGGTCGCGTTCCAGCCGGTACGCGCTCAACGAGCTCGCCGACCATGGGGTGCCCCTCTTCGCTCTCCACGGCAACCGCGACTACGCGGTTCCGCTTCGCACCGCCAGAGAGGCGGTGGCGCGGACCAACGGCACCCTGGTGACGATCGAGGGTGCCGGCCACTCCTGGTTGTTGCGCGACCCCGAGTCGATGCCGGCGATAGTGGCCGAGTTGCTGGAGGGCAACCTGGGAGACGCCTGCACGGCGATGTTGAAGAAGCTCGGGCTGGGGTCGAAGTCGCCCACCGTCGAGCAGATCGAGGCGGTCTGTTACCACAAGGACGCTCGGATCTTCTCCTTGACGCCGATGAGCCATCGAACCCATGTCGTGGGTCGTCACCGCCGCCCCAAGTACCACTGGAGCACGTCCCACGCCGAGGACGGCTCCGCAGTGGCCTGAGCCGTCCCGACAGGGTGGTTGGTCCCCCACGCCGATCCGGCACTACTCTCCCCCCTCCACCGAAAGCGTCCGTGCGGCCACAGCGCGCACGGAGGCAGGGCCCGATGCCCAAGCCGGGAACGATCCCGGTCGATCCACCCCCAGGAGCAACCCATGTCGAGGCCGCCCGCCAACCTGCCCGCCAAGGGCGACACGATCGCCAAGCACCGCAAGCACGACGCCGACACGGGTTCTCCCGAGGTCCAGGTGGCGTTGCTCACCGATCGCATCAACCATCTGACCGAGCACTTCAAGACCCACAAGAAGGATCATCACTCACGTCGTGGGTTGCTCATGTTGGTCGGTCGCCGTCGTCGGATCCTCGACTATCTGAAGGACAACGACGTCGAGCGCTACCGGGCGCTCATCGCCGAGCTCGGCCTGCGCCGCTGAGCGTCGCGGTTCGCCAATCCGCCGCCCCTCGCGGCTAGCCTGGGCTGCGACGTGCAGCTCACGTTCGCCCGCCGGAAGGTCCGTGTGGGTGCGTGGAGCGCCCCGACCGGTTGTCAGTCGCCGGTTTCCGAACGGATGGTTCGGAGGTCGACAACTGGGAACTGGCCGTCGGCGCACACGACATCAGATCCGCCGGGCCTGGTCCCGGCGGCCAAGGAGTGTGTTCATGGCTGATGCCATCACCGTGTCCGGTGTTGTCGCGAACGACGCCGACAAGGTCCTGTCGCTCGAGACCGGGAAGCTGGCGGCCCTGGCCGACGGCGCCGTGCTCGCCGGGTTGGGTGACACCCGGATCCTCGTCACCGCCACTGCCGCGAAGTCCGTCCGCGAGGGCATCGACTTCTTCCCCCTCACGGTCGACATCGAGGAGCGCACCTACGCGGCGGGCAAGATTCCCGGGTCGTTCTTCCGTCGGGAGGGCCGCGCCGCGGATTCCGCCATCCTCACCTGCCGTCTCATCGACCGGCCCCTGCGCCCCAGCTTCCCCGAAGGGTTCCGCAACGAGGTGCACGTGGTCGGCACGGTGTTGGGCGCCGACCAGAGCAACCCCCACGACGTGTTGGCCATCAATGCGGCGAGCGCGGCGCTGAGCATCTCGGGCATCCCCTTCGACGGCCCCATCGGCGCCGTGCGGATCGCCTACACCACCGATGGTGAATGGCTCGCACATCCCACTTTCGAGGAGGGCGACGAGTCCACCTTCGAGATGGTCGTGGCGGGGCGGGAGCTACCCGACGGCGACGTGGCCATCATGATGGTCGAAGCCGGGGGAACCGAGCGATCGTTCCAGTACTACGACGAGGGCGCGCCCAAGGTCGACGAGGCGGCGCTCGCCAAGGGCCTGGAGGACTCCAAGCAGTGGATCAAGGCCGCGATCAAGGTCCAGCGGGATCTCGTCACCGCCGTGGGTGGCAAGAAGCCCCTGATGGCCTTCGAGCCGCAGATCGACTACACCCCCGAGCAGTACTCCGCGGTCGCCGAGGTCGCTGCCGGCCGTGTCGGTGACACCCAGAAGATCGCCGACAAGGCCGAGCGCACCGCTGCCGAGGGCGCGTTGCGAGACGAGGTGGTCGGCTCGCTGCTCGACCGCTTCGCCGGAGACGACGAGGCCCTCGCAGCGAAGCAGCTGAAGGCTGCGTTCCGCTCGTTGACGAAGTCCACGGTGCGGACCCGCATCGTCGATGAGGGGCTGCGCATCGACGGCCGCGGTCCACGCGACATCCGGGCGCTCTCGGCCGAGGTCGGAGTCCTTCCGACCGCGCACGGTTCGGGATTGTTCCAGCGTGGCGAAACCCAGGTGCTCAACGTCGCCACGTTGGGCATGGGGAAGATGGACCAGATGATCGACGGCATCACGCCTGTCACCTCGAAGCGCTACATGCACCACTACAACTTCCCGCCGTTCTCCACAGGCGAGACGGGGTTCATGCGTGGACCGAAGCGTCGTGAGATCGGCCACGGCCTGTTGGCCGAGCGGGCCCTGCTGCCGGTGATCCCGCCGATGGACGAGTTCCCCTACGTGTATCGCCTCGTCTCCGACGTGTTGGCGTCGAACGGCTCCACCTCGATGGCATCGGTGTGCGGCTCCACGCTTTCGCTCATGGACGCCGGTGTTCCGATCGCCGCGCCGGTGGCGGGCATCGCCATGGGCCTCGTGTTCCACGAAGGCAAGTACACGACGCTCACCGACATCCTCGGGGCGGAGGACGCCTACGGCGACATGGACTTCAAGGTGGCTGGTTCCGCCGAGTTCGTCACCGCCCTCCAGCTCGACACCAAGATCGACGGGATCCCCGCGGATGTGTTGGCCGCGGCGCTCGAACAGGCGAAAGAGGCCCGCCTCGCCATCCTCGAAGTGATGGCCTCGGCGATCGCGGCGCCTCGCGAGGAGGTCTCGGCGAACGCCCCCAAGATCGTGAGCTTCGAGATCCCCGCCGACAAGATCGGTGAGATCATCGGCCCGAAGGGCAAGGTGATCAACGCGATCCAGGCCGAGACGGGGGCCAACATCTCCGTCGATGACGACGGCATGGTCGGCATCGTGTCGATCGCCGCGGTGGAGTCCGAGCGGGTGACCGAGGCCGAGCGTCAGATCCGCCTCATCCTCAACCCGCCGACCGCGGAGGTGGGCGCCGTCTATCAGGGTCGTGTCGTGAACATCACCAAGTTCGGTGCGTTCGTGAACATCCTTCCGGGTCGTGATGGCCTGGTACACATCTCGAAGCTGGGTGGCGGGAAGCGCATCGACAGCGTCGAGTCGGTGCTCGCCCTCGGTGACCAGATCGAGGTGAAGGTCGACGACGTCGATCCGAACGGCAAGATCTCCCTCTCGCCGACAGGAGACGCCGACCCAAAAGCGCATGACGGTGCCGAGGGTGGCACCGTCGAAGCCGCGGGAACCGGGTCGAACGCAACCGATGACCGCCCCGCCCAGCCGAGTGGGGCGCGGGGTGCCGACAACGACGTGGTCCAGGTTAACTTCGGCGCCGAATACGACCGGCAGGCGTCGGAGCGCCACGGCGACCTCGGACCCGCGGTGGCGGGCAACCTTGGCACCGGAGGGCGCGACCGCGACGGGCGCGATCGGGATCGTGGCCGCCGCCCACGGCGGCGTTGAGCGGCCCGACCGCTCTACCGGGCTCGCTCGTCGCATTCGATGGTCGGGTCCGAACCACCACGCTTGCTTCGGGGGTCCGGGTCGTGAGCGACCCGGTCCCCGAGGCTGCCTCGTCGTCGGTGTCGGTGTGGGTCCCAGCGGGCAGTCGCGACGAGCCGCCCGCCGCTGCGGGCGCGTTCCATTTCCTCGAACACCTGCTCTTCCGGGGGACCGCGCGGCGCAGCGCGCACGAGGTGAACGTGGCGATCGACGCGGTCGGCGGTGAGCTGAACGCCTTCACCGCGAAGGAGTCCACCGCGTACTTCGCCCGAGTGCCCGCGGATCACACCGCTTTGGCGTTGGACCTGTTGGCGGAGATCATCTTGGACCCCGCGTTCGACGCGCACGACGTGGACGCGGAGCGTGAGGTGATCCTCGAAGAGCTCGCAATGGTCAACGATGTTCCCGACGAGCTCGCCTCCTCGTTGCTCGACGAGGCGCTGTTCCCAGACCACGGCCTCGGATGGGAGGTCCTGGGCAACGCCGAGACTCTCGCAGCGATGGCGCTGGAAGACCTCGCTGCTCTGCACGATGGCTGGTATCGCCGCGGTGGCGTGGTGTTGGCGGCAGCGGGTGCCGTCGACCATGACCGCCTCGTCGAGTTCGCGTCGGAACGCTTCTCCCGTGGGTGCCACGATGGGCCGATCCGTTCGGCACCGGGAGGCTCGCTCCGGCCACGGTTGGTCGTCGAGCGCGACTGCGAACAGGTACAGGTGGGTTTGGCGTGGCGAGGCGTCCCGGTGGGCGACCCCGACCGTTGGCCCCTCGCGGTCCTACTACATGTGCTGGGCGAGGGCCCCTCCAGTCGCCTCTACCGCGAGGCGCGTGACGAACGTGGCCTCGCATACTCCATCGGGACGTCGTGCGCGTCGTACTCCGACGCGGGGGCCGTTCAACTTGCCTACGGCGCCACGCCGAGGCATCTCGAGGAGTTGAGCGAGGTGGTCGAGTCCCAGATCGAGTCACTGCTGAGGGAGGGGATCCGCGAGGACGAGCTGCGCGCCGGGATCGGCTACCTCCAGGGCTCGCTGGTGTTGTCTGTGGAAGACGTCGGGGCGCGGATGAGTCGACTCGGGCACAACTTGATTGCCGAAGGCCATGTGGAGTCGGTGACCGACGTGTTCGCCTCTTTGGCGGCCGTGACCAATGACGACGTGCGTCGGGTGGCCGAGCGGGTCTTCGGTGGGGCGCGGGCCGAGGTCGCGGTCGGCCCGATCGACTAGACCACCACCATGGCCCTGGTGTTGGTCGATCGTCCCCATGATCACGTGACGCTGATCACGCTGAACCGCCCCGAGCGGCTCAACGCGATGTCCATCGAGCTCGTGATCCGACTCGGGGAGGTTCTCGACGAGGTCGCCGCCGACAACACGTGTCGGGTCGTCGTGTTGAGCGGAGCGGGACGTGCGTTCTGCTCGGGACTGGATCTGAAGGACTACGGGATCATCCCCAACATCGACGGTCTTCAGGTGGGTCGAATCGCGCAGCGGTCGATGCGCTACTACTCGCGGCTGGTGCCCCAGCTTCGCGCGATGCCCCAGCCGGTCATCGCTGCGATCGGCGGCCCGGCCTTCGGTGGCGGACTGTGTCTGTCCCTGGGGGCCGACCTTCGCTTCGCCGGAGAGTCCGCCGAGTTCAACGCGACGGGCATCGTCAACGGGCTCACCTCCACCGAGATGGGGATCAGCTTCCTGTTGCCGCGGCTCATCGGAGCCGCCCATTCGAACGACCTCTTGCTGACGGGGCGGCGCATCGGCGCCGAGGAGGCATTCCGGGTGGGGCTGGTGTCGAGGGTTGTACCCGACGACGATCTGGTGGAGGTGGCGATCGAAACCGCCACCGCCATGGCCCGCTTCTCACCCTACGGGCTTGAGTACTCCAAGCAGGCCACCGTGGCGGGGCTGGAGATCTCCTCGCTGGCCGCGGCGATCGAGTTCGAGGACCGCAACCAGCTGATGCTCGGCTTCACGGACAACCTTCCCGAGGCGATCCGGGCCTTCGACCAGTCACGGGAGCCGGTCTATCTCGACGAGCCTCGGCGCGACATCTGGGGGAGCGGGACTGCCGAGGGCGCCCCGTCCTGAGGACCCCGGTTGACAACGGCCGGGCACGGCCTCCCGGCTCCCTCTAGGCTGCACCGATGTCGCCGCGTCGGGTCGGGGTTTTCGGAGCAGGCGGTCGAATGGGGGCCACGGTGTGCAGAGCCGTGGCCGAGGATCCCGAACTGGACCTCGTCGCCGGCGTCGACCCGTTCCACTCGGGCCTGGAGTTGTCGCGGGTAGCAGACGTGGCGGGGATCGACGTGTTGGTCTCAGGTGACCCTTCGGCCTTCGTTGATGCCGGGGTGGAGGTGGTGGTGGACTTCACCGAGGCCACCGCGGCGCGGGAGAACCTCGCGTGGGTGGCCGGACACGGCATCCACGCGGTGGTCGGCACCACCGGTTTCAGCGATGCCGACCTCTCGAACTTCCGCGAGGCGTTCACGAGTTCGAACTGCGTGATCGCGCCGAACTTCGCCATCGGCGCGGTTCTCATGATCCGCTTCGCCGAGTTGGCGGCCCGGTTCTTCGACACTGCCGAGATCATCGAGCTGCACCACGACGCCAAGGTCGATGCACCTTCGGGAACCGCGATGCACACCGCCGAGCGGATCGCCTCGGCGTCGGTTGAGTGGTCGCCGGATCCGACCAAGACCACCCTTCTGGAGGGGGCGCGCGGAGGAATCGGTCCCGGTGACATCCATGTCCACTCGGTTCGGATGCGCGGAATGGTGGCGCATCAGGAGGTGCTGTTGGGCACCACCGGCCAGACGCTCAGCCTCCGGCACGACTCGATCGACCGTACGTCGTTCATGCCGGGGGTCCTGTTGGCAATCAAGTCGGTGGACCGCCACCCAGGGGTCACCATCGGCTTGGACTCATTGCTGGACCTGTAGCCCTCAGTCGACCTCGTCGCCTTCGAGGTCGTGTTCGAGCTGGGTCAGCCCGAACAGCTCGCCGCGTCCCCTTCGGAACTGCACCGCTATGCCCAGGAGCACCAATGCGATGCTCACCAGGGTGGCTGGCCACTGGTAACGGCTGACGAAGTCGACGATCGTCCTGATCTCGCTGTGGAACACCGATCCCATCCAACGGAACAGCGCAAGACGTGCGAGGGTTCCCGCGGCGTTGAGGGCGAAGAACGTTCGTGCCGGAACCCGGGCGGCACCGCAGAGCACCGACACCCAGGTGTTGGGGGCGAGGAAGGCGAGGGGGTAGAGGATCTTGCGGGTCTCCGGCTGCTCGAGAGCCCGGCCGTCCTCCCCGGCGATGGTCCGCAGCACCGGGTAGGTCTCCATCAGCCAGCGGAGTGCCCGGTCGCCGTACCAGTAGCCGAGCAGCCAGTAGAAGGGGTCGGGCAGCAGATGCCTGACGAAGCCGAAAGCGAAGTAGGTGGTGGCCGCCAGCTCGTTGGTGGTCAGCAACAGGTAGCGGTTGATGGGGCTGAGGCAGATCAACACGAGCGGGTGGTGTTTGACGAGCGTCGGCGCGAACGCGTTCGCCGTGTAGCCGGCGACGACCACGCATGCGACCGGCACGAGCATCGCCGGCAGCAGCCACCGTGGACGCTTCGCAGCGGCGTCGGAATTGGAAACGGCGTCGCTCACGGTCCCCTGAACTCTACGCTGCAGCGCGCCGGATCCGGCGCGACGACAGACCCCGGCGACGACCGCGGGTAGAGGAAGGGGAACATCGGTGCAAGGGCTCATGCAGGACCGACCGCTGGCGCTCACGCACTTCTTCGACCGGGCAGAGCAGCTGTTCCCGGAGAAGGAGCTGGTGACCAACACCGCTGGGGGGCTCGAACGCACGACCTATGGTGGCTGGGCTGAGCGGACGCGCAGGCTGGGGGGTGTCCTGGACACCCTCGGGATCAGCTCCGACGGCCGCGTCGGTACCTTCGCATGGAACACCGCCCGCCACCTGGAGCTCTACTTCGCCGCGCCGTGCAGCGGGCGGGTGCTGCACACGCTCAACATCCGGCTCTTCCCCGAGCAGATCACCTATGTGGCCAACCACGCCGAGGACGAGGTGGTCTTCGTGGATCGTTCGGTCGCCGCGTTGATGTGGCCGCTGCTTTCGACCTTCGAGACGGTGCGCCATGTCGTGGTGATGGACGACGGTCGCGGCGAGATGCCCACTGAAGCCCCAGGCGGTATCGAGCTGCACGACTACGAGGCCCTGCTCGGCGCTGCCGAGCCGGTGGAGTTCCGAGTGGAGGACGAGAACCGGGCGGCGTCGATGTGTTACACGTCCGGCACCACCGGCAACCCCAAGGGCGTCGTGTACTCGCACCGCTCAACATGGCTACACACCATGGGCGTGTTGACCGCCGACTCCCTCGGTGCCTGCGAACGCGACCGCATCCTTCCCGTGGTGCCGATGTTCCACGCCAACGCGTGGGGTCTCGCCCACGCGGCGGTGGCGTGTGGGGCGTCGTTGGTCATGCCCGGGCCGGATCTGTCGCCCGCGACGCTCGCCGAGCTGATCGTCTCGGAGAAGGTCACCATCGCGGCGGGCGTGCCGACCATCTGGATGGGTGTACTGCCCGAGCTGAAGGGGCGTGACACCTCGAGCCTCCGGGCGATCCCCTGCGGAGGATCCGCGGTTCCCAAAGCGCTGTCGGAGGGCTACCGCGAGGTCACGGGCAAGCCGATCCTCCAAGCATGGGGGATGACCGAGACGAGCCCCGTCGCCTCGATCTCCAGGGTGAAGTCCAGCCTCGATCACCTATCCGAGGACGCCAAGGCCGATCTGAGGGCGACGGTCGGGCTGGTTGCTCTGGGCGTCGACTTCCGCGTCGTCGGCTCCGACGGCGAAGTGGCGGCATGGGACGGCGAGTCCTCGGGCGAGTTGCAGGTGGCAGGGCCTTGGATCGCCCGCGAGTACTACAACGACGAGCGCTCGCCGGAGTCCTTCACCGACGACGGCTGGTTGCGCACCGGCGACGTGGCGGTGGTGAACTCCTCCGGCTACATCAAGTTGGTCGACCGGACCAAGGACGTGGTCAAGTCCGGCGGTGAGTGGATCAGCTCTGTGGAGGTTGAGAACGAGATCATGGCCATGCCCCAGGTTGCCGAGGCGGCGGTGGTGGGTGTCTCCCACGAGAAGTGGGGCGAACGGCCTCTGGCCTGCGTCGTGGTCAAGTCAGGCGAGACCCTCACCAAGGACGAAGTGTTGGAGCACCTCGACGGGCGGATCGCGAAGTGGTGGATGCCCGACGACGTGGTGTTCATCGACGAGGTCCCCAAGACCTCGGTCGGCAAGTTCTCGAAGAAGGACCTCCGCGCGCGTTTCGGGGATCACCTGCTCTGAGAACCCCCGGCGTCCGTCGGGGGTTGGGCGGGGGTTGGGTGGGGGTTGGGTGGGGGTTGGTTAGGGTCGGGTGGTCGTGTATCGCTTCGCCCTGCGCCCTCGCTGGATCCTCATGCACCTGTTGGTGCTGGCGCTCATCGTCACCATGGTCAACCTCATGTTGTGGCAGATCCGGCGACTCCATGACCGCCAGGGGACGAACCACAAGGTGGAGCAGGCGTCGCGGATGGCGCCGGTGAGCCTGGATGAGATCACCGCCCTCGTCGGCGACAGGGGTGCCGCGGCGATGCGGTATCGGCGTGTCGCGTTCGCCGGTACCTACGACGCCCAACACGAGGTGACCATCGCCAACAGGTCCTTCGAGGGGGCTCCGGGGCGTTGGGTCGCCACGCCGTTGGTTCCTACCGGTGGAGGCCCAGCGGTTCTAGTGGTGCGGGGCTGGGTTCCGTTGTCGGTCGGCCAGGACGACCTGCGTCCGGTGAAGGGGATCGAGCCGCCGTCGGGGGATGTGATCGTGGAGGGCTATGTCGATCCGGCCCAGACCCGCGGTCGTTTCGGTCCAACCGATCCGCCAACGGGAACCCTCGCGGAGCTGTCGCGGGTCGACGTCGCGCGGATCGCGAAGCAGACGGGTCCGATGTCGAAGGACTTCTTCGTGCAGCTCGTCGCACAGGAGCCGATGGCGCCAAAGGCGCCGAGCCCCGTTCCTCCGCCGCCGCCCGATGAGGGCCCGCATCGTGGCTACGCCGGCCAATGGGCGATCTTCACCCTCATCGCGGTGGTGGGTTATCCAGTGCTCTTGCGCCGTAAGGCCCACAGCCTCCGCGAGGCGGCCCTTCCTGCCTCAAACTGATGCTTGAGGCAGGGCGGCGCGATTTACGTCCCCTGCTGCCTCATGAATGGGTTTGAGGCACTGCGGCCCGGGCCGTGTTGCCTCAAGACCAAACTCCGGGCGCTCGTCGCGGACGAGGGATGGTCCGATGCGCCCCGCGCCGACCGATGTGACGTGCTCGCAAGCTCGAGCCCACTCTGAGCTTCGCGGCAGGATCAGCTACGTTGCGCCCAGTGGCAGCCACCGCGGTTCGTGATCGCGTCATCGACGCGGTGCTCGTCTGTGTGGAACGGGTGGGGCTGGGGGCGCTGACACTCGATGAGGTCGCCGCGGAGGCGGGGCTCGGCAGGGCGACCATCTACCGTCACTTCGAAGGCGGACGCGAGCAGTTGATCCGCGAGGCGGTGCTCCGTGAGCTCACGTCGTTTTGGACCGCGCTCGCCGAGGACGTCGCACATCTCGGAGACATCGAGAGCCGACTCGTCGCAGGACTCGTCTCGGCGGACCGGCGCCTCGACGAGCTCCACCTGCTGCGGAAGTTGGTCTCGGCCGAGCCCGAGGAACTCCTTCCCACGCTCTTCGAATCGGAGTCGATCCTCAACGTGCAGTTGCGTTCCTATGTGGTGGAGCTGCTCGCTCGCGAGCAGCTTCGGGAGGGCGTGGATCCCGAGGCGGCAGCCGACTACCTGGGGCGGATGCTGGTGATGCACATCGCCTCGCACGGCCGTTGGGACCTCTCCGACGAGGAGCAGGTCCGGCGACTCGTGAGAACCCAGTTCCTCGCCGGCATCCTCGACGACGGGTTGTGACAGACGCCATTCGTCGGTCCTGATGCGATGAGACGAAATTCGTTGTATCGTCTCACTTCGTGATCGCACGCCCCAGCGCTGAACGGGCCACGGATCAGGCCGTGCTCGACGCGGCCGTGGTCTGCATCGCGCGATGGGGCGTCGCGAAGACCACGTTGGAGGATGTCGCCCGGGAGGCGCGTTGTTCGCGCGCGACGGTCTATCGGCTGTTCCCGGGGGGAAAGCAGCTCGTGTTGGAATCGGCCGCGCGGCGCGAGATCGAACGGCTCCTGGAGGTCGTCGGCTCGCCGCTGGCGACCGCCCATTCGTTGGAGACCGCCCTGGTGGACGCAATGGTTGCGGCGGGTGGTTTCCTGAAACGCAACGCAGCTCTCCAGACCATCATCGCCCACGAACCCGAGCTTCTGTTGCCGGTCGTGTCCTTCGACCAGCTCGATCCCCTCCTCGCTGCCTGTGCCGCCGCCTTGGGTCCGCTCGTGGAGCGATTCGTCGACCCAACCACTGCCGCCGAGCTGATCGAGTGGTGTGCCCGCCTGATGATCTCCTACACGTCCGAGCCCAGCGAGCGAGTCGACCTGTCCCGGCGACAGGACGTGGAGCGGCTCGTGCAGCGCCATCTGCTACCCGGTGTCGCCGTCGCGGCGCTCGTCCCCTCGTCCTGACCACCCACACCCACACCAGCTACAAGGAGCCCCGAAATGGCTGACAACGCCCAGCTCATCGGACGCGACGATGTCGATGATGTCGAAGCGATCCTGTCGATCGTGAACACCGAGGTGGACGAGCTCGTCCACGTGGTCGAGGACAACGCCGACGCGATCTTCACATGGGACTACGAGAAGGGGGCCCGGCCGGCGCTCGACCGGCTGTACGAGAAGGCCAAGACCTCGCAGTGGAATGGCTCGACCGACCTGCCCTGGGACACCGAGGTGGACCTGGAGAAGGTAGTGGCGCAGAACTTCCTCCAGAACAGCGCGGACGGCTTCGGGATCGCGGACTTCGATCTTGTCGGCACGCCGTTCGAGAAGTGGAACGACAAGCAGTGGATGGAACTGGGGATCGAGTCGAACAACTGGACCCTCAGCCAGTTCATGCACGGCGAGCAGGGAGCGTTGATCTGCACCGCGAAGATCGTCGAGACGGTCCCCTGGATCGACGCCAAGTACTACGCGGCGACACAGGTGATGGACGAGGCCCGCCACGTGGAGGTGTTCGCCCGCTATCTCGACGAGAAGCTGACCGGGCACTATCCCGTCAACACCCACCTGCGGTTGCTGCTCGACGACATCGTCAACGACAGCCGCTGGGACATGACCTATCTCGGCATGCAGATCATGGTCGAAGGCCTCGCCCTCGCCGCGTTCGGCTTCATCCACACGATGACGACCGAGCCGCTGCTCAAGCAACTGCTGCGCTACGTGATGAGCGATGAGGCACGTCATGTGGCCTTCGGCGTGCTGTCGTTGCAGGAGTACTACGTGAACCTCACCGACGCCGAGATGTTCGAGCGTCAGCAGTTCGCGTACGAGGCCTCGGTGCGGATGCGTGACCGCTTCTTGCAGCAGGAGGTGTGGGAGCGGATGGGTGTCGATGTGAAGACCGCCGTCGAGCTCGTGATCAACACCCCCGCCCGCAAGCTGTTCCAGATGATGCTGTTCTCCAAGATCGTGCCGAACTGCAAGAAGCTCGGCCTCCTGGACCGCAACGACCAGTGGCTGCGGCGTCGCTTCGAGGAGCTCGGGGTGATTCAGTTCGAGGACTGGGTCGACACCGGCGAGGAGTACGAGTCGTTCGCGATCGAGGAGCTGGCCAGGAGCGGCGCAGCGACGCTCTAGGGGGGTCCGCGGAAGGGGTGGGGCGTTCGACTCAAGTCGACTAGGCCTTTTGGCCGATGTCGGCTGCGTGATCGACGCCACCACCCCTGGATCCGTCCTGTGTCCCGAGCGAGAAGGGGAGGTGTCGGCGGAACCGTCGGCCGCCCGTTCACGTCGAGCGCTGCTCGCTCTTCCCGTCCTGGCCGGCCTGGGCGCGGCGTGTACCAACCCCGGTGGTGGTGGCCCACCCCCGACCACGACTCCGGCACCGACCACTCCGCCCGGCCCCGGCGGTCCGCCATCGGCAGTGCCGCCCGAGGTCGCGGTCGACAAGCTCACCTTCGGACCCAAGCCCGGCCTCGTCGATGCGGTCCGGGCCATGGGCGTGGGGGCATGGATCGAACAGCAGCTCAGCCCGACCGCTGTTCCCGACGCGGAGGCGCGCCTCGCGGGGTACCGGAGCCTGGCCAACACGAACTACCAGAACTACCTGCTCGCCGACAGCGGTGAGTGGGATCTCATCCCCGCGGAGCTGGACGCGGCCACGATCATCCGGGCGGTGCACAGCGAACGTCAGCTCTACGAGCTGATGTGCGACTTCTGGGCAAACCACTTCAACACCTGGCGATCCAAGACCTGGATGGGCTTCCTGAAGAACGCGGACCACCGCGACGTGGTTCGCGCGCACGCATTGGGAAAGTTCTCACACATGTTGATGGCTTCCGCGCACAGCCCCGCGATGCTCGACTACCTCGACAACCTCCCCAACGACGCCTCCACCCCCGGTGGGGTCAACCAGAACTACGCCCGCGAGCTGATGGAGCTGCACTCCCTCGGCATCGTCAACGGTGTGCAGGTCCACACCGAGGAGGACGTGGCCCAGCTCTCGAAGCTGATCTCCGGATGGTCGATCGACTGGGAGGTTGGGCCGAACAAGTTCGGGTTCCGCTTCGCCCCATGGATGCACAGCCTCGACGCGGTGTCGATCCTCGACGGTGCCTACACCCGCCCCGCGCGCAGCTACGGGGAGGGCTACGACGACGGCCGCGAGTTCATCAACCTGCTCGCGCATCACCCCGCCACCGCGCGTCACATCTGCTGGAAGCTCTGCAAGCGGTTCATCGGCGACGACCCGCCGATGTCGCTGGTGGACTCGGCGGCCTCCGTGTTCAGCGCCAACGACACCGCCATCGTCCCCACCCTGCGTCACATCTTCAACTCACCGGAGTTCGCTGCCGCTTCGGACTCGAAGATCCGCCGACCCTTCGAGCACGTGATCGCCTGTCTTCGCGCCCTTGGCGCCACCTTCGGGACCGACCCGGAGGGCAAGTCGATGAAGTCGCTGCGGTGGGTGCTCGACGACATGGGCCAACCGATCTTCGAACGAGTGAGCCCCGACGGCTACCCCGACGCCGGGGCCTACTGGATCTCGTCGGCAGCCTTGTTGGAGCGGTGGGGCTTCACCGGCGAGGTGGCGCGCAACGCCTTCGGATACCGCAACACCACCGACCGCGTCGATGTGAACCTGGCGGCGCTGATGCCCAACCCGCTTCCGGCCACGGTCACGGAGCTGATCTCCTGGATCGGTGCCAACGTGGGAAGCATCTCCCTGCCCGGGGCCGATATCGCAGACCTGTGCAACGCCATCGGCTACTCGGGCTCGGCTGCGGCCTCAACCTTGACGTCGAACGCCTCGAAGTTGGCGCTTTGTGTCGGGCTCGTCCTCTGCCACCCACTGTTCCAGCGTCGCTGATCGGAGCCACATGCCATCGTCCACCATTGCTCCCACCGAAGGCGGCCTGAGCCGCCGCGGCTTTCTAGCGGGCACGGCGGCAACCGCCGCGTTGTCCGCGGGGCTGGTCACCATGGGGAGCCGCTTCGCGTTCGCGACGCCTGAGAACACCTCCCAGGGCGATGTCGTCGTCGCCTTGTTCCTCCGCGGTGGCGCCGACGGGTTGAGTCTCGTCGCCCCCTACGCGATGCCCTCCTACCAGGCGCTCCGCCCCACGATCCGGGTCAAGGCGCCCGGCGAGGTGGCGGCAGAGAACGCGGCGTTGCCCCTGGTGGCGGGTGGGGCGGTCGCTCCCTTCGCCCTCGACGGAGTGCTCGGCATGAACCCCGGGCTGGCGGCGCTTCATGCCGGGCCGTGGAGCGCGGGGGATCTCGCCATTGTGCACGCCGCGGGGATGCCGGCGGCCGAGAGCGACACGCGGAGCCACTTCGACTCGATGAAGAACTGGGAGGTGGGTTCCGCGTCGATCAACTACTCCAGCGGATTCCTCAACCGGTATCTCGCGACGATCCCCGGCGTGGAACGCATCGATGCCGTTGGCCTGGGTGGGCACCTGCAACGCAGCCTGGCGGGTCAGGTGTCGGCCTTCTCGATGTACAGCCCCGAGTCCTTCAACGTGGGTGGGTTCTCGAGCAACAGCCGAGCGCGGACCGCCCTCACCTCCTTCTACGACGCCGGCACCACCGACCTGCTGTTGACCACCGGCGCGGACACGATGGCCGCTATCGGGATGGTCGCCGCGATCGACTGGTCGCAGTTCCAGCCGCAGAACGGCGCCGTCTACGGCGATTCGGAGCCGGCGCAGGGATTGCGCGATGTGGCCCGGCTGATACGGGCCAACATCGGGTTGAGGGCGGTCGCGCTCGACTTCGGCGGATGGGACACCCACGAGGGAATGGGTGCCCCCGAGGACCCCAACTCCTACTTCCGTCAACATGCCGCCGATCTCGGCGATGCGCTGGCCGCGTTCCACCAGGACCTTGGTGCGGACATGGCCGAGGTGACTTTGTTCACGATGACGGAGTTCGGCAGGACCATCAACGAGAACGGGTCCGGTGGCACCGACCACGGTCGCGGCAGCGTCCAGTTCGTGATGGGAGCCAACGTGCGAGGCGGCGTGTACGGCGATTTCGTCTCGTCGATCACCGACGGCCCTGAAGGCGACCTCGCAGTCCTGAACGACTGGCGACGATCGGTTGCCGAGGTGCTGACCGTCCGCGGGGGAGCGGGGACCAGCGCCACGATCTTCCCGACGATGGCCCCGAGCGCACCCCTCGGCATCTGCGAGCCCTGAGCCGCTCGGCGCCGGTGGGTGTGGGTCCTAGCCTGTGGGGTCGTGACCGACGATCCACAGAGACTCCGGGTGCTGCACGCGGTGCGCCTGGGCGCGGTCGTCGATCCGGATGCCGTGGCCGAACGGCACCGGCTCGACTCGAACGTCGTGCTCACCCAGTTGCGTGACGCCGAGTCTGCCGGGTGGGTTGTGGAACACCGCGGGCCCCTCAGCGGCTGGTCGCTCACCGGCACAGGTCGCCAGGAGGTGGACCGCCTGTTGGCTGCGGAGATCGACGAGGTCTGTGGGCGCGCTGAGATCGAGGTGGAATACGCGCGGTTCCTTCGGCTGAACGCGCCGTTCCTCGCCGTATGCACCGACTGGCAGATCCGGGTCGACGAGCACGGAGTGCCGCAGCCGAATCGGCACACCGACGCGGCCCACGACGCGCAGGTGCTGGCCCGGCTCGAGCCACTCCACGAGGGCGTCACCTCCATCGGAGAGAGCTTGGCGCAGATCCTCGGGCGTTTCGGCAGCTATGTGCCGCGGTTCAACCATGCGTGGACCCGCCTGGGAGCCAATGACGTTGACTGGCTGACCCGCCCTCTGATCGACTCGTATCACACGGTCTGGTTCGAGCTGCACGAGGATCTACTCGCCACGCTCGGCCGCACCCGCTCCGAGGAGCGGGGCGGCGCTTGACCCCGAGACATCATCGACAGGAAGAGGCGAAGCTGACCATGGCACGGTTCGGGCGAGTGATCACGGCGATGGTCACGCCCTTCGACGACAAGGGCGCTCTCGATCTCGACGCGGCGGCCACCCTCGCCGACTGGCTCGTCAACAACGGGAGCGACGGCCTCGTGTTGTGCGGCACAACCGGGGAGAGCCCCGTGTTGAGCGACAGCGAGGAGGTGGCGTTGACCAGGGTGGTGCGTTCCGCGGTGAAGGTTCCTCTGCTGCTGGGCACGGGATCCAACGACACCGCTTACGCAGTGGAGGCGACCCGCCGGTCGGCGGAGCTGGGAGTCGACGGCGTGCTGTTGGTCACGCCGTACTACAACCGTCCCCCACAAGCCGGACTCGACGCCCACTTCCGCACGGTTGCGGCTGCCACCGATCTGCCGGTGGTGCTCTATGACATCCCGGTCCGCACCGGTCGCAAGATCGACACCGATGTCATGTTGCGACTCCTGAGCGAAGTCCCCAACATCGTCGGCGTGAAGGACGCTGCGGGGGACCCCGCCGAATCCGCGAGGCTCGTCTCCGCTGCTCCGTCGGGAACCGAGCTCTACTCGGGTGATGATGCACTGACGTTGCCGCTGCTGTCGGTAGGGGCGGTGGGCTCGATCTCGGTCGCCAGCCACTGGGCAGGGCGCCAGATCGGCGAGATGCTCGACGCGTTCGACCAGGGCGACACACGTCGGGCCGCTCGCATCAACGCAGGGCTGATTCCCTCCTACGACTTCGAGTCGAGCCTCCTCGCGCCGAACCCGATCCCCACAAAGGCGATGCTGCGGGTCCTGGGTCTGCCTGTAGGCCAATGCCGGCTCCCACTGGGCCCTGCTCCCGCAGGGCTCGAAGACCAGGCCCGCGACGTGCTCGCGGCACTGAACTGATGCCGGCCCCGCTCAGCATCACCTTCCTCGGAGGGCTCGGAGAGATCGGCCGCAACTGCGCGGCAATCGAGTGCGAGGGCCGTGTCGTGCTCATCGACTGCGGTCTCATGTTCCCAGACGACGACATGTTGGGCGTCGACCTCGTGCTGCCTGACTTCTCCTGGCTCAGAGGCAGGGCCGATGCGATCGACGGCGTGATCCTCACCCACGGCCACGAAGACCACGTGGGTGCGCTGCCGTACTTCCTCCGGGAGTTCTCCGCGCCGCTCTACGGCTCGGAGCTGACCCTCGGCCTGGCCCGCGGGCGGATCGAAGAGGCGGGGCTGTTGTCGTCGACCTCGCTCAACGTTGTGCGCGACGGCGAACGGCGCCGCATCGGCCCCTTCGACTGCGAGTTCCTCCCGGTGACCCACTCGGTGCCCCACGGTTTCGCCACGGCGTTGCACACCCCCCAGGGCACGATCCTCCACACCGGTGACTTCAAGTTGGACCTGACGCCCGTGGACGGTCGCCTCACGGATCTGTCACGGGTCGGGGGGATGTCGTCGACCGACGGGATCCGCCTGTTGCTGTCGGATTCCACCAACGCCGAGGAGCACGGCCACGCGGACTCGGAACGCTCCGTTGGCGCCGTCCTCTACAGCCTGTTCCACGAGAACGAGGGACGGCGGATCATCACGACGTGCTTCGCCAGCCACATCCACAGGATTCAACAGATCGCGGAGTCGGCGGTTGCGTTCGGCCGTGTGATCGCGCCACTGGGTCGCTCGATGCGCCGCAACATCACCATGGCGCGGGAGATGGGCGTGCTCGACCTGCCAGCGTCCTCGCTGATCGACATCGAGGAGGTCGACAGCTTCCAGCCGGGCCAGGTGTGCGTGGTGTCCACCGGCAGCCAGGGCGAGCCGATGTCGGCGCTCGCATTGCTGGGCGGCAACGAGAACCGTTGGCTGAAGGTCGGCCCCGAGGACACCGTCATCCTGAGCTCGCATCCGATCCCCGGCAACGAAGGCGCCGTGTCGCGGGTGATCGACAACCTCGTGCGACTCGGCGCAGAGGTCGTGCATTCGGGTATCGCAGACGTTCACGCGTCGGGTCACGCCAAGTCGGAGGACCTCAAGCTGTTCCTGTCGGTGGCCCGCCCCGAGTGGTTCGTCCCAGTGCACGGCGAGTACCGCCACCTGGTGGCGCACTCGCGCCTGGCCATGAAGATGGGCGTCGCGTCGGATCGGGCGGTGCTGGCGGAGGACGGCGACCAGTTGGTGCTCGACGACGAGGGTCTGCGGATGCGTGGGCGCGTGCCCGCCGAGTACGTCTACGTGCACGGCACCGTCGGCGACGTCAGCTCGGGCACGCTGGGGGAGCGGCGCATCCTCGGGCAGGAAGGCGTTGTCACCGCGATCGTGTGTGTCGATTTGAGCGCCGCCACGTTGGTGGCGGGCCCGGAGGTCGCCACCAGAGGATGGGTGGAGCGCGAGGAGTCGGCGGAGATCGTCGCTGCCGTGGCTGACCGGGTGCGGAGGAATCTGACTGCCGCACTCGGAGACGGTGAGAGGAATCGATCCGCGCTGGAACGGGTGGTCCGCAAGTCCGCAGGCTCCGCTGTCAGCGAACTCACCCGACGGCGCCCGATGATCGTGCCGGTGGTCATCGAGGCCTGAATCGCGCCCTGGGTGGCGGGGCTCCCGCATCGCGTCACATCCGATCGGTAGCCTCTTCGCATCGGAAACACACGCCAGCAGTCTCGCCCCGCGCGTTCCGCCGCCCCCAGAGGCGGGGCAACGCCGCCGCCCAAGCCACGACCCGGAGGTCGAGGCATGCCCACGCCGCCCCGGAGTCGTCGGTCCGCGCCCGAACCGTCCCGTCCCAACCCGATCCTCCGAGCCGTCGCCTCGGTGCTCGACGGCCACGGCCACGACGTGTGGGGAGTGATCCTCGTGGCACTCGGGATTGTGGGTGCTTTCGGTGTGTACGCGCATTCGGCCGGCCCCATCGGCCGTGGGTTGGCGGCTGTGCTCGGCGGCGCGTTCGGTCTCGTCCGCTACATCCTCCCGCCACTGTTCCTCCTCGGGGGAGTGCTGCTGATCCGTGGACCACGGCGCCGCTCCGACGGCGGCGACATCCTTGAGCCGGAGGATGGGGCGTCTGATCTCGCTGCACTGAAACACGGGATCGGGGCCGCTCTGATCGCGTTGTCGACCATGGGGCTGTTGCATCTTGCCCTAGGCGAGGGGATGGCGACTCGGACCGGGCTCGACGCGTTCGCCGACGCGGGAGGGTTGGCGGGCGCAGCCACGGCAACGCCGCTGCGAGCGCTGGCCGGTGTGTGGGGGGCCGCCCCGATCCTGCTGCTGCTCCTTGTGCTCGGGGTATCGCTGGCAAGCGGTCGGTCGATCGTCGTGCTGGCGCGCGATGTCGGGAGGCTTCTCGGGCCCCTCGGTGCCCGAATCGCAGCATGGGCGGCGGACCTGTTCCGGGTGGGCGCAGACGAGGACACTGTCGAGGACGCCACCGCGGGCGAGGGCTGCGGAACGGAGCCCTCGGTGGTTCTGTTCGACCAGGACGCCGAGGGCCAGGGCCTTCCCAAACGTCGCGCCCGCAAGCCGAAAGCGCCGACCGAACCCACGCTCGTGTTGCCGCCGGACCCCTTCACCGACACCACCCAGCTCGAGATCGACCTGGGGCCGGCCGTCGAGGGGTCACCGTGGCGCCTGCCGCCTGCCGCGCTCCTGTCGCGATCTCCGGCACAGCGGGTCGACGAAGCCGCGGTCGAGGCGCGGGGCCGCCAACTCGAAGCGGCCCTCGCGGAGCACGGCGTTCAGACCCGGCTGGTGAACATGGTGGTGGGGCCCACCGTCACTCGCTACGAGCTCGAGCTGGGCGTCGGCGTGAAGGTGAACTCGGTCATCAACCTGTCCCGCGACATCGCATACAACATGGCATCGCCCGACGTCCGCATCCTCGCCCCGATCCCCGGCAAGCAGGCCATCGGTGTCGAGGTGCCGAACATGAGCCGCCAGATCGTCGCGCTCGGCGACATCCTGGGCTCGGCCGAGGCGCATCGGGCCACCCACCCCCTCGAGGTGGCCGTGGGGCGCGACATCGACGGCAAGTCGGTGTTGGTGAACCTGGCGACGATGCCCCACATCCTCATCGCGGGTCAGACCGGCGCCGGCAAGTCGAGCTGCATCAACTCGATCATGACGTCGATCCTCATGCGGGCCACCCCCGACCAGGTGCGGCTCATCCTGGTGGACCCCAAGCGGGTGGAGCTCACCCAGTACAACCGGGTGCCGCACCTGTTGACCCAGGTGGTGACCAACCCGAAGAAGGCGGCCAACGCTCTGGCGTGGGCGGTCAAGGAGATGGAGCGCCGCTACGAGCTGCTCGAAGAGGTGGGCTGTCGCGACATCGGCGGGTACAACGCCGCGTACGACCGTGGCGAGCTACAGCCCGGCCTCGGTGAGGAGCGGGAGTTCCAGCGGCTGCCGTTCATCCTCATCGTCGTCGACGAGCTTGCGGACCTGATGATGGTCGCGGCGCGCGACGTGGAGGAGTCGATCAACCGGATCGCCGCCAAGGCGCGTGCGGTGGGCATCCACCTGGCCATCGCCACCCAGCGGCCGTCGGTGAACGTCATCACCGGCGTGATCAAGGCCAACATCCCGGCCCGCTTCGCGTTCGCCGTGGCGTCCGCCACCGACTCGAAGGTCATCCTGGACCAGGGCGGTGCCGAACGTCTGGTCGGCAAGGGCGACATGCTGATCACCGACCCGTCCTCGGCCACGCCGAACCGCATCCAGGGGTGCTGGGTCGACGAGAAGGAGGTCGTCAAGGTCGTCGCCCACTGGCGCAAGCAGTCGCCCGAGACCGCCTATGTCGAGGAGGTCCAGGGTGAGGAGAACCTCGCCGCGGTGGCGAACCCCGGAGGGGGCGGCGGCGGAGGCGACGACGACGATGACGACCTGGTGTGGCAGGCGATGGAGCTCGTGGTGCGCAGCCAGCTCGGTTCCACCTCGATGCTGCAACGCAAGCTGAAGGTCGGCTTCGCCCGCGCGGGCCGTATCATGGACCTGCTGGAGGAACGCGGCGTGGTCGGACCGTCGGAGGGCTCCAAGGCCCGGACCGTCACGATGACCGTCGAGGAACTCGAGGAGCTCCTCTCCAACCGTTGAGTAGGCCGTTGGACTCAAGTCGGTTGGGTCTGTCGGCCGATGTGTGGCGCATGACGCGTCGCTGGGGAATCGTCGGACTGCTCGTCGCCGCCTTGATCGGCTGCTCGTGTGTGGCGAGACCTCCCGGCACCCCCGCCACGGTCGGGCCGTGTCCGATGTTCCCCGCCGACAGCTTCTGGCACGCGGACGTCTCAGCGCTGCCGGTGCATCCACAGAGCTCGGCGTGGGTGTCGACCATCGGTGCGTCGAAGGGCGTGCACGCGGATTTCGGGTCCGGACTGTGGGACGGCGGGCCGATCGGCATCCCCTGGACGAGCGTCGGCGCCGGCGGGCCGAAGGTGCCGGTGAGCTTCGACTACGCGGACGAGAGCGACCCCGGCCCCTACCCGATCCCCTCCGACGTGCCGATCGAAGGCGGCCCGGCCGCCGACGGTGACCGCCACGCCCTGGTGGTGGACACGGCCGCCTGCCGGCTCTACGAGCTGTACGACGCGCACCCCGCCGGCGGCGGCTGGCACGCCGGGTCGGGGGCAACGTGGGACCTGCGCTCCAACGCGCTGCGCCCGGCGACGTGGACCTCAGCGGACGCGGCGGGACTAGCGATCCTGCCGGGGCTGGTCCGCTACGAGGAGATCCTGGCCGGCCGCATCGACCACCCGATCCGCTTCACCGCGCCGGTCACCCAGCGCAGCTTCATCTGGCCGGCACGGCACCAGGCCGGCTCCACCAACAGCGCCTCGGCTCCGCCGATGGGGGCGTGGTTCCGGCTGAAGTCGTCGGTCGATCCGGCACGCTTCAGCGGGGCGGCGCGCATCGTGGTGGAGGCGATGGGTCGCCACGGTGTGATCCTCGCCGACAACGGCAGCTCGTGGTACATCAGCGGTTCGCCCGACGAGCGGTGGGACAACGACAACCTGCACGACCTCGACGTGCTGCGCGGCAGCGACTTCGAGGCGGTCGACACCTCGTCGCTGATGGTGTCGTCCGACTCGGGGCGGATCCGCTCCTGACCCGGCTTCATTCTCTGGGCGGATCCTGCGAAACTTTCCCGGGATCCGCCCACAGAATGCGGGGGAAGGCATGGAGTTCGAGGTCGTTGCGGAGGGGCTGCGGTTCCCTGAGGGGCCGGTCGCGCTGGCCGACGGCAGCGTGGTGGTGTGCGAGATCGCCCGGGGCACGGTCAGCAGCGTGACTCCGGACACCGCGGCGATCGAGGTGATCGCCGAGTGCGGGGGCGGCCCCAACGGCGCGGCCGTCGGGCCCGACGGCGCCCTCTACGTGACCAACAACGGCGGCTGCTTCGACTACATCGACATCGGCATCCTCCTGCCCGGCGGTGTGCCCGACACCTACTGGGGCCACGGCGCGATCCAGCGGGTGGATCTCGACTCGGGCGAGGTCGCCACCCTGTGCACGACAAGCGACGGGCGTGAGCTGCGCGCCCCCAACGACCTGATCTTCGATGCCGCCGGCGGCTGTTACTTCACCGACCACGGGCTGCGTCTGGAGCGGACCAGCGACCGCACAGGCATCCACTACCTGAGCGCAGACGCGATCGCATCCGGTGGCGAAGCGACCGAGGTCGCATTCCCCCTCGACGCCCCCAACGGCGTCGGCCTCTCGCCCGACGGGACCCGCCTCTACGCGGCGGAAACCCACACCGGCCGGCTCTGGGAGTGGGACGTGGTGGGCTCGGGTCAGGTGGAGGGCAGGGGACTGCTCGACGCGAAGGGCACCCTCCTCCACGGCGCGCCCGGCTACCAGTTGTTCGATTCGCTGGCCGTGGACGGCGAGGGGTGGATCTGCGTCGGAACGCTTGCCAACGGCGGCATCACGGCGGTCTCGCCGGACGGTTCGCAGGTCGAGCACCACCCCTTCGACGACCCGCTCGTCACCAACATCTGCTTCGAGGGAGCGGACTCTCACATCGCGTACGTCACGGCCTCGGGAACCGGCCGGCTGCTGCGGACCACCTGGCCACGGCGAGGGCTCGACCTGTCGTTCCGCGCCTGACCGACGGCCGTCGGGGCGTGTACGCCTACGCTGGGGCGGCAATGCCCGACGACGCGCGCCCCGAGACCTACTGGGTCGAGACCCTGGGCTGTCCCAAGAACCAGGTCGACTCCGACAAGTTGACCGGGACGTTGCGCCTCGACGGGATGACCGCGGCGGATGATCCGGCCGCCGCGGACCTGATCGTGGTCAACACGTGCGCCTTCGTGGAGGAGGCGAGGGCGGAGTCGGTCGAGGTGACCCTGGGGCTGGCCGAGGCCCGCCGTGACGGCGCCCGTCTCGTGGTCACCGGCTGCATGGCCGAGCGCTATGGCAGCGAACTGGCCCACGCTCTACCGGAGGTCGACCTGGTCGCCGGTTTCGGCCAGTCGCTGACGGCGCCGCCACCGCGGCGGCGCATCCCGCTCCAGGCGGTCACCCCTCCCGCGTTCGACCTGTTGAACCTGCCCCGCCCGCCCAGCGCCCGGCCATGGGCGTACGTGAAGGTCGCGGAGGGGTGTGACCGCGCGTGCGGGTTCTGCGCGATCCCTTCGTTCCGTGGCCCCCAGCGCTCCCGGACGATCGAATCGATCCTGGCGGAGGTGGACGCGCTCGGTGTCTCCGAGGTGGTGCTGATAGCCCAGGACCTGGCGTCGTTCGGGCGGGACCAGGGGGTGGGGGATCGTTCGATCGTCCCGCTCGTGGCGGCTGTGGCGGAACGGGTGGAGTGGGTTCGGTTGCTCTACCTGTATCCATCCGACCTCACCGACGGTCTGATCGAGGTGATCTGTGAGACCGGCGTGCCCTATTTCGACCTCTCCCTCCAGCACGTGTCGCCGCCACTGATGCGCCGGATGCGCCGTTGGGGCGACGGTGAGCGGTTCCTGGCACGCATCGGCGACATCCGCTCCCGCGAGCCCGAGGCGACGTTCCGGTCCAACTTCATCGTCGGCTATCCCGGCGAGACCGAGGCGGATCACGACCGGCTCCTCGACTTCGTGGCCGAGGCCCGGCTCGACTGGTGCGGCTTCTTCGCGTTCAGTCCCGAGGACGACACCTACGCGGTGACCCTCGACGGCCAGGTGGACCCCTCGCTGGTGGCGGAGCGCCTCGCCGAGCTGCGCGAAGTGCAGGACGCCATCACCGCGGAGCGGCGTGACGAGCTGATCGGCGAAACCATCAGGGTGCTCGTCGACGACGTGGGTGTGGCCCGCGGCCATCGGGAGGCCCCCGAGATCGACGGTGTGATCGAGGTACCCGAGAACCTCGCCGCCGGCGCCTTCCACGACGTCGTGGTGAAGGACGCGCTCGGTCCTGATCTCGTGGCGGTACCGGCATGAAGGCGCACCGGGAGACATACGGGCCCGGCGCGATCCTCACCCCGGCCAACGCCGTGACCCTCGCGCGGATCGCGCTCGCGCCGGTCGCTTTCGCCATGATGCTCGACACGCCACGACGGTCGTCGTGGGCACTGGTGGCCGTGTGGTTCGCCCTCTCCACGTCGGATCTGCTCGACGGTCGCCTCGCCCGCCGTCATGGCGCCACCCGCTCGGGCGCCTTCCTCGATCCTCTCGCCGACAAGGTCCTCGCGCTCGGAGGGGTGGGGATCATGTGTTATTTGGGTCGGTTCCCCTGGGTGGCGTTCGTGCTGATCGCAGCGCGGGAGGTGGCGGTGTCGGCGCTGCGGTCGAGCTACGTGCGCAAGGGCCTCGCGATCCCGGCGTCGAAGCTGGCCAAGTACAAGACGTTCCTCCAGCTCGGAGCCGTCGGTTGGGTGACCCTGCCCCCCACGAACGAGATCGAGTGGCTGGCCGATGCGACCCTGTGGGTGGGGGTGGTGGTCGGACTTGTGAGCGGCGCCCAGTACTTCTTCGCGGGCAGTCGAGCCGCCACATCCATGGCGCGTTAGGCCTGCGGGTTAGCGTCGGCGCCCATGGACTGTGAAGTGGTCGCCATCGGCACCGAGCTGCTGTTGGGCCAGATCGTCGACACCAACTCGGCGTGGATCGGCGAACAGCTCGCGCTGGGCGGGATCAACTGTCGGCTCCAGACCAAGGTCGGCGACAACGTCGAACGGATCGTCACCGCGATCCGCGGCGCCCTGGAACGCGCCGACGCGGTCATCTGCTGTGGGGGCCTCGGTCCAACCCAGGACGACCTCACCCGTGAGGCGATAGCCGCGGTGATGGGTGTGGAGTTGCACCTCGACGAGGACCGGGCCGACCTGATCCGCTGGATGTTCCGCGGCCGCAACCGCCGAATGCCGGACAACAACCTTGCCCAGGCGCAGCGGCCCGAAGGCGCCGAGTTCCTCGAGACCCAGCCCGGCACCGCCCCGGGATTGCGCTGCCCGGTTGGCGACAAGGTGATCTACGCGGTGCCGGGGGTGCCGTGGGAGATGCAGCAGATGATGACCAACGACATACTCCCCGATCTTCAACGCCGCGCCGGGCTGACCACGGTGCTGCGGTCACGGACGCTGCGTACCTGGGGCGAGTCGGAGTCGGGCCTGGCGGAGCGGCTGGCGGGACGGATCTCCGAGCTCGACGAGTTGGGCAACCCGACCCTCGCGTTCTTGGCTTCAGGCGCGGAGGGGCTGAAGGTGCGCATCACCGCCGCCGCGGGCTCCGAGGAGGAGGCCGAGGAGATCCTCGCCGCGGAGGAGGCGTTGCTGCGCGGCCTGATCGGTGACTTCGTCTTCGGCCTCGACGACCAGACCATGGAGGCCGTGGTTCTCGCCGAGCTCCGCAAGCGGGGCCTGTCACTTGCGGTCGCGGAGTCGCTGACAGGTGGGCTCATCGGGGCGCGTCTGTCGGGGGTTCCGGGTGCCTCCGACGTGTTCGTCGGAGGGGTGATCGCCTACAGCTCGCGGGTGAAGTTCGACCAACTCGGCGTACCCGAAGGGCCGGTGGTCACCGAGGAGGCCGCAGCTGCAATGGCCCGCGGCGTACGGGAGCGGCTCGGCGCCGATGTGGGGCTGGCCGTGACGGGGGTCGCGGGTCCCGACGAACAGGAGGGGCGGCCCGTCGGCACGGTCTGTGTGGGCCTCGCTCTACGCGACGATGTGCGTAGCTTCGAGATCCGTCTACCCGGGCAACGCCAGGCTGTGCGGGACTACACCGTCATCTCGGCGTTGGA
The DNA here is from genome assembly GCA_020845705.1 of Microthrixaceae bacterium. GTDB lineage: Bacteria > Actinomycetota > Acidimicrobiia > Acidimicrobiales > Microtrichaceae > JADLFH01. The sequence goes on along the minus strand of JADLFH010000035.1, from coordinate 76,233 downwards.
CGCGCTGCGTCGAGCGCTTCAGGAGCCCTGAGCGCGAAGCGGGTGCTGAGGCCGACAGGCTCAGTTGGACCGCTGCCCGCTCACGGACGATCGGTGCAGAGGTCGGGTCGATGAGCGCTGCGATCGCGCCCGCCGGCAGGCCGAGGGACTCGGCGGAGCGGGCGAGGCGGACCAGGGCCGCGGAGTTGGCTGCCACACGGCCCGTCGCGATGGCGTCGGCGAGTTGTTGGAGCTCGGCGGCCAGACGGGAGGGGAGTGGATGGGGGTGTCGTGTCGAGGCCATGGGTTCACGGTACGACCGTCCTACCATTAGGTCCAACGATTCTCTAGAATGGTCTCTATTAGCATTCCTGTTGATCTTCGAGATGTGGAGCTGCGCCATCTGACCGCCCTGGTGGCGGTGGCCGAGGAGCGCTCCTTCGGCCGGGCTGCCGGCCGTCTCGGCTACACGCAGTCGGCTGTGAGCCAGCAGATCGCCGCGCTGGAGAGGATCGTGGGCGAGCCCCTCTTCGAACGTCCCGGCGGGCCACGGCCCGTCGAGGTCACCCGGGTGGGGGAGCTGTTGTTGGCCCATGCCGAGGCCATCGTCGGTCGTGTCGGTCTCGCCGGAGCCGAGTTGGCCGAGTACCGCGCCGGGCGGGTGGGGCGGCTGACGATCGGGACCTTCCAGAGCGTGTCGGTGGAGATCCTGCCCACGGTGCTGATGCGCTACCGCGAGGAGCAGCCCGAGCTGAAGTTCCGCCTCATCGAGTCGGACCGCCAGGTGGAGTTGCTGGAGCGACTTGCGGAAGGGGAGCTCGACTTGGCCTTCGGGGTGTTGCCGATCGGCGGCGACGGTTTCGAGGTCACGGAGCTCGCCAGGGACCCTTTCGTCCTGCTGAGTCCGCTCGACACCGATGTCGCAGCGGGCCGCGCCACGGTGCGTCCCGACGAGCTCGTTGCTGTGTCGATGATCGCTCAGCGTGCCGGCGATGCGTGCCAGGTCACCCTCGAGAACGGGATGCGGCTGGCGGGTGTGGAGCTGGAGATCGTCTTCCGCTCCAACGACAACGGCGCGGTTCAGGCCATGGTGCGGGCGGGGATGGGCCATGCCGTGATGGCGCGCCTGGCGTGTGATCCCGAGGACCCCACCGTGTTGGTTCGGAATCTGGTTCCACCGATTCCGCCCCGCACGATCGTGGTGGTGCAGCGTGCTGGCGTGCGGCCTCAGCCGTCGGTGACCCGATTCATCGAGCTGACCCGCGAGGCGTGCGCCGAGGTCATGGGCGCGCCCGCCGCAAATGCTTGACCGAACATAGGTTCGGAACTACGTTGTTGTCATTCCTCCGGTCGGCACGACGGCAACGCCATCGCTTCGCTGTCACACCCCATCCGTAGGTTTCTAATCACCGAGATCGCTGCCGTAGTCGGCAGCCCCTCACCAACGAAACGATCTCTCCAGATCAGATCACGGAAGGAAACCGATGGTGGAACGACAGGATCGCACCCAGGATCGCAGCCAGGATCGTGGCAAGGCCCTCGACATGGCGCTCAGCCAGATCGAGAAGCAGTTCGGCAAGGGCTCGGTCATGCGCATGGGCGAGAAGGGCACGATGAAGATCGAGTCCGTCTCCACCGGCGCTTTGCCACTCGACATCGCGCTCGGGGTGGGTGGCCTGCCCCGTGGACGGGTCACCGAGATCTACGGCCCCGAGTCCTCCGGCAAGTCCACTCTCGCCATGCACGTCGTGGCCGAGGCACAGCGCAACGGTGGAACTTGCGCCTACATCGACGCCGAGCACGCCATGGATCCCACCTATGCGGCGCGCATCGGCGTCGACGTCGACCAGCTCCTCATCTCCCAACCCGATACGGGAGAGCAGGCACTCGAGATCGCCGACATGTTGGTGCGCTCGGGCGCTCTCGACGTGGTGGTGATCGACTCGGTCGCCGCTCTCACGCCCAAGGCCGAGATCGAAGGCGAGATGGGCGACACCCACGTCGGGCTCCAGGCCCGGCTCATGTCCCAGGCGCTGCGCAAGCTCACCGCCAACCTCAACCGCAGCGACACCATCTGCATCTTCATCAACCAGCTCCGAGAGAAGATCGGGGTCATGTTCGGCTCACCTGAAACCACCCCCGGCGGGCGGGCGTTGAAGTTCTACAGCTCGGTGCGCCTCGACATCCGCCGCATCGAGTCGCTCAAGGACGGCGTCGAGATCGTCGGCAACCGCACCCGGGTCAAGGTGGTGAAGAACAAGGTTGCGCCGCCGTTCAAGCAGGCCGAGTTCGACATCATGTACGGCAAGGGCATCAGCCGCGAGGGAGCCGTGCTCGACTTGGGGGTCGACCTGGGCCTCGTGAAGAAGTCGGGTGCCTGGTACACCTACGAGGGCGAACAGCTCGGCCAGGGCCGTGAGAACGCCAAGTCGTTCCTCGCGGAGAACGCCGAGGTCATGGTGGAGATCTCCGAGAAGGTCCGGGCCGCCGCCGGCATCGGCGATCGCGACGAGATCACCGAGGTCGACCTGAGCGGGCTCGACGAGGTCGATCCGGATGATCTGCCCATAACCCTCGACTGATCTGCGGCGGCGATCCATCCCATCGTAAGGAGGGGCCCCTGAGGCCTCTCCTACGATGGGGGCGGTGACGAAGCGCTATCTGGTACGCACCTTCGGGTGTCAGATGAACGAGCATGACTCGGAACGCATCGCGGGCCTGTTGGAGGCCGACGGGATGGTGGCGGCCGAGAACGCCGAGGACGCCGATGTCGTCGTCCTCAACACCTGCTGTGTCCGTGAGAACGCCGACAACAAGCTCTACGGCACCCTCGGACACCTCAAGTCGCTCAAGGACCGCCGGCCAGACATGGAGATCCTGGTGGGAGGGTGTCTCGCCCAGAAGGACCGGGAGCTGATCGCGCAGCGTGCCCCACACGTCGACGTGGTCTTCGGAACCCACAACGTGGGACGTGCAACCGATCTCCTCGCCGCGTCGCGCCGCGATGGCCAACAGGTCGAGATCGTCGAAGCCGGCGAGCTCGACGAGCACGAGGCGTTCCCCTCGGCCCTGCCGGTACGCCGCGAAGTGGACCACTCGGCGTGGGTCACGATCCAGATGGGATGTGACAACTCGTGTGCGTTCTGCATCGTGCCGGCCGTCCGTGGGCCCGAGGTGTCGCGCCCGTTCGAGGTGCTGGTTGCCGAGGTTGAGGCCCTGGCGGCCCAAGGTGTCACCGAGGTGACGTTGTTGGGCCAGAACGTGAACTCCTACGGGCGCGATCTGGCCGTCGCGGCCCGCCGCGGTGGCGACAAGACGTCATTGGCGCCGCGGTTCGCGGAGCTGCTGCGTGCCGTCGGTTCGGTCGAAGGCATTCGGCGGGTGCGCTACACGAGCCCACACCCCAAGGACCTGCGACCTGAGACGATCGCGGCGATGGCCGACACCGCCTCGGTCTGCGAGCACCTACACCTGCCGCTGCAATCGGGTAGCGACACGATCCTCGCGGCGATGCACCGCGGCTACACCGCCGAGCGCTACCTGGAACGGCTGGGCGCCGCGCGGGCGGGCATCGAAGACCTCGCGGTGAGCACCGACATCATCGTGGGCTTCCCCGGCGAGACCGACGCGGACATGAACGCGACCCTCGAAGTGGTGGCCGAGGCCGACTACGACTCGGCTTTCACGTTCGTGTACTCACCCCGACCCGGCACCGACGCCGCAGCCATGGTCGACCGCTTCGTCGATCACGCCGTGGCCGTGGAGCGAATGGAGCGGCTGCGGGCCGTGGTGGAGCGAAGCTCGATGCGCCGGAACCAGGCGCGAATCGGCCGCATCGAGGAGGTGGTGGTGGAAGGGCCGTCGAAAAAGGACCCGGCCGTGCTCAGCGGTAGGACCCGGCAGAACAAGCTCGTGCACTTCACCGCCGAGCCCATCCGCCGCGGCAGCTACGCGCTGGTCGAGATCACCGACGCGGGACTCTCCTCGCTGCGTGGGCGGTTCATCGAGGTGACCGAACCCGCACGGCACCGAACCCGCATTCGGGTGTCGGTGGCCTGAGCGGCCCGTTGGCACCACTCGCCCTGCGCCCGCTGTCGATCGTCGGTCCGACCGCGTCGGGCAAGTCGGCACTGGCGATGTCCCTCGCCCAGCGCTGCGGCGCGGAGCTGGTGTCGGTCGACTCGATGCAGGTCTACCGGGGCATGGATATCGGCACCGCGAAGCCATCGAAGGCCGATCAACAAACTGTGAAGCACCACATGATCGACCTGTTGGATCCGAACGAGGAGTCCTCGGTCGCCTGGTTCCGCGGGCAAGCCGATGGCGTCGTGGCGGAGCTGGCGCGCCGCGAGCAGCCCGTGATCCTCGTCGGCGGGACCGGCCTCTATCTGCGGGCGCTCGTCGACCGACTGGAGCTGCCTGGGCAGTACCCCGCGATCGCAGCCGAGCTCGATGTCGAGCCCGACACGCACCGGCTCTTCGAACGGCTCCGCTCGCTCGACCCGCTGGCGGCCACCCGGATGGAACCGACGAACCGCCGCCGGGTGATCCGGGCGCTGGAGGTGACCCTCGGGTCGGGGCGGCCGTTCTCCGACTTCGGACCGGGGTTGGAAACCTACCCCGATGTCGACACTCTGACAATCGGTCTAGAGGTCGATCGGGCCGAGTTGGGTCAGCGAATCGAGAGGCGATTCGACGCGCAGCTCGCAGCCGGATTCCTCGACGAGGTCCGCCGCATCGAGACGACGACGGGCTGGTCGAGGACCTCGGCACAGGCGCTCGGCTACCGAGAGCTGCTCCACCATGTGCGGGGGGAGCGCTCCCTGGAGGAGTGTCGCCACGATGCGCTGGCCCACACGCGGCGTTTCGCGGTGCGCCAGCAGCGGTGGTTCCGACGTGATCCCCGCATCGCCTGGTTCGACGCTTCCCGCCCCGATCTCGAAGAGGCGGTTGGCGAGCACTGGCGTAAAGAGAGTGAGCGTGCTGCGCCAGCCTCGCTACCTTGAGTCCGTGACCGCGACCTCCGGAATCCGCCTGACCAAGCATCACGGCTTGGGCAACGACTTCCTGGTCGCGCTCGTCCCCCAGCCCGAGGACGTGCCGATCGATGCCGACCTCGCGCGCCACGTCTGCGATCGCCGCCGTGGAATCGGTGCCGACGGGCTGCTGTACGGCATCGCGACCGACGGCTCCGAGGCCGAAGTCCCAGACCTTCAGATGGTGCTGTTGAACAGCGACGGGTCCCGGGCGGAGATCTCCGGCAACGGCCTTCGCTGCTTGGGCCAAGCGGTGCTGCGCTCACGCGGAGTCCGCAAGGGTGAGCTCAGTGTTGCCACCGACGCCGGGATCCGCGACCTTGTCGGCGAACCCACCGACGACCCTGCGACCGACCTGCTGACCGCGTCGATGGGTGTCGTCGCCCCAGGCCCGGCGGTGCCGTCGCTGCCACTCGACGTCCTCGACGCTGTCGGCCTCGACGTGGGCAACCCCCACCTGGTTCTGCGGGTCGGTTCGCTGGCAGGCATCCATCCCGCGGAGCTGGGCCCCGTCATCGAAGCGCAGGTGCCGGGTGGGGTGAACGTCCACTTCCTGGTCGCCGAAGCCCCCGACGCCATACGGCTGCTTCACTGGGAGCGCGGCGCGGGGGTGACGGAGGCCTGCGGCTCGGGCGCGACCGCATCCGCGTTCGCGGCGCGCCGCTGGGGTCTTGTGGGTGACGAGGTGACGGTCCGCATGCCCGGTGGCGACGTGGTGGTGCTGTTGGAAGGCGACACCGCGGCGCTGCGTGGAACAGCGACATTCGTGGGGGAGGTGACACTCGCATGACCGACCCTGACGCACCCACCGAGAGCCACCGCGGCGCGTTCGGCGAGTTCGCCGGCGAAACCAGCGCGCTGATCGACCGGAGCTTCCGTGAGAGGATCGTGCTGGTGGGCGTCGCCCTTCCCGACGACCGCGACGCGGATGTGGACGCCAACCTCGACGAGCTGGCACGCCTGGTCGACACCGCCGGGGCGGACGAGGTGGGCCGCTTCGTGCAGCGTCGCCGCGCCCCCGACCCCGCCACCTATGTGGGGTCCGGCAAGGCCGGCGAGATCCGCACCCTCGCGGTCGCGACCGACTGCGACACCGTCGTGTTCGACGACGAGTTGGCCCCCGCGCAGCAGCGCAACCTCGAGAAGCTGCTGGGCCGAAGCGCGATCGACCGCACCGCGGTGATCCTCGACATCTTCGCCCAGAACGCCTCCTCCCAGGAGGGCAAGGCTCAGGTGGAGCTGGCAAGGTTGCGCTATCAGCTCCCGCGCCTGCGGGGCCGGGGCGGCACGATGTCCCAGCAGGTCAACGCGATCGGGCTGCGGGGCGGCCCCGGCGAGAAGCAGATCGAGCTCGACCGGCGCCGCCTGGTCCGCCGTATCCACCAGCTCGAAGGCGAGCTGAGCCAGATCGGCCGCCACCGCGACACCCAGCGGAAATCGCGCCGTCGCTCGGGCCTGCGTCATGTGGTGATCGTCGGCTACACGAACGCCGGCAAGTCCACCCTGCTGAACCGCCTCACCTCGGCGGGGGTGCTCGTGGAGGACCGCCTGTTCGCAACCCTCGACGCCACCACTCGCCGCCTGGAGCTCCCCGGCGGTGAACCTGTGTTGGTGACCGACACGGTGGGGTTCGTGCGCAAGTTGCCCCATCAGCTCGTCGAGGCGTTCAAGTCGACCCTCGACGTGGCGTCGGAAGCCGACCTGTTGCTGCATCTGGTCGACGCCTCCGCGGACGACGCCGAAGGCCAACTGGAGGCTGTGCACACGGTGCTGGCTGAGATCGGTGCTGCTGAGCGACCGGAGTTAATGGTGGTCAACAAGGCCGACCTGGCCCACGACGAGGCGGAACGCATCGCCGCGGCGCATCCTGGGTCGGTGGTCATCTCCGCCGCGACCGGCGAGGGGATCGACGACCTGTTGGTGGCGATCGGTGAGCGTCTCCGCGGGCTGCGGCGCAACGCCACGTTCCTGGTTCCCTACGACCGCGGTGACATCGTGGCCGCCCTGCACCGGGCGGGCGAGGTCCTGTCGGAGACCGCAACGGCGGATGGAATGCACATGAGGGTGAACGTGGAGCGCGCCGATGTTGCCCGCTTCGCCGAGTTCCGGGTGTCCTCCGCATGAGCGGCGGCTTCGTCCCGCCGCCTTACCCCTACGACCGGCTCCGTGGTCTGGTCGAGCTCGCCCGGCAACATCACGGTGAGGTGATCGACCTGTCGATCGGCACGCCGTGTGATCCGCCGCCCGCCGAGGTGGTCGCAGCCCTGGGATCCTCGGGAACCGAACGGGGATACCCGCCGTCGATCGGCACCGCTGAATACCGCGAAGCTGCCGCAGCCTGGGTGGCGCGGCGTCTGGGCCTGGAGCTGGGCGCCGATCAGATCGCGGCCTGCGTGGGAACCAAGGAGTTCGTAGCCGGTCTGCCTCACTGGCTGCGGCTCCGCCGCCCCGATCGCGACACGGTGTTGTACCCGGCTGTGAGCTACCCGTCCTACGCGATGGGGGCCACCCTGGCGTGCTGCCGGGCGGTGCCGGTGCCGTGCGACGAACGCTGGCGAATCGACCTCGGCGCGGTCGATCCCGCCGACGCAGAGCGGGCGTTGTGCCTCTGGGTGAACACGCCCGGCAACCCCGCGGGCGGACTCGATGACCTCACCGCAGTGGCCGAGTGGGGGCGCCGCCATGGGGTCACGGTCGTATCCGACGAGTGCTATGTCGAGTTCACCTGGGACGGCGGTCCGCGCACGATCCTCACCTCGGGCCTCGACGGGATGTTGGCGGTCCACTCCTTGTCGAAGCGGTCGAACCTGGCCGGGGCGCGTGCCGGCTTCTATGCGGGTGACCCCGAGCTCGTGGCGTACCTGTCGGAGCTCCGCAAGCACGCAGGCCTCATGGTGCCCGGCCCGGTGCAGGCAGCAGGGGTGATCGCGTGGGCCGATGACGACCACGTCGAGCAGCAGCGTGTCCGCTACCTGCGCCGACTCAACCTCGTTGCCGAGGCGCTGAGAGCGACCGGACTCGAAATCGAGCTACCCGGGGGCGGCTTCTACCTGTGGGTGGCCGCGCCGGCCGGCGACGCCTGGGGTCTGGCACGCCGGCTGGCCGAGGTGGCCGGGGTGGTGGCCAGCCCCGGCGAGTTCTACGGAGCGGCCGCCGTGGAGCGGGTTCGCATCGCAGTCGTGCAGCCCGACGAGGTGCTGGCTCGAATGTGTGCCCGCCTGGCCGGCTCCCGCCTGGCGGAGCGCTGATGGACCTGCTCGCGGCGACGGCGGAGCTGGTTGCAGTTCGCTCCGAGAGCTTCGCCGAGGCTCCCCTCGTGGAACTGATCGAGGGGCGCCTGCGGGCATTGGATCACCTCGATGTCACTCGCGTGGGCGACAACATCGTCGCACGCACGAACCGGGGCGCGCCGCTGCGGCTCGTGTTGGCAGGCCACACCGACACGGTCCCAGCCGATGGCAACTCCGATGCCCGGATCGAAGGCGACGTCCTGTGGGGTCTGGGCGCAGCCGACATGAAGGGCGGTCTGGCGCTCATGTTGGCGTCGGCCGCGCAGCACGAGGCGGCCGCTATCGACGTGACCTACGTCTTCTATGCCCGCGAGGAGGTGGCGTCGCGCCACAGTGGTCTTGCAGAAGTGATCGAGACGCGCCCCGACCTGTTGGAAGGCGACTTGGCGCTGCTGGGCGAACCCACCGACGGAGCGCTCGAGGCGGGCTGTCAGGGCTCGCTCCGCGTCGAGGTGACGCTGCGTGGGGCGAGGGCCCACACCGCCCGAGCGTGGATGGGCACTAACGCCATCCACCGGCTCGGCGGCCTCCTCGTCGACATCGCGGCCTACCAGCCGCGCCGACCCACCATCCAGGGTTGCGAGTTCCACGAAGCGATGCAGGCGGTCGCTGTGGGCGGGGGAGTGTCCGGCAACGTGGTGCCCGACAGCGCCACCCTGACGATCGCACACCGCTTCGCTCCCGACCGCACCACTGAGCAGGCGGAGGCGACGATGCGGTCGCTTGTGGCACCGCACATGGAGCCGGGTGACGGCTTCGTCGTGGTCGATGTTGCACCTGCCGCCCACCCTTGCCTCGACCAGCCTCTCCTCGCTGCGTTGGTGGACCGGCATCGCCTCGAGGTGCGCTCGAAGCTCGGGTGGACCGACGTGGCCCGATTCGCCGCCATCGGCGTCCCGGCGGCGAACTTCGGTCCGGGCGACCCGACCCTCGCCCACACGGCTGAGGAACGTGTGGGGCGTGACAGCCTCGATCGGTGCTGGGCGATCATCGACGAGCTCGTGGGCCAGGGGATCTGACCCGTCCCTCTCCGGCGGCGCCGGAGCCGACAGAATGGGGCGGTGACAGTCCCGACCCAACCTCGAATCCGACCCTCGGTGTGGTGGGCGGTCCTCGCCGTCGTCCTCATGCTCGGAGGCCCTGGCGGCTGCGTAGCGGTCGTCGGCTCCGCGGGGCTCGATCTGATCCGACAGGCCGACGAGTTCGGCCGATACCAGCTCCCGGTGGAGGGCGAGGTGATCGACTTCCCCGAAGCGATCGACGACGGGACCATCTACCAGAACAGCCCTTACGGCAACGACGGGGCAACGGAGATGACACTCTTGGATCCCGACGGCGAACCCGTGAGGTTGACCCCGGGGGGCAACGCCACCTTCAACTACGACACCGGTTCGGACAGGGCCGATCTCAAGGAGTTGGCGACCTTCGAGATCACCGAGCCGGGCGAGTACCGGCTCACCGCGGACTCGACGGCGTCATCGCCCGATCAGGAGCTGTGGATCGGCAGGGCCGGGCTGACCTCCATCGCAGAGCGGGTCGCTGTCCCGGTCATCGTCCTCTCGCTGGCGGGGTTGGCCGGCCTGGTCATGTTGATCCTGGTGCTGGTGCTCCGCGGACGTTCGCGCCGCTCTCAACGGCAGAGTCCGCCGCCGGTACCGCCCGGATACTCGCCTCCACCCCCCGGTTATCAGCCGTCGCAGGGATATCAGGCGCCGCCACCGGGTTTCCCGCCTTCCCCCGGTTACCAGGCGCCCCCTACGGGCTACCCACCATCGCCGGGCTATCCGCCCGCGCCGGGCTATCCGCCCGCGCCGCCCTCGAGCTATCCGCCCCCACCGCCTTCGGCGCCGTATCCGCCGCCCCCACCGCCGAGCTACCCGCCTAGCCCGCCGGCTCCGCCCGAACCTCCGGACGAATTCCCTGGTCGCTGACCACTCGGCCGCGGCCCGCGGCCTTGGCGGCGTAGAGCGCTGCATCGGCAGAGCGAAGCACTGCACCCACATCGACCCTCGGGCCGAGTCTGTGGACGACACCACAGCTCACGCCGACTGTCACGAGCTCACCGTCGACCTCGACGGGGACGCTCAGAGAGTTGATGATCCGTTGCGCGACGGCTGAGACCTCCTCGATCCCGACGGCCTCGGCAAGTACGGCAACGAACTCGTCGCCTCCGAGCCGGATGATCCGGTCGGCGCCGCGGACCACGTCGATGAGTCGGGTGGCACAGGCACGCAGCACCTCGTCGCCGGCATGGTGGCCCACTCGGTCGTTGATCTCCTTGAAGCCGTCGAGATCCAGGCAGACGATCCCGAAGCCGGCTTCGGCACGTTCGGCGATGGCGGTGACCGTCTCGTCGAGGACTGCCCGGTTCCACAGCCCCGTCAGAGGGTCACGATGGGCTCGCTCGACCAACTCGTCGGTGCGGACCCGATTCCGTCGCCAGAGGGCCGCGCCTGCGGGAAGACCGATGACGGCTCCCAACAACATGGCGAGCGCACACGCCACCAGTAGTGCCGTTGGGATCTTCGGTTCCACTGCGTCGAGGGGCGATCCGTGGTCCAGATCGGTGACGAGATCGCTGCGGCGTTCGACGGTCTCGGGACCGATGGCGTCTGGGACGCTCAGATCGTCGAGGACGCCGCGTGTGGCGAGAAAACGCCGCGTCTCGGCGTCGAGCGCGTCGAGCGCGTCCACCAGCCGGAGCCGCAACCGCCGATCCGACTGCGTCCGTATGCCCCAGGTTCGCTCGGCGGTGGCGGTCACCAGGTCGACTGCGTCGTTGCGAGCGGATCGAATCGGCTCGGCGACCGATGCTTCGAGCTGGAGTGCCTCGCCGCCGAGCGCCACCAGGGCGGCGCCAACTGATCGAACCTCCTGGACCGAGGGTGGCTCTTGTCGGTCGGCCAACTCCCCTGCGAGCTGCGCGAAAGCACGGATCCTGCCGCTGAGGCCGGCGGGTATCCCCGCGGCGGGGATCAGAAGGGCGAGCTCCTCCACGTTCTCCAGGACATCGACGCGAACTTCGCCCTCGGTGTCGTCAGGTGGCCTGACCGCTTCGGAGAGATACCAGGTTGCGAAGCCGAGTTCGTCGAGGGTGCGCCCCAGTTCCGTGCGCGCCAACCCGAGCCGGTGTCGAGAACTGGATCTCGAGTTGGAGGCGGCGGCAACGACCATCGCGACAGCTCCACTCACGAATGCCACCGCTGCCACTGCGGCAGCCAAGCGCGTCCGAACAGAAGAAGACCTTTTCGCCACCACGGACTGTTTCGGCAGGTCGGTGCTCGGGGCTGAGGATTTCCCGCCGCCTAGTGTCGGGGCGATGGTTGACCCCGACGTGACACGCTCCGACCTCGACGACTTCGGTGCCCGGCACGGGTGGCGTGATCCGGTTGCGTTCGGCGTGGGGTTGGCAACTCTCGCCGGCGACAAGGTTCTCGACACCTACTTCCCGGTCGTGAACCTCGGCGAGAACCTCCGGTTCGCGGCCGCGCTCGCCCACGCTGCGGGCCTCGAGGAGCTACGCGGATCCCACGGCATCGAACCCGCCGTGGTCGCCGCGGCGATGGGACGCGTCGAGCCGCTGCTCTCCGAAGGCGGCCCGCATCCGAACTTTGACGCCACAGGTTCCCTGCTCGCGGCCCTGGATGCCGCACCGTCGGCGTGGAACACGACGCGCCGCCTGGTGTTGGTCGCTCTGGCGGCTCTCGACGAGCCACCCACAGACGTGTCGGATGTCTACTTCCGACTGCACCTGTTGTCTCACCGCCTTGTCCAACCCCACGGAGTGAACCTCGACGGCATGTTCGGCCTGTTGGAGAACGTGGTGTGGACCAACCTCGGCCCCGCCGACCCGCTGGGTTTCGAGGTGAACCGGCTGCGGGTGCGTGCGGCCGGCGGGGTGGTCGAGGTGTTCGGAGTGGACAAGTTCCCCCGGATGACCGACTACGTGGTGCCCAGCGGCGTGCGCATAGCGAACGCGGACCGTGTACGTCTCGGGGCGCACCTGGCCGAGGGGACCACGGTCATGCACGAGGGCTTCGTGAACTTCAACGCGGGAACCCTTGGAGCTGCGATGGTGGAGGGCCGGATATCGGCTGGAGTGGTGGTGGGTGCCCACACCGACATCGGCGGTGGAGCGTCGATCATGGGCACTTTGTCGGGAGGCGGCAAGGAGGTGATCCGGCTGGGGGAGAAGTGCCTTTTGGGGGCGAACGCGGGTGTGGGGATCTCCCTCGGCGACGGCTGCATCGTCGAAGCCGGCCTCTATGTGACGGCGGGGACTCTTGTGAGCCTTCCCGACGGCGCGGTGGTGAAGGCACGCGAGCTGAGCGGCCGCTCGGGCCTCCTGTTCCGTCGCAACTCGTTGAGCGGAGCGGTGGAGGCACTTCCCACGAGCGGTACCTGGGACGGCCTCAACACCGCACTCCACGCAAACGACTGAACCAGACGAGTGGTTCCAAGTCCATATGGGCCGGCGGCCAAGGCCCGAGGCTGCTCAGAGCTTGCGAAGGACGGTCACCACTCGCCCGTATATCTGGACCTCGTCGGGATCGAAAACCATCTCGGACAGGTGCGGGTTGGCGGGTTTGAGGACGATCTGGCCGCCCGATCGACTGAATACCTTGACCGTGGCCTCCTCGCCGGGAATGCCCGCCACGACGATCTCGCCTGGCTCGGCATCCGGCTGGGCGCGCACGACGACGAAGTCGCCGTCGAAGATCCCCGCCTCGATCATCGATTCACCTCGGACCCGCAGCATGAACAGCTCGCCTTCGCCGGTGAAATCGGCCGGCAGAGGTACCAACTCCTCGACGAGCTCCTGCGCAATGACCCCGGTGCCCGCGGCCACGTCGCCGACGAGGGGAACGTGGCGAACCTGGGCGCGGTCGCCGGTGGCTCCCGAGGCCGAATCGAAGCGGACCTGGATGGCGCGGGGCTTGGACGGGTCCTTGCGGAGGTACCCGAGGCGCTGGAGGGTCTTGATGTGGCTGTGGACCGACGACGGTGAGGCCAGACCCACAGCCTCGCCGATCTCGCGGACCGAGGGCGGATAGCCACGCTCGCGGACCATCGTCTCGATGTACTTGAGGATGGCGAACTGACGGTCGGTGATGGCCGCCTCGATCTCGGGGATGGGCTGGGGGGAACGGGCCGGGGGTGTCATTGGTCCTGTCTCCTGACTTGGTGCGCTGTGAGCGGGGGAAGGTCGAACGAGTGTTTGCACCATAGCAGCTCTCGGCGCCGATGTGGGGAACGATTGTTCGAGCTTGACATCGAACGAACGTTCGTGCATCGTGGGGAACAGTTGTTCGGGAAGGACGGAGCCTCCAGTTGGGAGACGAGCCGCCTTCAGTGTCACACCCCCTCGGGAGAATCGATCCATGGCTGCAATCGCTAACAATCTCCAACCCCACCGTCCCCATTTCGTGGTGATCGAAGGCGGGCGCTGCGCCTCCGCCCAACGTCGACGCGCCGTCTATCGCCGTCGGCGCCTGCTCGCCGCGGCCGGCTTCGTTGTCGCCGGGTGGCTCGCGGTCCAGGCCATCTCCACGGTGCTGCCGGTGCTGCTCGAAAGCGAGGTGTCCGGGGTCGGCGAATCGCCACGCATCGAGCTCTCCGGCGATCGCTACGTCGCCCGCTCGGGCGACACGATGTGGGACATCGCCCGAGCGATCGAGCCTTCGGGGGATGTCCGTGGAGTGATCGATCGGCTCGTGGAGGCGAACGGCTTCGACGCCCCACAGGCCGGTCAGGTGGTTCGCATCCCAGCAGAGCTCTCCGCTCGCTCATAGGCGAGCATCAGGTCGTCACCGTCGTGGAGCACCGAGCGCAACCGATAGCGCCGAACCACCTCCTGGTCGAACGCGGTGATTCGCCCGGCATCGCCCAGCACGGCCACCGCGGCCACGGTCAGGTACCACTCGTCGACCACGTCGGCGGCGACGAACTGCCCCAGCAGTCGAGGGCCGCCCTCGCACAAGACGACGCCAACCCCTCGGTCGGCCAACGCAGCGAGGGCGGCCCGAGGGTCGACCCGTTCACCTTCCAGCACCGCTATCTCGGCTCGATCCGAAAGCGCTTCGCGCTCCGGCAGGGGGCTCGACTCGGTCGTGATCACCAAGGGCGGCCGGCTCCCATGTCCTTCGGCCATGCACGGAAGGTCCGCCGGCAGGTTCAGGCTTGCGCTCACTATCACCAGGCGGGGAGCGACACCGTCGGGGCGAGGTCGTGGCGGCCGGTACCTCTCGGCGCGAACGGTTGCGGCGCCGGCCAGGATTGCGTCGGGCAACGACCGCAACGCGTGGAACACGTCGCGGTCGGCTTCGCCGCCGAGTCCACCAGAGCGGCCGGCGCTGGTCGCGGAGCCGTCGAGGCTGGCGACCATGTTCGCCATCATCCAGGGTCGGTCGGGTCTCGCATCACGGGCGGTCGCGAGGTGCGCTTCGAGCACTTCGCGACCGCGAGCTGGCTCCAGACCCGCGTCATCACTGCTGTTCGCGAGGGTCCCCCGCTCCCGCGAGAAGATCTGCTTCACTCGGGCACGGTAGCCAACGAGGCCCGGGGGGGAATCTTCTCCACAGGGTGGTTGGCTGACTGTGGAGGCGGACGTGTATCGAGATCCACTGAGAGGCGAGGTCAGGATGGGATTTCCCCACCCCGGTGTTCACCTTGGCTGTGGGCGCGACCGCGGTCCGTGTGATTCGAGCCGGCAAGACCCAGGGAGGTCCTGAGAGATGTGGACAACTTCCACGAAATCCACACCAAGATCCTCTTTTCGTACACAGGGAAGAGTCCTTAGGCTCCACCCCACTGCGCCGTGGCGCGGAGGCCCGGAAGTGTGGCGGCGTCCGTCTCTCGCAACAGGCCGGACGACTCCTGGAGGTCTGACGGTGGTGTGGGCTCCCCCAGGGTCCGCTTACCAAGTCGCTCCAACCTGGAAGTCCGCGCCACGGCCAACACAAACGTCGGTGATCGCATTCGAGTCGGAAGAAGGTCTGTCATGTCGGTGACCGATGACCACGTTCGCGTGGGGGTTCGTCGTTACTTCACGCTCCCGGGGGTCCACCCTTACGACGAGCTGAGCTGGGAGCGCCGCGATGCGCTGTTGATCGACCACCGCGACGGCTCCTACGCCTTCGAACAGCGCGGTGTGGAGTTCCCCTCCAACTGGTCGACCAATGCTTCCAACATCGTCGCCCAGAAGTACTTCAGAGGTCGGCTGGGCTCGCCCGATCGGGAGAGCTCGCTCCGCCAGTTGATCGACCGGGTGGTGGGCACCATCACCGACTGGGGAATCACCGGCGACTACTTCGCCGACGACGACGAGGCGGCCGTGTTCCGAGCCGAGCTCACCTGGCTGTTGGTCCACCAGCGGCTGGCGTTCAACAGCCCTGTCTGGTTCAACATCGGCGTCCCCGGAGCCCCCAAGCAGGCCAGCGCCTGCTTCATCCTGTCGGTCGAGGATTCCATGGAGTCGATCCTCGAGTGGTATCGCCAGGAGGGCGTGATCTTCAAGGGCGGATCGGGCTCCGGAGTGAATCTTTCGAAGATCCGCTCGTCCAGGGAGTTCCTCAAGGGCGGCGGGGAGCCGTCGGGTCCGGTCAGCTTCATGCGCGGCGCAGACGCCTCCGCCGGCACCATCAAGAGCGGCGGCAAGACGCGTCGTGCCGCCAAGATGGTGATGCTCGACGTCGATCACCCCGATGTCGACGAGTTCATCTGGTGCAAGGCCCGTGAGGAGCGCAAGGCCCGGGCGCTGCGCGACGCCGGCTTCGACATGGGCCTCGACGGCGCCGATTCGCACTCCATCCAGTACCAGAACGCGAACAACTCGGTTCGGCTCTCCGACGCCTTCATGCAGGCGGTGGTCGACGACCGTGATTGGGAGCTCCGTGCGATCACCACAGGCGAGGTCGTCGAGACACGTCGGGCGCGGGAGATCTTCTCCGACATCGCGCTCGCCGCGTGGGAGTGCGCGGATCCGGGCGTGCAGTTCGACACCACCATCAACCGCTGGCACACGCTGGCCGCAACCGCACCGATCAACGGGTCGAACCCGTGCTCGGAGTACATGAGCATCGACGACAGCGCCTGCAACCTGGCGAGCATCAACCTGCTGCCGTTCCTCGACGACGACGGGGAGTTCGAGGTCGAGGCCTTCCGCCATGCGGTTGAGATCTCGATCCTTGCCCAGGAGATCCTCGTCGGCAACGCCGACTACCCGACACCCGCGATCGCGGCGAACACGCTGAGGTTCCGTCAACTCGGCCTGGGATACACGAACCTTGGTGCCATGCTCATGGCGCTGGGCGTGGGCTACGACTCCGACGCAGGCCGTGCGTGGGCGGCCACGCTCACAGCCACCATGACCGGCCACGCGTACCTCACCTCGGCGCGACTGGCCTCACGGATGGGCCCCTACGACGGGTACGCGGAGAACCGCGAGCACCAACTCCGCGTGCTCGACATGCACCGCGACGCGCTCTGCGGAATCACCGAATCGCTCGTGCCGGCGTCGCTCACGGCGGCCGCCCACGACGCCTGGGACGAGGCGTGCCGCTCGGCCGCGGAGGTGGGCGTACGCAACTCCCAGGCCACCGTGTTGGCGCCCACCGGCACCATCAGCTTCCTGCTCGACTGCGACACCACGGGCATCGAGCCGGACTTGGGGCTCGTCAAGACCAAGCGCCTCGTGGGTGGAGGCTCGATGCAGATCGTCAACCAGACGGTCCCACGTGCACTGCGGCGACTCGGCTACGACGAGGAGCAGATCGCGGAGATCGTCGAGTGGATCGCCGACCGCCACTCGGTCCTGGGTGCACCGCATCTCGACCCTGCCCACATCGAGGTCTTCGCCTGTTCCATGGGCGAGGTCACCATCGATCCGCTGGGCCATGTCCGGATGATGGCGGCAGCACAGCCGTTCCTCAGCGGCGCCATCTCCAAGACCGCGAACGTCTCGGAGACGACCACGCCCGAACAGATCGAGGATCTGCTCCTCGAAGCATGGCGGCTTGGTCTCAAAGCACTTGCCATCTACCGGGACAACTGCAAGTTGGGACAACCCCTCAGCACCGGAACCGAGGACTCCGACAGCGGGTCGGTCCTTCAGGCGGCGGAGGTAGAGGTGGTCCCCGCGCCGGCAACCCCGATCCGCGAGCGCCTACCGCGGTCACGGCGTTCGCAGACCTTCGAGTTCCGTGTCGCGGACTGCAAGGGTTTCGTGACTGTCGGCGAGTACGACGACGGCCGCCCAGGCGAGCTGTTCATCCGGGTCTCCAAGCAGGGTTCCACCCTCGCGGGGATCATGGACGCATTCGCCATCTCGGTGAGCCACGGCTTGCAGTACGGCGTGCCACTCCGCGGGTTCGTGGAAGCGTTCGTCGGGATGCGATTCGAGCCCGCGGGCATGACCGACGACCCCGAGGTACGCATCGCCACGAGCCTCATCGACTACCTGTTCCGGCGCCTCGCGATCGAGTACCTGGGGGTGGAGGAGCGACACCAACTCGGCATCTTCTCGGTGTCCGAGCGTCTCCAGCCCACCTTGCCCGGAGTCGAAGAGGCGGTCGTCTCCAGCAGAACCGGCCACGACGTGGCGGTCGATCCGCCGTCGGGCCCACGGCTCGAAGCGGCCACGCGTGTAGCCACGGCACCCGATGCGCCGCTGTGCATGCAATGCGGTGTCCGGATGCAGAGGGCAGGCTCCTGCTACAGCTGCGCAGAGTGCGGAGCCACCTCGGGCTGTAGCTGAGCTGGGGCCTTCAGCGGGCGGGTCGTTCGACGACGAGCCGCCACCACGAGAGCGGGTCGTCGTATCCGGCCCCCGCCAAGACCGAGTCCAGCTCCGGGTCTTCGGACCAGCTGGCGACGAGCACATGGGAGTCGCCCCTGCTCGTCGCCAGCCACTGGAGACCTGCCAGCAGGCTCGGAACCACTGCTTCGAGGTCGGTTCCGGGCTTCAATGCGAAGGGTCCTGCCAGAAGTCCCGTCCCGTCCTTCGTGTAGCCCGCGGGCGGGTCGAAGTCGCCCGCGATCGACACCGCCGCGGCCGGCGTCGCTTCGTCGAACACGAGCGCAGAGGTGCCACCGGGCACTCGGGTGCTCGAGTGGGTGAGTGGGATCCCCTGTGGTCCCCGCCACTGCCAGCTCGACGATGCGTCGGCTTCCACGTAGCCGCGCACACCCGGTGGAGGGGCTGTGCGGCGGGGGCCTGGGGCGCGGTGTCGGACCCACCACCGCCGGTGGAACCCGGCGGACTCCAACATGTGAGCCTTGGCGAGGTCGACGGTCGCGCACGGAACCACCAGCTCATCGATTCCCGCGGACACCGCGCGCGAGGCGAGGGCTGCGAGAAGCGTCCGCCCCGTCGTCGCCCACTCGGCGGGGGAGCGAACCACGAACTCATGGACTACCCAGGCGGGTTCGGACCCCAGTGGTGGGACCGCAATGGCCGCCCCAACCAATGCGCCACCGCGATCATCGACGAGACCGAGTGTGCCGCTCGTGTCGATGCGGCGTCCCAACAGCAGTGGATGGGCGTGTTGACCGAGGCCGGCGGGGGACCAGAGCCGTGGTCCGCGCCCGGCGGAGAGGAGCCGCTCGGAGTGCGCGAGGTTGGCAACCGCTTGAAGGTCACCATGTTCGATCCGGCGGATCATCGGTCCCAGCTCCCGCGTTTTCGTTCCCCACTCAATGGTGCCCCACACGAGGGCTGGTGGTCATCCCGCAGTCGGTGAGCCATCCTGGCGGCACGAGATGATTCGACGCTCCATCGATGGCGTGGCATCCTCGGAGCGAGCCGCGTGAGAGCAGCGAAGGAGCTGATGCCTTGTTCGACGTAGGAGACCGCGTGGTCTACCCCCACCACGGTGCCGCCGTGATCGTCCGCCGTGAGACGCGGGAGTTCAATGGGGAAAAGACCGACTACCTCGTCCTCCAGATGGCCCATGGGGAGCTGACCCTCTCCGTGCCTGCCGATAAGGCCGACGAGGTCGGCATGCGCCCCCCGATCGGCGGGGAAGAGGTGCAGGATCTGTTCGAGCTGCTGGGCCGCAAGGACATCCGTGAACCCGCGAACTGGAGTCGGCGCTTCAAGAACCACCAGGAGAAGCTCAAGTCGGGCGATGTCTACCAGGTGGCGGAGGTCGTGCGGAACCTGGCGTTGCGCGACCAGTCCAAGGGGCTGTCAGCGGGCGAGAAGTCGATGTTCGTAAAGGCCCGGTCCGTTCTCGTGTCGGAGCTGAGCTTCGCTCTTGACGTCACCGAGGACGACGCCTTGGAGCAGGTCCAGGAGACGCTCCGCTGAGACGCTTCCACCGGTCGGCGGCCGTCGTTGTGTCGGGCGTGGTGCTGATCGCGGGATGCCGGAGCTCGGAGTGGCAGACCGAAGGAATCGATCGACCCACTTCGACGACGGCGAAGGTCTACACCGACGACGAGGCGGGCATCGCCGAATCGCTGACGGATCACCTGTCGGCTGTCGGCTCCAACCTCAACGAATGGGCGGCGCCTCGTGAGGAGGCGGCGTGCGCGGCACGCAAGATCGTCCAGGTAATGGGCGTGGACCGCCTGTTGGACCTGGGCTATGACCCTCAGAAGGGCAGGCTCCGGCTCCAGTACAGCGACGAGGAACGCACGGCGGTCACCAACATCCTGGCCGGATGCATCGATGTCGCCGAAGGCTTGCTGTCGCTGTTCAGCGCGTACGGCAAGTTGGGCGTCACACCCGCGGCGTGTCTGACTCGAGGGATCGAACGCCAGGGGCTCGACCGTGATTTCATCGTGGGGGTTCTCACCGCCAAGCCGCCGGACCCCTTCGCGCAGGACAACCAGTTCGGCATCGCCATGTCACGACTGATGATCGAGTGCCTCGACGGCGGAGCGGACCTCCTGCCGATCGCCCCCCTGAGCCCCTTTCCACAGGATGTAGACCTGACCACCACGACATCGGGGGCCGGTGGTGGGGTGGCGCAAACGACGACGACCGCTCCGTAGACTCGCTCGCCGTGCTCAGCTCCATTCCCGCGCCGCCGTTCAACGCGATCGGTCCGTTCCGGCTCTACGGCCTGCTCATCGCCCTTGGAGTGCTCGCCGCGGTCTGGCTCGCGCAACGTCGCTACCGAGAGGCCGGTGGAGATCCGGAGGTGATCGCCAACCTGGCGTTCGTTGCGGTCCCGGCGGGGTTGATCGGTGCGCGCATCTACCACGTGATCACCGACTGGTCGAAGTACAGCAGCGCCGACACCTGGACCAACATGTTCAAGATCTGGGAGGGAGGCCTGGGCATCCCCGGCGGGATCATCGGTGGCTTCGTCGCCGGTTACGTGTATGTCCGTGTCAAGGGCCTCGATGTCGTGGTTCTCCTCGACGTTGCCGCGCCCTGCATCCCCCTCGCGCAGGCCATCGGCCGCTGGGGCAACTACTTCAACCAGGAGCTGTTCGGCCGGCCCACGTCGCTGCCGTGGGGTCTGGAGGTCGACGACTCGTACCGGCCCATGCGTTACATGACCGAGACGACGTTCCACCCCACGTTCCTATACGAGTCCCTCTGGAACCTCGGGGTCGTCGCGGTGGTGATCTACCTGGGAAGCCGGAAGCGGCTCCGGGCGGGGAAGCTGTTCCCCATCTATGTCGCGGGGTACTTCCTCGGGCGAATGTGGGTGGAGGAGATGCGCAGCGACCCCGCCGCGATGCTCGGGGGTCTGCGGTGGAACTTCGTGTTCGCCGGTGTCATGGTGTTGTCCGCCGGCGCCTGGCTGGTGTGGCAGGGACCGATGCGGCGACCCGGTGACCGTGAGCCGCTGAAGCTGATTCCGGGTTCACCTGGAACGCTGCCCGCCACCGGCGAACCGCTCGCCGATGACGGTGTCGGCGAGGCGGGGCCACAGCTCGAGGGCCCAGTCGCCGAAGTCCCGCCGGCCGAGCCCGACCAGGCTGAGTCCGAGGTCGGGGTCGACCCACAGGAAGGCGCCTGAGGAGCCGAAGTGCCCGAAGGCGCGCGCCGAGTTGAGCCTGCCGGTCCAATGGGGTGACTTGGCTCCCTTGATCTCGAATCCCAGTCCCCAGGGGTTCGGTCGCTGCGTTCCGAAGCCCGGCAGCACTCCGTCGATGTCGCCGAAGTGGGCGCTGGTCGCCTCACGCCAGGTCGACTTCGAGATGAGCGTCGGTGACAGCAGCTCGGAGCCCAAGGCGAGGAGATCCGAGAGTGTTCCGCTGAAGGACCGCGCCGGGGATCCCTCGATCAGGGTGTGTGACATACCGAGTGGTTCGACAACCGCTTCGCGGAGATAGTCCTGCCACGCGATGCCCGAAGCGACTTCGAGTTCCTCGGCCAGCAGTTCGAAGCCGGTGTTGGAGTAGATCCGCCGCTCGCCGACCGCAGCGAGCACCTTGGTGGTGTCGAAGTCGAGGCCGCTCGCGTGGGCGAGGAGGTGGCGGACCGTCGAGCCCTGTGGCCCTGCTGGAGCGTCGAGGTGCAGAGTCCCCTCCTCGGCGGCGACGAGGCAGCCCAGGGCTGTGATCAGCTTCGAGACCGACGCTAGGGGGTAGGTGGAGGGGTCGTCGCTCCAGACGACCCGGTTGCCGGTGCCGTCAACGGCCCCGACAGCGGCATCCGGGCCCCATTGCTCGACTAGTGCGGTCACCGCCGATCGGCGCGTCTGGCTCGTCACGCACCCAGGGTAGATGCCTGGGGATCTGACCCGGAAGGGTCGCCGGGCACTACTGTGGGCGGACTCGACAGAAGCGATATCACGACATGACCACGACCTTTGAGGCGCTCGGTGTGTCGGAGCAGCTCGTCGGTGCGCTCAACGAGAAGGGCATTTCTGAGCCGTTCCCGATACAGGCATTGACGATCTCCGACGCCCTCGCCGGCCGCGACGTGTGTGGCAAGGCCAAGACCGGTTCCGGCAAGACCCTGGCGTTCGGCCTCCCACTCCTCCAACTCATCCCATCGGCGAAGCCCGGGCGACCCACCGGCATCTGTCTGGTTCCCACGCGGGAGCTGGCCACCCAGGTGCGCGACGAACTGGCCCCCCTCGGCGCCGCGGTAGGTCGAAGCGTCGCGGCCATCTACGGCGGCGATCCCATCGAGAAGCAGGTGAAGGCGCTGGAGCGGGGTGTCGACTTCATCGTGTGCACACCGGGGCGGGCGATCGATCTGATCGATCGTGGCGACCTCAGCGTCGTCGATGTCACCCATGTGGTGATCGACGAAGCCGACCGGATGGCGGACATGGGCTTCCTCCCGCAGGTGGAGTGGATCCTGCGCAACGTGGAGGGCACCCACCAGACGCTCCTGTTCTCGGCGACTCTCGACGGAGTGGTCGACGGCCTGGTGAGCCGCTACCAACACGACCCGGTCCGCCACGAGGTTGCTTCGCGCGGCGTCACGGTGGAGGAGATGCACCATCGGTTCCTCCTGGTCCACGAGATGGACAAGGCCCGCGTCGCCGCGGCCATCATCCGTGCAGCGAAACGCACCATCGTGTTCTCCGCGACCAAGCACGGTGCCGATCGCCTGGCCCGCAAACTCGAAGAGGAGGGCGTCACCGTCGCCGCCATCCACGGCGATTTGCGCCAACAGCATCGGGAGAAGTCCCTCGCCCGCTTCGCGAACGGGAAGCTCTCGGCGCTCGTGGCCACCGACGTGGCTGCCCGAGGGCTCCACATCGACGAGGTGGACGTGGTGATCCACTACGACCCACCGGGGGACCACAAGACGTACCTGCACCGGTCGGGTCGCACCGCTAGGGCGGGGGAGTCGGGTGTGGTGGTGACGCTGCTGTTGTGGAACCAGGAGCTGGAGGTGAAGCGCCTGTTGAAGCGGATCGGTGTGAACCAGCCGATCGTCGAGGTCTTCTCGAACGACCAGCGCCTGCGCGACCTCATCGGTTGGGATCCCAGCCTCGACGGCGCAGTCGCCTGAGACGGTGCCGGCTCGGGCCGCCGTGGCCTACGCCGTGGGTTCGACCTATGAGGCCACCCTCGATCACTCCGCCCGGCGTCAGGGAGCGCACTACACGCCCCCGGAGGTGGCCGAGCAGATCGCGGCGCTCGCCCTCGACGAGTTGCCGGCGGGGACGGTTCCCACCAGGGTGTTGGACCCGGCCTGTGGCGGCGGGGTTTTCCTTGTCGCAGTAGCAGAGCTGTTGGTCCGAAGGGGGGTTCCGCCAACCGACGCCGTGGCATGCCTGCGTGGCGTCGATTCCGACCCGGGTGCGGTGGGTGCCGCCCGGGAGGCCATCGCAGCGTGGGCGGACGCCTACGGTGTGCGATCCGGCGACGCCGAGGTGCGGGTGGGCGACGGGTTGTCGGAGGGACTGGGACGCGCCGACCTGGTGATCGGCAACCCGCCGTTCCAAGGCCAGCTCGCTGCCGACACCACCCGTGGCACCGAGGCAACAGCGCGCCTGCGGGGGCGCTTCGGCCCCGAGGCGGTGGCCGCGTACGTGGACTCTGCGTTGCTGTTCCTGCTGGCGGGAGCAGAGGTGCTGAACCCAGGGGGAGTGCTGGCGATGGTCCAGCCGTGGTCCTCGATGTCGACCTCTCACGGAGCGCCGGCGCGCGACGCGATCCTCCGGTATGCGGCCCTGGAGGCGGCGTGGGTTCCGACGGGGCGGGTGTTCGACGCGGAGGTCGAAGTCTGGGCCCCGATCCTCCGCAAGGCCGCCCCGTCGGGTCGCCTGGCCGTCCATCACGGCTCACGAGTCCATGTGGTCGCTGCGGTGACCGACGGCACCTGGGCGGCGGTGGCGGCTGCTGTCGGCGGAGTTCCGTCGGTCGAGGTGGGCGCAGTGCGGCGGGTGGCCGATGTCGCGGACACCCTCAGCGGGTTCCGAGACGAGTACTACGCGGTTGCCGCCAACCTCGAGGAGGCGGGCGACGATCCTGGGTTGGTGGGGACCCTGGCGGGTTCCATGCGTGTGGTCACCTCGGGTGCGATCGATCCGTTCACCAACCGCTGGGGTATCGATCCGCTCCGCATCGCCAAGCAGAGGTGGTTGCACCCGGTGGTGCGCCTCGGCGCGCTCGACGGCGCGAACGAGCGGGTGGGGCGCTGGGCGCGTCGCCAGCATCGCCCGAAAGTGGTGGTCGCGAACCAGACGCGAGTGGTCGAAGCGGTAGCGGACGAGGTGGGCGACCTGTTGGCGCTCACGCCGTCGATTGCAGCGATACCCCGAGACCCATCACACGCGGAGATGCTGGCCGTGGCGCTGTCGGCTCCGTGTCTGAGTGCGCTCCTGCATCATCGTCGGGCGGGTAGCGGGCAGTCCCGGGGTGCCTTGCGGCTCTCCGCGGCCGACGTGGCCGACCTGCCGATCCCCGACGATTGGGATGCTCTCGCCGTTGCCGTGGCGGCACGGCGAGGGGGTCTGTCGTGGCGTGAGGTCGGGCGAACGGCGGATGCGGCCTACGGCGTGGATGAGCCCGACGTGTTGGAGTGGTGGCTCGACCAACTCCCCAAGCGCATCTCCGTCTCGATGGATTCGGATTGACACCGCGGGCCGTCACATGGTGCGATGGCGCAACATCACGAGTGGCCCCTCGGGGTCCGGCAACCTGGGACGGACACCCAAGGTGCCTCCCGGCCGAAAGGTCGGAGATGCGGTCGGCGAACCCCGTCGGCAACCAAGTGTCCACGGCAACGACGCCGTCCCACCGCCGGGCACCGGTTGGTCGGGAAGGCAACGAATCACCCATGTCATCAGGTCCTGAGTCGGCGACCGTCAGAGACGATGGTGCCGCCCTGATCCCGGTGACGGGCGCGTGGCGTGTGGGTGATCCTCTCGGGCGACGCAAGATCGTGACCCTGGTGCAGGACCGGCCCTTCCACCTTGAAGGGGGCGCAGTCCTGCGCCACATCGACGTCGCCTACGAGACATGGGGCGAGTTGGCCCCCGATGGGTCGAACGCGGTGCTGGTGTGCCACGCCCTCACGGGTGACTCCCATGCGTTCGGTAGAGCGGAGGAGATCCAGTCGACGGGTTGGTGGCAGGGGATGTTCGGCCCGGGGCGGGCGCTCGACCCGACGCGGTCCTTCATCGTGTGCGCCAACGTACTGGGGGGATGCCAGGGGACGACCGGCCCCGCGTCGGAGGACCCCTCCACCGGCAGGCCGTATGGCTCCAGCTTCCCCGTGGTGACGATAAGAGACATGGTGCGGACCCAGGCGATGCTGGCCGACCACCTCGGCATCGCGGTGTGGCAGGCGGTGGTCGGCGGTTCGATGGGCGGCATGCAGGCCTTGGAGTGGGCTGTGATGTTCCCGCACCGCCTCCGGTCGTTGGTGGCCTTCGCGACCTCCGCTGCCGCCTCGGCGCAACAGATCGCGTGGTCGATGGTGGGGAGGCGGGCGGTGACGCTCGACCCGAACTTCGCGGGCGGCGACTACTACGACCGACCGGCAGGCCACGGCCCCCACGCGGGGCTCGCCGTGGCCCGACAGATCGCCCAGATCCACTACCGCTCCGAGGAGGTGTTCGCCGCGAAGTTCGGCCGCAAGCTCGTGGATCCACTCGACGCGGCGGGATCATTTCGGCTCGATCAGCGCTTCGACGTGGAGGGCTACCTCGACTATCAGGGCCACAAGCTCGTGGGGCGCTTCGACGCGAACACCTACCTGCGTCTGAACAAGGCGATGGACCTCCACGACCTCGGGCGTGGCCGGGGAGGGGTCGGCAGGGCTGTCGCGCGCATCGTGGTGCCGTCGCTCATCATGAGCATCCGCTCCGACGTGCTCTACCCGCCCTATCAGCAGTACGAGCTCCGAGACCTGCTTCGTGCACAGGGAAACCGTGTGGGCTTCTACGAGATCGACAGTCCCGACGGCCATGATGGGTTCCTCACCGAGACCAACCAGATCTCCCCGCTCGTCGCCGGCTTCCTCGACGGCGTGAACGACCTACGGAGAACAAAGTGAACGATCATCGTCCCCCCTCTGGCATTCGTCCGCAGACCGTGGCGGTTCGTGCCGGGCGAAGCCACAACGGCGACGCACTCGCGCCGGTTCTGTGGGCGAGCGCGGCCTTCGTCAGCCCCAGCGCGGCCGAGGCCCGCCGGCGGGCCACCACCACCGGCTCGTCGCGCTTCTACAGCCGCTACGGGAACCCCACGGTGGCGGGCTTCGAGGAGGCGGTGGCCGAGATGGAAGGCGCCGAGGCGGCGCGGGCGTTCAGCTCGGGGATGGGCGCCGTGAGCGCAGTGGTCTTGGGCATCTGCTCCAAGGGCGACCACATCGTCACCCAACGCCGGCTCTACGGGGGGACCCAACTGCTGTTCAGCTCCGTGTGCCCGCGCTTCGGGATCGAGGTCACCTTCGTCGATGGTCGCGACCCCGACGCGTGGGAGGCGGCCGTCCGGCCCGGCAAGACCATGCTGGTCTTCGCCGAGACCCCGGCGAACCCCCGTCTCGACCTGGTGGATCTCGCACGGTTGGGAGCGATCGCGGGGCCTGTCACCGCGGTCGACTCGACCTTCGCCACCCCCCTTGGCCAGCGTCCCCTCGACCACGGGGTGGATCTCGTGGTGCACTCCGCGACCAAGGCGCTGGCAGGCCACAACGACGCGACCCTCGGCGTGGTGGCGGGTTCGCGTGAGTTGATCGACTGGATCTGGCCCTTTGCGGTCTTGCAGGGGGCCAACGCCAGCCCCTTCGACGCCATGAACGGGATCCGAGGGTTGCGGACCCTGCCGCTGCGGGTTCGCCAGCAGAGCGAGACCGCGCAGCGACTCGCCGAGGTGCTCGAGGCCGACGGACGTGTCGAGACCGTCTGCTACCCCGGCCTGGCGACCTTCCCGCAATACGAGCTGGCGCAACGGCAGCTCAACAGCACCGGAGGTTTGTTGACCTTCGACCTCGCAGGTGGCCTCGCCGCCGGCGAGCGGTTCGTCGAATCGACCCGGCTGGCACAGCTGGCCCCGTCCCTCGGCGGTCCCGAGACGTTGGTCACCCATCCTGCCTCGACCACCCATGTCGGCCTCCTGCCCGATGAGTTGGCGGAAGCGGGCATCGGCCCGGGCACCGTCCGGGTGTCGGTGGGCCTGGAGCATCCCGACGACGTGATCGCTGATGTCCTGAGCGCGTTGGACGCCGCCGGCGGTGCGCCATGATTCAGCAGGTGGGCCCCGCACGGTTCGTCGGATTGCTGGTTGCGGCGAGCGTCGCGTGCGTGCTCACGATCGCAGCGTTCGCGTCCACCGCGTCGGCCGACATCGCCCAGGCGCCCACCTCGGGCACCACTACCACCGTCGAGGCCGGGTCCGTTCCGCTACCGAGCGTTGCAACCGAGGGGACCACCGCAACCTCGGGCGAGTCCGCCGATGACCCGGCACAGGATCGGCTCCGCTACATCATCATCGGGCTGGTCGTGTTGGCGGTCGTCATCGTGGTGCTGACGGTGTTGCTGTGGCGGGCGACGGATCCGAACAAGGTGATCACGGTGGAGGAGCTGGCCCCGCTTGAGTTGGGGGACCGACCTGCCATCCCGACCGGAACGGCGGTGAGTGCTCAGCGCGGGAAGAGCGACCCGATGATGGCGCCCAATGCGCCGCTGCCGGTCGGTGACGCCGGAATCCCTCGGTACGACTCCGAGTGAACCTCGGGGTCGTCGACGCTGTCGACCACCTCGATGGCGTGGGCCTCAGTCGGATCCGGGTACTCCCAGGCCCCCAGCATCCGGGCGATCGCTCGTGCCGGGACCGGGCGCTCACGCTGGGTGTTCCGGATATCGATGCTGGTCGGGTCGGCCTCGAGGGTCACGATGCGGACCCTGGCCCCGTAGTCGAGGGCGAGGTCGACGATGCCGTTGCGTATCCGCCGTGACAGGTTGGTGGCGTTCCAGATGAAGGGCTGGTGCGCCCGGAGGTGTGTGCGTGCGTTCTCGCGAGCGGCGGCCGGCACGCGGCCCTGCGGACCACTCGGGTCGACGCCCAGCTCGTTTCGGAGCCGGTCGAGGCTGACGGCGGGCTCACCCCTGCCGTGATGCTGGAGCCAGTGGTCCTTGCCCGTGGCCGGCAGGCCACTCAGCAGGGTGACCTCGAAGCTGGTGTCGTCGTAGGGCACGAAGGCCGGGTCGCGTTCGGGACGGCGGAACCACTGCACGCGGGCATGGTCGGACCCGAACGGCCAGGAGCGCTCGAGGACCCCGTGGTCCTCGGCCAGGAGTCGCGCGAGCTCGACCCGTTCGAGCAAGTCGTTCCGGGTGGCCGAGATGCGCCCGGCGGCATCGGCGGCCGCCAGAACCAGGAGCGATTCGACGCCGTCGCCGGTCACCGACGCGTGCAGGAGCCGGGGGAGGCGGTCCTCGCGGTCGACGAGGTGGAACGGCACCAGGTGGAAGCGGACCAGGTTCGCGACGCGTTCCCGCACCGTCACCGGCACGCCCCGTTCCCAGAGTGCGATGCGGGTGAGGATCTCGCCGCGGCGGGCGTGTCCGGGTTGGCGGATGCGGCCGTCCTCGATGCGGGTGGTCGATGGCTTGCCGAGGTCGTGGAGTGCCGCGGCGGTAGCGACGATCGAGCGTGCCTCGACATCGAGCGACCAGAACCGGGGATCGTCACCCAACGCGGCGAGCACCATGGCGGTGTGGGTCGCCACGTCGCCTTCCCCGTGGAACTCGGGCTCCTGGGGGCAGCCGACGAGTTGGTCGAGCTCGGGGAAGTGCTCACGGAAGCGGTCCCAGGCCAGTTCCGAGGGTTCGTGGACGGGGGGCAGTCCGCTCATGACGGCCGGGCGAGCTGGTTGTGGACGGTGGGCAGGGCGGTCCAGTGGTCCCCGGCGGCCGCCACGGCGTCGGAGAAGCCGGCCCGCACCCACTTGTAGCGGCCGGTGACCGCGCCGTCGGCTTCGGTCTTGAGGTACAGCCCTTCGGCCAGCCCGCTCAGGTCGGCCCGTCGTCCGCCCGCGCCGGGATCGAGTCCCGCGGCCGCAGCGGCGGCGGCGAAGCGTTCGGGAGCTTCGGCGGTGATGTAGCGGGACGGCCCGACCAGCTCCGCCAGGCGCATCGACGGGTCGGCCCAACCGGCCCACAGGACCGGGGCGGCGCTCATCGGGAGGGGCTCCAGCAGCGCCCGGCGGCGCTCGGTGTCGAGGAAGCACTCCTCGATGCGGTCCCACACGTCGAACTCGACGAAGAAGTCGGGGAGTGCGTCGTAGAAGATCGTGTGGGTGGCCGCCAGCCATTCTCCGTAGCAGACGTAGCGGTCGCCCAGGATGGCCCAGAGCTGGTCGCGGTGCGCGGCCGACCAGGCCTTGAGGCGGTCGAACTGCCACTCGTTCGGTCCGCCACCCAGCACGTGACCTCGGCTCTGCAACCGCAGCCTCCCCGCCGTGTCGAAGGAGATGCCGGCGTTGGAGCCGTCCAGCTTCTCTTCGATGACGACCCAGGCGCCGTCGAGCCCGGCCAGCGGGACCTGGTCGAGGTCGTCGTCGCCGGGTTGGAGCCGCGATCCGCTCAGGTGGGGAGTCCGCGGATACTTCAGGAACCCGCTCACGACGCCCCCAGTCCGGTGGCCACCGCCACCAGGTGGTTCGGTACCTGGGTGATCGACACCCGCGACGCCCCGGCATCGAGCAGCAGACTCCGGAGCGCGTCCTGGGTAAAGAGCCGGACGTGGCCCGGGTTGTCGTCGGGGGTGGAGGGCACCGACGCGATCACGGCCCGAGCGGCGCGCCCGACCACAGCGGCGGCGACCGGGGTGGGGTCCTCGACGTGTTCGAGCACCTCCAGCACCGTCGCGACGTCCCACTTCCGGACAGGCTCGAACAGCCCGGCGAGCGAAGCGGCGTCGGCGTGGAGGACTTCGAGTCGGTCGAGGCCACCGTTGGCCACGGCCGCCAGCTGTCGAGCCCGTTCGTCGTCGGACTCGATCGCGGTCACGGGCAGGTCGTCGAAGCGGTCAAGCAACGGCCACAGGAACGTTCCACGCCCCGAGCCGATGTCGAGCAGGCTGGTGGGGCGGAGCTGGGCGAGCGCGCCGAGCACACGCTCCACCCGGGGCAGGGGAAGCTTCCGCTTGAAGCGGTGCAGGCGCATCCCGGCGTCGACGGCCCAGGCGCAGACCTGCGCGTCGTCGAACCCGGCCGGCAGGTCCGCCCGGGCGCCCCGCACCGCGCAGGCGGCGAGCTCCACGAAGTACCGATCCGGGTCCACGCCGCCACTCTGCACCATGTGGCGGAATGCGGCACCGGAGTTCGGCATCGGGTCCGTCCGCACGCCGAGGGCCGAATCGCCCGAAGAGCCCCGGAAAACGGGATGAAGCCCCCGGTTGCCCGGGGGGCTTCTCTGGAGCGGACGACGAGATTCGAACCCGCGACCCTCACCTTGGCAAGGTCGACATCATCGTTCGTCGAGTGCCAGAAAGCCCAGTATTCTGGGGTCTTGTACGGGTTCGGGTGCGGCCAATATCAACGAATATCGGCCAGTAGTTGACGGCCCTACTACGAAGAATGACCCATCTGGATCGCCTGAGAAGATTCTCGGGATACTCTCGACCGGCCATGTCCCAGAGGTCGACGGGCACCCCGGAAGGCCTGTGCGAGACCTTGCCCATGTCGTCAATGGCGCTCGCAGAGTGGAGAGCAACCGGCCTCGCTCGCTTGGCGGAACTGGAGTCGGTCCACGCCGATCTGACCGGTTCGGGACGTGGCCGCCGATGGGGCACCACGCAGTTGAACCGGAGCCTCTTCGTTGCGCTCTCCGCTCAGTTCCAGAGCTTCTGTCGAGATCTCCACGACGAGGCGTGTCAGCGCACGTGATGGCGGCGATTCCTGCGCAGCGCCCCATGCTGCAGGTGCTTCTGACCCAGGGCCGCAAGCTCGACACCGGCAATCCGAGGAGAAGCGCGCTCGGCAGTGATTTTGGGCGTCTTGGGATCGACTTCGTGAGCGAGCTCAAGCGGACCGGCGCCAGGACCGAAGAACGGCTCGTCATGCTTGAGGAACTGATCGACTTCCGAAACGCGATCGGTCACGGCCAGGAATCTGCGATCGCGGCGCTGGAGGATCGTGGTGCTATCGCGTCGACAAAGAGTTCCTATGTGCGTTACCGCAAGGCGCTCAACGGGCTCGCGGGTACAATGAACGATGTCCTGTCTGAACAGCTCGCCTCGATGCTCGAGACCGGCCGGCCCTGGTAAGGAGTGGCAATGGATTCCGAACTGAAGATCGGCGAATCGGTGATCGTTCCCTGGGGCCTTGCCGAAGTTCGCGGCAACGTGGTCGAGGTCTATGGCCGCGGTCAGAGAGTGCATGTTGTGATCCGGCTCTCGCCCGACGTGAGTGGCGACGTGGTGGATGAACCGACGACGGTAAGCCTTCCGATCGATGACGTTCGTCGAGTTGGTGTCGCGGCCTGAGTGGTCGTCACCCGCATCGGCCATCATCCAGAAACGTGAGCCTCTCGCAGCCCTGTGGGTTCGGCCCGGACACGGATGTCCTGCGCGGTTCGACTGAGGGCTGACGTCGCACATCTCGATCGACCATCGTGTCATGGCCGGGGTCCCGTGCATCACGAATACTCGGATTCCCGTGGCGACCGTTGTATCGATGGTCGCGGAGGGCGCGAGCGCTGAGGAGATCGTCCGAGAGTTTTCCCAGCTCAATCGACCTTCCTCGATGAACGGGCCTGGAGTTGCCACGAGTTCGTGGACACATTGTTGTGACGGATCAGGCTGCTCTGCCGGCAGAGTAGGTCTCGGCGTGAGCGTGTCGTGAATGCGTCTGCCCCATGATTGTGGGGGTTTCGGATATCTGCCCGATACCGTCGCAGAGCCATGAACCTGAAGGTGTCTGAGTAACACTGCTGGTGGGCGTTGCGGTGTTTCCGTGCCGTGAGGGTCTGGCTGGCGGGCTCCGTGGGTGTGAGGGGTCCCGGTTTCGGGGCTGGCTTCTTTCATGAATTGTCTGCCGGTCGGGTTCTCTTGCCGTGGTGTGGCTCGAAAGAGGGGCGCGAGCAATCAACCCGAATCAGGCTTGCCTGCCATGGCCCCCACCTCAACCGCGAGTTCAAGGGCCTCGATCGCCTTGCGTTTGCCGGCGTCGGTGCGTCCGTCGTAGTGAAGTCGGAGGGTTGCTTCGCCTTTGCCGAGGATGTCGGCGACGGTGCGGTACGACTCTCCGGCGTCGAGCATCGATGTCGCCGCGAAGTGTCGTAGGTGCAGGAGCGTGATCGGCGAGGTTCCTCGGCTCGCGGCCCAACGCCCAGTGAGCGTCTCGGGGCGAAGCGGCAGGTTTCCCGAGGCGACGGATGGAAACACGTAGTCGCCCGGTTCGAGTTGTCGAGAGAGCCGCTCGACCAGTCGAACACGCTGCGCTTCGAAGGCTGCAACAGCGCTGCCCGTGAGCGGTACGTCGCGCCAGTCTGACCGCTTGGTTGCCTTGCGGATCAGGCCCACGCCGGGGCCACCATCGGTGATCGCGAATCCGACGTGGATCTCATCAGCGCGAAGATCGATCTCGTTCCATTGGAGTCCGAGCAGTTCACCTCGACGCATGCCGGTGCTGGCGAGGATCGTGGCTGCATCACCCAACTCGGGATCGGCCACCGCAACGGCGGCGAGGAGCTGTCGGATGTCGCCGAGCGTGGGGGAGTACGGCTTGGTCCTAGTGGTCTTCGGCCGGGCTGCGTCCTTCGACGGGTTGGAGTCGAGCATGCCCCGTTTCCGGGCGAGCTCCAAAGCCCTGGTGAGGGCCGTGGCGCACCTCCGGGTCCAGTCGGCTCCTTGGCCTGAGGCGCGCAATGCCCGCGTAGAGATGCTCGATGTCCTGCCAACCCAGTTTCGAGAGCCGAACATTGCCGAACACCCGGCCGTCGGGCATCTCGATGGCCTTCATCGTTCGGATGGCCGACCGGGATGTGAGCACGGTGCTTGGTGCCAGTTCGATCAGCCCGTGGGCGATTGCTTCGAGGTACTGGTCAAGCGCGGCGCCCACGGAATGAGCGCGTGTGCCGCCGGATGGCAGTCGTCGTTCGTGGTCAGCCACTTTGAGCCGGGCCAGTGCGACTTCGGCGTCGCGTGCGGTGCCCTCCACGGTGCGCGACGCGCGGCGGCGCTTCCCGGTGACGGAATCGCGGCCGATCGCCAACACTTTGCCGAGAACCGACGAAACCCCCGATTTCTCGGGGGCTTCTGTGGAGCGGACGACGAGATTCGAACCCGCGACCCTCACCTTGGCAAGGTGATGCTCTACCAGCTGAGCTACGTCCGCAGCGGTGGGGCAGTGTAGCAACCCCGGAGACGGCCCCGGATCAGAACGACTGATGGGTGGAATGCGTGCGGGCCAGGTTTGCCATCTCTACGGCCAGGGACACGTCGGGGATCTGATCCAGCGTCATGACATGTTCGCCGTCTTGGAACGACATCGATGCACGCCCATCGACGTGGCGGCCATAGACGCTGAGGGTCGGACGGAGGGGGAACGACTCGATGATGGGCCTCCAGCGACGTTCACAGACCACCAGGATCCGACCCGTCGAAAGCAGAGCGACCGTCGGCATTCCCATGGACCATCCCTGAACCGTGGCCAGCGCCCTCTCGTCGGGCGCCAACATGGCTCCCGCCACGAGCAGCGCGGGGGTGGCGTCGCGCTGTGCCTCCGGGCACATGCGCGACGCAGCGAACTGCAACCCGTTCGGGTCACCGGCGGGTACGTGGACTATCGAGGTGGAAGGTGGCGGGGCCGACTGGAAGTTGGGCGGGGGCGGGTAACCGGGCTGGCCGTAGGGAGAGGGAGGCGGAGGGGCGGGGGAGTAGTGCGGTTGCGGCTGGCCGTAGGACGGATAAGGCGGCTGTTGGGGGGGGTAGGGGGATTGTGGTCGGGCGTAGGGCTGAGATGTCGGTGGCGGAGTCTGATACGGAGGAGGAACCTGCTGCCCGTAGGGCTGCGCGGGAGGCTGCGCACCCACGTACGTGGCCCGTGGGGCGTCGTAGGCGCCGTAAGGGGGTTCCTGGCGAGGTGGTTCGCCGACGGGGACGCCTTCGGCGAGATCGTCCTCGTCGTCGAGGTCGAAGATGGAGCCCAGCGGAGTCCCGCGGCCGACCCCTTCGTCGACAATCGCAGCATCGACTATGTCGTTCGCCGCCGCCTGCCACGATGGCTCGGCGGGTGGGCGTTCGGCCCCGTGCATGCTCCCGTTGGGGCCCGCGCCGGGTGCGTCCGCGGCGCGTCCCCCCCGGCCGGTGCTCCATAGTCCGCCGGCGGATCGATCTTGGCCGGAGGCGGGCGGTGGCGGGACGGCAGAGGATGCCCCGGGCGGCTTCGGAGCGGTGGAGAACATGCCCGCGGGTTCAGCTGTCTGCACGGCACCACAGATACCACAGCGTTCGGCCGGGCCCGGGTCGTTCCCGCAGTTGTAGCAGCGAGGCATGTGCTCCTCCGTGCCGCCGGGGACTTCGGCGGAAAGGCCGGGATCGGATGTCGCCCCCGCCGGTGTCTGCTGTCCAGGCTGACGCGGGACACGGACACCCGCCAATCTACGGGATCGGCGGGTGTCGCGGTACCGGGCAAGCGTCCCTATCACCGAAGATCCGGCGCCGTCGTCCTCTCCGAGGGCCTCCATCACTCCCGAGCGTGCCGCGGCGAGCGCCGGAAGCCATGCGCCCAGCACGCCAAGGGTGAGTGCAGCGGCGACGGTGGCGACGACTGCCAGCACAGGGATGTCGAAGGATCCGAGACCGAACGAAGCGAGCACACGGACGGCGACGAAGGCGACGGTCACCCCGGCGGCGGCACCCACAACCGACCCCACGATCGACAGCGCCCCGGCTTCCACCAGTACGAGACGGATCACCTGTGCTCGGTCGCCACCGACGGCGCGCAACAGGCCGAGTTCACGCCGACGCTCGTTCACGCTCAGCTGAAGGGTGTTGGCGACCCCGATGACGGCGATCGCGACGGAGAACAACAGCATCCATTGGATCACCCGCTCGAAGCCCCTGAGCACCTCGGCGCGACGGCTGACCAGTTGTTCGGGGGGCACGACGGACTCCACACCGAATGATCGGGAGAACTCCCTGACCCGGGTTGCGGCACGGCCCTCGCCGCCCTCGTCGAGATCCACGAGCGCGACATAGTCGATGCTGGAGGGCGTCAACTGCTCCACCATCGTCGTGTCGAGGATGGCGTCGCCCAACAACACCGACTCGGACCGGTAGACGCCGGCAAGACGGAACGACTGCACCGCGTTCGGGAGGATGAACTCCACTTCGTCCCCGACTTCGAGTCGATGTCGTGCCGCGAAGGAGGCGCTGATGAACGTCTCCGTGGGCTGAAGGCGCGCCGGCGGGTCGTCGATTCCGAGCGACAGAACCGTCTGGACGGATCTGCCGTCCATGCCCGAGAGGCGGATGGTCTCTCCGTCGACGGTCGCGGCGGAGCCCACCCGAAGTCCCGACACTGCCGTCACACCCGGCAGCGAGCGCAGTCCCTCGATCAGGCCGGTGGGTAGCCCGCCACGGGTGAAGGTCTGGCTGTCGACGATCAGGTCGGCTCGGACCAGATTCGCCACCTGATGGTCGACCGACGCGATGAACGACGTGGAAAGGGTCGACAACCCCACGACGACGGCGGTGGCCAGGAGGAGGGCCGCGGTCGTCGCGGTGGCCCTGGAACGGGCGCGACGAGACCGAAGCGCGCTCAACGACTGCATTGCCCGACTGCTGCCGAGCAGGACTCGGGTGGCTACGGCCACGAGGCCGCCAAGTGCGAAAGGAAGCAACCAGACAAGGAGGAACAAGCCGACGCCCGCGGCCGCACCGAGGCCCGTCGCCTTCACCGAGTGGGCAAGCGACCATCCGATGAACCCGCCCAGAGCGGAGCCACCGAGGAGCCACACCCCGAGGCGCAACAAGGCCGGAAGCCCGGCGCCCACATGGTCGTCGCTGCGAGTGAGCGCGACGATGGGTGGAGTGCGGGCTGCGTCTCGGGCGGGCATCAACGCTGCCAGCAGCGTGACCGCCAAGCCCACGACTGTTGAGACGACGATCATCACGCCGCTGACAGGAGAACCGGCGGTGGGGATGGCGGTGCCGAGCGAGCTGAGCGCCGCTTCGATCAAGGAACCCACGGCAACTCCGAGTGGGATCCCCACGGCCACGGCGATCACGCCGACGAGAGTCGCCTCGATCGCCGCTGAAACCCACAGCTGGGTGGGCGAGGCGCCGACCAGTCGGAGCATCGCGAAGCCCTGGCGCCGCCGGGCGAAGAGCAATGCGTTCGAGTTCGCCACGGTGAACGCGCCCACGACCACAGCAAGCCCGGCGAAGCCCAGCAGCAACAGACGAATGAGCTCGAAGCTCTTGGACATGAGGGTCGCGCGATGCCGTTCGAAGGTCGGTCCATCGACTACCTCGACCCCGAAGGGGAGTTCGTGGGCGATGGCCCTTCGCACCCGATTCATGTCCGCACCTCGATCGAGCACGATCCCGATGGAGTTGTCGTCGTTCTCGCGGTCGAAGAGGCCGCGCGCGGTGGCGTCGTCGAAGAGGACGAGCGAGGTGCCAGGCGGGAGTCCTTGGTCGCCGCGGCGAAAGATGCCGCTGACCTTGAAGCTGCGGGGGTTCGCCTTCGTGCTGACGATCACCATCTGGCCCACCCGGATGCCGGCGCGCTCGGCCGTGGCCTCATCGACCGCCACCTCGTTGAGGCTGACCGGCGGAGCTCCGCCGTCCAGGGCCTCGTAGGGGCTCAGCTCCGTTGCGGTCGGCCAGTTGGCGCCGATGGGCTGCTCCGTGAGGCCGAGCGGGACCACCGGTCGGAGTTCGGTGTCGAGCAGCACCGCCGTGTCCTCGATTCGTCCCGAGACCGCGGCGACACCCGGTATCTGCTCGATCACGGGGACAAGCCCGTGGGGAACGAGTTGGCGGGTCTGTTCGATGGGGGTGTCCACGGCGATCGGGCCTTCGATCACCAGGTCTGCCCGTTCGGTGCCAACGCCTGTCAGGTCGTCCAGACCGGTCGACACCCTGCCCAACAGCGAAAGAGAGCCGGCGAGATAGGCGACCCCGAGGGCGACCACGGCGGTTGAAAGGGCGACTCGACGCCGCTGGCGCAGGAGAGTCGACAGCACGGCGCGCAGGCCTGCGACCGTGGAGTGTTCGGTCTCGACCTGCCGCGGTGGGACGGTCCGGAAGACGCGCCGGTTGCCGTCACGGGGTGGGGTGGGTGGGGTGGGCTCGGCTGGGGTCTCGATCTCCCATGGAGGAGGTGGTGGGGGTGGAGATGGCGCGACGAGTTGTGAGAGCGCGGCGCCGATCTGGTCGGTGGAGAAGTCGTCGTGATGCTGGCTCATCGGCTGTTTCGGGCGCGCCGGTAGTGTGTGGCGACGGCGCGAACGGCCGTTGCACCGAGGGCTCCAGGGTACCGAGTGCCCTTGCAATGGGAGCGGCACCGCGACCCAGCTATGGTGGCGCCTCCGGCGACGTGGCCGAGTGGTTAGGCAGAGGCCTGCAAAGCCTTGTACAGGGGTTCGATTCCCCTCGTCGCCTCGAATGGACTACCTGCACCCGGAAACGACCCCGTGGGCCTCGCCCTCGGGGTCTTCCGCGCCGAGATCGTCGCAGCGACGCGCCCCGCGCGAGGGGTGGATCGGTGTG
Organism: Microthrixaceae bacterium; assembly: GCA_020845705.1. Taxonomy (GTDB): domain Bacteria; phylum Actinomycetota; class Acidimicrobiia; order Acidimicrobiales; family Microtrichaceae; genus JADLFH01. The sequence continues at coordinate 38,330 of JADLFH010000035.1, read as the reverse complement.
GTTCCACTGGGTGGTGAGGCCCCTGAGGTCCGGCCTCCGATCGTGGCCGCAGTGCCGGGTCGGGTCCGCCGCCGGATCTGCGGGGTGCTGATGGTGTTGTCGGGCGCAGCCGTCGTTGCGGGCACCTTCGCGGGCTGGGTCCGCGCGGAGATCATCGGAGAGGGGATCCGCAACGGTTCAGGATGGCGCAACGTGCACGGTGAAGTCGCCCACGGTCCGTGGATCGCGACGTTGGGGACAGTGGTGGTGTCGGTGGGAGCGGTCGCGTTGGTCGCGCGGGTGGGTCGCTTCCGGTGGTTCGCAGCACTTGCCTCTGCGGGGGCGTTGGCACTGGGGGTCCTCGAGATGGTCGACATCGCAAATCCCGGGCCCGGTGTGAGCGCTCAGCTGCTGGGTGGTCTGTGGGCGGTCGTCGTGGGCGGAGGCTTGGCTCTGGTGGGTGCGTTGGTGCTTCCGGGCGGTCCACCCCGCCGGAGGACGCTGCTAGAGTGACGCACTCGACCGGGGCCGTTGGCGCAGTTGGCTAGCGCACCTGCATGACGCGCAGGGGGTCGGGGGTTCGAATCCCTCACGGCCCACTTTGCGAAACCCCGTCCGCCAACCTGGCGTCAGGCCCGACTCAGTCCCGACTCGGGGTCGCGCAGCGTAGAAGCGTGTTGGCGCCGCCGGCGCGGTTGATGGCGAAGACGCACACGGTCTGTGGTCCCGGTGCCAGTGCTCCGATGGTTCCGCTGAACCCGTGCGCCGCGCCGTAGCCATCGAATGCGGCGGCGATGTCGGGGCGGGGCTGGTCCGCTGTGCCGAGGTTCGTTCCCGTCCCACCGACATACGCGTGGACCTCGGTCGGCTCGGCTGTGTCGGGGTCGATCGTCCAGCCTCGCAGGGAGACGAAGCCCGAGGCATCGACGGACATCTCATCGACGATGCCGAAGGGTGAGCCGCCGGGAACCGTCACGCTCCGACACTCCAGAAGCCGGTTCGAGCCGGCGCCCCGGTTGATCGCGAAAAGGCACGCCTGATGCGGCCCCGGCGCCAAGCCGCCGACGGCGGCGTCGAAACCGTGGGAGTGTCCGTAGCCGTCGAATGCGGTGGCGATGTCGGGCCGTGGGCGATCGGCGAGGCCGAGGTTGTGGCCAACCCCGTCCACGTACAGGTGGACTTCGGTAGGAGTGGTCGTGTCGGGGTCGACGGTCCAGCCCGAGATCCGCAGTTTCCCATCCGGCAGTCCGATCGCGGTGTCGATCCGACCGAGCGGATCGCCGGTGGGCACCGTCACGCCCTGACAGCGCAACAGCCGCGTCGAGCCGGTGCCCCGGTTGATAGCGAACAGGCACAACTGGTGGGGCCCGCCGCTGAGACCACTCAGAGTCGTTGCGATCCCATGCGCTGGGCCGTAGCCCGGGAAGGCCGCAGCGATGTCGGGCCGTGGCAGTTCGGCAAGGCCGAGGTTGTGGCCAACCCCGTCGATGTACGCGTGGACCTCGGTGGGTGCGACGGTGTCGGGGTCCAGCGTCCAGCCGATCAGGTCGATCCGTCCGTCGGGACGGGCAAAGGAATCGATCACGCCTACCGGATCGCCCCCGGGCACCACCACGTTCTTGCAGCCCAGCAGCGTGTTGGTGCCGTAGCCCTCGTTGATGCCGAACACGCAGACCTGATGCGGCCCCGGCGCCACGCCGTTGCGGCTCCAGGCGAACCCGTGGCCGGGGCCGAACTGGCCGTACGCCGCGCCGATGTCTGCACGGGATGCGCTTGCGGCGCCCATGTCGGTGCCCTGGCCGTCGATGTACACGTGGGTCACGATGGGTCCGGGGCGGTCGGGGTCGATGGTCCATCCGGCGACGGTCAGGAAGCCGTCGGGTCCGGCACCCGCGATGTCGAAGCCACCGAAGGGGCTTCCGGCGTTGGGATTGGTCGACGGCCCCGCGAGCGCCAACAGGTTCGCCTCCGCACAGCAGTAGGTGTTCAGGTCGACCGCCGCGGATATCCCCGGAACCGAACCGGTGCTGGATCGCTGCCAGAAAGTCCAGGTGAGAAATCCGGTGGGGATCTGCCCTGGTGTGGGACCTGCGACGTAGCGGGCGAACCACAGGCGATACGCGGCAAACGCGGAGGAACCGCCCACCTGGTTGTTCCAGAAGCTGAGGCCTGTGTAGATGATCGGGCGCCGGCCGGTGAGGCGTTCCACCTCGAACAGCCAGGTTGCGATCCACGTGACCATGTCGGCGGGGGACAATCCGTTGGTCGCCTCGATGTCGAGCACCGGCGGAAGGTCCGTCGCTCCCTGCATGGAACCGGTGGTGGCGATGAAGTTGCGTGCCTGTATGAGCGCCGAGTCGGCCGGCATCGAAGGTTGGGCGTAGTGGTAGGCGCCACGGAGCAGGCCCGCGGCCGCCGACGCCGACCAGTCGCCGGCGAAGTGGGGGTTCACGTAGGCGGCCGCTGAGGCGGTTGCGCCCTCGGTCGCCTTGATGAACACGAAGCGCTGCCCCGACTGGCGAACGGCACCCCAGTCGATCGTGGCGCCGTTGGGGTGTTGCCATCGCGACACGTCGATCCCGTCGATCGCGCCGGCGGGGACGGCAGTGGCGGTAAGTGCCATCACGAGCGCCGCCGTGAACACCAACACCCTGCGCGCGCTCATGGGGGTGGTTTGCTCAACGCTCGGCGATCGGGACGTAGTCCCGCACGGGATGGCCCGTGTAGCACTGGCGTGGCCTGGCGATGCGCGAATCCTGGTCGAGCAGCTCGATGTAGTGGGCGAGCCACCCTGCGGTGCGGGGGATGGAGAACAGCACCGTGAACATGTCCATGGGGAAACCCATGGCCTGGTAGATGAGCCCCGAGTAGAAGTCCACGTTCGGGTAGAGCCGACGGTCTACGAAGTAGGAGTCGCTCAGCGCCACCTCTTCGAGCTTCAGGGCAATGTCGAGGAGCGGGTTCTTGCCCGTTACGGCGAAGACCTCGTACGCGGTGCGCTTCACGATCTTCGCCCGCGGGTCGTAGTTCTTGTAGACGCGGTGGCCGAAGCCCTGGAGCTTGCCCTTGCCCGCCTTGACTCCCGCGATGAAGCCATCGACGTTGTCGATCGAGCCGATCTCGTCGAGCATCCGCAGCACGGCCTCGTTGGCGCCGCCGTGACGGGGGCCGTAGAGCGCAGCGGTGGCCGCAGCGCAGGCCGAATAGGGGTCTGCGTGAGACGAGCCCACCGTTCGCATGGCGGTGGTGGAGCAGTTCTGCTCGTGATCCGCGTGGAGGATGAACAACACGTCGAGCGCACGGGCCAGCACGGGGTTCGCGTCGTAGCGGGGCTCGGCGATCTTCCACATCATCGACAGGAAGTTGGCGGCGAAGTCGAGGCTGTTGTCGGGATAGACGAAGGGCATGCCCCTGCTGAAGCGGTAGGCGCACGCAGCGAGGGTGGCCACCTTCGCTACGAGCCGCACCACCTGACGTTCGAGCACCTCGCGGTCTTGGATCTGCTTGGCCTCGGGGTAGAACGTGGAGAGCGCGGCTATTGCCGACACGAGCATGCCCATGGGGTGGGCGTCGTGGTGGAAGCCCTCCATGAAGCGCTTCCGCACGTTCTCGTGGATGAAGGTGTGGTGGGTGATGTCGTAGCGCCACTGCTCGAACTGCTCGGGTGTGGGAAGTTCGCCGTGGATCAGGAGGAAGGCCACTTCGAGGTAGCTGGAGCTCTCGGCGAGTTGTTCGATGGGATAGCCGCGATAGCGGAGGATCCCAGACTCGCCGTCGAGCTCGGTGATGGCGCTCTCGGCAGCGGCGGTGGCACCGAAGGCCGGGTCGAAGAACCACACGCCGGGCATGAGCTTCGCCCACGCCTTGGCGTCGACTCCTCCGTTGATGATCGGTACCTCGACCGACTCTCCGGTGCGGTTGTCGGTGATCGTGACGGTGTCAGCCATTGACGCCCATCCTACGGTGCCGCTCGCCATGGGCGGCTCAACATCTGGGATGGATGCCGTACTGGTCGGGGGCGTTGGCAAGGACGACCTCACGGATTGCCTCGGCGACGGCTCGTTCGGCTGCGGAGGGAAGCCCCCGGCGGCGACGTGCCAGCCCCACGGAGCGACTGGCGACGCCTTCTATGGGTATGCGTTTCCATTCGCCGCCGATCCAGCCGGGTGCCGCGGATGCGGGGAGGATGGCCGCGCCGAAGCCGGAGAACGCGAGCGATGCCAACAGTCGCATCCCGTCGACCTCGGCTTGCGCCTGGAGCTCCACGCCGTGGGAGGCGGCCTGCGCGTCGAGCTCGTCGCGGAAGGTCGTGCCGACGGCCTCCAGGAGGAGGCGGTGATCCGACAGGGTCTGGAAGTCGACCACGCTCCGGTCGAAGAGGGGGTGGCTCGCGGGCGCCACCAGGATCCGCTCCTCGTCGAAAAGCGGCTCGACGACCAGGTCGGGTTCGGTCAGTGGCAGGTTGATGACGGACATCTCGAGCTGTCCCCGGGTGAGCTGGGGGACCAGCGAGGTAGTGGTCGCGTCGAGGACGACGACCTTGATCGCAGGGTGGCGGTCGGCAATCCACTGGAGGAGCGGGGCCACCAGCCAGCGGGCTGTCGTTCCGATTATCCCGATCCTCACCACGCCGCGGATCTCGTCGCGGAGGGCTGCGAGGTCGGATTCGAGTCCGGAGAACTCGACCTCGATACGTCGAGCCCGCTCGGCCACAACGACCCCTTCCTCGGTGAGGCTGTTGGTGGCTCGGTCTATGAGACACACGCCCAGCTCGCGCTCCAGGCGTGAGACATGGGTGGAGATGTTCGACTGCACGGTGTGGAGAGACCGCGCTGCGGCGGAGAAGCTCCGGTGCTCTCCCACCGCGAGGAGCGCTCGGAGTTGCCTCAGGTCCACGAGCGCATCGTATCGCTCACATGGATCGCACGGGCATCATTTCGATCGATTGCAGGTATCCCGGAGAACTGTTGGAGTGCGTGCTTGCAGGTGTTTATCATGGTGGATACATAAGCCGAGCCGAGTGGCCCCACTTTCACCGGCTTGAGCAGGTCCCGGTCGATCCCCCTCCACCGAGGACCCCACCAAAGGACTGGCCCCCCCAGTCCTTTGGTCGTTTTGCCCAGGGTTTCAGCCTGATTTTCGCACCGGTACCGCCCACTCGGAAGGCGGGTAGGGTGCCGCCGATGGCCAAACGGGGCTCGACTCCCAAGACCGCGGCGATCTTCGACCTCGACCGCACTCTGCTCTCCGGCGCCAGCGGGCCGGTTCTGTCCGCCGCCATGCGACAAGCCGGGTTGCTGCCGGACCGCAGGAACCCGGCGGAACCGCTGATCTTCGGCATCTTCAACCTCTTCGGTGAGAACCGTCCCACGATGTTGGCCTCGCGCCAGATGGCGCGGGTGGCGAAGGGCTGGCGGGTTTCCACGGTCCGCAAGGCGGCCAAGGCCGCGGCCCCCGTCCTCGCCGCCGCGATCCAGCCGTACGCGAAGGTGCTCATCGAACAGCATCGCCAGGCGGGGCGTGTGGTGGTGTTGGCCACGACCACCCCTTACGACCTCATCGCCCCATTCGCGAAGGCCGCTGGGTTCGACGCGGTGATCGCGACCCGTTTCGGCACCGATTCCGGCGCCTATGACGGCACAATCGACGGCGAGTTCGTCTGGGGGAGGGGCAAGGCGAAGGCGGTCGCCGAATGGGCCGAGGCCAAACGAGTGGATCTGGCCGAGTCCTTCGCCTACTCGGACAGCTTCTACGACGCGCCCCTCCTGGCCATGGTGGGCCACCCCCAGGCCGTCAACCCCGATCCTCGACTACGGGCCCTCGCCACGTTGCGCCGCTGGCCCGCACGCTGGTTCGACGTGCCTCTCGGGGTCCCCAAGTTCGCCGGGATCGAGCCGCAGTCGGCGATCATGGCGCTGGCTCGCCCCGAGCTGTTCCCCTGGGTCCGGTTCCGGATCTTCGGGGCGAACCGGATCCCCGAAGTAGGCCCGGCGATCATCGTCGCCAACCACCGTTCCTACTTCGACCCCTTCGCGGTCGGCATCACATTGGCCCGCCGCGGCCGTCCGGTGCGCTTCCTGGGGAAGAAGGAGGTGTTCGACGCGCCGATCGTCGGTGACCTCGCCCGTGCGATGGGTGGAATCCGGGTGGATCGGGGCACGGGCTCCGACGCCCCACTTCAAGAGGCGGCCGACGCGCTCGCCGCCGGTGACATGGTGGCGATCATGCCCCAGGGCACCATCCCGCGTGGCCGTGAGTTCTACAACCCGGTCCTGAAGGGCCGCTGGGGAGCAATGCGGTTGGCACACGACACCCGAGCACCCGTGATCCCGATGGGGCTGTGGGGAACCGAGGCCGTCTGGCCACGATCGGCCCGACTGCCGAACGTCCTTAACGTGCTGAGCCCGCCCCTGGTCACCATCAGGGTTGGCAAGGCTGTGGAGTTGGCCTACGACGACCTCGAGGCGGACACCGAGAGGATGATGGGGGCCATCTCCACCTTGTTGCCGCCCGAGGGCCGTGAGTGGCACGAGCCCACCGACGAGGAGTTGGCGCGCACTGTCCCGCCGGGGACCACACCCGACGGCGTGGACGAGGCACACGAGGCACAACGCCGCCCCGGAACGGACTGACCCTCCATTGTCGGCGTGTGCTGCCGACTTGTTGGGTGATGCAATCGCTCACTGGCGAGATACCCGATCGCCGTCATCGACGCCCGCTGCCCGAACAGCTCCACATCGCCGTCCCCCTCGTGCCGGTGTGGGCGGTGGGGATGGCTGTGATGGTGCTGGTCGCCGTCCAACGCGAGGACCTCGCAAACGAGCTGCTCCTCGACGCGAACCAGGTGGCGGGCGTGAAGTGGTACACGGGCATCGTGACCTACATCGCGGTGCTGTCGTGGTGTACGGCGGTGGTCTCGGCGTGTTGGGGTTCGTGGCTGTGTTGGCTTGCCGCTCGACGCGAGGCGATGGTGTTCCTCCTCAGCGGTGCGGTGATCACCGCCTACGTACTGGCGGACGACCTACTCCAACTCCACGCCGAGTTCATCCCGCACTACACGCCGCTGGGCAAGCGCGCCGCCGAAGCCTTGCTGATCGGTGCCGTGCTGGTCTGGCTGGTTCGCTACCGCGGGCAGATCTCGCGGACAAGATGGGTGGTACTCATCGGCGCCGGTGCGGCGCTGGTGTTGTCGGTGCTGATCGACGCGGTCGGCGGGTGGGGCCGACCGCGTCTCCAGCTCGTCACCGAGGACGGCGCGAAGCTGCTGGGCACCCTGGGCTGGGCCACCTACTTCGTGGCGAGCACCGCCGACATCGTGCGTTCGACCCTTTCGAGTCGCCTCGGTGCGCTCAGTCGCGAGCCCGTGCCCGGATGATGTTGAGCGCCGAGCCGGCGCGGAACCAATCGATGTGCTCGTCGCTCATGGTGTGGGTCGCCTGAAAGGCGTCGGTCGAGCCGTCAGGGTGTGTGACGACGCAGTCCAGCGGCCGCCCCGGGGCGAGCTGCGCGAGCCCGCCGATGCTGATGCGGTCGTCCTCGCCGATGAGGTCGTAGGCGGCCGGATCGGCGAAGGTCAACGCCAACACGCCCTGCTTCTTGAGGTTCGCCTCGTGGATCCGGGCGAAGGAGCGCACGATGATGGCCTTGCATCCCCTGAAGCGGGGCTCCATCGCGGCGTGCTCCCGCGACGAACCCTCACCCCAGTTCTCGTCGCCCACAGCCACCCATGGCTGTCCGGCCTGGTGGTAGTGCCTGGCGATGTCGGGGTAGGGCTTGGTGGTCCCGTCGAGTTGGTCCTTGCCCTCCCCGGTGGCGCCGCCGAACGCGTTGACCGCGCCCAGGAACAGGTTGCCCGAGATGTTCTCGAGGTGACCCCGGTACTTGAGCCACGGTCCGGCCATGGAGATGTGGTCGGTGGTGCACTTGCCGGCCGCCTTCACGAGTATCGGCAGGTCGAGGTAGTCGTTGCCGTCCCACGCCGCGAACGGTTCGAGGAGTTGGAGGCGCTCGGAGGTGGGCGACACCTTCACCTCGATGCCGGACCCGTCGGCGGGGGGAGGGGTGAAGGTGTTGTCGCCGGGGGTGAAGCCTGCTGCGGGCAGTTCCTCGCCGACGGGCACCGGAAGTGTCACCTCGCGTCCGTCGTCGGCGGTGAGGGTGCCCCTGATCGGATCGAAGTCGAGTGTGCCGGCGAGTGCGAGGGCCACCACGGTCTCGGGCGAGGTGACGAACGCCAGCGTGTTGGCCGAGCCGTCGTTGCGCTTGGGGAAGTTGCGGTTGTAGCTGGTGACGATGGTGTTGGGGTGGTCGTTCGCGCCGGCGGGACGGGCCCACTGGCCGATGCAGGGGCCGCACGCGTTGGCCAACACGGTGGCGCCCGCGGCCTGGAACACGCCCAGCAGACCGTCGCGCTCGATGGTGGCGCGCACCTGTTCGGACCCCGGGGTGATCATCAGCGGCGCCTTGACCATCAGGCCGTTGTAGGCGGCGAATCGGAGGATCGACGCGGCCCGGGTGATGTCCTCGTAGGAGGAGTTCGTGCAGGAGCCGACCAGCGCCGAGCTGATCTCCAACGGCCAGCCCTGCTCACGGGCCTCCGCGCCCAGCTCCGACACCTCGCGGGCGAGGTCGGGGGTGTGGGGACCGTTGATGTGGGGGCGAAGCTCGGACAGGTCGATCTCGATCACCTGGTCGAAGTAGGCGGCGGGATCGGCCAACACCTCGTCATCGGCGCGTAGGTGATGAGCGACCGCTTTGGCGGCATCGGCGATGGCCTCGCGGCCGGTGGCCTTGAGGTAGCGCTCCATCGCGGCGTCGTAGCCGAACAGCGAGGTGGTAGCGCCGATCTCGGCGCCCATGTTGCAGATGGTGGCCTTGCCGGTGCAGCTGATCGACTCGGCACCGGGGCCGAAGTACTCCACGATGGCGCCGGTGCCGCCCTTGACGGTGAGGATGTCTGCCACCTTCAGGATGATGTCCTTGGGTGCCGACCAGCCGTTGAGCTCGCCGGTGAGATGTACGCCGATGAGCTTGGGCCAGCGCACGTTGAACGGGAACCCGGTCATGACATCGACGGCGTCGGCTCCGCCCACCCCGATGGCCACCATGCCGAGGCCGCCGGCATTGGGGGTGTGGCTGTCGGTGCCGATCATCATCCCGCCCGGGAACGCGTACTGCTCCAAGACGACCTGGTGGATGATGCCCGAGCCGGGCCCCCAGAAGCCGATGCCGTAGCGAGCCGAGACCGACTCGAGGAAGTCGTAGACCTCTTTGTTGCCGGATTCGGCGGTGGCGAGGTCGGCTGCGGCGCCCACCTTCGCCTGGATGAGGTGGTCGCAGTGGACCGTGGAGGGGCGTGCAACGCGGTCGAGCCCGGCGGTCATGAACTGCAAGAGCGCCATCTGGGCGGTGGCGTCCTGCATGGCAACACGGTCGGGGTGCAGGTCGTTGTAGGAGACGCCCCGCTCTATCTCGGCGGTGGGATCCTCGAGGTGGTTGAGGAGGATCTTCTCCGCGAGGGTCAGGGCGCGGCCCAGGTGGCTACGGGCCGCGCCGATGCGGTCTTCGAGCGTTGCGTAGACGCCTTCGACGAGTTCGACGGGCGTGGATGCGGCGACGGTGACATCAGCCATGGTGGTACTCCTCGTGTCTTCGTTCTCGGCCATTCCCCGGGTAGCCTGATACAAGTCTATGACAAGTCGTCCCGTGCAGACAAGTATCAGACAAGTGCGTGAGATCCGTTACAAGACGATCGCGTCGGACCTTCGCGATCGGATCTCCAGCGGAGAGTTCGCCGCTGGAAGGGTGCTGCCGTCGGAGTCGGACCTTTCCGCCCACTACGAGGCCAGCCGGGTCACCGTACGCAGGGCACTGGAGGTTCTGCGAGCCGAGCGACTGGTGGAGAGTCGTCAGGGCTTCGGTTGGCTCGTGGCCGCCGACCCCTTTCCACAGGCGCTCGACCACCTCGGAACAATCGAACGTCAGCTTGCCGCGGCGGGTGTCCGCAGTGAACGGCAGGTGCTGGCCTTCGGTTTCGTCGAGGCGCCCCGCTGGGTGCGCGCGGTGCTGGGGGAGCGCAACGTCTTGGAGGTTCGGCGCCTTCACCTGGCCGACGGAGAGCCCTTCGCCCGCGTCACGGTGTGGTGTCCCGAATCTCTCGGAGCCGAGCTTTCGCGCGCTGCGGTGGAACGTGCGTCGTTCCTCGAGCAACTGCCGGTGCGGGTGGGAGGTGCAACCCAGAGCATCGGCGCGGCCGCCGCGTCGAAGGAGGACGCGGCGCTGTTGGGAGTGCCGGTGGGCTCGCCCGTGCTGACGGCCGAGCGGATCACCCGCAGCACCGACGACGTGCCGGTGTTGGTTTCCGAGCACGTCTTTCCCGCTCATCGCACTAGCTTCGCAGTCGAGCTGCCGGTTGACGACGGCGCCCTGCCCCACGGCCTCCGACTGGTGCGCTAGGCGCAGCGTCGGCGCGGAGCGGGCACAGCCGCTACCACTGGTCCCAATGCAGGACGCTGTCGAGGGGTGCGCGGCGGGCGGGGTGGAACTCGGTGCCCACGGTGTAGGCCACAGGTAGCAGCGCCACCTGGGAGCACCGGTCGTAGGGGATTCCCAGGACTTCGGCCGCCTCGCGCTCCGAACCCAGGTGCAGCGTCGTCCAGGCGCTGCCGAGCCCGCGGCTGCGGAGGGCGAGCATGAAGCTCCACGCGGCAGGCAGGATCGATCCGTAGAAGGCGGCTGCCATGGCGTTGTCGACCCCGTCGGGGATGCGACCCCAAAGGCACGGGATCACCATCGCCGGCACCTGATGGAGGTGCCGTCGCAGGTATACCGCGGAGTCGACGATGGCCTGGAACTGGCTGGAATCGGTGCCGGAGAGGATCTCGAAGTACGGATCGGCGTTGGCGCCGTACAGTTCGGCGAGAGCGGCCTTCTTCGCGGGGTCCTCCACGATCACCCAGTGCCACGCCTGGGCGTTGCTGCCGGTTGGGGCTTGGATGGCAACCTCGATCGCGTCGCGGATGACCTCCCGCTCCACGGGACGGCTCAGGTCGAGGCGCCGGCGCACCGAGCGGGTGGTGGTGAGCACCTCACGGGCGCTCAGTCCGAGATCGGGTAGAGCGGAATCGTCCATGGACCGACGATACGCCACCGGGATGTTCAGTCGAGATGGACGATTCCCATTCGTACCGCCTGGAGAACGGCCTGGGTCCGGTCGCGCGCGTCGAGCTTCTGGTAGATGGACGCCAGGTGGTTCTTGACCGTCTTCTGCGAGATGAAGAGCGTGGTTGCCACCTCCGGGGTGGAACAGCCGTCCGCGATGAGCTGGAGCACTTCCTCTTCCCGTTTGGTGACGAGGCGCTCCTCTTCACCGTGGGCACGCTCGTCGAGGCGGCGAACCTCCTCCAGCATCGACTTGGCGAGCTGAGGTGACAACACGGTGTCGCCCGCGGCCGCCATTCGCACGGCGGTGGCGATCTCGTTGGTGGAGCAGTCCTTGACGAGGTAGCCGGACGCGCCCGCGCGGATGGCGTTGGTGAGCACCTCCTTGTCGGCGTGCATCGTGAGCATCACGACCTTGGGGCCGGCCTGGCGGGACTTCACCTGCCGGCACGCCTCCACACCGTCGCAGTTCGGCATCGACACGTCCATGAGGATCACGTCGGGGTCCAGGCGATCGGCCATGGCGACGGCTTCGACGCCGTCTTGGGCTTCGCCGACCACGTCGAAACCCTCCTCGAGCATCGATCGTCGCAGCCCCTCACGGAGCATGCGGTGGTCGTCGGCCAGCATCAGGCGGATGGGGGTCATCGTGATCCTCCGGTCTGGGAAAGTTCGCGAGCCACGTCCTGTTCGGCTCGAATCGGTCCGGTTGGCGAGGTGCGTGGCTGGCGTTCGGGCCGCTGCTTGGCTCCGCCGCCGGCCTCGGTGGGGTCCAGCACGCAGGTGATGGTGGTGCCGTGGCCCGGTGAGGAGTGCACGTCGAGGATGGCGCCGATCGACGACGCCCGTTCGCGCATGCCGAGCATGCCGTAGCTGTCGAGGCGGCCGGCCCGGCCGATCTCGAAGCCCACGCCGTCGTCGGTGACCCGCACTGCCGCACGATCCCCGTCGCATCGCCAGGTGATGTTCACACGTGACGCCCTTGCATGGCGTTCGATGTTGGTGATGGCCTCCTGCGCGATGCGCCACATCTCACGTTCCTGGAGCAGCGGCAGGCCGCTCTTGGAGTCCACGTCGACCTCGACGATCAGACCTGTGCGTTCCCGAACCCGGTCCGCGTACTGAGTGATGACCTCGGCGAGGCCGGCGTCCTCCGAGACGTCGGTGCGGAGGTCATAGAGGGTGTCACGAACCTCGCGGATCACGCCCCGCACATCCTCGCGGAGCCGATCGAGCGACTCGCTCACCCTTTCGCCGCCCTGGTCCTTGGTGACGATGCGGTCCAACTCGAAGGCCAGGTAGGCGAGCGACTGGCCGATGCGGTCGTGGAGGTCGCGGGCGATGCGGGTGCGTTCCTCGTCTGCGCCCACCGTGCGGAGCCGGGAGAACCAGCGGGCGTTGTCCAGCGCCAGCGACAGCGGCGGGACGAAGCCCGCGAGCAGGCCTCCGGCGCGGTGGTCGAAGCGGGCGGTGTCACGGTGCTCCAGGGCGATGAGTCCGATGATCGAGCCACGCGCTGTGAGCGGTGCGTACAGCCCTGAACCCGATCGCTCCTCGAAGCCGGGGTTCGACGCGCTCAACGACGGCATCGACACGACCCCGCCGTCGGTGATCGCGTCTCGCATGCCCGGCGGAAGGTCGGTGGCGCTCAGTCGTGACGCGATGTGGCAGCCCTCGGAGCGGACCACCTGCCAGCGAGCGTCGGTCTCGTCGAAGAGGAGGATGACCAGAGTGTCGAAGTCGACGAGTCCACGCAGTCGGCCGACGGTGGAGTCCAACACGTCGTTCATGTCGAGGGACTGGGGGAGTGTCTGGGCCACCCGATGCAGCGAGTAGAGGAGGGCGTTCGCGTCGGCCAGGCGGGACAGGCGATCCAGCGCAAGGTCACGCTCGCGGCTCGCCTCGCCCGAGATCCGCCGGCCGTAGCCCGAGATGACCGACAACAACAACAGCATCCCCGACCATGTCGCGCAGGTGCGGATCTCCTCGATGCTGAGCCCGGGTTCCAGGATCACCGGCAGGCTCACCGCTAGGGCCGAGGCCGTGCTGACCCGGAACGCGAAGCCGTAGCCGCGGGCGAAGCCCGCGATCGACACGGCGATGATGAGGGAGAAGACCCAGGGCGATCGCCAGCCTCCGGTCAGGTCGACCGCGGCAACGTGGAACGCGACCTCCGCCAGCAAGGCGATGAGGCTGCCCACCCCGCCGGTGTAGCGGATCGGCCGGTACGAGCGCCCGATCGCGTAGACGGTGACGGCAACGGTCGCGGCGATCATCGTGGGGTCGCCGGCGATGAGCTCCTCGGTCGCCAGGAGGATGCCGATGGCCGTGGTCGCCAGCCGCATTGCCATGACCACGCCGGCGAAACCGGCCACGCGATCGAGTGGTTCGCCCACCAGGTCGGTGACCTGATGTGTGGGCGCCGCAGTGGGGTCGACGGTGGCACGCCGCAGGTCACGCATCAGCCGGCGACCCAGGCCCTTGTCGGCGCCCGCGCCCGGCCCGTCGTCAAGCAGTGTCTGGGTGGAGGGTGGCGGGGTCACGGGGAATGCTGCTCCGGGTCGGATAGGTCTGACGATCTATCGACCTCCTCCGAATGACCTGTTGAACATTTTCTCGAAGTCGTCTTCGCCTACGGTGGCCCGATGTTGTTGGTCGGACTCACAGGTGGGATCGGATCGGGGAAGAGCTCGGTGTCGGCGCGCCTCGCGGGGCTCGGCGCGGTCGTGATCGATGCGGACGAGATCGTCCATGAGCTCCAGTCGCCTGGCCGGCCCGTGTTGGCGGAGATGGTCGAGGAGTTCGGAGCCCAGATCCTCCACCCCGACGGCACCCTCAACCGCCAGGCGGTCGCCGATCTGGTCTTCACGAACAAGGACCGCCTGGCGCGCCTCGGCGAGATCGTCCACCCCAGGGTGCGTGACGAGCTGTTCCGGCGGGTGGCCGAGCAGGCCGACACCGACAACATCGTCATCCTCGACGTGCCGCTGTTGGCCGAGTCGGGCTGGGAGGGCTTGGCGGGAACCATCGTCGTGGACCTCGATCCGGAGGCTGCGGTTGGGCGCCTGGTGACCCACCGCGGGTTCGACGAAGCCGACGCCCGGGCCCGTATCGCCAATCAGGTGTCACGTGAGGAGCGGCTGGCGAAAGCGACCTGGGTGATCGACAACTCCGGTGACGAAGCCGACCTCGACGCGGCGGTGGCCGAGCTATGGGACGAGCTCAACGACGCGTCGAGCTGACCGCCGCCGCGGCCAGGACTGTTGTGGCGCCGAGGACCCCGACCGGCCCGAGCCGCTCTCCGTAGAACGCGGCGCCGATGATCGCGGCGAGGACGGGCTCGATGGTGGCCACCACCACCGCCCTGGACGAAGGGACCTTCGACAAGCCGATGCCCAACAGCAGGTACGGCAGCCACGTTGAGACCACGGCGAGGCACGCCAGCAGCAGCCACTGCTGCCCGCTGGGCCACGTCGGTCGCACCAGGGCGAGTAGCACCACGCCGCCCGCGGGCAGGCACAGGGCGTAGACGCGGACCGCTCCGAGCTGCTCGAAGAGTCGGCGGCCCAGCAGGTAGTAGCTCGCGTAGGTGACGCCCGACGCGACGCCCCAACCGACGGAGGCGACGTTGACGGTGAGCTCGGCACCCCCGGATGTGACGATCATCGTCGCGCCCGCCAGCGTTGCGGCGATCAGCGCCCAGTCGACCGGGCCGAGGCGCTCACCGAGGAGCAGCGCCGCGCCCACAGCCACCCACGCGGGGGCCGTGTAGAGCAGGACGTACGCGATCGTGATCCCGCCGGCTTCGATGGCGAGTGGCAGCGACGCGAAGAACACCACGACACCCACGAGGGTGAAGGCAGCGAGGCGCCACCAGGTGGAGGCGTCGGGGACCGCTGCGGGCTTCGGGGCGCGACGGCGACCGAGGGCGAAGTGCACGGCGAAGCACGCCCCACCCAGCAGCGCCCGCCACGCGGCGAGATCTGCCGCCGCCATGCCGTCGTCGCCCAGCTCACGGGTGAACACTCCGATCAGCGCCCAGCCGGAGGCCGCCCCCAGAACCGCCAGGTATCCCAGTCGTGCGGACATCTCCCGACAGAGGCTGTCAGGGGTCGTCGGTAGTCTGCCAGGAATGTCCGGATTCGAGCTGCCCAAGCCCCGCGACGACACGCCGCTGAGGGTGGTCTCGGAGTTCGCCGCGGCCGGCGACCAGCCCAAGGCCATCGAGGCGTTGGCCGAGGGCATGTGGCGGGGCGAGCGGTTCCAGACGCTGTTGGGCATCACCGGTTCGGGCAAGTCGGCCACGATGGCCTGGACCATCGAGCAGGTGCAGCGGCCCACGCTGGTGATCGCCCCGAACAAGAGCCTCGCGGCGCAGCTCGCCAACGAGTTCCGCGAGTTCTTCCCGAACAACCGGGTGGAGTACTTCGTCTCCTACTACGACTACTACCAGCCCGAGGCCTACATGCCGGCGTCGGACACCTACATCGAGAAGGACGCCACGGTCAACGACGAGATCGACCGGCTCCGCCACGCCGCCACCTCGGCTCTGCTGACCCGTCGCGACACCATCGTGGTCGCATCGGTGAGCTGCATCTACGGCCTGGGTTCGCCCGAGGAGTACGCGAAGCAGCTCCTCTACCTGCACGTGGGCCAGAGCGTCGACCAGCGCGACGTGCTGCGCCGCCTGGTGGGCATGCAGTACGAGCGCAACGACGTGAACCTGATCCGAGGCAAGTTCCGGGTGAAGGGCGACGTGATCGAGGTGCATCCCTCCTACGACGAGACGGCGGTGCGCATCGAGCTGTTCGGCGACGAGGTGGAACAGATCGTGGTGGTCGACCCGCTCACCGGCGAGAGGGTGGAGGTGCTCGACGAGCTGGTCGTGTTCCCAGCCACCCACTACGCGACGAGCGACGAACGCCTGGCAGCCGCGGTTGGCCGCATCGAGGCCGAGTTGCAGGAGCGGTTGGCGCACTTCGAGCGGGAGGGCAAGCTGCTGGAGGCCCAGCGGTTGCGGATGCGCACCAGCTATGACCTGGAGATGATCCAGGAGATGGGATTCTGCAACGGCATCGAGAACTACTCGGGGCCCATCGACGGCCGAGGACGCGGTGAGCCGCCCAACACGCTGTTGGACTTCTTCCCCTCCGACTACCTGACGATCATCGACGAGTCGCACCAGACCATCCCCCAGCTCCACGGCCAGTACGAGGGCGACCGGTCCCGCAAGGAGACGTTGATAGAGCACGGCTTCCGGCTGCCGTCTGCGGCCGACAACCGACCGTTGCGCTTCGAGGAGTGGCTCGAACGCACCGGCCAGACCATCTTCCTGTCGGCCACGCCCGGTCCGTGGGAGCGGGAGCACTCCGGCCGGATCGTCGAGCAACTGGTGCGGCCCACTGGCCTGGTCGACCCCGAGGTGATCGTGAAGCCCACCAAGGGCCAGATCGACGACCTGATGGCGCTCATCAACGAGCGGGTGGTCAAGGGCGACAGGGTGTTGGTCACCACGTTGACGAAGAAGATGTCCGAGGACCTCACCGACTACCTGCTGGAGATGGGCGTGCGGGTGCGCTACCTCCACTCCGAGGTCGACACGCTGCAACGCATCGAGTTGTTGCGCGACCTGCGGTTGGGCGAGTTCGACGTGCTGGTGGGCATCAACCTGTTGCGGGAGGGCTTGGATCTGCCCGAGGTGTCGCTGGTGGCGATCCTCGACGCCGACAAGGAAGGGTTCCTGCGTTCGGAGACGTCGCTGATCCAGACCATCGGCCGGGCCGCCCGAAACGTCGATGGTCAGGTGGTCATGTACGCCGACAAGGTCACCGACTCCATGCAGCGGGCGATCTCGGAGACGAACCGGCGGCGTGGCCTGCAACAGACGTACAACGCCGAGCACGGCATCGAACCCCAGACCATCCGCAAGGCGGTGACCGACATCCTCGCCACGTTGCGTGGGCGTGAAGAGGGGGCGCCCGTTCCCCGCAAGTCCGGCCGGCCCGCAGTTCGCGACGAGTTCCGCGACCTCGCACCACAGGATCTGGGCCGGCTGATCCAGACGTTGGAGGACGAGATGCACGAGGCGTCGGCCGAGCTGCGCTTCGAGTACGCGGCCCGGCTGCGTGACGAGATCAAGGAATTGAAGCGGGAGCTGCGCCAGGCCGGGGTTGTCGGCTGATGTGCGGCGCTCAGCGGGGTAACAGGTCCTGGGCCCGCTGACGGAGGTAGTGGTCGGCGAGCACAAGGAGGACGCCGGCCTCGACGAGGGGCACCGCGCGGGGTAGCACGCAGGGGTCGTGGCGGCCCTTTGCCTCCAGGGTGATCTCGTTACCGGCGGAGTCGACGGTCTGTTGCGGCGACGAGATGGTCGCTGTGGGCTTGAACGCCACGCGCAGCACGATGTCCTCGCCGTTGGAGATGCCGCCCTGGACGCCACCGGAGTTGTTGGTGGTGGTGCGGGGACGGCCGTCGGGACCTGCCACGAAGGGATCGTTGTGTTCGCGGCCGGTCATGCGCGTGGAGGCGAAACCCGATCCGATCTCGAAGCCCTTGCTGGCGGGAAGCGACAGCATCGCCTTCGCGAGATCCGCCTCCAGCTTGTCGAAGACCGGTTCACCCAATCCGACAGGAACCCGTCGTGCGACGCACTCGACGATCCCGCCGAGCGAGTCGCCGTCACGTCGTGCGGCCTCGATCGCAGCGACAATGGCTTCGGCCGCCTCGGGTGACGGACAGCGCGTGGGCGACGCCTCGACCTGCGCGAGCGTGACGGCGCCGGCGTCGACCTTCGCGTCGATGGTGTGGATCGAGCTCACCCACGCCAGCACTTCGATGCCCGCGACGGTGGCGAGCAGCTTTCGCGCCAAGGCCGCCGCGGCGACCCGTCCGATGGTCTCCCGTGCCGACGCCCGGCCTCCGCCCGAGCGTGCGCGGATGCCGTACTTGGCGTCGTAGGTCCAGTCCGCGTGGGACGGCCGGTAGACGTCGGCCATGTGCTCGTAGGCGCCGGGCTGCTGGTCCTGGTTGCGGACCACGAGCGCGATCGGTGTGCCGAGGGTCAGCCCGTCGGAGACGCCGGAGAGGATTTCGACTCGGTCTGCTTCGTCGCGCTGGGTGACGAGGCGCGACTGGCCGGGGCGGCGGCGGTCGAGGTCGGGTTGGATGTCGGACTCCGACAACGGCAGGCGTGGGGGGCAGCCGTCTACCACGACACCAACTGCCCCGCCGTGGGATTCGCCGAAGGTGGTGACCCGAAACAGGTCGCCGGTGCTGCTGCTCACTCTGCCAGTATGGCTGAGCCGCCCTTCATCGCCGTGGTGGGGATGCCGATGGGATGGGGTGACGGCACATCGACGCTGGTGGTTCCACGCGGCCGCGCTGGCGGTGGTGCTGTTCGGGGTACTTGCCATTGCCCGCCCGACCCAGGTGATCTCAGCGGACGAGGGTGCGCTGCTGGCCCAGGTGCGCACGCTCGCGGATACCGGCCACTGGAGCTTGCCCGTGCACACCGAGATCGATCGTGGCGGCTCGTGGTTCGGGCTGCATCAGCCCGTGATCCTGGGTGATCGTGCCATCACGTTCGACCGGCCGCCCACCTACCCGCTCCTATTGGTGCCGCTGTGGAAGATCGGCGGGCTGGCGGCGGTCCTGGCTCTGCACGTGTTGGGCGTGTGGGCTGCGGCTCTGCTGGCGGGACGGTTGACCGAACGCCTGGTGGGCGCTCGGGGCATAGAGGCGATGTGGTTGACCGGGGTGCTGAGCCCGTTGCTGTTCGACGGGTACTGGGCGATAGCTCATTCGCTGGTGGCGGCTGGGGCGATCGCGGCGGTCCTGGGGGCGCTGCGGTTCGTGCTGGACGGCCGGCGTTGGGGGATCGCCGTGTGGCTGGCGGGCCTGGTGACGGCAGTTGGTCTTCGGACCGAGCCGCTGTTCCTCGCAGCGGGTCTGGCAGCGGCGCTGTTGGTCGTCGGTTGGGCGCAGGCCACGGTCAGATGGCGTGCATGGGGCCTCGCAACCGCCACCGTCGGCCTTGCAGGCTCGCTGTTCATCGGATTGCGGTTGTGGCAGCGGGCGGTGGAAGGGTCGCCGAGCGGGGGTGGGTTGCCGACGCCGTCGAGCCCGAACGGGTACCTGGCGGCGAGGCTGAGCGGTTTCAGCCACAGCGTGATCGGGGCGGGCTTCGGCGACCGGGCGGGTGCGGTGGTGGCGATAATCGCTGCTGGGTTCACATTGGGAGCGCTGCTGCTGACGCGCTTCGCCCGGGGCACGCACCGCATGCAGACCGGCCTCGCTGCTGCCGGGGCTGCCGCGGCTGTCGTCCGGCTGTTCCTGCCTCTCGACCTGATCACGGGCCTGTTGATTGCGGCACCGTTGATCGTCGGTGCCGCGCTGTGCGTGCCCAGGCAGCGGTGGGCAGACCCCGCCACCAAGGTCGTTGCCGTGACCGCGTCCCTGACGGTGGCCGCCGTCGTGGCGACACAGCACGAGCGGGGTGGGACGGGGGAGTGGGGTGGGCGGTACTTCCACGTGGCGTTGCCGCTGATCTGCGTGCTGGCGGTGGTGTCGATGGACTGGCTGGTGGCGCACCGACCGGCTGCACGCACAGTCGTCACTTGCGGGCTCGTCGTGTGCGCCGCGTTCAGCGGCATGTCGCTGCGGGAGGCGGCTAGGGGTCGCCACTCGGCGGAGGTCCGCACGGAGTTGGCGTGGCAGGCGGCGCAGAAGTTGGGTCCGAATCCCGTCATCGTGAACACCTGGATCGCAGGCGGTCGATTCGCTTGGCGACACGTCGACGAGGCCCGGTACCTCACGGTCGGTCGGAAGGACTTCCCGCTGCTCGGGCGGCGCCTGGAGGAGGCCGGCATCGACGAGTGGGTGTTGCTGGCACAGCCGCAGGACCTGGCACACATCGACGAGATCGAGGGTTACGAGCTCACCGAGCAGGAGGGATTCGGTGGGGCCGGCTGGTCGGTGCTGGTCATGGACCGCGCTCCAGCGGCTCCGGTCACGCAGGGATGACATCGGCGATGATGTCGGCGAACCGAGCGAGCACCTGATCGCGTTCGAGCCGGCGTCGTTCAGCGGCACGGTTCACGAGTGGTGAGCCGTTGGGGCGCAGCACCCGTAGGGGTGAGGACGAGTCGGTGCCGCGGGTGACACCCCAGCCGTGGTTGTGATGTGCGAGATGGTGGAACCGACACAGGCCGGCGAGCACTTCTGGATCGGTGGTTCCGCCGTCTTCCCAATGTTCGATGTGGTGGGAGTTGGTTCGGAGGGCGGGTTGGTTGCAGTGTGGCCATCGGCATCGTCGGTCGCGGTGGGCGAGCACGTGCCGCAGGATCTCGGGGGTGAGGCGCCGGGTTCGGCCGTAGCTGAGCGGTGAACCTTCGTGGTTGAAGACCGGGGTGATGTCGGCGCCGGCGAGCAGCCCCCAGAGGGTTTCGTCGCTGATGTCGAGGTCGGCCTCGGTGTGGGCGTTGCCGCCGAGGATCACGTCGAGATCTTCTCGGTCGACGTCGAGGTCCTCGAGGTCGATGTGGAGGAACACGCCAACCCGACCGGGGCGCGAAGCGCCTGAACCGTCGAGCAGCAACTCCATGAGCGCGCGGGCGCGTAGCTCCCGGTCGGTGGGCATGACGAAGGCGGGATCGTCGCCGGCCTCGTTGCGCAACCGGTTGCGGAGCTTCTCCATGCGCTCGAGCAGCATGGTTGCGACAAGGGCGCCGTCGTCGGCGGAGAGGTCGCCCGACAGCATCCAACGGCCGTCGAGAGTGGCTTCCAGCCACACGGTTGATGCCTCGGAACTGCGGTCGGCGGGGCCATCCGCGTCGAGGCGGATGCGGATCTTGCGGCAGAACGCGGCGAACTCGTCGACGGTGGTCTCTTCGGCCAGGGTGACGAGCTTCACCTGTAGGTCGCGGACCATCTCGATGGCGGTGGCGAGTTGGTCGCCCTTGAAGTGGCCGGGGATGACGGTGCTGATCGCATCGACGTGGCCCAGGTGGATGCGTCCCTCGTCGAACGCCGCGGCAACCAGCGGGAAGCGCTCTCCGATGGCTCCCACACGGACGATCGACGCGGCGGCGTGACGGTTGATCCCCGAGCGTTGCGCCAACCAGAGACGCTCGGAGCGGCAGCCTTCCTGAAGGGGAACCTGGGCATCCAACGCGAGTTGGGTGGAGGTGACGGTGAGCTGGTCGGAGCAGCGGGCGAGCTTCGCGGCGGCCTCGGCGAGGGCACCGGTGGCAGCGGCCCGGGTGGAGAACTCGGTCTTGTCGCCTCCGGCCTGATCGGCGAGCGCGGAGCGGGCGGAACGGAGGCGCTCGGACAGTGAGGACACCTGCGACACCAGCTCGGTGAGCTCGGACGCATGTTGGTGCAGCACCACCCATTCAGTGCGCTGATCCGGCGTGTCGTCGCCCGAACGGTCCTCCCGATGACCTTCCATGACATTGATGTTATTCGACCGAACGCGCGACCGCAAGTCGAAACTGGACCCGTTGTTCTCTGGCCCTATGTATGCTGATATGCATGCACACGACCAGCGTTCGGATCGATGTCGCGACCCACCTCGAGTTGAAGCGGCTGGCGGCCGAGTTGCACACCACGGTCGGCAACGCCGTGACCCTGGCGGTGCGAGCCCTATCCCAGGACCGGATGGGAGTTGAGTTGGCAGAAGAGTTGCGGGAGAACGAGGTGGCGTGGCTCGATGCCGAACTCGGGTGACCTGGTAGATCTCGAACTCGGGGCGCCAGTGGGTCGGGAGGCCGGGTTCCACCATCCCGCACTGGTGGTTACTGCTCAGCGAATCCTCGATGCCGGCCCGTCGGTGATCCACGTGGTTCCACTCACGAGCACGTTGCGCCGATTCCATTCCGAGGTTCTCGTAGAACCTGACGCCGGGAACGGTCTCGAGGTGGCTTCGGCAGCGCAATGCCAGCACCTTCGGGCGGTGTCACCCGATCGTATTGCCACAACCCGGGGGAACGTGGGCGGAGCCGTGTTGGCGCAGGTTCGTGAGATCATTGCGGTGATGCTCGACATCCCGTGATCCAGCGGGACAGGCCGGCCCTCGATCGATCCTCAGAACACATGTTCTTCGAGAGGTGGCCGCGTTAGGCTGCCGCCGGTGACCGACCAGATCGTCATCCGGGGGGCGAAGGAACACAACCTCAAGGGCGTGTCCCTGACACTGCCCCGCGACAAGCTGATCGTGTTCACGGGCCTTTCGGGATCGGGCAAGTCGTCCCTCGCTTTCGACACGATCTACGCCGAGGGCCAGCGCCGGTACGTGGAGTCGCTCTCGGCGTATGCCCGGCAGTTCCTCGGACAGATGGACAAGCCCGACGTGGAGCACATCGAGGGGCTGTCGCCGGCGATCTCGATCGACCAGAAGTCGGCGGGCCGCAACCCACGGTCCACGGTGGGGACGGTCACCGAGATCTACGACTACCTGCGGCTGCTGTATGCCCGTGTCGGCATCCCCCACGACCCCGAGACGGGGGAGCGCCTCATCCGCCAGACGCCCCAGCAGATCGTCGACCGGGTGATGACCTTGCCCGAGGGCACCCGCTTCCAGGTGCTGGCGCCGATCGTGCGGGGCCGCAAGGGCACCTACGAGCAGCTCTTCGAGGACCTGGCGAAGGAGGGTTTCAGCCGGGTGCGGGTGGACGGCGAGGTGTACGAGCTCAGCGGAGGCGAGCCCATCAAGCTGGCCCGCTACGAGCAGCACACGATCGAGTTGGTGGTCGACCGGCTGGTGTTGAAGGAGGGGATCGAGCGGCGGCTGACCGAGTCGATGGAGACGGCGCTGGCGCGGGCGGAGGGCATGGCGCAGGTCGAGCTGCTGCCCAAGGACGGGGAGCCGGAGGTGCTGACCTTCAGCGAGCACCTGTCGCGGCCGTCGGACGGCAAGTCGTTCGAGGAGCTGGCGCCGAGGAACTTCTCGTTCAACTCGCCGTACGGGTACTGCACGCACTGCCAGGGGTTGGGGACGGTGTTCGAGGTCGACCCGGAGCTGGTGGTGCCGAACCCCGAGCTGTCGGTGGCGGACGGGGCGATCGCCCCGTGGTCGGGAGGGCACGCGAAGTACTTCCACCGGCTGTTGGAGTCGACGTGCGAGCAGTTCGACGTCGATCACGCGGCGCCGTTCGAGAGCCTTCCGAAGAAGGACCAGAAGCTGCTGCTGTACGGGGTGGGCGAGAGCCGGCGTGTGGAGGTGAAGTTCAAGAACCGCTACGGGCGGACCCGCACCTACAGCGCACGCTACGAGGGGGTGATCCCGTACCTGCGTCGCCGCCACGGCGAGGCGGAGAGCGACAGCGTGCGGGAGCAGGCCGAGGGCTACATGCGGCAGGTGCCGTGCCCGGCGTGCGACGGTGCGAGGTTGAACCCGTTGGCGTTGGCGGTGACGGTGGGTGGGCGAAACGTGTTCGATTTCTGCTCGTTGCCGATCGTCGAGGCGCGGGAGCTGGTGGGGAACCTGGGCCTCGACGACCGGGACATGCAGATCGCGGAGCGGGTGCTGAAGGAGATCGACGCGCGGTTGAAGTTCCTGATCGACGTGGGGTTGGGGTACCTGAACCTGCATCGGGCGGCGTCGACGCTTTCGGGCGGGGAGGCGCAGCGGATCCGCCTGGCGAGCCAGATCGGTTCGGGGTTGGTGGGGGTGCTGTACGTGTTGGACGAGCCGTCGATCGGGTTGCACCAGCGGGACAACCACAAGTTGATCGACACGCTGCACCACCTGCGCGACCTGGGCAACACGGTGCTGGTGGTGGAGCACGACGAGGACACGATTCGCACCGCGGACCACGTGGTGGACCTCGGGCCGGGGGCCGGCGAGCACGGCGGGGAGGTGGTGCACTCGGGGTCGGTGGCGGGGCTGTTGAAGAGCAAGCGGTCTGTGACCGGCCAGTACCTGTCGGGTCGGCGTTCGATCCCGACGCCGGAGTTGCGTCGTGAGCCGGGCGACGAGTGGATCTCGATCAAGGGGGCGCGGGAGCACAACCTGGCGTCTATCGACGTGGACATCCCGCTGGGGTG
The DNA here is from genome assembly GCA_020845705.1 of Microthrixaceae bacterium. Lineage (GTDB taxonomy): Bacteria > Actinomycetota > Acidimicrobiia > Acidimicrobiales > Microtrichaceae > JADLFH01. Next base: position 14,144 of record JADLFH010000035.1, on the reverse strand, counting down.
TTTCGTGGCGGTGACGGGGGTGTCGGGGTCGGGGAAGTCGACGCTGATCAACGACATCCTGCTGCGGGCGTTGATGCAGCACGTTTACGGGTCGAAGCTGCCGCCGGGGTTGCACCGCAAGATCACGGGGATGGACCTGATCGACAAGGTGATCGACATCGACCAGTCGCCGATCGGGCGGACGCCGAGGTCGAACCCGGCCACGTACACGGGCGTGTTCGACCACGTGCGGAAGCTGTTCGCCCAGACGAACGAGGCGAAGGTGCGCGGCTACCTGCCGGGGCGGTTCAGCTTCAACGTGAAGGGCGGGCGGTGCGAGGCGTGCGCGGGCGACGGGACGATCAAGATCGAGATGGTGTTCCTGCCCGACGTATACGTGCCGTGCGAGGTGTGCAAGGGGGCGAGGTACAACCGCGACACGCTCGACATCCACTTCAAGGGGCTGACGATCTCCGACGTGTTGAACCTGTCGTGTGAGGACGCGCTCGAGTTCTTCTCGAACCAGCCGGCGATCGCCCGGCACATGCAGACGCTGGTGGACGTGGGGTTGGGCTACGTGCGGCTGGGGCAGCCGGCGACGACGTTGTCGGGCGGGGAGGCGCAGCGGGTGAAGCTGGCCTCCGAGCTGGCGAAGCGCTCGACGGGCCACACCATGTACCTGTTGGACGAGCCGACGACGGGTCTGCACTTCGAGGACATCCGCCGGCTGCTCACCGTGCTGACCCGGCTGGTGGACCAGGGCAACACGGTGCTGGTAATCGAGCACAACCTCGACGTGATCAAGACCGCCGACTGGATCATCGACCTCGGCCCCGAGGGCGGGTCGGGCGGCGGCCGGGTGGTGGTGGAGGGCCCGCCGGAGCTGGTGGCGAAGACGCCGGGGTCGTACACGGGCGAATTCCTGGCAACTTTGTTGGGGTGAGGGGACGACCGGGGGGTGCGATGTCGACCAACCGATCTCTGCGGATGGCGTCGCTCGTCGTGCCGATGCTGAACGAGTCGGGCTACATCGAGCGCTGCCTGGAGTCGCTGGCGGCGCAGACGGTGGGCACGGAGCATCTCGACGTGATCGTGGCCGACGGCGGCTCGACCGACGGCAGCCGCCAGTGGGTCGACTCCTACGCAAAGGAGCACCCGTGGGTCCGTGTGGTCGACAACCCGCGCCGCAAAGCCTCGGCCGCATTCAACATCGGGATGGACGAAGCACGGGGGGAGGTCTTCGGCCTCTTCTCCTCGCACGGTGAGGCCGCCCCCGACTTCATCGAACGGTCCTTTGAGGTGCTGTGTGAAAGCGGGGCCGGCGGGGTCGGCGGACGCTGCCCGCACGAGGGAGGCGACCCGTGGGGCCAGGCGATCGGACTCGCCATGATGTCGCCGTTCGGGATGGCGAGTCCGACGCGGAACGTGACCACGCGACGCGACGTCGACACCATCATCCACCCGCTGTACTGGACGGAGCTCGCCCGCGCCGTCGGCCATTTCGACGAGCGGCTCGAACGGAACTCCGACTACGAGTTCAACTACCGGATGCGTCAGGCCGGCCACCGACTCGTGGCCGACCCCGGTATCCGTTCCGTCTACCGGCCTCGCGGGTCGCTCAGAGCGCTCGGCCGGCAGTTCTGGCACTACGGCCGTTGGAAGAGCCGGGTGATCAGGCAGCACCCCGGCTCGGTGAAGGCCCGCCATCTGGTGCCACCCGCCGCGGTCGCGGGCGTCGCATTGAGCCCTGCGGTCGCGAGGACACTGACTGGGCGGCGGCTCCTCGCCCTCGGGGCTGTGGGCTACCTGTCCGCTGCGTTGGCCGCAGCCCGGGCGACACGGCCGCAGGACCATCACACAACGGTCGGCCGCGTTGCCGCATGCTTTCCCGTGATGCACTTCATGTGGGGCGCCGGCCTCCTCGCGTCGACGGTCGAGGACTTTGTGCGAAAGGGTGAGCAGTGAGTGATGCGGTTCGCCTCTCGCCGAGCGCAGAGGTGGAGGACGGCGCGATGGTAGGACCGGGGAGTGCGGTCTGGGATCTGGCTCGGATTCGTTCGGGTGCGTCGGTTGGTGCGGAGTGTGTGGTGGGTCGGGGTGCGTTTATCGACGCGGGGGTGGAGGTGGGGGATCGTTGCAATATCCAGAACGAGGCGCTGGTGTATGCGCCCGCGCGTTTGGGTGACGGGGTGTTCATCGGGCCCGCGGTCGTGTTGTCGAATGACCGGTTCCCCCGGGCGGTCAACCCGGATGGGTCGTTGAAGTCGGCGTCGGATTGGGATCACGTCGGGGTGGTGATCGAGGAGGGGGCGTCAGTCGGCGCGGCTGCGACGGTGATCGGAGGAGTGCGGATCGGTGCGTGGGCGTTGGTCGCGGCGGGGTCGGTGGTGACGCGTGACGTGCCGCCTCATGCGTTGGTGGCAGGGGTGCCCGCGCGGCGGATCGGCTGGGTCGGTCGGGCCGGGGTGCCGCTGGAGGAGACCTCCGAGGGGTGGTCGTGTCCCCGTACGGGCGAGCGGTACGTCCTGGGTGACGAAGGATTGGTGTTGGCGTGAGTGGGGATCCGGTGAGGCTGGCCCGCCCACTATTGGGTGATGAGGAACGCGAGGCGGTCGCGCGGGTCCTCGCGAGCGGGATGATCAGCCAAGGTCCCGAAGTGGCGGCGTTCGAGGAGGAGTTCGCCGGCCTGGTGGCTGGTCGCCATTGTGTTGCGGTCAACTCGGGGACCTCGGCGCTGCATGTGGCGTTGCTCGCGTTGGGGATCGGCCCGGGCGATGAGGTGGTGGTGCCATCGTTCACGTTCGCAGCGACGGCGAACGCGGTGCGGCTCTGTGGTGCGGAGCCGGTGTTCGCGGATATCGAGCCCGACACGTTCTGCCTCGACCCCGCGGCCGCGGCTGCTGCGGTGGGGCCTCGCACCGTGGCGATCATGCCGGTGCACCTCTTCGGCCATCCTGCCGACATGGCGGCATTTGACGGCCTAGCCGCCCGTCACGGGGTTGCGGTGGTGGAGGACGCGTGTCAGGCGCACATGGCGTCCAGCGGCGGGCGGCCGGTCGGTTCGTTCGGTGCCGCGGCTGCGTTCAGCTTCTATCCCACGAAGAACATGACGACCGGCGAGGGTGGGATGGCGGTATTCGCGGACGCGGCTGCGGCGCGCACCGCGCGGTTGTTGCGGAACCAGGGGATGGAACGGCCGTATGAGAACGAGATCGTCGGCTTCAATCTGCGTATGACCGACATGAACGCGGCCATCGGCCGGGTGCAGTTGCGGCGGCTCGAGGAGTTCACCGCCACACGCCGTGCGCACGCCGAGCTGTTGTCGGCGGGCCTGCAGGGCGCCGGGGTGACGGTGCCAGTGGAGCGGCCCGGCTGTCGTCACGTTTACCACCAGTACACGATCCGCACGCGGGACCGGGAGGAGCTGCTTGGCCGCCTCGACGCGGCGGGGGTGGAGGCCCGTGTCTTCTACCCGACCCCAGTGCACGAACTCCCAGCCTTTCGCGCGGAGGTGGATCTGCCGGAGACGGCTGCGGCGGCACGCGAGGTGTTGTCGTTGCCGGTCGCACCGCATCTCACCGACGCCGACCTGATCCGGGTGTGTGAGGCGGTGCGGGGATGACCGCGCTTCGTATGGGTGTGATTGGTCTGGGGATGATGGGCCGCCATCACATCCGGATCCTGGGGGGGCTCGACGAGGTGGAGTTGGTGGGTCTGCACGATCCGCTCGGCGACCCGCACGGCGTTGCGGGTGGCCTCCCGGTGGCATCCACGCTCGATGAGTTCGTGGAGCTGGGAATCGATGCTGCTGTCGTCGCGACGCCGACCGATGACCATCTGAAGGTCGGTCTCCGGCTCGCCGAGGCGGGGATCCACGCACTGATCGAGAAGCCGCTCGCTGCTGATGTCGAGGCGGGCGAGAAGCTGCTCGATGCGTTCAACGCTGCGGGGCTCGTCGGAGCGGTCGGACATGTGGAGCGCTTCAACCCAGCGATTCGCGCGTTGAAGGCACGCCTCGCCGCCGGTGAGTTGGGTGACCTGTATCAGGTGGCGACATCGCGACAGGGGCCGTTCCCTGACCGGGTTCGCGACGTGGGCGTGATCAAGGATCTGGCTACGCATGACATCGACCTCACCCAGTTCGTTGCCGGCGCGGCGTTCGAGTCGGTGTCGGCGCGGGTCGCTCATCGCGCGGGTCGGCCGCACGAGGACCTCGTTGCGGCGGTGGGCAGGTTGACCGACGGGACGGTCACGAACCACCTCGTCAACTGGTTGACCCCGACGAAGGAACGGCGGGTGACGGTGACTGGCGAGAAGGGCTGCTTCGTGGCCGACACCTTGACCGCGGACCTGACGTTCTACGCGAACGCGTCGGTCGCGACGGAGTGGGACGACATCTCCCGCTTTCGTGGGGTGTCGGAGGGTGACGTGGTGCGCTACGCGATCGCGAAGCCGGAGCCGTTGCTGGTCGAGCACACAGGTTTCCGCGACGCAGTGCTGGGCCGAGGCGGCGAGATTGTCTCGGCGGCGGACGGGCTGGCGGTGTTGCGGGTCGCCGCGGCGATGAGTCGAGCCGCTCGTGAGGGAACCGTGGAGGAGGTCGGGTGACCACTGCGGCGATGGTTGCGCTCGGCAAGATCGGGCTGCCGCTCGCTGTCGCGATGGCGGAGGGTGGCCTCGACGTTCGTGGTGCCGACATCGACCCGCGCGTCGTGGAGCTGGTGAACGCGGGCACGCCGCCGTTCCCGAACGAGGCGGAGCTCGACGAACGGCTGGCCGCGGTTGTCGAGTCGGGGAAACGTGCGGCGACCACCGATGTGGCGGCTGCGGTCGCGGCGAGCTCGGTGGTGGTGATCGTGGTGCCCCTGGTTGTGGACGAGCACGCCAAGCCCGACTTCGGAGCGATCGACGCGGCGACCGCGACGGTGGCGGGGGCGCTGCGACCCGGGACGCTCGTCGTCTACGAAACGACGCTGCCGGTGCACACCACACGAACCCGCTTCGCTTCCGCTCTGGCCGCGGGCTCCGGGTTGACGCTGGGGGAGGACCTGTTCGTCGCGCACAGCCCCGAACGGGTCTACAGCGGCAGGGTGTTCGCGGACCTCCGTCGCTACCCCAAGCTGGTCGGCGGCATCGACGAGGAGAGCGGCGCACGGGCCGAGGCCTTCTACGCGTCGTTCCTCGAGTTCGACGATCGACCCGACCTCAGTCGCCCGAACGGGGTGTGGAACCTGGGCAGTGCCGAGGCGGCCGAGATGGCGAAGCTCGCCGAGACCTCCTACCGCGACCTCAACATCGCCTTCGCCAACCAGCTCGCTCGTGGCGCGGACGCGATCGGCGTCGACGTCTACGGCGTGATCGAGGCGTGCAACAGCCAGCCGTTCAGCCACATCCACCAGCCCGGCATCGCGGTGGGCGGCCACTGCATCCCCGTCTATCCGCACCTCCTCGTCAACTCCGTCCCAGAGGTGACGCTCTCCCTGCGGTCCCGCGAGGTGAACGACGAGATGCCACGAGTCGCCGTCGACGCGGTGGAGGCAGAGCTGGGTGCCCTCGACGGCAAGACGGTGCTGATCTTGGGGGTCGCATACCGGGGCGGGGTGAAGGAGCACGCGTTCTCCGGTGTGTTTCCACTCGCCCGGCTCCTGGCGGAGCGGGGTGCGCGGGCGGTGGTGTCCGACCCGCTCTACGACGACGAGGAGATCCGGGCACTCGGCCTTGAGCCGAGCGTGCGCGGCGAGCGGGTCGATGCCGCGATCGTCCAGGCTGACCATGCCGAGTACCGGTCCCTCGGGGAGAACGATCTGCCGGGTACCCGGGTGATCTACGACGGACGGTGTGCGGTGGATCCCGCACGGTTCCCCAACATCATCGCGAGGGTGCCCGGTGCCCGAGGGCTCACCGGTCTGGCTGCAACGCCGATTGGAGAAACCGAAACATGGACGACAGAGGGTGACTGATGACGAGTGATCTGAACGGGCGGACAGTGCTCCTGACAGGTGGGACCGGTTCCTTCGGGACCGCTTTTGCCGGGCGGCTGCTTGAGCGGTTCGAGAGCGTCACGATTCGCGTGTTCTCCCGGGACGAGCTGAAGCAGTCCGAGATGTCGGAGCGCTTCAACGGCGATGACCGGCTGCGATTCTTCCTGGGCGATGTTCGCAGCCCCGAGCGACTCTCCCGCGCGGCGAAAGGTGCTGACTTCATCATCCACGCGGCTGCCATGAAACAGGTGCCAGCCTGTGAGTACAACCCGTTCGAAGCCATTCAGACGAACATCAACGGATCGCAGAACATCGTCGACGCGGCAATCGACAACGGCGTCGCGAAGGTCGTCGCCCTGTCTACCGACAAGGCCGTGAATCCGGTGAACCTCTACGGTGCCACAAAGCTCTGCGAGGAGAAGCTCATCATCCAGGGGAACGCGTACGCCGCCCAGTCGCGTACCAAGCTCTGCTGCGTGCGATACGGCAATGTCGTCGGCTCGCGCGGATCGGTCGTCCCAGTGTTCAAGCGCCAGGTGCGTTCGGGACGCCTCACCATCACCGACCCCCGCATGACCCGCTTCTGGATCACGCTCGACGAGGCGGTGGAGCTTGTGCTCTTCGCTCTCGAGAACACGGTCGGGGGGGAGGTGTTCGTGCCGAAGATCCCCTCGATGCGGGTCGTCGACCTCGCCGAGGCCATGGCGCCTGGTATACCCCAGGAAGTCGTCGGCATTCGGCCGGGTGAGAAGCTGCACGAGTCGCTGCTCACCCAGGACGAAGCACGGCACTCCGTCGATGCCGGCAGTGTGTACGTGGTGCTTCCGGAACATCCCTGGTGGGGTACCCCGGACAGGTGGGTGGGCGCGTCACCGCTACCCGAGGGTTTCGCCTACGTAAGCGATACCAATGCGACCTGGCTTGGCGCCGAGGAACTGGCGGCACTGGTCACATGATCCCCTACGGACACCAGAGCATCGACGAGAGCGACATCGCGGCCGTCGTCGAGGTGCTCCGGAGCGACTACCTCACACAGGGTCCGGTGATCGAGCGCTTCGAGGCTGCATTGTGCGATGTGACCGGAGCGAAGTACGCCGTCGCCGTTGCGAGCGGCACCGCCGCGCTGCACGCCGCGGCGCACGTTGCAGGGCTCGGCCCGGGCGACCTCGTGGTGACCTCCCCGCTCTCCTTTGCGGCGAGCGCGAACGCAGCGCGGTATGTCGGAGCCGACGTTGCGTTCGTCGACATCGATCCAGCGACCCTCAACGTGGACCTTGAGCAGGTACCGAGGAGCGTTGACGGTCTCATCGCTGTGCACTACGCCGGTCTGCCGGTGGATCTCGCGGCTCTCGAATCCGCTGGCCGGAGGCCCCGGATCGTAATCGAGGACGCCGCACACGCGATCGGTGCGGTCACGCCAGACGGTCTCGTCGGCAACTGTGCGCACAGCGACTTGTGCTGCTTCTCCTTCCATCCCGTGAAGACGGTGACGACAGGGGAAGGCGGCGCGATCACGACGAACTCAGCGAAGCTCGCTGACGCACTTCGTCGTTTCCGGCATCATGGGATCGAGCGTGACGTGGGCGACCCTGCGTGGAGGTACGACATCGGTGAACTCGGATGGAACTATCGCCTGACTGACATCGCCGCCGCGCTTGGCGCGTCTCAGCTGGAGCGGTTGGATGCGTTCCTGAAGGCTCGCGAAGCGATTGCTGACCGTTACCGTGCTGCTTTCAAGGATGACGAGCGAGTGCTACTTCCGCCCTCCCCGCCCCACGGGACTCGCCACGGGCTGCACCTCTTTCCGATTCGGGTAGGCCATCGTGACGAGATCTATGAGCATCTTCGAGGCGCGGGCATCGGCGTGCAGGTGCACTACGTGCCGACCTATCGCTTCAGCTCGTTCAGCGCGGCCGCAGAGCCATACTCAGCATTCCCGGAAACCGAGCGAGCATTCTCGACGCTCCTCTCGCTGCCGATGTACGTGAACCTCTCCCTGCCGGAGCAACGTTCTGTGATCGACGAACTGCGTTGCGCCCTCGACTCGCAGACTCTGTCATGACGAAGCTCGCCGACTCCCTTGCCGAGCTGGCAGAGATCGAACGTGACCTGCCTGTTCACCGATGGATGGTCGACGGGATTCAGATTTGGCCGCTTTTCAAGGTTCGCATTGGCCATGCGATTGCTTGGTCCGTGGAAGGCCTGCCAGCTCCTACATCGGATGTTGGTATCTCTGCATCTGTCGCTCGCGCACGCTCCGCGGCGAGAGGCGCTGCTCAGTCATTCCGCGCGCCCCGTCGATCCAGCGCTCAGGTTGCTCGGGGCTCGCCCGTGTTTCTCTCAGACGGGGTCTCCTACGTGAAGCTGTTTGGTCAGACAGTTGATCGCTTCTGTGATCCCCTGCGGGATGAGCTCCGGGAGTCCGGTCTGGAACCGTTGCTGCTTGTACCGGGTTACGGCCTTGAGTCTCTGCCGATGCCGGTCTGTCGCATTCAGCGACAGCTCGACCTCGACATGTTGGCCGCCCGGCTCCGGCGTAGTCGGTCGATCCAGCTTCCGGCGTACGAGGACATCGCCCGCCGGCTTCGTTCCATCGGTTTGGAGACTGGCATTCCTAGCCAAGCAACCATTGCCGTCGGAGCACGAGTCATTGAGACGTGGGCCCGTCGGCTCGCGCTGCATCTGCGAAAGGCTGAAGCGGTGGCGGGACTTGTCGTTGAGTTCTACTCATTGCGAGGTATGGCGTTCGTGCTCGCCTGTCGCTTCGCAGGTGTTCCGTCCGTGGATCTTCAACACGGGCTTCAGGGCGCTCTACACTTCGCATACGGGTCCTGGCGACCGCCCGAACCAGGCTATCCGCTGCTCCCAGACCGGTTCGCTGTTTGGACCTCAGCTGAGGCAGACGTGATCGCTCAATGGGGCGGAAGCCACCACCGCCCGGTGGTAGTCGGCAATCCCTTCCTAGATCGATGGCTAGTGGACAGCCCAGGGACAGTGGCTGCGGATCGAGAAGTTCGGGCGATGAGCCCTGAGGGCCGGGGATGCCCGACAATCCTCTGGACCCTTGGTGGGTTAGAGACAGCGGACCAACGAAGGGAACTCGCCCACCTTCTCGCCGAATCACCACCGACGTGGCGCTGGTGGATACGCTGCCACCCGACGCGGCCTGATATCGAGACTTGGGACCGTGAGCTGAGCGGCGCGGCCCCCGGCCGGGCAAATGTACGCGACGCGAGTTCAATGCCTCTCTACGCGCTACTGCGCCACGCATCGGCCCACGGGACAAGAGGGTCAAGTGCAGTCCACGAGGCCACACGTTTCGGTGTTCCGTCAGTTGTCGTTGGCGACGCAGGCACGGCGATCTATTCCGCCGAGATCACGTCAAATGAGGTTCTTGGCGTCCCTAAATGGGGGAATAGGCAGATCACTGACGCTCTGACCTCGGCGCTAGAACGGCCCCGGTCATTAGCGGCGAGACAACCAGACGGGACCTGGCGATCATGGATACGGGAACTAGCGGAGGATCCATGGGCGGCGTGATCGGAATCGTTGACGCTGGCCTCGGTAACATCGGGTCGATCCAGAACATGCTTCGGCGGCTTGACGTTCCGTGCATTGTAGCCTCAGACCCTATTCAACTCGGCAAAGCCGCTGCCTTGATACTGCCAGGAGTCGGTTCATTCGATAAGGGCATGGGTGCCATTCGTCAACTGGGCCTGGTCGAATTTCTAGGAGCTCAGCGTGCTGCCGGCACGGCAATACTCGGCATTTGCCTTGGGATGCAACTTATGTGTCGCGGGAGTGAGGAAGGGGATGAGGAAGGACTGGGGTGGCTCGATGCAGCCGTCATCAAGTTCCGACCTGATGACGGCCAGCATCTACGGGTTCCACACATGGGATGGAACGATGTCCGGTGTGTGAGGTCCTCACCGCTGCTCGACAACTCTGAGATGAATCGGTTCTACTTCGTGCACTCCTACCACTTGAGCTGCCAGCGGTCTGAGGACGTCGTCGGCCTGACCGCGTACGGGCATGAGTTCGCATCAGTAGTTCAGAATGGCTCGATCTATGGGGTCCAGTTCCACCCAGAGAAGAGTCACCGGTTCGGGATGCGGCTTCTCGAGAGGTTCGTACAATTGGCAGTTGGACGATAGGAAATCGAGATGCTCCGCCCACGGGTCATTCCCGTTCTCACGCTACAAGGCGATGGCATGGTGAAGACCACGCGGTTTTCTCACCCGCGATACTTGGGAGATCCTGTCAATGCACTCAGAATTTTCAACACGAAGGAGGTCGACGAGCTAATCATCCTCGATATCGAAGCAACATCGCAGGATCGGCGGCCGAATTCTGATCTGATTCGGGGCCTTGCCGAGGAATGTTTCATGCCAATCACATATGGCGGAGGTGTTGCGAGCCTCTCAGACGCCGAGCTGGTGCTGCGGGCAGGATGCGAGAAGGTGTCAGCAAATTCTGCGCTTCTGCGTGACCCTGCCCTTGTGACGAAGTTGGCCGACACCTTCGGTTCGCAGAGTGTCGTGGCCTCGATGGATGTGAGCCGCGGCAGGTTGGGCAAGTACCGAGTTCGAGACGAGAGCGGACCGCGGCGGCTGCAGAACCGGGACCCCGTCGACTGGGGTCGCGAGCTCGCTGAGCGCGGAGCTGGCGAACTTCTGGTGACGTCCGTCGACCGAGATGGAACTGCCGAGGGCTATGATGTGGAGCTGACTTCTATCATTTCGCGCGAGGTATCGGTGCCTGTGATCGCATGCGGCGGATGTGGAGAGCGAGGCGACATTCGGGACGTTCTCGTGAGTGGTGCAGCAGCCGCCGGAGTTGGCCGCATGTTCCTGACCCGAGGACCCCACTTCGCGGCTCTCGTGAGCTATCTGCCCCCGGAGGAGATCGATGGGCTCCGATTCTGATTCTTACGTTGGGTCTGGGACGGAAATGCGCCGATGCGTTCGTTGCGTAATGGATACATCCGATCCCAATATCGGCTTCGATTCGAATGGGGTGTGCAACCACTGCACGCGCGCGGAGCTGCTTCTACGGAGTCTCCCACAGACCGATGTTGAGGTTGACGCGAGACTTGATCGGCTACGGGAAAGGGTGCTTGGTGCATCTCGATGTGGCGGCTACGATTGCGTCATAGGAATGAGCGGTGGGATCGATAGTGCATATGTTGCACTGCTTGCGTCCCGCTTGGGACTTCGAGCCTTGGCGGTTCATTTTGACAACGGCTGGAACTCCGAGGTCGCAGTCGGGAATATTGAGGCGGCGTGCACGAAACTCGGATTTGATCTGGAAACCTACGTCGTCAATTGGAATGAGTTCCGTGACCTACAGCGATCGTTTCTGCGTGCATCTGTGATCGATATCGAGCTAGTAACTGACCATGCGATTTTCGCTGTCATGCACCGACTAGCCAAGGACCGGGGAGTCAAGTTCGTGTTGAGTGGCACCAACATCGCGACTGAATCTGTCATGCCAGACGCTTGGGTATGGCCGAAACAGGACTGGCGGAATATTCGAGCAATACAGAAAAGATTCGGAACCGTGCCATTGATGACCTTTCCGCATGACTCGATTCTCACGTTCGGGATGATGCGTGCACTGAATCTGGGCTGCACCTATGTCCAGATTCTTAACAATATTCACTACCGACGAGACCTGGCGGAACGCGAGCTATCTGAGGAGCTGGCATGGCGCGATTACGGCGAGAAACATCATGAGTCGATCTTTACTCGCTTTTACCAATGCGCAATCTTGCCGACCAAGTTCGGGGTCGACAAGCGGAAGGCTCATCTCTCCAGTCGCATCGTCAACGGTGAGCTGTCAAGAGAGGAGGCGCTTGCCGAGCTTGCAAGCCCCGCATGCGGCCCCGATCTGCTTGCTGAGGATCGTGAGTACGTCCTGAAGAAGCTCGGGTTCAGCAGCTCGGAGTTTGACGCCATTATGGCCGCTCCGCCGCGGCCTCATGATGACTACCCATCACTGGGGCGGCTGCTCCACTGGCTCCGGCGTCGTCGTGATCTCGTGCGTGAAGCGCGTCTAACGACATAGTTTGATGCGGGAAGGGGGATCCGACCCGGGCCGGTTGTCTCACCAGGGGAGTGGCCGCCTAGTGGGAGAAGGACTGATCTATCTGGTCGCCCGCATCCTCCAGTTCGGGAGCTACATCCTCGTTCTCCCCGTTGTGACTCGTCTGCTGAGTCAGGAGGAAGTCGGGGTCGTCGCCCTCGCAACGCTTGTCTTTCAAGCTTTGCTCGGAGCAGCCTCGCTGGGCCTCACAACAGTGGTCGCCTTCCCCATCTATGAGAGGGCCGCCGACGGGCATCATCGAGCCGCGCAGATGCTCACCGCTTCCGCAGCCATCTCCACGGCCATCATCGCCGCTGCACACCTCGCTGGGCCGTGGTGGGCGAGGGGTGGGCTCGGTGGGTATGGCCCGGCGATGCAGCTCGCCGTCTGGATGGCGCTGCCGATGTCAATTCAGTCGGGTTGCCTCAGCGTGTTGCAGGCGCAACGTCGTTCGGCGGCGTTCGTCCTGAGCACCCTTGTGTCGACTATTGGTGGCCAGCTGCTCGGCCTTCTGCTCTTGTGGGGTCGCGCAACTTCGGGGGCCTACTTCGTCGGACTTCTTGTGGGTGCAGTCGCGGGGTGCTTGGTGTCGGCCACTCTCGCAAAGGTCACTCCGCGACGGTTGCCGTCGCGGACGGAGCTGAGTGCCGCGCTTCGGCACGGAAGCCCGACGGTCGTCCACACCCTTGCCGCCATCGTTCTCTCTGCTGGTGACCGAGTCATTCTGGCCGATCAGCTCGGGCTCACAGCCGCCGCTCGCTACCAGGTCGCGTATTCGCTCGCAACGGCGGGTTTCAGTCTGACCAATGCGTTGAATAACGCCTGGGCTCCGCACATCTTCTCGGAGTCGGAGGAACGTCGTTGGATCACGCTGGCGGACTCGAGTGTCCGCGTCGCTGTGCTGGTGGCTGGGTCAGCGGGGGCACTGGGTCTTGCCGCACCACTCGCCCTTCGCTTCGCCGCTCCCCCGACGTATCAGCCCGACGAACTCGTTCTCCCAGTTGCAATCATCCTCGGTTCGATGCTCTTCGAGGTTCGTTACCTCTCGGGCATGCATGTCTTATTCTGGACGAAGCGAACCGCCAGCTTGGCCCTGATCCAGCCGGCCTCCGCGATGGTGAACATCGCGCTCAACCTGCTCCTCATCCGTACTTTCGGGTTGTCCGGTGCTGCCCTAGCAACCCTTGCTGGCTATGCCACCGCAGGTCTGATGTCCCGCGCAGCAGCTCGAAGGGTGGCCGACGTTCCGTGGCAAGGGCGGAATGAGGCCATGGTATTCGTTGTGTCCGCCATCGTTCTCGTGATCGCCGGATTCGCCCCCGGCGGCGGCCTGCCGTTGGCTCTTCGACTGGTTGCCGCGGTCGCAATCGGAGCAGTCTTGCTTCGTCTGATCCAAGCCGAACTGCGGCGTGAGAACAGGGAGGTGCGGGCGGGCCTGGGAGAGCCGGGATGAGGTTGGGGGTAACCGCTCGCCGAGGTGCCGGCGAGTAGCCAGGGGGCTCGTATGGCCGGCTGCCGACTTCCGAGCCTGCTACCGCCGGACCGGATAGCCAGCCTCATCCATGCGCGCCTTCGCCTGGAGTGGGGTCTGTTCCGTGAAATGGAACATGGCAGAGGCGGCAACTGCGGAGGCACCAACCCCGAGCGCGTCGAGAAGATCGTCGTAGGTCCCAGCACCTCCGGAGGCGATAACCGGGATGGAGACTGCGTCGGAGACCACCGCGATGACCTCCAGGTCGTAACCGCTCATGGTTCCGTCTCGATCAACCGACTGAAGAAGGATCTCCCCGGCGCCCATGTCCTCACAGCACCGGGCCAGCTCCACAGGGTCACGTTCCGTCGGAAGCGTCCCGGACCGGGTCATCACCGTCGGTGAGCCAGCGTCATCCCGGGTAACGTCGATCACGGCCACGACGCACTGGCTCCCGAACTGTTTCGCCGTCTCGGCGAGTGCAGCCGGCTCCTCCACAGCTGCGGTGCCGATCGCCACCTTGTCGGCACCCACCTCGAGCAATCGCCCCACATGGCTCACTGACCGGATCCCACCTCCCACGGTGAAGGGCATGAAGCAGTCGTCGGCAAGCTCATCGATCAGCTCAT